>DBMM01000099.1 GCA_002298925.1 Geobacter sp. UBA698 | reverse complement strand
TTTATTCCTTGACGTCTTTCTCACTAACGTGTATGCGTGTAGCTACACGTATGTCAGGAGAATAAAATCATGTCAACCGAGAGTTCACCAGGCACGCCGGCCGCCAATCGCCCCAGCGTATGTGTCTGCGTTAATGTGCGCCGGGCAGCGCGCGCCATAACCAGGGTTTACGATCAGGCCCTCGCACCGGTCGATTTGAAGGTTACCCAGTTTTCCGCATTGGCGAACATCATGCATTCTGGTCCGCTGAACATCAGCAGGCTGGCGAAAATTCTGCAGCTGGACAGAACGACCCTCGTACGGAACCTCAAAGCCCTGGAAGCGTCGGGATTCATTGAAAACGGAGCCAGTTCGGACCCGCGCGAGAGAACCGTCCAGGTTACCTCATCCGGCCGGACAATAGTCGAACGGGCCATGCCCTGCTGGAAAAACGCCCAGAAACGTGTTGAAGCAGAGTTGGGGCGGGAAAATGTCCGGCAGCTGGGCTTGCTTGCAGTTACTCTGGAAAAACTTTCCGGCGATGGCAGCGCAGGCGACGGGCATCAACAAACGCCCCTTGCCCGGGTTGGCAAATGAACCGGCTGCCTGAGGTCTCCTTTTCTCACTGAACCGCAATGATATTCGGGGCAATCGCCCCTGTTTCCTGACCAGGAGCGTGCCATGAACAGTTTCAACCTTTCCCCGGCCTTTTTTCTCAAAACCGGCGACAACAGCTACGAGCCGACCGAAGCCACCATCGGGCCATGGTCGGCGGAGTTTCAGCATGGCGGCCCCCCCTCGGCCCTGCTGACCCATGCGCTGCGGGTCCATCCGTCGCCGGGAGCGTTCAAAATCACCAGAATCACCATCGAAATACTGGGATCGGTTCCGGTCAGGCCGTGCCAGATCCGTGTTGAAAAGGTGCGGGGCGGCAAGAGAATCGAGCTGCTGAGGGGAGAGTACCTGGTGGAGGGGAAACCGGTCCTGATCGCCCACGCCTGGCGCTTCGAAGCGGCAGCGGGCGTTTCGGAGCCGGTAGCGGATCCGTTTGTAGCGCCGCCTCTTCCGGATCCGCAGCAACTGAAATTCCTGCCCGGCGTCAGCTACTGCCCCTATGCGGATTCTTTGGAGTGGCGCTTTACGGAGGGGGGCTTCGATCGCCTGGGACCGGCCACGGTCTGGGCCAGAGCCCGCATCCCCCTGATTGCCGGTCAGGAACTGGACGGGCTTGAGGCTCTGATCCTGTTGATCGACTCCGCCAACGGAATCAGCGCCGAACTGGACATAAGCGCCTGGACGTTTGTGCCGGTCGACATGACGGTCGGATTCCATCGCCAGCCGGTCGGGCCCTGGCTGGGAATGGCGGCGCGGACAACCATCGGGGCTGAAGGGATCGGCCAGACGACGACCGTGGCGTTTGATGGTAGCGGCAGCGTCGGGCAGAGTATCCATACGCTGTTCGTCAGACCGAGGTGATTGCTGGTCAAAGAAATTGCCACATCTGATGCAGATGGCAGCTTTACCCACCCCCCACCCCCCTCCCGTCGAGGGCGGGGGAGCTTATTGCAAAATCCAAACTGGACACAGCTGAGTGGTGACAAGGTTTCCTGCAGAAAAAAGAATCCGATAACAGCAAAAGCGGTTATCGGATTCAATTGGTTTTGGAACGCCACAATGCAGGAATCTGATGACTGCGATCTTTCATATATCGAAGAATGCTGCTTTGACCATGGACATCATGGCATTACGACCAGCGGACGCATCATGTCATGCTCCTCATGCTCGAGGATGTGGCAGTGCCATCCATACTCGTGTCCACCGGTTCTCGGACTAAGCGGGACATAGGGGGCATTTTTGGGTAGATCGAACTTCATGACAATTGTAGTGACCTCGCCGGGATTCATCCTGACGGTTTCCTTCCAGCCCCGCTCATTGGCATCCGGTCCGCGGGGCGTTCCCAGCAGGATGGGTGTCCCGTTGAAGGTT
The DNA here is from genome assembly GCA_002298925.1 of Geobacter sp. UBA698. Lineage (GTDB taxonomy): Bacteria > Desulfobacterota > Desulfuromonadia > Geobacterales > Pseudopelobacteraceae > Pelotalea. Next base: position 8,924 of record DBMM01000099.1, on the reverse strand, counting down.
TCTTCATCAAATGCCTGGCGGGAGAGAACTTGGACGTTGACCAGGTGGAAGTGCATGGGATGGGTATCGCCGGTGAGGTTGGTGATGCGCCAGATTTCAAGATCCCCGTCATGCGTGATTTCGGTTGCAGGATCTGTGTAGCCCCTTCCCCAGGTTTTAAGACCCTGATTGTTCACGCCGTTTTGTACATTTGTGCCGAGCTTCTGGATCAGGCGGCCAAATTCATCGAACTCTTCATTCAGTGTCAGATCCCTGATTCGTGACGCCTTTTTCAGATCGAACTTGACAATTTGCGGCAGTATCTCGCTGTAGGTGGAACCGAAATTTCCGCTGCCTCCCACTGCCAGCTGTTCCAGGATGCTCATGGCCGGTGGGTCAGCCGCCCCGACCCGGGGAATGATGCGGAACTGCATCAGTGTCCGCGTGTTCGGTCCCAATCCAGTCTTGGTTGTAGGGGCACCGCCTTGATTCAAATGACCCGGACCAGTGGAAGAAAAGTTCGGATCACCGGTAAAATAGTCGTTGCGCGGCTCTCCGCCCGGGAAAGGAGCGGGAGCGTCGCTGTAGAGGATCAGTCTGGCCCCGACCGGAACCTTGGAAAAGTCGATGATCACGTCGGCGCGCTCGGCCGGCGCCATCAGGAGATTGTACCTGATGGCATTGCCGAAGGTCGGGCTGTTCGGGTTGGTATCGAAGGCGATCTGCGCCGGCGGGTTGTTGAGCGCCACCGGGAAGGGGAGAAAACCGGCTTCGGTCCCGATCTGGATCATCCGTGGTCCGGGCTTTGCCAGATTGGCTTCGCCAGTGCCGTCGTCATAATAGAGCTGCAAATTGTAGAACCGTGCCTGGGAACCGTTCAGGATCCGGAAACGGTAGTGCCGCGGCTGCACTTCAACGAAAGGATAACAGGTGCCGTTTACCAGGATCGTATCGCTGAAAAACTCCGGTACTTCGGCAATCGCCGGCGGTTCCATCACCGGGTTTGCAGGATTTTCGGGGTCGTCCCCGCCCCAGTCCCATCTGCCGTGACCATTTGCCAGTGAGTTCTTCTCGTACTGGTAGGGATACCAGAGATCACCCGGTTTGGCGCCGCTCACGGGATAATTGGCCTGTTCCTTTTTCGTCAAAAAGGTCTTGTCCTGGATAATCAGGGGGATCTCGTTTGAGGGGATGATGAATGATTTTATCAGTTTCGTCTCCAGTGCGTCCCGGATGAGGTAGGCCGATGCCAGGCCAGCGTAGGCGTTGAGCCGTGTGATACCCAGGGCATGGTCGTGGTACCAGATAAAGCGGGAGCTCTGCTGGTTCGGATAATAGTATTCCGCAGTCCCCGGTCCAGCTCCGTTCAGGAATGTTTCACCGACCGGCCCGCCTTTTGGGGTAAACCAGGAAAAGGGAGTACCGTCGCTGGTCCAGGGTGGCAATCCGCCATGGAGATGAACGGTGGCGCGATTGACCGGCTGGTCCGGCTCGGCCCCCATGATGGTGGTGTCCACCGGCAAAGGATGACTGTTGGGCAGATTGTTCTGGACCTTGAGTCTGACCGGCCTGCCTTCCTGGGCCACGATTACCCCGCCAAGGTATTTCTGCACCGGATTGGCGGCGTCGGAATATCCCCATAGCCTAGTCGGTCCAGGCAAATCGGGATGCAGCTGCTGGGAAAATGGCGCCATCTGGATGCTGTAATAATCGGTCAATAACCCGGTGTCGGGATCAATTGCTGAAGTTGGGGTGAGAGCCGGGATGCCGTTCGGTCCCAGGCCAGGCAAAGGCACAACAAACTTTCTGATGTTTAATGGACTCTGGGAAAAAGCGAAAGCCTGCCCTCTGCCAACCCATCGTATGGGCAACATCACACCTGCACCAGCCATAGCAGAGATCTTTAAAAATTTTCTCCTCGAAATCATGGTGTTCTCCTTTCTGGAATGATCTAGCCGCCATATCCCCTTAAAAAACCTTGAATTCACCTCCTTTTGTCATGATCTGAGGAGAAACTTTTTACTTTCAGAAAATTTCTTGCCACGTCCCCCCCCCCAGCCAATAAACATGAAGACCGCTTCAGTGTCATTCGTTACACCCGTTCTCTTCAAAAGCGTTTTTCACTAAAAAATTGCCGAGCATACCTGAAAGATCTTAAGCATCGCTGGCTCGGCCATCTTCATCACCAGGATTCTACGATTTTGTTTCGCTCTCAGGGGAGCTTTACCTTCATTGGTTGGTGAGGATTTATTAAATTAATTTACAACCATGCCAAGTGTTGTCAAGTGTCATTGGCGCGGATTTTTACACGTAGTTCTAACTATTTGAGACATGAGACTTGAGAGGAATTCAGCCGGATGCACTACACAAAAAGGCCCCAGCATGCCGCTTGGGGCCTTTTTACTCCTTTTATCCTAAAAACTACGCCGCTTCAGGCGCTCTGGCGGTTACGTCCAAAGAATTCAAATTGTACAGCATGTCGGGGATAAATAGCCGCGGACCCTGTGCAGACCCCGCCATCAGCTCGATAAAACCATTACAAGCACCAGGCACTCCGCTGCTCCCTACTGTTGCAGGCTGTTATAGTAGTGCTCCTGTTTTCTCCAGATGGTTTCCGTGGCATGGTCCAGAACGGATTTGAGGTCCTGGAGCGATGAACGACTGTAACGATTGGCAATTCTGTTCAAAACCTTGCAGGTTATTCTGTGATTGGTATACCAGGGCATAATCCTCATCTCCTTTCTGGTGAATTGTGGTCAATCCGGCCTGATTACATTGCCGGTTACGTGTAGCGACAGCTGGGCAGACGACCTGAGCCAATGTTTCTGGAAACTATCGGTATTCGCGATAGCGTGGTTCATAATAAGCCTGGTCACGGTCATAATAGCGAACCTGCCGATACTGGCGTGGTTCTTCATATGAACAGTTACGGTCGTAATGGCGCTCCTGGCGGTAATGCCGTGGTTCCGCATATATGACGGTCTGGCGTGGCTCTTCATAGATGACAGTCTGGCGTGGTTCGGGGTATGCACGAGGTTCATAGGCCACCGGCTGGGGGAGCGTGATGGTCACTGCTGCTGCCAGTGTTGAAAGAATCGCTGCCGGAACCCAGAGCGGATTCAAGACTTCGAGATGACGATTACCGGCCTGGGCCGTGGTGACCAGCATGCTTGAAATAAACCCAACTGCAACGATGGTGGAAATAACTCTTTTCATTTTGATTTCCTCCTCTGGATCTGAGCTTCTATCCATGGAGAAGCATCAGACATGCCAATACCCCAGTTATTTAATTAACCATAAAAACGGATGGTTGCAGATGAGCCAAAATACGGGCAGCTGTTATTCTGCTGATATGATCGTGGGGCTGCCTCATATCAGTCAAGCGCTATGCTTTCTGGAAACTGCTGGGGCGCCGGGACGGGGCGAAGCGTGCCGGACCCGCACGGGGCCATGGTTCTTCCTGGGGATCCGGCCGGATGCAGTCACAAAAAAGGCCCCAGCATGACGCCCGGGGCCTTTTGGTTTTCTATACCTGAGGCTACGCCGCTTCAGGCGCCACCCTTGCCGAATTCAGGGCCGGCTCAGCCGCTTTGGCGGTTTCGTCCAGGGAATTCGGATTGTACATCTTGTCGGGGATGAAAATTCCGGGGATGATCGCCGTGACGGCATAGGCGACCCCCAGCAGGGCCAGGCCGAAGGCGATGCTGTAGGTGGTGGAGGCATACCCGATCAGGATCGGGGAGGACATGGAGCCGATCCTGCCGATGTTGTAGGAAGTCGCCACGGCCGTCCCACGGACCGACGTGGGAAAGCTTTCTGCCAGGTAAGTGGAGTTGATTCCGTAGGGGGCGCCGAAAAGGAACCCGAAAAGCAGCATCAATACCGCCACGTTGCCGGCATTGGCATAGTGGATGATGACCGGAATCGCAATGGCCGTACCGAGCGCGCTGGCAAACCAGATGGCGCGTCGGCCGAAGTAATCCGTGAGCGAGCCGGCCACGATTTTGCCGATGACGGTGGCGGCGTAGGTGGAGGCCACATACCAGCCCATGTTCTTCAGGTTGACGCCGAGTTCTTTGACCATATAGCTGGGGAGCCAGGTGTTGACGCCGTAATAGCCGAACTGGAGCGCTATGGCCGTCAGCGACCAGGCGATAAAGGTCTTGCGTACGGCCTTGTCGGCCCAGAGCTTGGCAAACTCGTTTTCCCGCTTGCCCGCTGCCCGGGCCGCCTCGCGGCTGGCGAACCAGCTGGGAGGATCGCTCATACCCCGCAGCATCAGCAGGGTAACCACTCCCGGTACGATGGCGCAGAGGAACAGCGGCCGCCAGCCGATGGCGGGCAGGATGTAGGATGAGAGCAGCCCGGCAATGACGTAGCCTAGCGACCAACCGGCCTGCATGATGCCGAGGATCGTCCCCCGTCTCTTTTCCGGGACAAATTCGGCCGCCAGGGTCAGGCCGACGCTGTAGAGAGCGGCGATTCCGAAGCCGGAGACGAAGCGTATGGCGGCAATTTGCCAGAAGGTTTGGCAGAAGCAGATCAGCGCCGTTCCGATCGAGAAGGTCACGATGGCCCAGAATACCACCCGTACCCGTCCCAGCCGGTCGGAGAGCCAGCCGGCCAGAATTCCCCCGATTCCCATGCCGGCGAAGGTGATGGTGGCGATAGCGCCGCCCGAGACATTCGACAGGTGCAACTCTTTCATGATGCTCGGCAGGGCCAGGGCCAAAAGCTGCAGGTCCATGCCATCGACGATCAATCCGATCAGGATTGCCCCTACCACCAGTGTCCATGATTTTTCCTTCGTTGCGCTGCTCATACTGTCCCCCTTTCAGCTGTTGAGCTTCCAGTACCCCTTGCTGTGAATCCGCTTGCGATAGTTGACCGTTTCGGCATGTAGTCCTCCTTTTGTTTCGTGATGAAAATACAACAGCGTTTTCATTGCCTGTTTGTCCCAGAATATAGCCATCAGCGGAAATGAAGCGCCAGGAAGTGACGAGGAAGCCAAAAAGGGGTACCGGAAAGCCAATAGGGGCTGAAATGCATTTATGGAGTTGTGCTGTGGGGGCGTTTGAGTGAAAAGTTTTTAAACAAATACTGTTTTTTGCGGCAGGCGGATGTGGCGCTTACAGAGGGGGGCAAACAGTTAGGGGGGCTTAAAATTCCAGGTAATCTTTAAGGTTTCGGACGTATTGCCGGCTGACCGGGACCTCGCTCCTGGTCTTTCCCTTCAGTACCAGCAGATATCCGCGGTTGAACCAGTTCTCCAGGCTCTGGATCGCATCGACATTGACGATGTAATTCCTGTGGCAGCGCACGAAGAGTTTCGGGTCCAGTTTTGCGGACAATTCGTTGAGGGTGGACTTGATCTGGTGGGCAGCCCCTTCCATCGTCTGGATGAACACCAGCCTGTCCTTGGCGTACACCAGCTGGATCTGCTCCTGGTCGAGCACCTCCAGGCGGGCCCCCTTTGGGACGCAGAATTTGCGCTGGAAGTCTGTGGAGTGGCCCGGGAGGCACTGTTCCTGCGCCTCCGGCGCCGGCTTCCCCGGTGGGTAGAGCTGTTTTTTTATCTTGGCGATCACCCGGTTGATGTCATTTTCGTCGAACGGCTTCAGCACGTAATCCAGGGCATCCACCCCGAAAGCTTTCAGGGCGTATTCGTCATGGGCGGTCAGGAAGACCACCCTGGGGGGCTGCAGCTGCCGTGATAGTACGTCCGCAACGGTCAAGCCGGTAATCCCGGGCATCTGGATGTCCAGAAAAATCAGATCGGGCTTCAATTCTGCTGCCCTTGCCAGGGCCTCTTCCCCGTCGTGGCAGACCGCCAGGACTTCAAGCTCGGAATAGAGATCGAGCTGGCATTTCAACTCCTCGCACATGAGCAGCTCGTCATCCACGATCAGTATGGTTATTTTTCCCATTGATCACTCCTGCCGGCATGCGGGGGAAGGCAGACGGTGATCTTTGTCCCCTGTGCCACTCTGCTCTCGACCTGCAGGCCGAAACGCTCGCCATACATTCTCTGCAGCCTCTGGTTTACGTTGTTCAAGCCGATGCCGGTCCCGCTTGTCGATGAATAGGGGGATTTGCCCTTGAGCAGCTCTGCCAGTGTCGCCTCCGGCATTCCTGCGCCGTCGTCTTCCACTTCGATGAAGCGCCCGTCAGCACTGCTCCAGGCCTTGATTTTCACGGTCCCGCCCCCCGGCTTGGGTGACAGCCCATGCTTTATGGCATTTTCCACCAGGGGCTGCAACGAGAAATTCGGCAGCAGGCCGCTCAACATGCCCGCCGGGATCTCTTCCACCATGAGCACCCGTTCCCCGAAACGGGCCTTCTCGATGCGGATGTAGTGGCGGACTATTTCCAGTTCATCGGCAAGAGTGCCGACCTCCTCCGGACAGCTCAAGGTCCGCCGCATGAAATCGGAGAGATCCTTGATCAGCAGTCGCGCGATTTCCGGGTCCTTTCTGACCAGCGCCCGGATAGTGCTTAACGTGTTGAACAGGAAATGGGGATTGATCTGAGCCTTGAGCGCCCGGTACTCCGCCTGGGAGCGCAGTATTTCAAGCTCGTCCAGTTTCAGCTGCAGCAGCTGCAAGCTGAGGAAGTCCGCTATGCCCTGGATCAGTTCGGCTTCATAGGGGGTGACGATGTCCTGGCCTGACTTGAAAATCTTGATGCTGCCGAGCAGTTCCTTTTCGACGATCAGGGGGGCGTCCACCACAGCGGTCAGGGGACAGCCTGGGTGTGAGCAGTCGATGGCGTTCTTCTCGTTGCTGGCCACCGGCTGGCGGTTGTCCAGGACGTATCTGGTGGATGCCGTCAGATAGGGGAGACCGGCGCAATGGTGGTCATCGCCTTGCCCTACGAAGGCGAGAATATTGACCGTATCCGTAATTGCCACGGCAGCCGCAGCGGTATGGGCGAAGATCATCTCGGCAATCCGCCGGGCGGATTCCTGGTTGAGCCCGTGGCGCAGCAGTCCGGCGGTATGCTTGATGACCAGCATGGCCTTCTGGGCGGATTCGGCCTGGATCTTCTCCCTCTGGCTGAAGACCTCCCTGACGATGTAGACGAACAGCACTAGGCCGAAACTGTTGGCGATGGTCGTCGGCACGGCAATCCGCTTTTCCAGCGCCCAGGCCGCCTCAAACGGCTTTGACAGGGAAAGGATCAGTATTTTCAGGATCAGTTCCGAGGTCAGAGCCGTTGCCAGGGCGATTTTCAGGTTGATCCGCTTCAGGCCGTAATGCCTGTTGACCAGCCCGGCAAAGCAGCCGATGGCCAGGTTGGCGATGATCGACGCCGAGGTTGTAAAGCCTCCCAGAAAATAGCGCGGTATGGCGCCGATGATTCCCGCACCCAGGCCGACCAGCGGTCCCCCCAGCAGCCCCCCGGCGACAACGCCGACAATCTTGCAGCTGACCAGGGAACCCTGGATCGGCAGCCCCACCCAGATGCCCAGCCCTGAGAACGTGCCGAAAAAAAGAGTCAAAAACAGCATGTCCCTTTTCCTGGAGCCGTAGGAACCGAGCATGCGACGGAAGGCCGGCAGCTGGCTGGTTATGAAGGCTGCGATCACCACAACCAGGGTGTTCTGCAGGGATTTGATGATAAGCGTCAGGTCAAAAGAAATGGGCTCTCTCCTCGGGGCTTGTCATCTGTTGGCCATGGACAGTGCCGTGCGGACATTGCCGGTCAGGTTGTTCAATCGCGGGCCGATATCCTCCACCAGCATCTGACGCGGCATCTGGAATGCTGCTCCGCTGCAGCTGAAGAGCATGATGGTTCCGTCTGCAAGTATCAGCGGTACGGCAATTGCGTTGACCTCGCTCCTCCAGTCGCCAAGGCTCAGGCAGAAACCCATTTCCCGGTAGTCCCGCACTGCCTGGTCGATGCCCGCCTTGACCCGCGGCCAATTCTGTTCATCGTTTTTCCGGATCTGCTCCAGCAGCGCGGTGCGATCCGTTTCCGGCAGTGCGCTCAGGTAGGCGCGTCCCATGGAGGTGTTGGCAATGGTGACCTGCGGGCCCACGTCAAATTGAACGGTGAATGAGGATGTGGCCCGGTAGGTATCTATATAGACCATGTTGAGCTGGTCGCGAATTCCCAAGTGCACTGAGGCGTGAGCGTATTCAGCCAGGGACTGCATCAGCGGACGAGCCACACGACGGATGTCCCTCTGGGGCGACCGGGCGTGTCCGAGGGGGATCACGGCTGTTCCCAGGGAGTAGCTGTTTTTGTCGGGCGAGTAATGCAGGTAGCCGAGTTCGCACAGGGTGAATGTCAGCTGGGAGACGGCAGCTTTGGTGAGTCCTGTCCGCTTGGAGATCTCGTTCTGTCCCAGGAAGCGTTCGCTTGGCCGGAAGCATTCCAGAACGCGCAGTCCTCGCCCCAGCGCTTCGACAAATTTACCGTCATCTTCTGCCATATTCATCGTGTTAAGGCTGTTTTTAATGGTCATCATTCTCCTCTTGGCGTGAATATCGCTTAGGAAGCATGCCTTAGACTGAGCTTTTCACAGATCATGGAGCAAGTCAAATAATATTTGGTGTTGACGTACCGCAATGCGGAACACAATAATGGTGGTTACAGTGTTTGTTGTATGAGCAGTAATTGCAATGCTCTTAATTTACAGCTTATTACGATGCCGTGTACGAATTGGTAATAAATGCAGAGCTGCTGCTATTTTTTTCTTGCACAAATTATTTTTTAAATTTATTCTTAAAACAGTACATTTGTTCCGCATAACGGTACATATTGTTTTTGATTGCTTCTGTCGGGTGCGGCCCAGGCCAGCACCCTCTCAAGCGTAAAGCCAGCTCTGCATCGCAAATAGTCGGCAGTAATCCATTTTTGGAGGTAGCTATGAAAATACTCGTCTGCATCAAACAGGTCCCTGACCTGGAATCCCGCTTCAAACCCGACGCCGCCGGAGT
>DBMM01000128.1 GCA_002298925.1 Geobacter sp. UBA698 | reverse complement strand
TGCGAAAGTTGAGTTATTGATTTAATACAAACTAAATACGGGAATGATGAAGAGTGTGTTGCTCTTCGTAACAAAATAGTTGAACTGAGAGATAAGTACAAAACTTATGAAAACTTAACTTCTTTAATAATCCAAGATTGTCGAATATTTGCTCAACAAAAAATGATTAATTCTGCTTTTAAGAGTTTTGTTGATAATCATAATGAAATTGTTATTGGAAACTATGACCAAGAATTACTCAGTGGTTCAAAATCAGAAAAATTAAGGAAATTGTTTGAGGATATCGCAATAAAAAACTTCAGATTTGAGAGTGTAGTAAAAAGCGAATTACTCGGTGAAACCGTTATTTTGTACTTGCTTGAGCGTTTCTTTGAAGCTGTAATGTCAAGAGACGCTGAAAATAGAAAAACTTCAAACGGAAAAATTTGTAGCCTTCTTTCACACCAATCAAGATATGCAATGCAAAAATCTACTTATGCAAATAAAGAATATTTAAAAGTTCTTATGGTGGTGGATTTTATAGCAGGGATGACCGACTCTTATGCCTTGTCTCTCTATCAAAATTTACATGGAATGAAATAGTCAAAAAAGAGGTCAGACAACTTGTTCAGAAAGTAGAGTAACCTTCTGGGGAGTATTCCGGGGACAGCATACTAAATTCAAAAGGCGGCCAATTGGCCGCCTTTGCTGTTTCTCTGCTTAAAATTTCTCGCTGAAATAATCCACACTACACCCCATGGACATCCTAAACACCATAGCTGAATACAAGATCACTGGGGAACAATGAAGGGTGGCAGGCTTGGACAAAATACCTCTGGTCTTGGCTACCTAAAATAAATAATACTTGACATGCTATGGCAAAATAATTAACTAAGTAGGTTATTAATTTTAGGAAGCGTGTTATGATATGAATATATCTTTTCAAAATACAAAGGTCTCGAAAGAGTTCAATGAGGGCAAGCAACTTGAAAAAATTCATGGGGCGCCCCGTGCAAAACGTATCCGTATAAGAATGAAGGAGTTACGTGCTGCAGAAAACCTGAAGGATTTTTGGCCACCCAAAAGCCCTCCTTCCAGATGTCACGAGCTAACTGAAGGCCAGAGGCACGGGCAGTTATCGGTGGATCTTGATCATCCATATCGGCTAATATTTGTCCCAGATCATAGTCCCATACCTGTGTTGGATGATGGGGGGCTAAACTGGCAAATGGTAACGGCTATCAAGATTATTGGAATTGAGGACACTCATGAGTAAGAAAACGAGCTATATTCCAGATTATTTGGTTCTCCCTGGAGAAGTGTTGGAAGATTATCTTGAGTCCTATGGGATGACGCAGGCTGAGCTTGCTGATCGTACAGGAATGGCAAAAAAAACTATTAATGAAATAATCAAAGGTAAAGCTGCTATTACCCCAGATACCGCATTTAAATTTGAACGAGTCTTTAATCGTCCAGCTTCCTTTTGGAGCTCTTTGGAGCGTCAGTTTCAAGAGGACCAAGTACGACTTGCTGAGAAAGCAAAGCTTAGTGTGCACCTTGAGTGGTTGAAGCGTATTCCTGTGAGGGCTATGTCTAGCTATGGATGGATTAGCCGCTTTTTAGACCCTATTGATCAACTTGAGGAGATGCTACGGTTTTTTGGTATAGCTTCTCCAGATCAGTGGAGAACAGTTTGGGAAGAATATCAGGTTGTTTATCGCCAAACACAGCGCTTTGAGACATGCGCAGAATCTGTATCTGCATGGTTGAGGCAGGGGGAGATCGAGGCGCAAAAAATATCTTGTGGACCTTTTGACAAAAAAGGATTTCAGGATGCACTTGATGAGATTCGTTTCCTTACGCAAGAGGAAGACCCTAAAGTTTTTTGCCCGAAGTTGGTAGCGATGTGTGCGAGAGTTGGGGTTGCTGTAATATTTGTTAGAGAATTACCTAAAACCGGTGTATCAGGTGCAACACGCTGGATTGGAGACAAAGCATTGATTCAGCTAAGTCTCAGGTATAAGAGCAATGACCAACTTTGGTTTACCTTTTTCCATGAGGCTGGGCATATTGTAAAGCATGGGAAAAAAGAAATATTTATTGAAGGCAATGGACTAGATGGAGAAAAAGAAGCAGAAGCTAATAAATTTTCAAGTGAGAGACTAATTAATCCCCAAGATCTTAGACGTTTCTTAGCGTGTTGGGATGGTCGATCCTTATCTGCGATTGTTCAATTTGCCAGTGAAATCAGTATTGCTCCAGGAATAGTTGTGGGACGGCTACAGCATGATGGTCTACTTAGGATACCGCATGGAAACAAATTGAAAGTCTATTATGAGTGGCATTGAAATTAGCTATTAGTTATGTCGAGGATACTATACAAACTAAAATAGGCGGCCAATGGCCGCCTATGCTGTTTCTATATTCAGTTCATTTCAAGCGCTGTGGCAATTCTCGTTTTAAGCTGCCCCAGATCCTGCTGGGAAAAGTCGGTAACAACCTTCTGATAGTTTTTGTGCCAGGATCCTCTAGCACATAGGACTCGACTTTGACCTACTCGATGTTGTAGGTGTGATATGGACTTTTAAATTTCAGTTCTAACTGGGGAAATAGGCACTTAATTCAGCTTCAAGAGGGGAAGGGTTCTTTTTCATATAGTCCATAGATGCTTCACAGGACGCTTGAATCGGCTTCATATCTTCTTTGGTCAGTTTCAGTTCCGGTATGCTATTGCCAATAGCCAAACTCACATACATCATTTTCTTCAATGTGTCCATTGACACTGCACTCATGGTATGGCCGTTATCAAGTGCCTTCACGGTGTTGATGATAAACTGTGTGCAGAACCAGGCTAACCCGCCGTATTTTGAAAGACCTTTACTTTTGTATCTCTTGTCAATGTCCTTAAACAAATCAAAATTCTTGATTTCAGCAACTATTGACGGTGACAGTTCTAGTTCAAGGTCTAACCTTTTATGATATTCCTGAACTTCATCCAGAGCACTTCCCATACCGTCTTTCTTAAAAAAGCCGAACATTATGAATCTCCCGCTATTATTCCCTGAAAACTTCTGTGGATGAATTAATTTCCATAGCTACGAGTAACACAATAGCGAGGTAAAGAATATAGCTATCTCGGCATATATTGTCTGGGGGGAAACGAGGGGGAAACGAGGGACACTTCCCATATTTCCATTGCACCTGCTTTCTCCCTGCGCTAATATTCCGCCATGCCCCGCGTTGCCCGCATCATAGCCGCCGGATATCCGCACCACATCACCCAGCGCGGTAACAACCGCGCCGCGGTGTTCTTCGATGACGAAGACCGGCAGACCTATCTGAACCTGCTGCTGAAATACACCCTGAAATACAAAGTGACTATCTGGGCGTACTGCCTGATGGGCAACCATATCCACCTGCTGGCCGTGCCGGAGACAGACACCGGCCTGGCGCGTGGGATCGGCCTGACCAACATGCTCTACACCCAGTACCTGAACCGCAAGTTGAACCAGTCCGGGCGTATCTGGCAGAACCGCTTCTTCTCGTGCATTGTCGAGAGCAACTCGTACCTCTGGAGCGCGGCGCGGTACATCGAGCGCAACCCGGTGAAAACTGGCCTGGCAGATACTCCGGTGGCCTATCCCTGGTCCAGTGCCACAGCCCATGTGACGGGAAGGCACGATCAGTTGTTGGCGGAGGATTCGTGGCTGGCACCCGATGAGCGTGCTGGTTACGCGGCATTCCTCGACGCAGTGGATGAAGAGACGGACGACGGTATCCGGAGGGCCACACGGACCGGCCGTCCATTTGGGTCGGAGCAGTTTATCGACCAGTTGGAGTTCAGCCTTAACCAGCGATTGCGGCCGGGAGCGCCGGGTCGCCCGCGAAAAACAGGGAAGTGTCCGTAATTTATAATTTACTATTTTAATGGGAGGTAGATGATGCAAGTAATCGGTATCAACGGAAGTCCCCGCAAACAATGGAACACGGCAACTCTGGTGGCAAAGGCATTGGAAGGAGCCGCTGAGCAGGGGGCCCAGACGGAACTCGTTCACCTGTACGACCTGGACTTCAAAGGGTGCACTAGCTGCTTCGCCTGCAAGACCAGGGGAGGGAAGAGTTACGGCTGCTGCGCCATGAAAGACGGTCTGACGCCGCTGCTAGAGAAGATCGCCACGGCCGACGCTCTGGTCATCGGCTCACCGGTCTATTTCGGTTCGGTCACCGGCGAGACGCGCAGCTTCATGGAACGGCTGCTGTTCCCCTATCTGACCTACACCGTCCCATACGGCACCCTGTTTCCGAAGAAGCTGGCCACGGCCTTCATCTACACCATGAACGTCACCGAAGAGCGGAGCCGGGAGTTTGGCTACGAGTACTTCATCAAGGCGAACGAACGCTATGCCCAGCTGCTGCTCGGGACCGTCGAGTCGCTCTACGCTTTCGATACCTGCCAGGTGGACGACTACTCGAAAGTGGTGATCGAGAGCTTCGATCCGGTCCACAAGGCGAAGCGGCGGGCGGAGGCGCTGCCGCTGGACTGCCAACGGGCCTTCGAGATGGGGAGACGGCTGGCAGGGGCGGAGACCGTCGCGGCGTAGAAGCCACTTACGGGGATACCACGCTTAATGCAAAAGGCGGCCAAGCGGCCGCCTTTGTCTGTTTCTCTGCTTGAAATTACCCGCCGACATATTCCAAACCACACCCCATGGACATCCTGGCCACCATAGCGGAACGCAAGATCACCGAGGCGATGGTCGTTCGACTACGCTCAGGACAGGCCCATCTTTATCTCTCCTGCGTACCGGCCGAACTACGGCATGGCCTAGCGCATAGCAACCACTTTTATTGAACCAGGGTCGTGCTCTACGCCGCCTTTTACATGCCAACAACCCCTAGAAGTGCATGGGCTGCAGATTCTGACGAAGCGGGATTCTGCCCGGTAATGAGGAGGCCATCAACGATGGAGAACGGCTGCCAGTTGGGCACCTTCTCAAAGATGGCGCCCAGACGTTTCAGCTCATCCTCGACGAGGAACGGCACAACCTTGGTGAGCTGGACCGCTGCCTCCTCCTCATTCGTAAAGCCGGTTACGCGCTTCCCCTTTACCAGAGGCTTTCCCAGGTATGTGACATGACGGAGGACACCAGGGGCGTGACAGACCAATGCCACCGGCTTCCCGGAATTGTAGAACGACTCGATCAACGCAATCGAAACCGGGCTCTCGGCCAGGTCCCACATGGGGCCATGTCCACCCGGGTAGAAGACCGTGTCGAAATCTTCCGCTTTCACATCCGTGAGCCGGACCGTGTGAGCGAAGGCTTTCTGCGCCGTCTCATCCTTCTTGAAGCGGGCCATGGCCTCGGTCTGATTTTCCGGCAGGTCGCTCTTGGGATCGATCGGCGGCTGCCCGCCCTTGGGTGAGGCGAGCGTCAGATCGGCACCGGCATCCCTGAATACGAAATAGGGAGCGGCAAATTCTTCCAGCCATAAACCGGTTTTGTGGCCGGTTGTGCCAAGTTGATCATGGGACGTCAACACCATCAGGATTTTCATGTTCCGTCTCCTTTTTTGCATAATTCTGCTACGTGCAGATTAAGCTCGCAGTCGTCGTGCGGCACTCACCATTTGCCGATGTGCGCGCCGCCGTCCACGTGCAGCACCTCCCCGGTCACCTGACCGGCTTCCGTCAGATAACCGGGACGTGAGGAGGCACAGTTGATTAGTTTTTAGGTTCAGGGCAGACGCAAGAATCAAAATCTTCATTCAAGCACGCTTTGCAGACCCCACCACTATCTAGCACGGTACCGCGGCGCGCCGCTTCTATTGCAGCGATGTCGATCTTTTTCATCTCCATCATCGCATCGAACGCCCGCTTGGCGGCGGCGGGGTCGGGATCGGTTATCGCCTCAGTCAGGGCGATCGGAGTAATCTGCCACGACAGGCCCCATTTGTCCTGGCACCAGCCGCAGGCATTTTCCGCGCCACCGTTGCCGACAATGGCGTTCCAGTAACGATCCGTTTCGGCCTGGTCAGCGGTTGCAACCTGAAAGGAGAATGCCCAGTTGTGCTTGACCTCGGGGCCGCCATTAAGCCCGAGGCAGGGAATTCCCATCACGCTAAATTCGACCGTCAACACATCCCCTTGCTTGCCGTCCGGATAGTCCCCCGGTGCGCGGAGTACTGCGCCAACGGATGAATCGGGAAAGGTTGCTGCATAAAACCGTGCCGCCTCCTCGGCGTCGCGGTTGTACCAAAGGCAAATTGTGTTCTTTGCATGCGTTGCCATGTCACGTCTCCTTCGTAATGCGCCGCCCGGAAAAAAGTGACGGTAGTGAGCGGTCAGTGTACCGAGCCCATAACGATTTCTCTGTCACCTACATTCTATGCTCTTTGGCGAAGAAATTTATACAAAGTTTTCCGCATCCCGTTTGCCGTAACAGGCGTAAAAAAAAATAGTAACAGGAGGTATGACTGAAACCTGTTACAGCGTTGGTACTGACCCGGCAGAAGCGGGCAGAAAGGAGTAACAAATGTACGCAATTATCGGAGCAACAGGACATATAGGGAGCCGGGTGGCGGACATCCTGCTCAGTAAAGGTGAAAAGGTACGGGTCATCGGCAGGGATATGTCGAGATTGCAGCAGCATGTGAACCGGGGGGCTGATGCGGCGGCCGGGAATTTGAAGGATACGTCGTTCCTGACAGGTGCCTTTAGGGGGGTGGATGCAGTTTTCGCCATGATCCCCCCCAATTACACTGCTCCCAATTTCCACGCCTATCAGGATGTCGTCGGCATCAGCATCGCCACGGCCATCGGCAACGCCGGAATTACCCACGTGGTGAACCTGAGCAGCCAGGGAGCGGATCTGCCTCGGGGCACCGGGCCGATCCTCGGGCTGCACGATCAGGAAATACGGCTTAATGCCCTGCACGGGGTGCATGTTCTCCATCTGCGCCCAACCTACTTTATGGAGAATCTTCTGGCGAATGTGCCGCTCATCCATGAGCACGGCTTTGCCGGTTCGGCGGTGCGGGGTGACCTGAAATTTGCAATGATCGCCACGGCTGACATTGCCGAACGGGTTGCCGGTCATCTGCTGGCGCGGGATTTCAGCGGTTCGTCCGTTCGGGATCTGCTGGGCCAGCGTGATCTCTCCCTGAAGGAGGCTTTTACCGTCATCGGCCGACGGATCGGCATCCTCGACCTTGCCTATCGTCAGTTCACATATGACGAGTTCAACCAGGCACTGCTCGATATGGGAATGAGCCGTGATGTGAGCCGGCTGTTCATCGAGATGAGCGATGCCCTGAACCGTGGGCTGTTCGCGGTCAACCGGCCGCGGAACGCCGACAACACCACGCCGACCTCCATCGAGACGTTCGCCGGGTGGTTTGCCGAGGTCTACCGCGGCGCGGAACTACACCGCGCGGCCTGAATGGGCCTGGGGGCAGGTGCGGTGTGAAGACCCAGGCTGTCCCAGTTTTCATCCGCCAATTAAATCATGACTCAATATGGAGGTGATCTATATGGTAGACATCCTTCATCGAATCGGGATCAAGGCCCCTGCGACTCAGGTCTATAACGCTTTGACAACGTTGGAAGGTCTGGCCCACTGGTGGACCGAGGAAGTAGTAGGAGATGGCAAGATCGGAGGGAAGATCGAATTCAGCTTTCGTACGAAGTCAGGCGAACTGCTGGGCAGAATGGTTATGGAGGTGCAAGAGTTGGGCGAAAATAAAGATGTTCGCTGGCGCTGCGTAGAGGGGCCGGCTGAATGGGTTGGAACTGATATCACCTTTCAGCTGTCAGAGCAGGAGAACCAGACCATTGTCCTCTTCGGCCACAGAAACTGGCGCGAGGCGGTTGAGGTTACCTATCACTGCAGTATGAAGTGGGCGACATTCCTGTTGAGCCTTCGTGAGTATGTGGAAACAGGAAAAGGGAAGCCGTCTCCCCATGATCTGAAGATTGATAACTGGAATTAGCATTCCACTTCCGAAATTGCCCGACACCATACATAATTAAAAAGGCGGCCGATCGCCCGCCTGTGTCCCGTATAAAGAGCTTACCGGCTCTCACCGATCAGGAGCACAAACTCATCATAGCCCGCGAAACCGGTCAGACGCCTCCCGCCGCACAGGTGGGTCGGCACTGCGGTGATGTGCAAATCCATGGCCCGCTGCCAGTCAGTATCCACAGCCTCTGCAAAAGTCCGCTCTGCCAACACCGCCTGCGCCTCATCCGCCGACAGCCCGGCTGCGGTGGCAATCTGCACCAACTCATCAACCTGGGCGATGTTAACTCCTTCCACAAAATAGGCCCGGTAGACGGCATGGCGGAACTCAGCGCCACGCCCCTGTTCTTCCGCCCATTTCCCCAGTTCCTGGGCGAGCCGGCTGTTGTAGGTGCGGCTCCGTTCGGTCAGCGGCAGCCCCTCTGCCGCTGCAACCTGCAGCAGCCGGGCCTGCATCTCGCGGATCATGGCTTCGCGCCCGGCAAAGAGATCGGCAAGCTCCCTTCCTTCCGGCGGGGTTTCGGGGTGGAGCGGGAAGCAGCTCCAGCGCAGTTGGACCCCGCATTCCTTTTGCAGGCGATCGGTACGCACGGTACCGAGGTAGCACCAGGGTCAGATGTAATCAAAAAAGACCTCGACTACGGGTTGGCTGTTCATGGCGACCTCCTTGCTGATTGTCACTTGACCCTCTTTGCGATCACGTCTGCCAGAAGCGGTACGGTGGTAACTACTCCGACCAGAAACAGGGTCCAGCCGATCGCTTTCTTCTGCTCTTTCGTCAACTGATCCCCGACTATCAGGGCGATCCCCGCCCCAAGCGCCGCACGTGTGCCGGCGATGAGTGCAAGTTCCGGAATTGATATGCAGGTCGCTTTCATGGCAGCCTCCTCATACCTGTGACATCTCCGGCGGCACAACTCTGTGTCTGCCGGTGAATATAGTATACTCCATATGAACCGGGGCATCAAAGCGGGATTAAAAAGGGGGGGAATGCTAAACACACCGTCAGACTTCACCGTGTTATTCGCGAACCGGCCAAGCGAATCTACCGGGCGTTTCTCGATCCCGATGCGCTGACCAAATGGATGCCACCGATCTGGTAGATAGTGCAGGAAGGAATCTTTGAAGCCATCCCCCTGGAGGGGTGCTACCTTGGCTGGCAGGAATCGCTCGTGCTGCTTGCAGAGCTGGTCGAGGCCGAGATCCCGGGGTGATGCCAGTCAGCAGGTCCTTCAGGGCAGGCAGGAGGATGCAGAGTATGTCGAAGCTCCGCGTCACTTAATTCACTGGGCAGCCGATTGGCCGCCTTTGGCAGACTAAAGGGGGACAAGCTGCTTTTTATAATGCGGCCTGTCCCCTTTTGCTATGGCTGTGCAGCAGAAAATTATGAGGTCGGCTAATCTGCCTTAGGCACATTTTTGAGGTAGGTGATCAATTCAGCGACAACGGACCGGTCGTCATCCCGTCTCCATGCCGCGGTAAACCGTATCGGCTCCAGTTTTTCCCTGATCGGCAGAAAGACCGTACCGGGGTGCGGCAGGCTGATCACGTCGGCCGGCATCAGACAGACGCCGGTGCCGGCGCCGATCAATGTCAGCACCTCCACCAGACTGTCGGCCTGATATTTCAAGGAGGGTTTAAAACCTGCCACCCGGCAGGCATTGATAATCGTCTGGTTTCTCCCCGGAAAACTCTCTTCGTTGTAGCCGATGAAATCATCACTCTCCAGTTCCTTCAGGTTTAGCTGCTTCCGCTTCGCCAGCCGATGACCAACCGGCAGTACCGCCTCCAACGCCAGTTCAAACAGCACGCTGGTCTCAAATTCGTCATGCACCGAGCCGCAGGGGTTGCCGATCAGGGCGATGTCGATCTGGTTTTTGTGCAACGCCTTGACCTGGTCGGCAGGCGAGAGTTCGTGGATTTTGACCATGAGATCGGGGTGAGCGTCACGAATGGACTTTATAGCGGCGCCAAAGAATGACCCCAGCGAAGAGGTGATGAAGCCGATGGTGATGGTCGGTATTTGCGCCGGTTGGTTGCGAAGCACCCGGGTTGCTTCGTTGCTCAGGTCAAGAATCTGGCGGGCATAGCTCAAAAACGTTTCGCCCGCCGGTGTCAAGGCGATCCCGAAGCGCTCCCGCTTGAAGAGCGGCGCACCCAGCTCGTCTTCCAGGTCGCGAATCAGGCGGCTCATGGCCGGCTGGGAGACGTTCAGCCGGCGCGAAGCCTTGCTGATGTTCAGTTCCTCGGCCGCGGCCAGAAAGTATCGGTAGTGTCGCAGTTCCATGTCTTCACGCTATAACAATAAAACATACCTGACAACGAAAAAGAGTATGAGCGCTTCTCTAAAAAGAGGGCTATGGTTAAATCATACAAGACAAAAATTATCCCATTAGGGGGTTTGATATGAAAACCGAACTTTTGAACCCGCAGAACAGCGCTCTGATACTGATCGACTTCCAGCCGCAGATGACCTTCGGTGTTGCCAATATCGACCGTCAGACCCTGTTCAATAACGTCATGCTGCTGGCCAAGGCGGCGAAGATCTTCAATGTCCCGACCGTCCTGACCACCGTGGAAACCAAAAGCTTCTCCGGCAACTTCTGGCCGCAGGTCCTGGATATCTTTCCGGACCATGAGCCGGTTGAACGCAGCTCCATGAACTCCTGGGAAGATGCCAAGCTGGTCGCGGCGGTCGTTGCCACCGGCCGCAAGAAACTGATCATGGCAGCTCTCTGGACCGAAGTCTGTCTGACCTTCCCGGCCCTTGAGGCGCTCCAGGCCGGATACGAGGTCTATGCCGTCGAAGACGCCTCCGGCGGCACCAGTCTCGCGGCCCACAATGCCGCCATGCGGAGGATCGAGCAGGCCGGTGTGGTGCCGGTCACCGCACTGCAGGTGCTGCTCGAATTCCAGCGTGACTGGGCTCGCAAGGATACCTACAACGCGGTCATCGAAGTGGTTAAGGATCACTGCGGTGCCTACGGCCAGGGAGTTGAATATGCCTACACCATGGTGCATGGCGCTCCCGCCAGTCGCGCCGGAGCTTCAGGACACTGATCATGAAAGTGACCCGAATCGAAAGCGGCCAGGTGACGGTGGTGGTCACCTGGCATGTCCGCCAGGGACACGAGCAGGAATTCGACGCCTGGTTCCGTGATGTTTCTGCGGCTGCTCTCAAGTTTCCCGGACATCTCGGGCTCAACGTGGTTCATCACGATGCCAGGGAGTCGGAGTATGTGATCGTCTTCAGGTTCGACACCGACGAGCATCTCAAGGCCTGGATGAATTCGGACGTGCGGCGGGAATTTCTGAAAAAGGCCGAGCAGTTCCGGGAAGAACAGCCGAAATACCATGTGGAACGGGGCCTGGAATACTGGTTCGAAACTGATGGCGCACAGGCTCCTGCCCGCTGGAAGATGGCGATCATCACGGTTCTGGGGGTCTGGCCGGTCAGTATGCTCGTGTCTAACGCGCTGGTGCCCCTGATCAGTGGCCTGCCGCTAATGCTGCAGGCGCTGGTGGTTTCGGTCGGCATCGTATGTTTGCTGACCTGGGTCGTCATGCCCTTGCTGGTGAAGCTGTTCAGCCCGCTCTTGAAACAACGCAGCGTTGGGAGGTAATCAAAATGAATACAGCTGAACTTATATTACATAACGCTAGAATAGCTACCCTCGACCCGCTGCTGCCGGAGGTGTCCGCGGTGGCCATCGCTGAAGGTCGCATCCTGGAGACGGGCGATGAGCGCTCCGTCCTGAAACTGGCCGGCGCAACGACCAAGATCATCAACCTGAAGGGGTACACCGTGATTCCCGGTCTGAACGATTCCCATATTCATGTCATCCGCGGCGGACTTAACTACAATATGGAATTGCGCTGGGACGGCGTGCCGTCACTGGCCATCGCCCTGCGGATGCTCAAGGAACAGGCGCTGCGCACCCCGGCCCCCCAATGGGTGCGGGTTGTGGGTGGCTGGACCGAATTCCAGTTTGCGGAGCGGCGCATGCCGACCCTGGAGGAGATCAACGCCGCTTCGCCGGACACCCCGGTCTTCGTGCTGCATCTCTACGACCGGGCCCTGGTCAACCGGGCCGGGCTGAATGCCATGGGCTATACGCGGGAGACGCCCGACCCGCCCGGCGGCCTGATCGAGCGCGACCGGCACGGCAACCCCACCGGGCTGCTGATCGCCAAGCCCAATGCCCTGATCCTCTATTCCAGTCTGGCCAAGGGGCCGAAACTTGGCTTCGACGATCAGGTCAACTCGACCCGCCACTTCATGCGGGAGCTGAACCGGCTGGGGATCACCAGCGCCATCGATGCCGGCGGCGGCTTCCAGAACTACCCGGATGACTACCGGGTTATCGAACATCTGGTTGAACAGAATCAACTGACCCTGCGCATCGCCTACAACCTCTTCACCCAGCGCCCCAAAGAGGAGTACGACGACTTTGCCGGCTGGGCCAAAATCGTCTCCCCCGGACAGGGAAACGACCTCTACCGGATGAACGGCGCCGGTGAGATGCTGGTCTTCTCGGCGGCCGATTTCGAGGACTTCCTGGAACCGAGGCCTGATCTGCAGCCGGTGCTGGAGGCCGAGTTGAAGAAGGTGATCGGGCTGCTGGTCGCCAACCGCTGGCCGTTTAGGCTGCATGCCACCTACGATGAATCGATCAGCCGCTTTTTGAACGTGTTCGAGGAAGTAGACCGGGAACTCCCTTTCAACGGGTTGCGCTGGTTCTTCGACCATGCCGAGACCATCTCGGAGCAGAGCATGGAGCGGGTACGCAATCTGGGGGGCGGCATCGCCATTCAGGACCGCATGGCTTTCCAGGGTGAATACTTCGTGAATCGTTACGGCGCCGAAGCGGCACAGCGGACACCGCCGATCTCCCGCATGTTGAACCTGGGGATTCCGGTCGGGGCCGGTACCGACGCAACCAGGGTCTCGAGCTACAACCCCTGGGTATCGCTCTACTGGCTGGTGAGCGGCAGGACGGTGGGCGGGCTGGCGCTCTACGATGAAAAGAATCGTCTCTGCCGTAACACGGCTCTGCGCCTCTACACCGAGGGGAGCTCCTGGTTCTCTGGCGATGACGGCAGGAAAGGGCGGATCACCGCAGGGCAGTCGGCCGATCTGGCGGTACTCTCCGCCGATTACTTCACGGTGCCGGAGGACGAGATCAAGGGGATCGAGTCGCTGCTGACGCTCATGGACGGGAAGATCGTCCATGGCAGTGGTGACTTTGCCAGCCTGGCCCCACCGCTGCCGCCGGTGTCGCCTGACTGGGCGCCGACCGGGGTGTATGGTGGCGCGTACCGGCATGCACCTGCTGCTGCAGGTAGCATGGCCAGCCAGGGCAGTTCATGCGGCAATCCCCTGCATCAGCATACCCATACGGTAATCGGGGAACATGGCAGCTGGGGGATCGGCTGCACCTGCTTTGCCTTTTGAGCGGATCGCCTCAAGGAGAATGACAATGTTCACCATACGAAAAGCAGATCAACGCGGACATGCCGATCATGGCTGGCTGAATACCTATCACACGTTTTCTTTTGCCGATTATTACGACCCTGAACACATGGGGTTCAGGAACCTGCGGGTCATCAACGAGGACCGGGTTCAGCCGGGTGAGGGATTCCCGACCCACCCGCATCGCGACATGGAAATCATCACGTATGTCCTGGAAGGGGCACTGGAGCACAAGGATAGCATGGGCAACGGATCGGTTATTGTCCCGGGCGAAGTGCAGCGCATGAGTGCCGGAACCGGCATAACCCATAGCGAGTTCAATCACTCCAGGTCGGAAATGGTGCACTTCCTTCAGATCTGGATACTGCCGGTCAGGGATGGAGTGAAACCGGGCTACGAACAGAAATTCTATACTGATGAGGAAAAACGGGGGAAATGGCGGCTGATCGCATCAGCGGATGGCCGGGACAACTCAGTTACCATCCATCAGGATGTCAACCTTTACGCGGCTCTCCTTGAGGCAGGGGAAGAGATCGTACATGTCATTCCGCAGAAGCGCCATGTCTGGCTGCAGGTGTTACGTGGCCAGGTTGTGGTGAACGGACATAAAATGTCGCATGGTGACGGGCTCGCCGTCAGTCGGGAAGAGCGGTTGACTGTTTCCGCTGACATCCCGGCAGAGGTGTTATTGTTCGATTTGTCCTGACGGCTGCAGCCTGGCAGGCATAGCTTCTGGCTATAATTGATTGAAAATTCAAGGCGCTCTTGTGACCAAACGCTTGAATAATGCGCTGTGCAATATATGAACTCTGCAGAGGCCAAGGGATGAATACCCCGTGGCCTCTGCTGTTTCTGCAAAGAATTCTCTTGCCGCCCACCAGCAGCTGTGACACACTATCAAGTACTTAAACGGATACCTAAAGGAGTACTTAAATGAATACTATCCCTGCTCAGGAACTGAAAAGACGCGGTATTGCAGCGGTTGACGGGTTGATCGCACAGGGCGACGTGCATGTCATCCGCAACAACCGGCCCGAGTACGTGGTGCTGACCGAGGCGCGTTACCAGGAACTGGTGGCCGAGGCGGAGGAGGCGTACGTGGCCCGGGTGAAGGCAGCACTTGAGGATGTGAAGGCGGGCCGGGTACGAAGATTTGCCTCTGCTGATGAACTGCTGCAGGCGCTCGACCTTGACGGAGAGTGAGCGTGTTCAGCGTTGTCACTTCGGAAAAGTTTCTCCGGCAGGCAGGCAGGTTCTTCAGGAAGCACCCTGATCTCAAACCCCGCTTCGCTGCGACTGTCAGCGCTCTGCAGCAGGACCCGTTTCAGCCGGGCCTCGGACTTCATCAACTCACCGGCAAGCTTTCTGGATGCCATGCCGTCAGACTGACCTATTCCTATCGCATTACTCTGACTCTGCTGATCAGCGAGCATGAGATCATCCTGCTTGACATCGGCAGTCATGACGAGGCGTGCCGTTAGTCATATACGAAACGACAAAAGGCGGCCGATTGGCCGCCTTTTTGATCAGAGTGTACTTTGATCAGTTACAGTTTCACATCCAGCTCATTCTGGTAAATCTGCTCACGCACCTGCTTCTTCCTGATCTGCACCAGCTCGCCATTGCGGGTCTTCATGACCGCGCCCGGCTTGCGGTGCGAGTTGTAGTTTTCCGGCGACATGCTCTCGGAATAGGCTCCCGTGCCGCCGATGACCACATAGTCACCGATTTCCGGTTCGGCAATCAGCACCGGCACGATGTTGCCATCGTTGTCCAGGCGCACCGAGTCGCCGCTTTCGCAGCAGCGCCCGACGATCCCGAAGGATTTCAGCCCGGACGTCGGCGTCTGGTTATACTCGCTGGAGAGCAGCGTGCCGTCCTGACGTATGATGGCGATGGGATGCTCGGAGCCGTACAAGAGCGGGCGGGTCAGCAGCTCCATACCGCCGTCGACGATCAGGAAGTTCAGCTCGTTGGTCAGCTTCTTGTCGATGATCTTGGTGATGATATGGCCCGAGTTGGCCACCACGAAGGTGCCCGGCTCGATCTCCATCTGCAGCTCGCGTCCGGTGGCCGCCTTGAACTCCTCGATCCGCTGCTTGGCATAGGCGCCCAGCGAGGCGATGTCGGCCTGTTTTTCACCCGGCATGCGGGCGACCTTGAGCCCGCCGCCGAAGCTGACGGTGGTGGCATCCGGGAAATAGCTCTTCACAAAGCCCAGTTCACGGTCGATGTTCTGGCGCCATTTTTCCGGGTCGCCCCCGGAACCGATGTGGACATGCACCTGGGTAAAGCGCAGTCCCAGCTCGTCGGCCATGGCTTTTACCGTGGGGACATCGTTTAAGTGTACGCCGAAGCAGGAGTATTCGCTGCCGGTGTCACGGGTGGCGCTTTCACCGCCGCCGGCGGCACCCGGATGAACCCTAATGGACAGGTCGATCTTGTTGGCTTTGGCAAAGTCGGCAATCAGTCGAAATTGGGTCATTGAGCAGACGTTGTACTTGAGGCCTGCTTTGATCATCTGCTCCAGTTCGGCGCGCTCCTCACCGGAGGCAACCTCCTGGGTCGTCAGCATCATCCGGGCATAGGGAATACCAGCGGCATAAGCACGGGCCGCTTCATCCAGCGACGAGCAATCCAGATCCAGTCCTTTATTGGTGACGACACGCAGTACGGTGCGATCCGAGTTGGCTTTCATGGCGTAGCGTACATGCAGACCGAACGCATTCGGCATGTTCAGCAACTGTTCACAACTGTTTTCTATGTATTCCTGGTCATGCAGATAGACCGGTGTTCCCCACTGTTGGGCTATTTTCGGGACAAGCGTTGCGTCCAGTTTGGTCGGACCAAAGTGTTTCATTGTCATTCTATCAACCTCACAAATTTGATATGAGCCCGCATTACCCGATTCCTTCGGGGTAACGTGAAGAGGGTTACCGTTTCTATGTAACATTATCGACCGGTGCGGCGCAACATCTCTCTGGAAGTTTGTTGCATTGGGGAAATTTCGGGGACAGTTCATTTAATTCAAAAAGCGGCCAAGTTGTTTCTGCACTTGAAATTTTGCTTTGATTTGAACCAAAATGGTTATCCGGGGGGGGTATTGAACTATGGACATTCTTTCAACTATAGCGGAACGCAAGATCCGCGAGGCCATGGCGCGGGGGGAATTTGCTAATCTCTCCGGCGCGGGCCAGCCGCTGGCCATGGACGAGGACCTGTCCGGCGTGCCGGAAGAGGTGCGCATGGCCTACAAGATCCTTAAGAACGCCGGGTTCGTGCCGCCCGAGGTGGAGCTGCGCAAGGAGATCGTCTCCCTGCGGGAGATGCTGGGGCAGCTGGAAGACGACGAACAGCGCCGCATCCTGCGGCGGCAGCTGGACTTCAAGCTGCTCAAGTTGAACATGATGCGCAAGCGCCCGCTGGACCTGGATGAGTTCCCTGAATACCGCGATAAAGTCATCGCACGACTCAATGATGCTTCTGTACCGTGAAAAAATGTGGCAAGATGACGTTACCTGAGTCACGAACCTTCTCCCAGAGTACCCGGATTTTATGGCTGATTCTTCTATGTTGCCGGCACTGGCGAGCATGCTCCCGGTGCTGAAACTCTTTGTAATTCCCGTCGGCGGCGGCATCCCTGCCGGTGTCATGCTCGCACAGGCCAAAGGCGTGGCCTGGCCCGTCACCGCTCTGCTCTATCTGCTGTCCGATATCCTCCTGGCGGTTGTCTTCGAACCGGTTCTGCTCCTGATCGCACAGGTGTTTGTGAAAGTGTCGTTTCTGGCCCGTGTCGGAGCCCTTCTGAAAGAGGCCACCGCGCGGAACGTGTCGCATTTCGGCGGGACCGGCGCCGGCCCGTTGTCGCTCATCATGATTGCCTTCGGTGTCGATCCCATGACGGGACGAGCCTCCGCCCTTGCCGCAGGTCACGGGTTCGTTGCCGGGTGGGCTTTCGCCATTGCCGGCGACATGCTCTATTTTGCCCTTATCGCGATCACGACCTTGCGCCTGAATACGTATATCCACGATCCCGACACGACCATGCTGATCGTCCTGGCTGCGATGTTCCTCGTGCCGCTGCTGATTCGCCGCATTCGCTCGTGGAGCGTAGGTGCCGTATGCCGGGACAGGATACAGTGATAAAACGAGGTAAGTACAAATATGTTTGACGGGATATTCTGGGACAACGACGGGGTGCTGATGGAGACCGAGCACCTCTATTATCAGGCCAATGCCGAGGCACTGACCCAGGTGGGAGTGGAGCTATCCCTTGAGGAGTTCTGCCGGATTTCCTTGCGCCAGGGGGAGAGCGTGCTCGCTCTCGCTGACGGCGCCAGCGATGGGGATCAGCTGCGCCGGCTGCGTGACGATATCTACTTCCGGCTGCTGGGGGAGGAGTCGCGGGTGTATCCCGGCGTCCGGGATACCCTGGAGCGGTTCCACGGCCGGTTGCCGATGGCGATCGTCACCAGTTGCCGGCGGGAGAATTTCCTGCAGATGCACCGCGACAGCGGGCTGCTCAGTTATTTCGATTTTATTCTTACCCGTGAGGATTACGGTGCCTCAAAGCCCGATCCGGAGCCGTATCTGACCGCCTGTGCCCGTGCCGGGCTCCACCCCGGCCGCTGCCTGGCTATCGAAGATTCGGAGCGGGGCGTCATCTCCGCCGCCCGGGCCGGGTTGACTGTCGCGGCGATCCCGGGAGAGATGAACCGGGGGGGCGATTTCGGCCCCGCCCGCTGGCTGCTGGAGGGTATCCACGAGCTGCCGGCACTGCTGAAGCTGGACTGACCACGGAGGATTCCGGGCACAGCATGCTCAATTAAAAAGGCGGCCAACCGGCCGCCTTTGCTGTTTCTCCTGCATTCTCCCATGGATAGCGTGCCACATTGCCTGCCAGGAGACATGCCGGCAGTTTTGTGATGACACTTATGGGTTCGAGTCTTCCTGCGCTGCTGCTTGGTTGCAGCGCTCCACAACCTCCCGGAGCCAGGCGATCTCATCGGGAAGAAACTGTTTCGAGTATTCGGTGCCGACGTTCATCGCCCAGTGGAGCGGCGGCATGGTCGTGGCGGCGAGTACGTATCCCGGAACTCCCACCCATTTGACATCCTCTGCTGCCCAGTTCTTCATTCGCTCTTCGGTGTTGAAAATCATCAGATAATCGTTCCCTTCTGATTCGATGACAAGTGGGAGTACCTGCCCTTCCTCAGGTGCCGATGCTTCATCGAGCTCCTGCTGATCAAGGGTAGGGACGCAAAAGGTCGTATTGAGAAAGATGTCGTAAAACTTCGACTGACGTTTGGCATCGGCCTTATCCAGGCGCAGTGTCTTCAGCGCCTGATCGAGGTCGGTCGTCTCCCGAGCTGTTTCCGCTGCCGCTACCATCGGTTGGTCACCTCGATCAGGTGGTAGCCGAACTGGGTTTTAACCGGGCCGAGCACCTTGTTTAACTCGCCGGAGAAGACGACTTCATCGAACTCCTTTACCATCTGCCCGGGGCGGAAAGCACCGAGATCGCCCCCCTGCAGGCGCGAAGGGCAGGAGGATTTGTGCTTGGCGATTTCGGCGAAATCGGCGCCGGCTTCAATCTCGGTCTTGAGCTGCAGGCATAGGGCTTCTGTCTCCACGAGGATATGACGGGCGGTAGCGGGCATGGGGGCTCCTTGGATAGTGTAAAAATGTCCGGCATAGTAACTGAAATGATAGGGTAGGGCAATCGGCAAAAAATGGGGTAATT
>DBMM01000064.1 GCA_002298925.1 Geobacter sp. UBA698 | reverse complement strand
TTCGTCGAAACCTGTGCCTGCACCTGGTCGTTGTAACCGGGGTAGCCGGTGTCGTGGTACATCCAGAATTTCAGTGTCACGGTTGAGTAACTGGTCGGAACAGTGAAGCCGGTGGCCCGGTACAGACGGGTCTTGTTGCCGCTTGCCGCGAAGTAGGAGTTGAAATCTGCCAGCCTGGTTCCCCCGTGCGGTGAAACAGTGGGATAACTGCCGGAGTTGGTCAGGCTCCACCTGCCTCCTCTGCCCGAAACCTGTGTTGTTGACCAGCCACTCCCTTCAAAACCGTCACTGAACAGCGTTGTGTTGCTGATACTGGCGGTGACGGTGAAGGCAATTGTGGCAGTGTGCGTCGTGCCGCCGCCCGTGCCTGTAATCGTCACGGTATAGCTGCCTGGCACGGTTGAAGCCCCGGCAGTAAGAGTCACCGTCGAGCTGCCGGAACCTGGTACAGCAATTGTTGATGGGGAGAAGACGGCCGTAGTACCCGCCGGAAGTCCCGAGGTTGACAGTGAGATGGAATTGTTGAAGCCGCCGGAGACGGCCGTACTGATAGTTGTAGTGCCCGATTTCCCCTGGACTGCCGATACCGCGAACGGCGAAACGGAAATCGAGAAGTCGGGGATGGCGGGCCCGACCCAGTTCACGACGAGCGCATTTGCATCCACCGAGCCGAGGCCCGTGACGGGGTCATAGCCGGCGGTGCAGGAGTAACCCGGTACTCCGGGGATACTGTTGTTGCCGGAGGTGATATCGTGGAAGACCGTGGCGCCGCCGGAGCCGTACTGGGCGTTGGCGAGTTGATAGAGGCGAATGTTGGCGTTGCCTTGGCGCTGGCCGGTCTTCTGCACGACAAGCGCCATGAGACCGGCGAAGGAGGGGGCAGCGACCGAGGTGCCGCCAACAGCGGCAAGAGCGCCCTGGGTCCAGATCAAATAGGCGTCATGGCCGGCCGCACTGAGGGAGACGTCCGGAACGTCGCGTTTGCCGTCGGCCGGAACTCCCGGACTTACCTGCCAGGAGGGTTTGCCGTAAATCGAGGAGGCGCCGCCGCCGGTGGCCGAGAGGCCGGACCCCCCGGACACGCTACCGCTCTCGTTCCAGGCAACTTCCGGGATGTAACTGATGGCAGAAGCGTTCGTAGTCCCGTTGAAGGGATTCCAGTAGTTGCCGGACCCTTCGTTGAACTGGGTACCGCCAACCGCGACATTGTAAGGTGTAGAGGCAAGGCCGTTAACCGAAAGGCCCGAACCGGTGGCGGCGTTGCTGCTGCTACAGCATGAAGCACCGGTGTCAGCCGAGGCGACGAACGAGGTAATGCCCTGGGCGGCGGCCTGTGACCAGAGGTTGTTGTAGAAAACATTGCCGGCCGACCCGATGAGAGCCTCGCACAGGCCGAAGCTGGTGGTCATCACCGGCGCCAGGTTGTTGTTGACGATGTACTGGGCGGACAGGTCCACGCCATCCGATGAGCTGGTGGACTTGGAGACGACGAACTTGATGGTGGCGTTCTTCGCTACTGCCCCGGCCCATTCGATATCCAGGTCAGCCTCGAGGTCCTCGATCCCCCCCAGATCACCGGGGTCGGCGCCATTTACTATCACCTGGGGCGGATTGCTCGGCAGCCCCATCATGCTGCGGAATGCGGCCCAGTTGGCACTGGGAGGTTTACTGCGTCCGACAATTGCAATGCTCTGGCCGGTGCCGTCAATGCCCGCATTGTAGAGGGGGGTGACGTTGTAGATGGTCGCAAAGTCGTCCGGAGCCAGGTAGTAACCGTTTCCGGCGGTGTAATAGGGGCGGATTTTATCGGGCGCCACGGAACGGATGCCGCTGTTCATCGGCTTATGGGGGATATTGTGCAGGGAAACCACGCCGGCCACCAGGTCGGCCAGGCCGCGCGGGATCGCCGGATCTCTGTTGTTGGCATGGTGGACATGGCCGTTGATGTAGTAGTCGCGCATCTGCGTGTGAAAAGCACGATTAACGTCGGACACGGCTCCGGAAAAGTTGACCCAGGTACGGCTCTTGGCCACCTCCTCGACAACGAAGCCGTGGGAGCTGAGCCAACCGGTCAACTCGCTGACCTCTTCGGGTCCCGGGCCGAACCGCTCGCCAAATTCCTCCGGGGTGAGCCAGCGGTGGAAGTTGGGAGAAGCCGGGTCCTGCTGCTCGGCGATGATACGCTCCAGTTCGGCTTGCTTGGCGGGTGCCAGTCGTAACGGTAGAATCATCCGCTCCATCGGCAGCGAAGCATCCGTGTCGCCCATGTCATTCTCGGGATGTGCATACGGATGCACGTTGCCATGCAAGACGACCCGGTCGTTGTCGTCGATGATGTGCACCACACGCGCCAAGGCCGGTGTGGCGGCAAGTATCGTCAACCCAACCAGCATCACGATTCCGTAAATGACTCGTTTGCCCATGACACCCTCCTTGTTAGAATGATGTTTGTTAGTCGGCTCAAATCTTTGCTTAGAGTTAACAATACAATGGTCTGCGGAGATAACCAGAGTACTAACGGCTAAATTGTTTTAGATCTTAAGTGTTAATACTTTTTGGGTAATACTGTTTCGAAACGTATTTTGCCGACGGTCATCCTGGTGTATGACCGGGTGCCTGCATCAAGATGAATACAGTCATGACGGATCAAATAGAATTATGGGGCCTGACAGGCTCTGAGAACGGCAGGGATGGGAGTTGCTGGGAAAGGGGGACTTTGAAGGCGAGGGCGAGCGGGACGAGTTGGGAGCGGCAGGTCACGTTGACCTTTCTGAAGATTCGGCTCAGGTGCGCCTTGACGGTCTGCTCGCTGATACCGAGCTTTTCAGCGATTTCCTTGTTCTTGAGCCCTCCGGCTACGAGCAGCACTATCTCACGCTCTTTTTTGCTGAGTGTTTCGTGGGCAAGCGCTTTGGGATGCTGGATTTGGCTGTGTATGAGTGCCTTGAGTTTGCTGTTTTCTATCCAGACCTGACCGGTTTCAATCGCATTGAGCGCCTTCCGGAAAAGCTGAAATTCCGTTTCGGTCGAGATGACCCCACAGAGTTTGTGATTGATCAGGATGGCGATGATATCTTCCTCCGACAGGCCGGTGTCGATGAGGATCAGTTTAGCGTCAGGCCAGCGGGAAAGGTGGTTCAGGGGCAGGGTGTTTGCGTCTACCAGTATTTTATCTGGTTCGAACTGTTCCACGGTGTCAATGTCGACAGCCACAACCGTATGATATGTATCAGGTTCTCTGCTCAGCAGTTCCTGCATTGCCTGGCAGAGGAGCAGGCTGGAGAGGTTGATGAGGATGTTGGTCCTCTTTTCCTCCAAATGAGATTCCATGTTCCCTCCCGGGAATGCAGATCACGATCAGGCTATAGGCAGCCGACTCCTTTCTGGCGCTGTTTATTGGTGGTAGTGTGTCCAGAAAAAAAGATATATCTACTATAACAGCCAATGACATCGGCGCAAGCTGTGGATTGTAATGTGTTAATAAATAGTGCTGCAGCCAGGTCTCAACCGACAGCAATTCTCGATTTTCTACATGGACATATCTGAAGCAGTCCTTTTAGCGGCCAGTATAATTCCCTTATTCTTTTGTCTGCACCTCGCAGCCACCCGCTGCGCAGCCTGCACAGAACTCCTCCCACTGCTGCCTGGTCTGCCCGGCACATACCCGCGCCATGGCTGCCAGGGGCTCCGACCACGAACCATCCTCTCCGAAGTCGATCAGCCCGTCGGCGACAGCCGCGCCCTTGCGGCCGCTCCCCCGGAGGTGGCCCCAGGCTGTGATCTCCCCCATGGTGGTCATCAGCTCTTCAAGTCGTCCGACCTTTCCGTTCCACTGGTCGAGCTGCACCTTGTCTGCGGACGGCTGGAGTTCCTTCAGGACCAGCGGGCGTCCCTCCATTGCCACCGGCTGCAGGAGCGCGGGAGCGTAGGGCTGTATCAGGTGCTGGGTCCAGACGATCCGTTCTGCTTCGCTCTGCCAATGGGGGTGGAGCGCTGCGAAACGGCGGGTGAGAGGGGAGGGGGAAGCGAGCTTCAGGTCGAGCAGGTAGTTATCGTCCGGTGATCCGTTCCCTTCCACCAGCAGGATGTAGCGCTCGGTGCCGAGGCTGCCGGTGCCGGCCACACGGCGGGCCGCGTCGATCAAGGTGAAGAAGGCCGGGTTCGTCTGCTGCGCAGTGAAGCCGGCCATGAACGCGAACACCATTTTCCGCTCTTCCGAGGTGACGGGAAGCGCCTTGCCGTTGTCGGTGCGGATGCTGCGGTGCTTGCCATGACGGATTGTGCGGCTGTCAAGGAAATCGCGCCGCTTGCGCTGCTCCAGCTCTTTGAGGAGTTTCTGCACCATTCCCTGGGCCGTGCTCCGCTCGATCCAGCGGGCTTTTCCCTCCCGCAGGACGCCGCTGTAGGCTCGCAGGAAGACGGAGCAGAGCCGGGATGCCTCTTCATCGTCAAAGCCGATGGAGTCAGTAGCGGTATGGACGCTCGTCATGAAGCGGAGCAGGTCCCAGGTGCAGGGGGCCAGGGCGCTGTCGTCGAAGTCATTGATATCGAAGTAGACGAGCCGGTTATCTGCCTTGTAGCTGCCGAAGTTTTCGATGTGGAGATCGCCGCATGACCAGACGGCGGGGGCGCTGCGGAGCTGGGGCGAGTCCGGAACGGTTTCGCAGAATAGGTGGTTGGTTCCGCGCAGAAAGCCGAAGGCGCTCTTGCGCATGGCCCGGTACTTGAGGGCAAGCCGCTCGGGATCGCGGCCGGCGTTGAAGTCTCGGATCGATTGTACGACGCTTTTGGTCGACTTTGATTCTGTCGATTTATTCATGTCCACGGTCTCTGCCTATTTTCTCTGCCTATTTTATGTCAACCCGGTAACGGCTTGCTCCATTGACGCTTTCCTGCTGATATTAGTCTCACCCGCCGGCTTTCATCTGCCAGAGGGCCAGGACAGCGCCGGCCGGATCGATGAACACGCCAAACCAGCCGTAATTTAGATGAGAAGTTAAAAAAGGTGAGGCCGATCAGATCGGCCTCAATTTTTTCATGCCTATCGAAGTATCAGCAGGGATGGACGTCTGCTGAACCAACGATTCTCGGCTTCACATAGGTCTGCTTTTTCATGTGTTCACCCCCTTTCCTGTTGTTGTTACTAGCAATGCTCTCAGCTTATGCCTCACCTGGATAGATTATCCACCATCGTTCTCCAAACGTTGCCAAATATATCAATCGTGCCCCCCACTTGTGTTTGTCGGAGGCTTGGCAGGACCGGCAGTGCCCCATGGAGTCTTATTGTTCCAGAGCTGATTGGCGGGGAAACCGACACTATTGGTGGTGTCGTGACAGGCCGGGCTGTTGAAGAAATAGCTGCCTCTACGGCTGGCATTCTCCTCGGCCCTGATCATCTTGCCGCCGCCGGGGAAGCCGCCAGCGCCATTGCCTTCTTCACCCCGGATGGCCACTCTGGAAGGTGCCGGTCCTCCAGTAAACACCTGACCTCTGTGGCTGTAGTCAAGGCAGTTGGTGACCATCAGCCGCGGCAGATTGGAGTTGTGCGGCGTGTGGCACTTGGCGCAGGTGTAGGAGTGGGCCGCATTGTTGGCATTCCCCCCATAGGTGCCCCATCCCTTGACCGTATTGTGGATCCTGTCCACTGACTTCCAGGCACTGGGGGTATTCGGGTTGGGCGTGGGGGCGATGCTCGACTTTGGATGACACTTTATGCAGAGCCCGGCAAACTGATCGACGCTCTCGGTTGCCCGCTTTGTGGACTTGAAGTTCCAGACCGGATTGGTTCCACCGAAACGGGAAGTCGTAGGGGTGCCGGTCTCAAAGGTATTCTGGTCGATGTTGTACCCGGGGGTGCTGGCAAACGTATAAGCGACCCTGTCTGCGTCCTCATTCACGGCGCCCCTGCTCTCGTTGACCCCCTTCGGGCAGGTGTCTTCCTTGTATGGCGAGGTCATCCAGGTCCCTTTGAGCAGAGGTACGCCGTAGTTCATGTTGTTTACTCCAAGGGTCGGGCTGACGCCATGGGGGTCGTGACACGGGGTGCAGAGCCCGCCGATGGTCCCCATGACCTGGGTGGTCAGCGAAGAGGAGTGGCCGAAGTGGCCTCCCTTGTTCGGTTGAGATTTATAGGGATAGCGTTGCGAAGAGGGAAACGTGTTGGAGCCGAAATACGCCGAATCCCAGTATCCGAGGATCTGCTGGGTGGAACCGAAGGTGCTGTTATAGCCCCATGGCGTGTTCGTGGCGCTGGGATTCATATGGCAGTCGAAACAGAGTCCTGCCCCGGCGTTGTAGGCGTTAAGGGAGGGGGCAGCCGCTGAACCGCCGGCCGCTGGCTGGTAGGTCACGGAGTAGCCACCTTTGCCGGCAGTCGTGGCTTTCAGGATGCCGCCATTGGTCGTTGCGCTCGCATAGCTTGTGGTCGTTCCAGTCGCAGTGGAGCCATGGGAATTGTGGCAGTCGAAGCAGAGGACGTTTGCCGTGGCCTTGCGGTCAGTCCATGTTTCGGTGAGATCCCAGCCACCCTTGTTGTTGACTGCGTTGCCATGGGCGGAAAACGCCTTGGTGACGGTATTCTTGGGGGTGACGTTCGCGCCGGCATACTTACCCCACGGAGTCGTTGTAATGCTCTTGTACTTGGTACCGATACTGGCTCCATCCCAGGCGTATGACTTCGGCGTTTTCCCATCACCAAAAGGAATGGTGGTATTGTTCTGGTCACTATGGCAGCCGAGGCAGTGGTCGTTGATTTTTGCGATCTCGGCTCTGTTACCATTGGCGGTATATGGAATTGCAGTAGTGCCGGCATTGTACACCGTAGGACGTGAACCCGCCCCGTAGATGACCAGTTCAACCGGCCCACCCTGGATATTGGAATGGTGATGGGTGTGGTTGATGCTGCCGTCGCTGTTCGCTTCCCAGTGGCACTGATAACAGTTGGTTGCCGTTACCGAGGTTCCCTGGACATGGTGGGAATTGGCTCCGAACTGCGGGCCGATGGCGGCCCTGCCATTGATGGCAAAGGAGTGGCAGGTCAGGCAGGCTGCGGTGCTGCCCCATTGGGCCGGTGCGCCGCCGTGACAGACTACGTTGGTGCAGGTGCGGGTGGCCGGATCCCAGGTGGCGGTGGAACCGGCCGTGGCAGGATTGAAGACGACATCTACCGCACCGTTCAAGTGCTTGGTTTTGTCGGCAATGGTACCGCCTGTGGTCGAACTGGCGGTGGCGAAGTGGCAGTTGGAGCAGACGGTGGTGGTTGTTGCACCGGTCGTGTGGGGGCCGTGGGTGTTGGCTGTCAATGTAGTGTTTGGGTAATCGGGCGCGCCGATCGTGTTGCTGGTGCCGTGACAACCGTTGCAGCCGTAGTTGACACCGGAGTTCCAGGCCGCGGGATTGGCGTAGACCAGTGCCCCCTGATTCCCGTTGGAGTGGCAGTAGAGGTTCGAGCAGGTATGGGCTGTGCCGTCATAGGAACCGGTACCGCCGATGGTCGCCGTGCCGGAGAATAGCACGTCCTTGACGCCGTTCACATGCTTGCTGGTATCCTTGATGGTTGTATTACTGCTGACCGTAGCGACCGTAGCCGCGTGGCAGAAGGCGCAGGCAAAGCCGAAACTGAGGTGACCCGGATGGGCGTTGGTTGCAGGTGATGCGTCGTGGCAGGCACTGCACTCGCTAGGCGTGCCGACGATGCTGCCTTTGGCAGTAGCCCATGTGGGAGACTTGTAGACCGTCCCACCTCCCGCAGGGGCACCGTTGCTGTGGCAGTAAACGTTGGAACAGGTCCCCGGAGAGGCGATGTTGTAGGTGGGGACCGCACCGCCGGTTGCCGCGACAATTCCGGTCTTGGTGTTGAATACCTGCTGGAAGTTTCCCGTGGCATGCTTGTTGCCGAGATGGCACTCGGAGCAGCCGTAGGTATAGGGTGCTTGTCCGGCGTGGACGATGTGGGGGGTCATGGACTCGTCCTTGAAGGCCGGTGAAGTCGCGTAGTTGTAGCTGGCAGTACTGGCGTAGCCCAGTGGACCGCCGGCGGTATTTGCCTGGGGCGGGAAGCCGTGACAGCTTTTACAACTCGCTGAGAAAGAACCGTCGGTACTGTTATGGACATGACAGCCGCGGCAGACATTCGGATCGGTGCTGGCATGTTCCGCTGGAAAGCTGCCACCTGGCGGCGGCACGAAGTGGCAGGCCTGACAGACCCCATTTTTTCCGGCAAAATTGCTGCGGGAGTCGGTATATTGATTGAAAACCGGCCTGCGGTAGCTGCTCAGCTTTACCCCTGCCGAGTAGTTCATGTAGCGGCGTACGAGCCAGACGTTGGGGACTGTTCCGTCGCCCGGATCAACGTGGCCTGCGTGGCAGTCGGCACACTGGATATTCTGCCCGTTACGGTTATGGGCCAGTTTGCCGGCATGGCAGTTGGTGCAGATGTTCACGGCATTGGCCGTCCCGCCCCGCAGGTCGGTCCGCAACAGGTAGCCCTGTGATGATGACAGCAGTCCTAAGACGGCCGAGTCTGGGCCATCGACTGTCCTCGAGTTTGAATCGGTGAAATGGATGCCGTGGCAGGTCGAGCAGATTACCTGGCCGCCCACCAGTTTCATGGCGGAGGTCGGGTTGGCGGGGTTTGCATTCTGGGGCGGCGAGTAGAATGCCGTCGGATGGGCGGCTACCGTGGCTGCATAATTGACCGCAACCGGGTGCGTTCCCTTGGTCTGGTCGGTGGTGTTGCGTGAGCGGTGGCAGTCGAAGCAAAGCTGGTCGCTGTTATTGGGAAAGCGGAAGAGATCAGGATAAGGATTAGTAGCGCTTGCGGCGTGGTTGTCATGGCAGCTGGCACAACTTATCACACCCATACTGGTCGCATGGAGAGGAGCCCCGGTGGCAGAATTCTTTATTAAATTTGGCGTGGCCGCCCCGGCCGCCGGCACGTTCACCGGTGCCGCCCAGTTATGGGAAGTCTGTTTCTTGTCTCCCACATACAACCCCAAATTCGTGGAGTTGAACGGATTAGCTATGTCACCAGCGACGAAACCTTTTGTCATAAGAGAAGGATTATGACAGGTGATACACAGGTTGTTGACGCCGGTAATGCCATTCAAGATATTACCTGGAGTCACGTTAACGTGACAAGCCAGACAACCCAGAGTGGGCATGTGGGGAGAGGTGACCGCCAGTGCGCCCGATGCCATTAACAGAACGAACAACATCGCTAAAAATAGTTTTTTCATGATTGGCTCCTGAAAGGTTTATCTGAATCACATTCTATATTTTCTATGGATTCTACATAGCAGATCCTGCGTTCCGGCCTAAACACACATCGTCAGGGGGTGTAGGTGATGCCAATCGCTTGCCTTGAGACTCTGCCGTCTGATTTGACTGCCGTGACGTTCAGTATGTTGTCACCAGGTGCGAGGCGGCTCAAGCTGCACTTCCAGTTGGTAGCTGAAGTATAGATGACCGGTGCAGCGACCGCAGTGGTATTGGTGGAAACCGTGACCTTCGCAGACGAATCCACCGCACCGCTGATGGTTATATTCGCCGTTCTGACGGTGGCGGGTATCGGATCGACAGTCAGTGTCTGCGAAGCTGTAACGACGGGGCTCACGCCACCGTCAATCCCGTACATGTTCAGGGAGCCGGAGCCATTGGCAACAACGAGTCGCTTCTGAAGCTGGTCGAAGGCAACATCCATTGGTACCATCAGTTGGCCGTTTGCCAGGCCGTTCTTGCCGATATAGGCCAGGAACGTGCCGCTACCGGTCGGGTCTATCACCTGAATCGTGTTCTGGAATATATCTGCCACATACATGCGGCTCAGCTTGCCCGCAGCATCGTACTCAAAGGAAATACCAACAGGCATCCGGAATTGAAGCGGCGCGGTCCCAAATGAGCCGATACTTTTCAGGAAGCTGTAGTTCCCGATTGTACTGAAGAACTGTACCCGACCGTTTTGCGTATCGGTAACCGCAATCTGGTTGGCTGACTTGTCGTAGGCAATGCCGGTAGGCATGGAAAATTGACCAGGGGCACTCCCCGTGGAGCCAATCGTCTGCACATACTGTCCTGCGGCATTAAATATTTTGACGTTATCAGCTGAGCTGTCAACGACATAGATATACCCGGCAGAATCAATAGTAATGCCATTGGCCTTCTTGAACTGACCAACTCCAGAGCCGAGCCTCCCCAGGAGCGTACCCTTCTGGTCGAGGATAACGACAGAATCCCCCTGGCTCACCACCAGATTTCCTTTAGAGTCGAGGGCTATCCCTTGGGGGGGCGCGTCGGTTTTTAGCACCAGCAAGCTCTGGCCGGCAGAGGTCAACATCGAAACCCCGCCGATCCGTGGATCAGAGACGAAAATATTGCCGCTCGAGTCAATGGCAACTCGCAGCGGCAAACCAAGGCCCTTCGTAATCGGGGGGGTCAGAACTGTCACCGCGGGTACTGTGGCTGCTAGTGAGACGCTTGCCATTGAAATAACCGGCAGGGCCAGACAGAAAACCGCATTTTTTATTAAGACTTTCAACAAACGAGCGAACATACGAACACCTCCTGAAATTAATAATTCTTGGCCCTTGAATCCATTACGCTGTTTTATAGTTTTAAAAGTTCACATTATAGGCATGCTTGGAACTTAGCCGGGGCTCGGAGTGATAGGCGTGAAACCTCGTTTCGCCATTCAAAGGCCATTAATGTGACATTGTCAAAAAGCAACCTGAGCTGTTTATGTATTGCGGCAACCGGCAGTTTTGAATGGTGAGGAGGAGGTGGGCTTGTAATTGATTCAGTTGCAGCAAGTATGCTTGCCATGACAAAGGGAATAAAATTAAAGCTACAAAATTATAAAGTAGAAATAAGTTATGTCAAATAATTGATAGTCAATCGAGATAAGTCTGCAATTTTATGTTGCAGGGCTGGTTACGTTCACTAAAATTATAACACCGTTTTTTTGATCCGCCAGATTTTTTGCCAAGTTGGCTCATGACGGTAAATATTATAATGTATTGAACAGTTGCTACTACTCTTGAATAAAGCAAAAGCATCACGTACTATTTCGAAAAAATTGAAAATGGAGGTGTAATATGCTGAAAAAACGAACTTTGAGATGCTTGTTTTCGTGTTTTGTCGGCTTGTTCATCGTTACGTTTATGTCTGTCCTGTCTAGCGCTGCCGTCGAGAATAAACCGGAAACGCCAAAATCCCTGAGTGGCGTAAAAGTAGTTTCGGTGGAGGAAGTCAAGGCGCTGCTTAACAATAAATCCATAAAAATCTTCGATATGCGTTCGGCGATTAACTATGGCAAGGGGCATTTGCCGGGTGCCGTCGCACTTCCGTACAAGGAAAACAGTGAATTCAAGGCTGATTTCGATGCTTCCAAAGACAGTCTGGATATGAACAAGCTGCCAGCGGACAAGAATGTGCCGTTACTGTTCTACAGTGATGGACCGACCGGGTGGAAGTCCTACAAGGCGGCCGCGCTGGCACGCAAGGCCGGCTACAGGAAGATAATGTGGTTCCGCCAGGGAGCTGCTGAATGGATTGCGAAGGGTAACAGCCTGCAGTAATGTATTTTTTTGCTTAATTGCTGATAATTCCATTAACAAACATCAACAGAGTATATCTACAGAGTAAACGGGTATGATCCAGTGATATTCAGCTCGAGAACAATAAAATTCAGGATGCAGTTTCTCACGGTGTTTGTCGTCGTGTCCATGGTGGTTCTGGGAGTGGCGGGATACGCGGGATTTGTCGAGGTGCAGCGGCTCAATGAAGTGCTGGAATTGCTGAATATCCAAAGCAGCAATTTGCATGTCATAATTCGCGGAGTCTCTGAGGAAGTACTGGTTCCAGACAACCCCTACTCAAAAAAGATGGTGCGCGAAAGAGTCAATTCGTTTGACGCGAATCTTAAGACGATTTCCGGCATTGCCCGGGATTCCGAAATGAAGGAGTTGATCAAGGCGCAAGTTGTCCCGGG
The DNA here is from genome assembly GCA_002298925.1 of Geobacter sp. UBA698. Classification (GTDB taxonomy): domain Bacteria; phylum Desulfobacterota; class Desulfuromonadia; order Geobacterales; family Pseudopelobacteraceae; genus Pelotalea. Next base: position 14,985 of record DBMM01000064.1, on the reverse strand, counting down.
CTGGAAAACTGTTGTGGAAGATGTAGGACTGTTTTTGAAAATAAACCGGCCCAATCCGGATAATGTCGACGCGATGATCCTGCTCGGCAGGCTCACGGCAAATACGGACAAGCTTCTCAAAAAAATCGATCAGATCCAGATCGGCGCGGATAAGTTCACCCATCATAGAATTGCGGTAATCACATCTGTCATGGCGGGCGGCATGGCGCTGCTGATCATTATGACTGCGCTGGTTCTGATCTCCATTTTCCGCTCCATCAGAAGGCCGCTGGCCGATATTTCCGCCGTCGCTACAAAGATTGCCGATGGAAACCTGACGGTTGAGCCCGAGATGCATGGCAGTGATGAGATCGGCGTGATGGCAGATGTATTTCGAAACATGCTTGTTAATCTGCGCCGCATGATCAGACGGACAACAGCCGTTTCCGTCGATGTTCTGGATGTGTCACACATTATGAAGGAATCATCGCATCAAGTTTATAATTCGGTCAATGTTCAGGCCGCTGCGATCCAATCCGCAGCCAAAGCGGTTGAAGATGTTGATCGTTCCATTCTGCTGATGAGAAACGGAACAGTTGAGCTGCAGGATGCGGCCGATGTAACTTCTTCCATCGCGACCGAAATGGCCGCCTCCATTGGCGGAGTCGCTGAAAATGCGGCACAGCTGGATGAATATTCCCGTCATGCGCTATCTGATGTTAAGCAAATGGTTTTATCAGGACGTGACATCGATGCGAGTATCGCTCAACTCAGTTTTGCCACCGAAGAAACCTGCTCGTCCGTTCTGCAGATTTCCGAGATGATCAAGAGCATTCAGGAGAGTGCGACCCGCTCGGTGGTTCTCGCTGAACAGGTGTCAGATTCCGCCACCCGGACCGGGATGGAGGCGGTTCAGCACGCCGAGGCCGGGATACACGCCATCAAGGAACAGGTGTCTTCCCTGGCCGAGGTTGTAAACCGTCTGGGAGCCAAGTCGTTTCAGATCGGAAAGATTATCACTGTTATTGAAGAAATAGCTGATCAAACGCGTCTGTTGGCCCTTAATGCCGCTATTCTGGCGGCACAGGCCGGCAATCATGGCGTCGCATTTGCCGTGGTTGCCCATGAAGTCAGAATGCTTGCCGACCGTACCTTCCTGTCCACAAAGGAAATCGTGGACGTTGTAACCTCCGTTCAGAAAGAGACGAACTCCAGCGTACAGTTGGCCGATAATGGAATCAGAGTTGTCAATGCAGGAATTGAACTGATCGGCAAAGTCAGAAAGTCACTGGAGCAGATCGCTGAAAATTCGGTGGTGTCCACCGAAATGTCGCGCGCCATTCAGCTGGAGGCGTCTGAGAAAACAGCCGCTGTCGCCGGAATAAACTCATCTGTGGAAACCTTAAGGAATCAGATTCAGGAAATATCGTCGGCGGCCGCAAATCAGACGCTCAGAACGATGAACCTGAACAGGCTCATGGAACATGCGAAAGAAACCGCTCATAGTATTGCTTTTGCCAGCGGTGCGCAGGCTGATACCAGTCGTCAGATTGCCGATATCGCAGTCAAACTCTCCGGCCAGGTTGAAGGCATCAATCGTTCAATCGATGCCCAGTGTAAAGAGAGCAGCCAAATCGTCCTGCAGATCGGCCATATACGGAGTACGTCTTTGGGAATGGAGGATTCTTCACAGGTTTTTGAGCGGATAGCTGATGAGTTGGAGATGAAGTCCGGACTGCTTGCGGAGAATGTTGGAAAATTCAAGGTTGGAAAGACGGTTTGAAAGAGTGGTTAGATCAGGTGGGGAATCTGTAAAATAATTGATACTTTGCCGGTGAAAATGAAAGAAGGCGGCCATTCGGTCGCCTTCTTCAGTTCGTAGCTTTGTAGTGTCTTCCTACAGTACCGGAGTCGAGGCGATGTTGGAGTAGGCGCTTTCCTGCCCGGCGCTGTTGTAGGCGGTTACCGCGAAATAGTAGACGCGTGATCGATCAAGCCCGGTGATCGTCGCGGTCGTCTGTTTGGAGACATTCACCGGAGAAGCTCCCTCGACCGCACCGGCCCCGTTTAGGGGAGCGACAGCCGAATCCGCTTTGTAATAGACCTTGTAGCCCACGATATCAGTTGAAGCCGGAGCATCCCAGCTCAGGGTGACTTTTCCTGTAGATGCCGCCGGGGGAGTAGCGCCTGCCGGGGGAGTGGTGCCGGTGGAATCAGCCGGGGGAGTAGTGCCTGCCGGGGTAGTGGTGTCTGCAGGGGCAGTGGTGCCGGGAGAGGCAGCCGGGGGCGCACTGCCAACGGCAGCCGCCTGATCAGTAGCAGCAGTTCCTCCTCCGCCGCCTCCGCATCCCAGCATCGTCAATAAAAACATTCCAATTACCAGTGAAATCAGCCTAATTCTCATAAATCTTCCTCTCTTTTGTTTGTATCTCTAACAAACCGGCTTAGCTGAATCCGTCAACAAAAAAGCCGGGTACTGATATACCTGTTAGGTAATTCGGCGACCCGGCTGTCTCATGGAGACCCTATAAGCTTTCCGTCCCAACCTCGCGGATGGTTTGGCCTTTTCGTGTACCTGACTTATTTTTCAAGAAATATATCAGCAAGCCGCATTATATTTTGTGAGACCGGTCACTAAAATGTCCAGCTGTTGGCGCGCAGTATGGCTGGCTGGCTGGCATTTATGCGATATTGTTGCTGTTTGTTGTGGTTGGCGGGGAGTGGCTTTGCGCTTTTGCAGGATTCGGGTGTAATAGTGGTGTCGTGTCGACACGGCTCACATTGGCATGTGTGCCGGCGGGATAACTCGTGATCTTCTCAATTATCTGATCAAAGGTTTAACAGACTTTTGTCGCAACCGTAACATGACTGTAATACTGGCCTGCTATGATTGTATAATAAATCAAGGAGGTCTCAACTATGTTTTCACTCGTACGCAAAAGTCTGTTGGCTCTTCTGGTGGCATCCGCGCTCGGCGCAGCCGGCCAGGCATCCGCCGAAACCCTGATCAACGGGGCCGGTGCAACCTTCCCCTATCCGATCTATTCCAAGTGGTTCAGCGAGTACGCCAAGATCGACCGTTCGGTCAAGTTCAATTACCAGTCCATCGGCAGTGGCGGTGGCATCAAGCAGATTACGGCCGGTACCGTTGATTTCGGCGCCAGCGACAAATTCCTGACCGATGCCGAACTGAAGGCTGCTCCTGGCAAGCTGCTGCATATCCCGACCGTGATGGGTGCCGTTGTCGTCACCTACAATCTGCCCGGCGTCTCCGGCGGTCTCAAGCTCAAGTCGGCTGACGTGGCCGACATCTATCTGGGCAAGATCACCAAGTGGAATGATCCGCGCATCGCCGACGACAATCCCGGCGTCAAGCTCCCCAATGAAGCGATCGTCGTCGTGCACCGCTCCGACGGCAGCGGCACCACCAGCATCTTCACCGATTACCTTTCCAGCGTGAGCCCGGAATGGTCATCCAAGGTCGGCAGCGGCGCCTCGGTCAAGTGGCCTGCCGGTCTGGGCGGCAAGGGCAACGAAGGCGTGGCCGGTCAGGTCAAGAACACCAAAAACACCATCGGCTATGTTGAGTTGGCCTATGCCTTCGAGAACAAGCTCCCCTATGCTTCCCTGATGAACAAGAGCGGCAAGTTCGTGGAACCCACCATCAAATCCACCAGCGCTGCCGCCGCCGGAGCAGTCAAGCACATGCCGGCCGATTACCGCATCTCGCTGGTCAACCAGCCGGGTGCCGATGCCTATCCGATCGTCGGCTTCACCTGGCTGCTGGTGTACGAACATCAGAAAGACGCGCTCAAGGGCAAGAAGCTGGTCGAGTTCCTCAAGTGGGAACTGCACAACGGTCAGAAGATGGCTCCGGCTATGCTCTATGCTCCGCTTCCGGCCAATGTGGTCAAGATGGTTGATAAAACCATCGCAACTATAAAATAAAATCACCGTTATCGATCCTAACGGAGCAGCGCGGGCCTTTGGTCCGCGCTTTTTTATTACCGTGTATCCCGATTATGAAGGCAGCAGATTTTACCGAATAGTTGCCGCTTCGTAACATGGCTGTAACGGAGGTGTGCGATAGTAGCTTTTCGTAACAGAAGCGTAACCGGAGGAACGACGTGGTGAACAGTGACAAACACAGGAACGGTGATGCGCTCTTCAAGGGGATAGCGCAGTTCTTCGCCCTGAGCATCATTGCCATCCTGCTGCTGATGACATACCGGATGGTGGCGGAAAGCATGCCGTCGATCAGGGCCTTTGGCGTGAGCTTTATCAGCGGCAGCAACTGGGATGCGGTTCAGGGGCAGTTCGCGGCACTGCCCTATCTGTACGGTTCGGTAGTCTCATCGCTGCTGGCGCTGCTTCTGGCCGCTCCGCTCAGTCTGGGATGCGCACTGTTTATCACCGAACTGGCACCGAAGCGGTTAGGTGTGGCAATTGCCACACTGGTGGAGCTTCTGGCAGCTATCCCCAGCGTTATCTATGGCTTGTGGGGCATCATGGTGATGGTACCCTGGCTGCAGAGCACGGTTCAGCCGTTCCTGATCGAGCACTTCGGTTTCATTCCGCTCTTCAGCGGCGCACCCTATGGTGTCAGCATGCTGGCCGCGGTTTTCATCCTGATGATCATGATCATTCCGATCATCACCTCCATCACTAAGGAGGTGCTGCTGGCAGTACCCCAGAGCCAGAAGGAGGCCGCTTTGGCGCTGGGCGCCACCCGTTGGGAAATGATCCGTATCGCCGTGCTCCCCTACGGTCGTTCCGGCATGCTCGGGGCGGTGATCCTGGGTCTGGGGCGCGCCATTGGCGAGACCATGGCGGTTACCATGGTGATCGGCAACACTCCGCAGATATCGCTGTCGCTGCTGGCCCCGGCCTATACCATGCCCAGTGTGATCGCCAACGAATTCGCCGAGGCCAGCTCCAAGCTGCATTCGGCGGCCCTGATGGAGATCGGCCTGATCCTGTTGGTGGTAACGTTGATCGTCAACTCTCTGGCCCGGCTGCTTCTGTGGAGCGTCAGCCGCAAACTGGGCGGGGGTGCCAAATGAAACTGAAATCCCTGGCCCTGCGCAAGTCATTCAATCTGGGCGCAACGCTGCTGATGGCAACGGCAACTATTCTGGTATTGCTGCCGCTCGGCATCATCTTCTCCCACATCCTGAAAATGGGGCTGCAGTCGGTTAATCTGGCCTTTTTCACCAATATCCCCCAACCGACCGGCGTCCCCGGCGGGGGCATGGCCAACGGTCTGGCCGGTTCGGCGATCATGATCCTGATGGCATTGCTATTGGGTCTGCCGGTGGGGATCTTTGGCGCCATCTACCTGACCGAGTACGGCAAAGGCCGACTGGCAACCGTGATCCGCTTCAGTGCCGACATACTGGCCGGAATACCGTCGATCATTACCGGCATGGTGGTTTATACGCTGCTGGTGGTGCCGATGCACGGCTTCTCGGCCCTGGCCGGTGCCTTTGCCCTGGCGCTGATCATGATTCCGATCGTGCTGCGCACGACCGAAGAGCAGCTCAAGCTGGTTCCGGTTTCTCTGCGGGAAGCATCGCTGGCCCTGGGGGTGCCCATGTGGCGCACAAGCCTCAAGGTAACCCTGCGCAGTGCCATGACCGGCATCGTTACCGGCGTTCTGCTGGCCATTGCCAGGGTGGCCGGAGAGACAGCGCCGCTGCTCTTCACCGCCCTGGGCAACCAGTTCTGGAGCAGGAAACTGACCGAACCGATGGCGGCACTGCCGCTGCAGATATTCAATTTCGCCATTTCACCCTATGAAGACTGGCATCAGCTGGCCTGGGCCGGAGCACTGGTGCTGGTGGTGCTGATGTTCACTCTGAGTCTGGCCGCACGCTGGCTGGGGCGCAGCAGACATTCCTGAGAAGAGGTTGCCATGAATTGCAAGGTACAGATCGATAAACTCAACATTCATTTCGGACAAACCCATGCTGTCAAGGACGTATCCATGGATATCGCCGCCAACAGTGTCACGGCCATTATCGGGCCGTCCGGCTGCGGCAAATCCACGGTTCTGCGCAGCATCAACCGCATGCACGACATGACTCCCTCCGCCAGGGTCAGCGGACGTATCATTCTGGATGGCAGCGACATCTATGACCGATCCCTGGATCCGGTTTCCATCCGTCGCCGGGTCGGCATGGTCTTCCAGAAACCGAATCCTTTTCCGGCCATGTCCATCTATGATAATGTGATCGCCGGTTATAAGCTGAACGGTCTCCTCGTTAAAAAAGAGGCCGATCAGATCGTGGAATCCAGTCTGCAGCGGGTGGCGCTGTGGGACGAGGTCAAGGACCGCCTGCATCGCAGCGCCATGGATCTTTCCGGCGGCCAGCAGCAGCGTCTGTGCATCGCCCGCACCATTGCGGTCAGGCCCGAAGTGATCCTGATGGATGAGCCGGCATCGGCGCTTGATCCGCTCTCGACCCTGAAGATCGAGGAGCTGGTCGAGGAGTTGAAGGAAAAATATACGATTATCATTGTGACCCACAACATGCAGCAGGCGGCCCGGGTATCGGACGTGACCGCCTTCTTCTATCTGGGCGAAATGGTGGAGATGGGCCCGACTAAAAAGATGTTCACCACGCCGGAGAAGAAACAGACCGAGGACTATATAACAGGGAGATTTGGGTAATGGAACGTGAACACATCAGCGCGTCATACGACGCGGAATTGAACGACCTGCGGGTCAGACTGCTGGCCATGGGCGGCAAGGTGGAGATGATGATCGACGGCTCGATCAAGGCGCTGCTCGACCGGGATACGCCTCTGGCCGAACGGATCATCTCCATGGATCACGAGGTCAACAGCTGCGAGGTGTCCGTGGATGAGAAGTGCCTGGAGCTGCTGGCATTGCGCCAGCCGGCTGCCCGTGACCTGCGCTTCATTACCCTGGCGCTCAAGATCGTCACCGATCTGGAGCGGATCGGTGACCAGTGCGCCAACATTGCCAAGCGCGTCAAGGAAATCAATGAAACCCCTCCCTTGAAGCCCTACATCGACATTCCCCGCATGGCAGCCTGTGCGGCAACCATGCTCAAGGAGGCACTGGACGCTTTCGTGCGCGGCGATGCCGAACTGGCCATCAAGGTCTGCAAGGACGATTCCTTCGTGGATGAACTCAATATGCAGATTCAGCGCGAGCTGCTGACCTACATGATCGAAGATCCCCAGACCATTACCCGCGCCATGCGTCTGACCTATATCTCCAAGTCGCTGGAGCGTATTGCCGACCATGCCACCAACATCGCCGAGATGGTGATCTTCATGGTCAAGGGCAAGGATATCCGCCATACGATTGCCTGATGAGGTGACAACCGGACTTTGGTAAAGGCCACTGCGGATGCCAGCGGCGGATTTAAGGGTGATGGAGCCGGCAGATGGTGCGGATTCATGTGTTTACAGGGTAATATTCAGTAATCTTTACGAATATCCAGAAATAGTGTATGGTGCCGTGTAATTCACTCGGGATTCAGAAGCCACTTGCCGGTAAAGGAATAACAATGGCCATATCTGCTGACATCCGCCAAGCCCTGGCAGCATCTCCCATCGATCTGCCGGTATTTCATCCCGTTGCCCTGAAACTGACCATCATGCTGTCGGATCCCTATTCCGATCTGGAGGACATCGTCAAGCTCCTCAACAGGGACCAGGCCCTTGTCGCGAACGTCCTCAAGATGGCCAACTCCTCCGCCTATATGGGGCTCGTCAATGTGGAAACCATCCGGGATGCGGTCGTCAGGCTGGGAGCGAAGCAGACGTCCATGCTGGCCATGGCTGTGTCCCAGGCATCGCTGCATGTCTCGGAAAACAGACTGTTCAACGGGGTGATGAAGGAACTGTGGCAGCATTCCCTGGCCTGCGGTCTGGGGGGGTGGTGGGTCGCCCAGCAGACCGGACGCCAGAGTATCGTCGATCAGGCCTATCTGGCGGGGTTGCTGCACGATATCGGCAAGCTCTATCTGCTCAAGGCGTTGGAACGTCTCTCGCAGAACAAGGAAAACGGAATCGTTCCGGAGCGGCAGCTTTTACTGGAAATCTTCGCGGAGATGCATGTGGAGCAGGGCTGCCGCATCATGGAACACTGGAATATCCCGCCGGTCTACCGGTTGGTGGTGGAACGTCATCACGCCGAGCAGTACAATCCGGTCGACAGCCTGACCACCATCGTCCGGCTGGTAAATGGCCTCAGCCGAAAAGTCAATCTGAGCCTGAATCCAAAACCGTTCACGGCGGAGAATATCGCCCTGGAAGTCGGACTGCTCGACCTGGACGAAAGCCAGTGCGACAAACTGGAATCGGTTATCAGGGGGTACAGTGAGGTGCATGGGCACGGGCACGTTGGCCACTAGCCGCTATAACTGTTTCATTTCATTTTCCCAAGCGCCCTGAGCGCCCGGCAGCACCCCTGCGGTGTGGGGTTAAAGGCGATCGCCCGGCAACCCAGTCGCTGCCCCAGTTCTTCCAAAGAAACATCATCCAGAAAAACCCCTTCACCTTCTTTGAGCATCACATCCGGCACCAGCAAAGCCCTGCCGATTTCGGCACCTTCCAGGGCGGCCAGGATGTCCGCTCCCGCCACCAGCCCGCTGACCGTCACGCTTTCACCAAACAACCTGTTTTTAACCGCCAGCGGCACGATTTCCAGGCCGGTTTTTTCCGCCAGCTTTTTCAGGAAATCAGCCACGAAACCATGGGCGGAAACTCCGGTCACCACCGTGACCCGGAAGGTTCCGATGGGGCGCGCCGTCCGCAGAGCCCGGCCGGCCTCCCGCAGGAACAGGGGCACCATGCCGACGCCGTTTTCGATTTGGGGCAGGTCGCCGTAGCGGCTCAGGGGGGGGAAGGGGAGGCCGGCCTTGAGGTAGAACTCATCCGCCAGGAACAGGAACGGCTCACCAAGCTGTTTCCTGAGCCGTTCGGCGCGGGGCTGCCAGACCTCGATCAAGCGGCGGGCATAGGCGCTGTCCACCGGTCGCAGCTGCGGCAGGTGTTGGCGGTGGGCGGTCAGCCCCAGCGGCACGACGGCCAGGGAGAGCACGGCCGGGTGTAGCCCGGCCAGATCGGCCACGGTCCGCTCCAGTTCAGGGCCGTCATTGAGGTCAGGGCAGAGCACCACCTGGGTATGCATCCTGATGCGGGCGGCGGCCAGCTGCCGCAGCTGTACCAGTATGGGGGGGATCTTGCGGTTGCCCAGCAGCCGCGCCCGCAGTTCGGGGTTGGTGGCATGCACCGAGATATACAGCGGCGAGAGGCGCTGTTCGATGATGCGGGCCAGTTCGGCCGGTTTCAGGTTGGCCAGGGTGACGTAGTTGCCGTTGAGAAAGGAGAGGCGGTAGTCCTCGTCCTTGACGTACAGTGGGCGGCGCAGCCCCTTGGGCAGCTGGTGCACGAAGCAGAACACGCAGTTGTTGCGGCATTGGGCCGGTGCCGGTGCTGTGAAGGTCAGGCCCAGAGGCTGGCCCGCCTCCCGCTCGACTTCCAGCTCCCACAGTTCACCGTCCGTTTTGGCCAGCTCCAGCAGCAGCTCCTCATCGTAAGCCGTGTAATAGCTGTAGTCGATGATGTCCCGCAGTGGGTGGCCGTTGACCGCCAGCAGACGGTCGCCCGGCTCCGCCCCCAGTTCAGCGGCGATCGAGCCGGGAATGACACTTTCAATCAGCAGACCGGTCATGGGGCACCCCGGTAAACATCCGGCTGACGGCAGCCCGGGGTGAGTCCGAAACTGTCCGCCGCTGCCGTGGGGAACGTGAACAGAATGGCGACAATCAGTCGCTCCAGCATGGTTTTTTTGTTTTTAGACATGGAGACCTGTGTTTCGGAGAGAGACCTGCGGAGTTTTGGGAACCCCGCAGGTCTGATGGATGTCAACTTGAAATCAGCCGGAATTACTGGTGCAGGCGGAAATTTCCGTCGGCCGAGGTGATGGTGGCGATGGCGTGCTTGTAGATCAGGACATCGCTGTTGATGTCCAGCAGAACGGAAAAATTGTCGAATGATTTGATGAATCCCTCCAGCTTGCTGCCCGACATCATGGTTATGGCTACTTTGACGCGCTCCTTGCGGGACTGATTGAGATATTGATCCTGGATATTGAAAGGGGCTTTTGCCATGTCGTCAATCCTCCTGTTCATTGTCATAAAAGTCAATTGCATGTTGAAAAATAGTAACAAACTTTTCGGGATATTCAAGCCATAATATATCGTTATCAGCATTAAACCAGGTCATCTGGCGCTTGGCGTAGCGGCGGGTGTCACGCTTGATCAGTTCCGCCGCCTGCTCCAGATCGTACTCGCCGTACAGATGGGCGACAGCCTCCTTGTAGCCGATGGAGCGCAGGGACTTCAGGTTGCGGGACCAGCCGGATGCCAGCAGCCGGCGCACCTCATCCAAGAGCCCGTCGGCCAGCATGCGCTCGACCCGCTGCTCGATGCGTTGGTACAAAACCGGCCGCTCTGTTTTTATGCCGATCTGCAGGTTCGGGTAGCGCTGGACGGAAAAACCGTGCTCCTGCTGATAGCGCGACAACGGAATGCCGGTCAGGCGCTGCACCTCCAGGGCGCGGATGATGCGCACCAGGTTGTTGGGGTGGATCAGGGCCGCTGATTCGGGGTCCACCCGGCGCAATTTTTCCAGCATGGCCCGGTTGCCCAGTTCCCGTGCCTCGGCCTGCAGCTGCTGGCGGATCTTCCCGGCACCGCTGGGGGAGTCCACCAGCCCTTTCAGCAGGGCGCGGATGTAGAGGCCGGTGCCGCCCGCCACGATCACCCGCTTGCCCCGGGCGGAAATGTCGCTGATGGCGGCATCGGCGGCCGCCATGAAATCGGCGGCCGAGAAGGGCTGGTCAGGATCGGCCACGTCGATCAGGTGGTGGCGGATCTCGGCGCGCTGGGCCTCGCTCGGCTTGGCGGTACCGATGTCCAGGCCGCGATAGACCTGCATGGAATCGGCATTGACGATCTCGGCGTCCAGTTCGCGGGCCAGCCGCAGAGCCAGTTCACTTTTGCCGCAAGCGGTCGGGCCGCAGATGATGAGGAGTTTAGGGGGCATGGTAAGGTGTGGGAATCGCGAGCTATGGCTTGAGTAAGATCACACCGCCGGCCAGCTGTCGGCGGAAGGGAGATGGATGGTGAAGGTCGTGCCCTGCTCCACTTCCGAGTGAAAATTGATGGCACCGCCATGTCTGGTGACGATCGAGTGGACCGTGGCCAGCCCCATGCCCTTGCCGATCTCGGCCCGGGTGGTGAAGTAGGGGACAAAGATCTGGCGGCGGTTCTCCTCGGAGATGCCGCAGCCTGAATCTTCGAAGGAGAGTTCGACGAAATCACCCGGCATCAGCCCGCCGGCTTTCCCCTTGTCCAGGCTAACGTTGCTGCCGCGCACCGTCAGCGTTCCGCCGTTGGGCATGGCCTGGACCGCATTCAGGATCAGGCAGTAAAAGGCCTGATTGAGCTGGCCTTCATCGGCCAGGACGGCATGCAGGTCGGGAGACAGATCGACCGTGGGCTCTACGCACGAGCCGGCCGCGGCCAGCGCCAGAGCGCTCTCCAGCAGTGGCCGCAATGAAACCGGTTTTCTGACCGGCGCTCCCCCCCGCGCAAAGGTCAGCAGCTGTTTGGCGATTCCGGCGGCGCGTTGGGTGGCCTCTTCCGCACTCTGCAGATGCTTGTGGGACTTGTGGCCTTCTTCGATGAAGCGGCGGGCAAAGGAGATGTAGCCCATTACTCCGGTCAGGACATTGTTGAAATTGTGGGCGATTCCGCCGGCCAGCACGCCGAGCGATTCCAGTTTCTGGATTCTGATGGACTGCTCCTGCAGCAGGTCGCGCTCGGTGACATCAACGGTAATGGCGATGCACTGCCTGTTTGTAACCTGGTGGCTGACGATCACCCGCCTGGTTGTGCCGTCCTTGCAGGTCAGCGTTGCCTCGTAGCTCGAGTTTTCGGTGTCTCCCCGCAGAGCAGCGTCACGCGCCGCGCACCGTTTGGCGGTTATCTGCCGGCGGTACTCCGGTTCCGGGTAGGCCCGCTGCAGCCAGTCAGTGACCGTGGGGAGGTCTGCGTGGTCATAACCGAAGCGATCAATGAAAAAGTGGTTGATGTATTCGATCGATTCATCCTGATCGGACCAGGCCACCGCCACCGGCAGACGATCCATGATGTTTTTTAGCTTGGCTTCGTTTTCTTTCAGGGTGCTTAGGACATCCAGCAGTTGCTGATTGAGGCGGCGGTTTTCCGCTTCACGCTGCTGGAGCGATTCGGCCAGTCCATTCACGGCGGCTGCCATTCGGGCCGGTTCATCTTTGCCGGTTACATTGATCCTGGTTTCGAAGGCGCCCGATTGCATCAGCTGCACACCTTCCGCAAGAGCATTGAAGGAGTGGGTGACCTTGCGCAGCACCAGATGGCATAAGCCGGTGATCAGCAGCCAGGAAAAGAATGATATCAAACAGGAAACAGCGATGATCCTGGCGATGGCGGCGTCAAGATCGGCGGTGCCGCGCTCCAGGTAGACAAAGCCGAGCAATGCGCCGGCGGCGTTGCCACTGTTGTCCGCAAGTCCCATGTCGAGGCTCGCTTCCATGGGCATGCTGCGTACTTCGGCAATCTGGGTGATGATCTTGCTGTTGCCGTCAGCGCCTTTGCTACCGACGACGGCCAGCACCCGGCCGTCAAGGGCGGTAATCACCACCGATCTGATCCCGGGTGTGCGAGCAGTCTCCTGGGCCAGCTGCTGCAGCATCTCGCGGTTTTCTCCGTAGAGCGGCAGGCGGATGGAGTCGGCCAGGTGCCGTGAAAGCATCTGCAGTTGCTCGGTGGTCTGAGCACGATGCTGTGTGATTTCTCGGGTAAAGAACAGGGCACAGAGCAGGATCGAGATCAGCGCGGCTATGGAAGAAAAAACGAGGAACAGTCTGCACTGAAAACTGTGGCGGAAGCAGATGGGGTGCTTTAGAACTGACATCTTCAAATCCTGGGGTCGGAAGTTAGCCGCATGGCCGTAAGGATGAAGGTAATGGGGAGGCAAAGGGTATGTACGGGCTGTTTTTGTCGCATTAAATTTTAGTTTCTCATCACATGAGCGGTTTGTCCATAGCTTTATGGCAACAACTGCTGCTAGCGAACAAGGGATGACCAGTTTGCATGTTTCTGAATAAGTTCCCTGCGACTCCGATCAGGGAACAGATCGTGCGCTGAGCGGAGTCGAAGCGCATCCTGCGGCACTTACTCCGCTTTAAGGAACTAGCGCTGCGGCACATCCGCCTCGAAGTTCTGCATCCAGGAGACGGCGTCATCGGAGTCTTCCAGGGCCCGATAGCGATAGGTGAACTGCAGTTTCGAACCGGGCTTGACCGCCAGCGACAACTTCAGGTCAAAGGGGGCGGTCTCGTCCTGGTTCAGTCGGCTCGGTATCACATAACTCACCGAGCGGGCCAGGTTCCTGCCGTTGCTGTCCAGGGCGGACACCCATATCTCCAGGTTGTCCATCTGGGGATAGCGGATGTTCTGGGCAGCCCCCTCAATCAGCGTTTCCGTGTCGGTCACAGTGGTTTTCCAGGTCAGTCGCAGGTCGAATTGGGAATAATGCTGTGGCAGGGTTTCCAGCCGCTCCCGGGAAACATCGCGGTAGGCTGTGCAGCCGGCCAGCAGGGTCAGGGTGAGTATGACAAGCAAGGATCGTTTCAGCATGGTGGTGGCCTCCTTTTGATGTCTCCGTGGTATTCCAACTGCCACTTATTATTATACAACTTTCAGCCCTCCCATGGAAATTTCCTGATCTAGCCAGCTGTGTCCGGTTTGCCCTTTGCGGTTACCTTAACGTTCCCCCCTCCCCTTGCGGGAGGGGGTTAGGGGGTGGGGTAATTTGCCATATCTGACACTATTGCCAGCTTCACCCACCCCTCACTCCCCTCCCGTCAAAGGAGGGGAGGCTATAGGCAAAGATCTAAACGGTCAACACTGTGATCCAGTTAAAAAATAAAGGGGCCAGGCAAAATGCCTGACCCCTTGCTGGTTACGCGTTGAATATGATGATCAGGAATAGTTGGGCAACTCCGGTTCCGCTTCAATCAAAAGCGGCCACCAACCGCGGCGGGCAGGCGCTTCAGTGCGAGATTTTCTCCAGCGGGCCGTTATCGATCCTGAGTCGGTTCAGCACGCTGTTGTTGACCTTGATCGCCTGCTGGCGGGGGAATTCAACCGCATTGCTGCTCTCGCCACCGGAGAGGATGCGCGTGGCCATCACACCGGCCTGACGCCCCAGTTCGGCCCGGTCGATATCCACCACCGCGGCGGCGCCCAGCCCCAGATAGGCGTTGGCAAAGGAGACCAGCGGGATGGACTGCTCCTGGCTGAAGCGGAACCAGGCTTCGGCTGTCTCGCGGGTGACGGCCGTGCTGTCGGGCAGCATCCAGAGTCCGTCGATCTTGCCGGCCAGGGTGCTGAACTGGGTCAGGGTCTCCCGGGAGGCGGATACTTCGCGCACCACCAGCTCGATGCCCACTTGCTGGGCGGCCTGGCGGGCCTGCTGCAGATACCAGCCGCTCCTGGCCGGGTTGTGGATGATGCCCACCCGGCGCGCCTTCATGGCCTTGAACGTCGCCAGGTAGCGTTCCGGCGGCGAGAACATGCTGATGCCGCTCAGGTTGGGCTGCGACTCCACGCTTGTGTTGATGGCTACGGTCATCACGGCCAGGATCGGCGTCTGGCGGACCGGGCGGGCCGCCTTCAGGGCTGCGTCGCCCACGGCCAGGATCAGGCGGGGGTGCTCCTCGCGCACGATACGGGTCACGTCCACCTCGGCGTAGTCGGACAGGACGACAACGCGCTGGGAGACGTCGCGCCCGGCGCGGAAGCCTTTCAGTACCTCCTCGTAGGCCGGGTCGCGCCGGCTCTGCAGCACCAGCACGTCGTAGCCTAAAGCCAGGGAGGGGAGCAGGGTCGCGCAGGCGAGTATGAGGAGAATAAA
>DBMM01000011.1 GCA_002298925.1 Geobacter sp. UBA698 | reverse complement strand
GTATCCCTACACCCGCGGCGTACAGCCGACCATGTACCGCGGCCGCTTCTGGACCATGCGCCAGTACGCCGGTTTCGGCACGGCCAAGGAATCCAACGAGCGCTACAAGTACCTGCTCTCGGCCGGCCAGACCGGCCTGTCGGTGGCCTTCGACCTCCCCACCCAAATGGGTTACGACTCCGATGCCGCCATGAGCCAGGGCGAGGTCGGCAAGGTCGGCGTGGCCATCGACTCCCTGGCCGACATGGAAATCCTCTTTGACGGCATTCCGCTGGACAAGGTCTCCACCTCCATGACGATCAACTCCACCGCCGCCATCCTGCTCTGCATGTACATCGCCGTGGCAGAGAAGAAGGGGGTCTCGGCCGACAAGATCTCCGGCACCATCCAGAACGACATCCTCAAGGAATACATGGCCCGCGGCACCTACATCTACCCGCCCAAGGAGTCCATGCGGATCATCACCGACATCTTCGCCTACTGCAAGGATCACGTGCCCAAGTGGAACACCATCTCCATCTCCGGCTACCACATCCGCGAGGCCGGCTCCAGTGCGGTGCAGGAAGTGGCCTTCACCCTGGCCGACGGCATCGCCTATGTGGAGGCCGCCATCAAGGCCGGCCTGGCAGTGGATGAATTCGCTCCGCGCCTGGCCTTCTTCTTCAACGCCCACAACAACCTGTTCGAAGAGGTGGCCAAGTTCCGCGCCGCCCGCCGCATCTGGGCCAAGGTCATGAAGGAGCGTTTCGACGCCAAGGATCCCAAATCCCAGATGCTGCGCTTCCACACCCAGACCGCCGGCTGCACCCTGACCGCCCAGCAGCCGGACAACAACATCATGCGCGTCACCATCCAGGCCCTGGCCGCCATCCTGGGGGGCACCCAGTCGCTGCACACCAACTCCCGCGACGAGGCGCTGGCCCTGCCCACCGAGGATTCGGTCCGCATCGCCCTGCGCACCCAGCAGGTCCTGGCCTACGAGTCCGGCGCGGCCGACTCCATCGACCCGCTGGCTGGCTCGTTCCTGGTGGAATCCCTGACCGACCAGATCGAAAAGGCGGCCCTGGAGTACATCGAAAAAATCGACTCCATGGGGGGCGCGGTGGAAGCCATCTCGCGCGGTTTCCAGCAGAAGGAGATCCAGGACTCGGCCTACGCCTATCAGAAGTCCATCGAGAAGGATGAACTGATCATCGTCGGGGTCAACAAGTTCACCGTGCAGGAACCGCCCCCCACCGGATTGCTCAAGGTCAAGGAAGAGGTGGAGATCTCCCAGAAGAAATCACTGGCCGGGATGAAAGCCGGCCGGGACAGCGCCCAGGTCCAGGAAACGCTCAAATCCCTGGAGACGGCCGCCAAGGGGAGCGACAACCTGATGCCGTACATCCTCAATGCGGTCAAAGCCTATGCCACTCTGGGGGAGATCGCGGATGTCTTGCGCGGGGTGTTCGGGAAGCATACCGAGACGGTGGTGCTGTAAGATTTTCAAGAACGATTCAACACCGTAACCCATTCTCCATAATTGCCACGTATAAAAAGGGGTTCGTATGCTAACTAAAATCAATCACATCGGCATTGCCGTGAAATCCCTGGACGAGTCCCTTCCCTTCTATCGCGACAACCTGGGCATGGCTCTGGCTGGCGTGGAGGAGGTTGGCGAGCAGAAGGTCAAGGTCGCCATGCTGTCTATTGGCGAATCCAAGATCGAACTGCTGGAACCGACATCGGCGGAGAGTCCGGTGGCCAAGTTCTTGGAAAAAAATGGTCCCGGCATCCACCATCTGGCCTATGAAACAGAAAACATCGAGGCGGCCATCGCCAAACTGCTGGCCGACGGAGTCCGCATGATCGACGAATCACCGCGCAGCGGCGCCCACGGCACGCGTATCGCCTTTGTGCACCCCAAGAGCAGCAATGGCGTCCTGACCGAACTGTGCCAGCCCGGACCCGAGCACCATTAATTATGCCGCTCACACAATCACAAGATATTTACTTCTTCTGAGTAAGTTCCCTTCGACTCCGCTCAGGGAACAGACGTGCGCTGAGCGAAGTCGAAGCGCATCCTACGGAACTTACTCCCCGATAAAGCACCGCCGAGGCGGCCTGGAGTGCTAATTATTGAGCTTGCTTTTTACGAAAACTGGTTGTATACAGCTACGAAACTGCCATTGCCTTGTTTTAATGACACTTTTTGCTTGACAAATGTTTGATTTATTGTGTAAATTTGCACACTTTTTAGAACATGGCCTGAAACCTACGATACTTCCGAGTAGCTAACCGATTGATTTTTTTATTGTTCCATCCCAGGATGGGCAAGATCTAATCAGGGAGCGATCAATTCTGTGAGGCGTTTCAGAAACACAATTCAATCGGCTTTCACCAACCTTTGGGCTGCCTGCTAACCAGGCTCCGTTCAAGGGTTTTTGTGTTCTTTGATCTTTTCCACTGGCAACTATCAGATGTTGGACGCCAAATTCAACGGAAAGGTGGTGAGCAGCAGAACAGAAAGAAATGCGAAGTAAGTTTTAAGCAGAATCTGCAGGCATCTTATAAAAATGAAGGAGGCACACATGAAGTTGAAACAAACCGTAGCAATCGCAGCAGCAGCCGGAGCTTTGGCCGCCATTTCCGTGCCGGCCATGGCATTCGATAATGAGTTTCACGGTACTTCCAGACTGCGCTATTTCCTGTCAAACTATGAGCAGGGCGGCGGCGGCAATCCGCTTGGCGTCAATGCATCAGGCCTCGTAGGGGTCCCTTCCGGCAACGCAACCGAGAACCTGAAGCTGAATAACTACTTCGAGCAGCGCACCCGTATTTTCTACACCGCCAAGGCCAGCGACGACCTGAAACTGGTGACCGGCTTCGAGATCGACTCCGTCTTCGGTGACAGGTCACAGAGCGGCACCACTCCAGCTGCTCAAACCGTAGGAACAGCAGCTTTTACCGGTGCAACCGGCAGAAATGAAGGCGGCGCACTGGAATCCGACACCGTCAACTTGGAGACCAAGTGGGTATACCTGGACTTCAAG
The DNA here is from genome assembly GCA_002298925.1 of Geobacter sp. UBA698. Lineage (GTDB taxonomy): Bacteria > Desulfobacterota > Desulfuromonadia > Geobacterales > Pseudopelobacteraceae > Pelotalea. Next base: position 64,848 of record DBMM01000011.1, on the reverse strand, counting down.
ATCCCCTCTACCACCACCCGCGTGACCGCCGGTATCCAGCCGTTCAAGGACCAGCTCAAGGGCATCTTCATGGACTTTGACGCCGCCGGCATCATGACCTCCACCAAGGCCGGTCCTGCTACCATCAATGCCGGCTACTTCCGCGGCTACGATCAGTCCTACTTCGGCACCGGTCGTCCCCGCGGCATGGACGACCTGAACATCGGCGTCTTTGAAACTAAATTGGCCGCATCCAAAAACGTGAACGTCGGCGGCGTCTACTACCTGTATGATGATGCCCGTGGCACTGCTCCTTCCGGCGGAAACGATTTCCAGCTGCATGTATTCGGCCTGACCGCCGATGCCAAAGTCGGTCCGCTTACCCTGAGCGGCTTTGCAGCCTATCAGGGTGGTATCATTAAGGATGTAGCCCTCAATGGCAGCGGCAATGCTTACCTGAATGCCCTGGCCTATAACGTGGCAGCCAAGGCTGCTGTTGGTCCCGGCACCCTGAAAACCGCGTTGCTCTTCACTTCCGGTAACGCTGCCAATACCGGCAGACATCTGACCGGTTGGGTCGGCACCGGCCAGAGCCAGAATGCCTCCTTTGCAGGATTTGCAAGCGCTGGCACCAGCACCTACAACGAATCCGGCATGATGCTGCTTAACCGCAACGCCGCCGCCGGCACAGGCACCACCGATAATGAAATCATCTACAACACCGGCAACGGCACCAACCCGACCAACATGCAGGGCGTGTACCTGGCTTCCCTCGGTTACGATGCCAACCTTTCCCCCAAGGCGTACCTGAACGCAAATGTTGGCGCTGCCTGGGCTGCCCACAGCAACGGTCTCAAACCTGTTGACCGTGGTATCAGCGCCACTGCCAGGAACGCTACCAACTACATGGGTACCGAGGTCAACATCGAGACCGGCTACAAGATGTATGACAACCTGACCGCCAGCCTGCAGGCGGCCTATGTCATCCTGGGCGGTTACTACAAAGGTTCGGCCAACGTTGCGGCCGTCAAAGATCCGGAGAACCCCTACACCGTTCGTACCAGCCTGATCTTCAACTTCTAGTCCGAGTTTCAGCGGATGTCCGAAAGGGCGGGAGCAATCCCGCCCTTTTTTTTTGACCTGTGGTTGAGTTTGTGCAATAATTCGCAGGTTGACAATCCTGTCGTGGAGGCACCATGAAAAAGCTGCTGATTATTCTGGCCGCACTGCTGATTCCGTTGACGGCCCTGCCGGTCTTGGCGGCCCAGGTGCGGGTGTTTGTGGCTGACATGAACGCCATCGGCGTACCGAACCGGGACGAGATGAAGGCCACCCTGCAGATGCTGCTATCTTCGCGCCTGACCGGCGACAGGACCATGGCTGTCAGCAGCGCCGGTGAGGCTGATGTCATTGTCAGCGGCACTTATGTCACCATCGGCAAGATATTCAGCGTGGATGCCCTGGCTAAAACCACAGCCGGCAAGACCCTGACCCGTGCCTTCGTGCAGGGCGAGAGCCAGGATGAACTGATCCCGGCCGTTAGCAAGCTGGCCGACAAACTCTCGGCCGATCTGGCCAAGATCTATGCCGCCCCCCTGCCGTCCAGCAGCACGGCAACCATGGCTGCTCCAGCCATGGTCGCTCCGGTCGTGGCCGCACCGCTGGCCGCCCCCAAATCCGATTTCATTAAAAAAGAGCCACAACTCAATAAAGCGCCGGCTGCCGAATTCATCAAACCGCGCGATTACGAGCAGGGTAGCGCTGGCGGCTGGCTGAGCAAGCGCCTGAACGGTGCAGCCAACCTGATCGCAACCGGCAAAACCCTGCCGGACGGCAGCCGGGAAATATTCCTGGCCGAAGAGCGCCGCCTGTCCTACTACCGCCAGTCAAACGACATGAAGCTGGTGGCTGAAACGGAACTGGGCAATTCTGAGAAGATCCTTTCCGTGGACACCCTGGAGGGTAGCGACGGTGCCACTGAAATCTATCTCACCATCCTGCGCTCCGACGAACTTTCATCGCAGGTCTGGCAGGTCAAGGGCGACAAGCTGGTTCTGGCAGCCCAAAAGCTCCCCTACTATTTCCGCAGCTTCAGTCTGGCCGGTGGCCCCAAAAAACTTTACGCACAGTCCATGGGGCGTGAGGACGATTTCTACGGCGATGTGGCCGAAGCTGTCCGCAACGGATCAACCATCGCCCTTAAGAACCCGATCAAAATGCCCAGATACGCCAGCATCTACAGCTTCAACCAGTTCCGCGACAGTGACGGCAAACTGCAGACCATCGCCATCAATCCGGACGGCTACCTGGTCGTCTATGACCAGGAGCTGAAGGAACTGTGGCGCAGCAACGACAAGTTCGGCGGATCGGAACTGTATTTCCAGAGGGACGACGACGCCAACGTGCGGGTAACCGGAGACAAAAGCCGTTGGGTCTTCATGAACCAGCGCATCCAGGTTTCATCCAAAGGGGAGATCCTGGTCGGCAAGAATGACGGTTTCTGGGTTCTGGGCAATGCCCGCTCCTATAAGAAGGGTGCCGTGCACTGCTTTACCTGGGATGGCTCCAGCCTGGCTGAAAAATGGCGTACCCGCGACACCCAGAACTACATGCCGGATTACTATTACGACGATGCCCGCAATGAACTACTGATCCTGCAGACCGTGCAGCGCCCCAGCGTCTCGACCCGAGGCGCATCATCACTGGCAATCAAGAAGGTCGAATGACCAACATAAATCCGGACATTTCCCTCCCGCGGGGAGTCAGCGACTTCCTGCCCGAAGCGGCCGCCAAGATCGGCTACATCGAGGCCAAAATCCGCCGAGTTTTCGAGCTGTGGGGCTTTCGGCGGGTGATTACCCCCAAACTTGAGTACGAGGATGTCATGGCCATCGGCCTGGGTGAGGAGCTCAAAGGCAAGAGCTACCGCTTCGACGACCGCCAGACCGGACGCCTGCTGGCCTTTCCCCCTGACATCACCCCCCAGATCGCCCGCATCGTTGCTACGCGCCTGAATGGCTGGCCCCTGCCGCACCGCATCAGCTACAATGGACGCGTACTACGTCAGACCGAGATCCAGACCGGACGCAGCCGGGAGATTTTTCAATCGGGCGTGGAGTTGATCGGCCTGGATTCACCCGAGGCCGATGCCGAGATGATCGCCATGGCGGTCGAAGCCATGCAGGGACTGGGCTTCGAAGACTTCAAGATTGACCTGGGACAGGTAGAATTCTGTCGCGGCGTCATGGCCGCCTCCGGACTGCTCGGCAAACCGCTGACTGAGCTTCAGGAAGCCGTTTCCAGGAAAGATTCCTCGGCGGTGGCCCGCATCCTGGCCGAGAACAGCGTGCCAGAGAATTCCCGGCGGGAGATCAGCGCATTGCCGCGCCTGTTTGGCGGCCGGGAAGTTCTAGCCGCGGCCCGTCAGGTTGCATCCAACGACCGCTCCATTGCGGCCCTGGACAACCTGTGCGCCGTACTCGACATTCTGGACATCCACGGCGTCAGCGACTATCTGACCATCGACCTGGGTGAGACCCGCGGCCTGGAGTATCACACCGGCTTAACCTTTGAAGGTTTTGTGACCGGCATGGGCGAACCGGTCTGCAGCGGCGGCCGTTACGACAATCTGACCGCCCGCTACGGTTTTCACGCTCCAGCCACCGGCTTCACCTTCAATGTCCTCAGCCTGCTGCAGGCCCTTGAACGGCGGCCTGAAGTCGAGGCCTGCACCGCCAGGGACTTTCTGTTGTTCAATTGCCGCGACGATCGCCGCGAAGCACTGGAAGTGGCCCGCCTGCTCCGCTCCAAAGGGTGCACCACCGCCCGGGACATCATCCGCCGCGAGTATGACAGTTCACTGGAATACGCCCGCCGCATGAACATTCGCTGCATGCTGGTTATCGGGGATGAGGCTGACAACGGCATGTACCGCGCGGTACGCATCCATGACGGCAAAACACAACTCTTCAGCAGAACTGCGCTGGAGAGTGAAGAACTGATTACATTCATCGAACAAGGCCAGGGAGACTAATCAACATGTCAAACGTAGTGGTAGTTGGCGCCCAGTGGGGCGACGAAGGCAAGGGCAAGGTTGTTGACATTTACACCGAGTATGCTGACGACATCGTACGTTATCAGGGCGGCAACAATGCCGGCCATACCCTGGTGGTGGGCAGCGAGAAAGTGGTGCTGCACCTGATTCCCTCCGGCATCCTGCATGAAGGCAAGCGCTGCATAATCGGCAACGGCGTCGTACTTGACCCGGAAGTTTTCATCAAAGAGATCACCAAACTCAAGGAGTCAGGACGCATCAGCAACGATGACTGCCTGCTGCTGTCCGAATCCCTGCACATCATCATGCCCTATCACAAGCGGATCGATATCGCCCGTGAAGCCCAAAGCGGCGACAAGAAGATCGGCACCACCGGCCGCGGCATCGGCCCCTGCTACGAAGACAAGATCGGCCGGCGCGGCATCCGCCTGATGGATCTGATCAACGAAGAGGTATTTGCCCGCAAACTGAAAGAATTTCTGGTGGAGAAGAACTTCCTGCTGGAAAAGATGCTGGGCGAGCCCCCCTGCAGCTACGACGAAATTCTGGCTGAATACCGCGGTTATGCACAGATTCTGGGCAGATACATGGCCGACACCGCACTGATACTCAACAAGGATCTCAAGGCCGGCAAAAAGGTTCTTTTCGAGGGCGCCCAAGGCACATTGCTGGACGTGGACCACGGCACCTATCCCTTCGTCACCTCATCCTCAACCTGCGCCGGCGGTGCCTGCACCGGTTCCGGCGTCAGCCCCCGCGAGATCCATCAGATCATCGGCATCTCCAAGGCCTATGTAACCAGGGTTGGCAGCGGTCCGTTCCCGACCGAACTGCTGGACGCCACCGGCGAGCAACTGCGTCAGATCGGCGGCGAATTCGGTGCCACCACCGGGAGGCCCCGCCGCTGCGGCTGGTTCGACGCCATGGTCATCCGCTATGCCGTGCGGGTCAACGGCCTGACCGGCATCGCCCTGACCAAGCTGGATGTGCTCTCCGACTTTGATGTCATCAAGATCTGTACCGGCTACACCTATCAGGGCAAGTCGCTGGAAACCCTGCCGGCCCACCTGGAAACCTTTGAGCAGTGCCAGCCGGTTTACGAAGAGCTGCCGGGCTGGAAAAGCGATATCACTGCGGTAAAAACCTTTGACGAGCTGCCCGCGAACGCCCAAAAATACGTGCAACGCCTGGAAGAACTGGCCGGTTGCCCGATCGTGATGGTTTCCATCGGACCGCGTCGTGACCAGACCATTACCCTCAGCAATCCTTTCAACTAACCCTCAATTACTACACAGAAAAGCCCTCCAGGGACGTTGCTCCCGGGAGGGCTTTTTTTGTTTTATATTTTTTCAGGACATCAGATTCGTTCCAAAAGCCGCAGTAAACCATCCAGAATGGTGACCGGATGGGGTGGACAGCCGGGGACATACAGGTCCACCGGCAAAAACTTGTCGATGCCGTCATGGACCTCCGGCCGGCCGTGATATGGGCCGCCATCAATGGCACAGGCGCCGGCGGCGATCACGATCTTCGGTCCCGGAATCGCCTCCCAGGTTTTCATCAGGGCGCTGCGCATGTTTTCGGTGACCGGACCGGTGACATAGATCCCGTCGGCATTACGCGGAGAGGCCACGAACTGGATGCCGAAGCGCCCCAGGTCAAAACCGACCGTGGAGAGCACGTTGGTATCGGCCTCGCAGGCATTGCAGCCGCCGGCGCTCACCTCGCGCAGCTTGAGGGAACGCCCCAGAAGCGACAGCAGCTCCTGGCCGAGGGCATGGGCCAGACGGCGCTCCTCTCCCGCCCTGACCACCAGGTCCTCCCGCTGGGAGGCCGCCAGTTTTTCGTCACGGGTAAAACTGATGGCGCCGGCCGGGCAGGCCCGCACACACTCCGGACAGAACAGGCACTTGCCCATATCCAGCGCCAGTCCGTTGGCATGAAAGATGGCACCGCTCGGACAGGCCTCACTGCAGACCGCACAGCCGGCGGGGCACTTGTCCTGATCCAGGCCTGGATAGCCGCGAAACAGTTCCGGCAGAAGCGCCGGCTCAGCCGGGTAGGCTATCGTCCGGTGTTTCTGTCGTATGCGTCCCAGCAACGCGTTTAGCATCACTCTTCTTCCTCGCTTCGCCCTTCTTGACAGCCTTCTTGACCCCGGCAGCCACGCTCCCTTGAGGCGGTGCTATCAGTCCCATAAACAGTTTCAGCCGGTAACCGGCATGGGCCGCCATGTCCGTCAAACGCCGCAGTTCCCTGGCCGCTTTGCCGAACCAGGTGGATATCTCGCGTGTCGATGGACGACCGGCAGCAACCTCAGCCAGACGCGTCAACAGGCACCACTGCAGCAGCAACTCGAAGCGTTCCTTGTTGAACCAGACCACCGCTTCGCTTTCATGAACAGCCATGAAGGCGCTGCAGGCCGGCAGTCCGAAAACCTCCGCAACCGGCAGTGATTCGGAATCCGATCCGCACCCCGCCAGTTCCAGCAGGGCCCGTAGCAACATCGCGCTGAAGCGGTCGATGCGGATCTGCCCATCAGGCAACTGGCAGTACCCCAGACTGTAATCAAGCCCGAAACGGTCAAATGCCTCAGCCCCGGTATCATGCAGCAGCAGCCAGGCCAGCAGCAACTTCATCCCGGGGGGTGTTTCCAGCAGCGGCCGCAGGACAGCGAGGAGCTGGCGGGACTCTTTGACACTCAACTTCAGCTTCGGCAGGGATGACATCAAGGCCAGCGAGAGGGTCAGTGCTTCCAGTTTTGCAACACTATCAGCAGTCTTGGCGCCGGTCTGGGCGTGCAAAATCGCCAGAAACCGTCGGCAGTCATGGATCAGGGGCTGGTCTTCCCCCAGGACATCTGCCAGTGCCGTACCGGGCTGTTGCGGCAAATGCCCGAGCGCCGACCTGAATGCGGCGTTCAGCGAGGCATAGCGCACCTGGCGACGCTCGTCATCCAGGCTTTCCACGCCACGGCCGTTAAGAGCCGCACAGAGGCCGGCCCAGGAGCCCTGGTCGTCATCACCGATTTCGCGGAAATCAACGAAGACATGGAATTCATATTCGCCCAGTTCGGCGTAGAGACCTTTATCACACAGCTCGCGCCCCTTGCGCAGGTACTCCAGACCACTGACAGCATCGCGAAAGGAGTAGTAGATTCCGTCCTCAGCAGCGATCCCCAGCGCCTCCCCCAGCGTTGTCCGTCGCAGCTCAGGCTCGCTGCCCCCGCCGTTGACGGCGAAGGCGGCCGACTCCCTGATCCAGCCGGCCGTGGCGGCGTAGCGGTTGTGGTACAGCACCAGGGCCCGCTGGTCAGCCGCACGGTTACTGTAGGCAAAGACATTCTCATCAACTGCTGAACCGGCATAAAAATCGTACAGGACAAAATTTTCTGAGCCTGAAAAAAGCCAACGGCGGCGCAGCAGCGGAAAAATCCACATTTCGTGGGCCCGCACCATCCCCTCGTCAACCTGCTCGTCCCAGTAGGCCCGTTTGTATTCCATGCCGTACTTCTCACGGAAACCCTCGATCTGGCCATGGCCGAACATGGGCAGGCCGGGCATGGTCACCATCAGCACACAGGCCCCGAAATACTTGCCCTGGGCGCCGAACTGTTCCACCGCCGTTTTCTCGTCCGGGTTGTTCATGAAATTGACAAAACGCTTGAGCACCTCGGGATTGAACTCCAGCACGTTCTTGATGGTCTGGCGGTACTTGGTGTTCTCCTCCATTTTGAGCATGTTCATGAAGGCGCTGTTGTAGACCCGATGCATGCCCAGCGTCCGGACGAAATAACCCTCCATCATCCAGAAGGCCTCGGCCAGGAGCAGGGTGTCGGGCGCCTCGGCAGCCACCCGGTCAACCACCTCGCGCCAGAACTCCACCGGGAAGACGGCGTCAAATTCCTCCCGGCTCATGCCATGCCCGGCACGGGAGGGAATGCCGCCTCCCAGGCCGCGGATCGGAAACCAGAGCCGCTGGTAATGCTTCTTGGCCAGGGTCATGGCGGCGTCGAAACGGATGATGGGAAAGTTGCGGGCCACGTGCAGGATGGTCTGGATGACAGCCTCGCGCACCTCGGGCAGCAGGTAGTTGAGCTGGGCGGTATCATTCCAGGGGATGGAGGTGCCGTCATTGCCGTGGTAGATGTAGCGGGTGCGACCGGTGGAGCGCTCGATGTAGCGGAAGACGACAGCCGCGTCGGTCTTGGTCCAGTAGCCATCCTCGATCTGGATGACCGCGTCGGGGGAATGGGAAAGATCCTCGCCGCTGAACTGATAGGTCGGAAAGGGGGGATAATCGGTCTGGACGAACCAGTCCGGGTGCTGCAGCACCCAGCGGGAATGGATGCCGGTATGGTTGGGAACCATGTCGCTGGCCAGACGGATGCCGTGGGCAAAGGCCCGTTCGCGCAGGTTGGCCAGTGCCGGCCAGCCCCCCAGGTCGGCAGCAATCTCGTAATCGTACAAGGAATAGGCCGAGGCGATCGCATCGGGGTTGCCGCACAGCTGCTTGATCCGCTGGGAAGCGGGCGAGCGTTCCCAGATCCCGATCAGCCAGAGCCCGCTGAAACCGGCAGTTGCCAGCCGCCGCAGCTCCGCATCCGGGATCTGGTCGAGACGGCTGATCTGTTGACCATGCTGCCGACTGAGCTGGTCCAGCCAGACGTAAACCATCTTGGCCAGCAGAACCACATTGGACATCCAGTCGGCATCCGATGAGAAATTTTCGTACTCGGGGTAATCGTAGCCGCCAAAGATCGAGCTGCCGTCATGGACAGCACCATGACCGCCACCCTGGCCGCCGTGTCCGCCGCGCCCCCAACCGAACTCCAGCACCGGCGGCGGGCCCGGTTCGCCCCCCCAGCCCCTTTCACGTTCTTCTTCCAGCAGAATGTCGAAGGCGATCTCCACCTCTTCCAGCAGTTCAGCCGGCAGCAGCAGGTTCCAGTGTTCACGAATGAAACCGACCTGCCCGGCCAGATCATCGGGCGACGCCTTGATCGGTGCACGCAGGGCTTCGATCAAGGTCATGCCGACCTCGTCCAGCAGCGGCCCATGGGCCAGGACCTGTGTCATGGCTGCGACCAGACGGGGATACTCCCCACAGATTTCGGTTAGTTCGCTGTCGTCCAGAATTTCACGAAACGGAGCCAGGGCACTGTTTTCCGCAGCAAGACTCAGCAGGAGCGCCTCCCGCAGCACTATCCGTCTGCGCTCGTCAGCCCGAATCGCGGCGGCGAGCCATCCGGCCGCATCTTCGCTGCCCATCAACACGGCCTGCGGCGGAAACTGCTCCACCATGCCGGCCATGACCTGCCTGACCGCAACGGCATCGGGCTCGATGCCGCCATGGCGCAAGGCCTGCACAAGCAGACCGGGAGATTTGTCCTCAGCCACCACATCCAGCAGATGGCGATAGCATTTCTGCAGGGTGGCATACAGGTTGAGATGTCCGGCATGCACCGGTGGCGCCCCCGGCGGATGCTGCCGGTTCAGCTTCAGGGCCAGTTGCCGATAAAAAATGATGGCGGGAATGCCCCGTTCGGAAATGAGCCGGGAAAGAGTCCCCAGTTCCAGCGACTGCCAGTGGCGGGCAGAGATCTGAATGACATGGGGAAAGTAGGGAGCCTTGGGACCGGGCTGTTTTGTCATTTGATTTTCCCCCAGAAATGATGCCAGGGCGCTGTCTGCCGGGACAGTCTCTACGGAACAGGCAGCGCCGTCACCATGGGTTCATGTTATTTTTTTTTGGATTTAGCCACTGGCTTGTGGGCCTTGGTCGCTTTGGATTTCTTTGAACCCTTGGAAGTTTTTTTCCCTTTTTTGACTGACTTGGAGCGGGAGCTCTTGAGTTTATTACTGATCTTGCGGGGTTCGGGGTTGAACTCATCGCGAACGTTGTTCAGCAGCACCGAGGTTTCTTCCAGGGAGGGGTCGGCTTTTTTGGCAGCCTCAAGCACCTCTTTGGCTTCGCTGATCCGGCCGGTCTTCATGTACAGCCGCCCCAGGGCATTAAGCGAACGGGCGTGATCCGGTTTCAGGTCGGTAGACTTCTTGTAGCTGGCAATGGCGTTATCATAGTCTTTTCTGAACTCGTAAATCAGCCCCAGCTTGTAGTGGTTGTTGGCATCATCCGGAAAAAGCTGCACCGACTCCTTGAGCAGGCCGGTGATCTCGTCATACTGCTTGTTCTTGACGTAGAGCGCAATCAGGGAGTTGCGTGACTCCTGATCATCCTTCTGCTGGGCAATGGCTTTTTTATAGTGTTCCACCGCCTTGTCGTTCATGCCCTTGGCCTTGTAGGTCTGGGCGATCTCCCGGTTGGCGTCGGCGTTGTCGGGTGAGTGTTTCAGCACGGCACTGTAAGCGCTGATTGCCAGGTTGTATTCCTTGCTCCTGGCGAAGATTCTGGCCAGTTTCAGCTGAATGTCAGGACTGTCCGGCTTGAGCCGCAGAAATTCACTGTACTGCTCCACCGCCTCCTGGTTGAAACCGCGGGAATTACGGATCTCAGCCAGACGCAAATGGGCATCGGCGTCGTCCGGATTGACCCGGATGGCCTGTTTGTAATCCACGACCGCCTCGTCAAGCTTGCCCCCTTTTTCGTGGAGAATCCCCAGGTTGAGATAGACACTGCTGCTGGTGCTTTTGCGGTAGGCTGCCTCCTGATAGGCCGCAATGGCCTCGGCATCCCGGCCGGCGAGCCGGTACAGATTACCAAGCTTTTCGTAGGCTTCAACCGCCTTGTCAGGTGACTCCTTGATGGCTGCCTTAAGCATCTGCTCGTTTTTTTCATCAAGCGGGCCCGCCCCGGACGCCACTGCACCCGGCTGCGCTGCGGACGCCAGAACAGCCATCACAGGCCTGGCCTTGGGCTTGCCCCCCAGCAGGTACTGGTATTCCGCCACCTTGGCATCCCCTTTCTTCTCGTAGATACCGGCCATCATCAGGTGCAGATCGCGATTCTGGGGATTGGACACTTCCGCCTTTTTGAGCTGATCCAGCGCCTTGTCCTGCTCGTTGCGGGCAAGATAGACCCTGGCGATGCCGAGATGTGCCTTTTCGCTGTTGGGGTCAGCCGTCAATGCCCGCCGGTACTCCGCCAGAACCTTGTCCGGCTGCCCCATGGCTCCATGGATCTCAGCCAGGGCAATAAACACGTCGGCATCCCGGGTCAAATCGCGGCCAGCCTCGTTGAGGTGATAGATGGCCAGGGGATAGACCTTGCGCTCAGCCAGAATCAGTCCCAGGGCTTTGTGGTATTTGGGGTCGGAAATCGAGGCCAGTCCGCGGGTCAATTCAACCGAGGCCTCGTCGTTCATCCCTTTCTGTGCATAGAGCAGTCCCAGATTGCCGCTTGCCAGGGGGAAAGCGTTCTGCTGCAGCGCCTTGCGATACTCGGTGATGGCTCCGTCCACGTTTCCGACCCGCTCAAGCTGCACGGCCGAAATATAGTGCGCCGCCGCCCCGTCAGGACAGAGTGACACGATTTTGGCTTCGGTCTGGCGGATCAGGGCGTCATCGCCCAGCTTGTGAAGAGTAGCGGCCTTCTCCTGGGCCTCCTTGCACTGATCGCTGCCTAATCCCCAACTAAAGCCGCATAAAAAAAGCACCGAGCAGAGCAGAGAGAGAGATGTCCGAAATATATGCATGGTCAGGCTTCCTTGTAAGCTAAATGTTCTGCATTGGCGGGTCAGTATACATGCCATTGGGTAAAAATTCAATTATTTAGGCTACTATCTATGATTCCTGGATTTTTTGTGAGATAATCGGCCGGACATTTACCATGGCATCTGTCCGCAGTTTCGACAGACATTCCAGGAGCAGATTATGAACCATGAACTAGAACAACTGATCATGAACGCCGGCGACCTGCCGACCATTCCGGTGGTTGCCACCAAAGTGCTGCAGCTGATCGAAAGCGAAGAAGCCACAGCCGAAGAACTGGCGCGGGTAGTCTCATCCGACCCGGCCGTGGCCGCCCGTGTCCTGAAGATATCCAACTCGTCCTTCTACGGCTGCCAGCGCCAGGTTCAGACCCTCTCCCACGCCATCATGATGCTGGGCTACAACACCCTCAAAAGCATCGTCATTGCGGCGTCGGTCAAACAGGTCTACAAGCCCTACGGCCTGACTGAAAAAATGCTCTGGGAGCACTCCTTCGGAGCCGGACTGGCCGCCCGCATCATCGCCAACAGCACCCGCCTGGTCAATGAAGAGGAGGCCTTCCTGGGAGGGCTGTTCCACGACATCGGCAAGACCATCATGAACACCATGAACAGCCAGTCGTTCCAGACAGTCATGCAGAAATGCTACAACGATGACCTCTCTTTTCTGGAAGCCGAGCAGCAGGTCTACGGTTACACCCACGCCCAAGTGGGCGGATTGGTCATAAAAAAATGGAACTTCCCGGACATGCTGATGAAAGCGGTTTTCGAACACCACCACTTCAATTTCGCCGAAGATGAAGACCCCTACCAGATTAAACTGACCTGCGTGGTGGGGCTGTCCAACCTGTTCTGCCACAAGTACGGCATTGGTCTGCGCGAACCGGACGAGGCGCTGCAGTTGCATGAATCCCAGCCGGCCCTGCTGCTGAATCTGGATGAGGGCAGGCTGAACGCCATGGCCGCTGCTTTTGAACAGTCCTACAACCAGGACAAGAGCTTCTTCAACTAGCCCGCCACAGGTCAATCACCATCACCTTGCAGGTACTCCAGAATCGTGCGACGTTTTCCGCCCGCAGCCCGCTCGCGGGCATCCTGGGAGATATCCACACTGTCGCCCTCCGTCTCCTCCGGATGGCGCGCCTTCTTTTCCCGCTTGAACAACTGCCCGCGACTATTTTTCCGGTCCACAGTATCTGCACCGCCGACCTTATTCACCAGATCCGTCACACACCCCTCCCATCGCCATAGATTAAAGATGAAAATTGATTTTTTTAGTCTTAAAATATATAGTTATTTTTTGTAAAAAATCGCAGCAAGGACGATTATGATTCGCACTATTCTAACCTATCCCAACCCGGAACTGAAGAAGAAGTCGACAGCGGTGACCATCATCAACGATGCTGTGCGCGAACTGGCCCGAGACATGGCCGAAACCATGTATGACGCCCCCGGAGTGGGGCTGGCCGCTCCCCAGATCGGCGTTCACCAACGCGTCATCGTTATTGACGTATCCGGCCGGGATGAACCGGGCGACCTGATCATAGCCATCAATCCGGTCATCGTCCATGCCGAAGGCGAAGCCTACGAAGAAGAGGGCTGCCTTTCGGTACCGAAATATGCCGCCAATGTCCGTCGCCACGCCCGGGTGGTGGTCAAGGCGCTGGACCTGGAGGGCAACGAACAGACCTGGCGGGCAGAAGATCTGCTGGCCATTGCCTTTCAGCACGAGATCGATCACCTGGACGGCATCCTGTTTGTCGACCACCTCTCGCCGCTCAAGCGCGAACTGTTCCAGCGCAAAATGCGCCGGCTGGCCGAAAACCGCGGGGTAGAGCAATGAGCGACTGGCGCATCCTCTTCATGGGCACCCCTGATTTTGCCTGCCCCACCCTGCAGAAGCTGATCGACCGTGGTGAAAATATTGCGGCCGTGATCACCCAGCCCGATCGCCCCAAGGGACGGGGCCAGAAACTGATGCCGCCGCCAGTCAAGGAACTGGCACTAAGGCATGACATTCCGGTCCTGCAGCCGCTCAAGGTGCGTGACCCGGCTTTTATCGAGATCATCCGCAACCTGCGTCCGGACGTGATCGTGGTGGTGGCCTTCGGCCAGATCCTGCCCAAGGCGCTGCTGGACATCCCGCCCCGGGGGTGCGTCAACGTGCATGCCTCGCTGCTGCCGCGCTACCGCGGTGCCGCGCCGCTCAACTGGTGCATCATCAACGGCGAAAGCGAGACCGGCGTCACCACCATGCTGATGGACCCGGGCCTAGATACGGGACCGATGCTGCTCAAACGCGTCACCCCCATTGACGAGAACGAAGACATCGTCTCGCTCCATGACCGCATGGCCGTGATGGGGGCGGAACTGCTGCTGGAAACCCTGGACGGCCTCACGTCCGGCCAACTCACGGCGGAACCCCAGGACGACAGCCAGACTTGCTACGCGCCGCTCCTGAAGAAGGAAGACGGCCAGATCAACTGGTATCACGCTGCCAGCCAGATCCACAACCAGGTGCGCGGCCTGACCGTCTGGCCCGGCGCGTATACTACCCTGGACGGCCAGCAGCTCAAAATTTTCCGCACGCGGATCGGCCAGGGCTCCGGCCTCCCCGGAACCGTGCTGCAAGCCTCGCGGGGTGTCCTCGAGGTGGCCTGCCTTTCCGGCAGCCTGCTGCTGGAAGAGCTTCAGCTGGCCGGCAAAAAACGACTGGATGCCGCCAGCTTTCTGTCCGGCTGCCCGGTTGCGCCAGGGACGCTGCTCGGCGGCGGCCCAACGGAGACACACGCCAGATGACACAGAACAATGAAACACCCACCCCCCCCCGCAAGCGGCTGTTCATCTCGCTGATGGGACTGACCTGCCTGACCCTGGTGGGGCTGATCTTTCTGGCCTGGTGGGTACCCAACCGCGGCCTGGCCAACATCCATCCCAACCTGCCCCACATCGTCGGCATCGTTGTGGCGGCTCTGTCCGGCGTCGCCATCCTCGGCACCGGCCTGCTGGTTCTGACCACCGCCTTGGGCAAGGACATTCTCTTCACCCGCTTCATGCGACTGGTGGTAATCAAATTCCTGCTGCCGATGATCGAACTGGTGGGGCGCGGCCTGGGCCTCGACAAGGACAGCATCCGCCAGTCCTTCATCGCCATGAACAACAGTCTCGTCATCTCCCAGCGGCAGAAGGTCAGCCCGGACCGGGTACTGGTGCTGTTGCCCCACTGCATCCAGCTGTTCGACTGCGAGATCAAGGTCACCGGCGACATCCAGAAGTGCGTGCAGTGCGGACGCTGCGACATCAAGGGACTGGTGGAGATTGGCCGCAAGTACCACATCGACATCTCCGTCGCCACGGGCGGCACCCTGGCCCGCAAGGTCATCGTCGAAAAACGCCCCAAACTGGTGCTGGCCGTGGCCTGCGAACGGGACCTGACGTCCGGCATCAAGGACTGCTACCCGTTGCCGGTAATCGGCATCCTCAACGACCGCCCCTTTGGCCCCTGCTTCAACACCACCGTGGATGTGGCCAAGATCGACGCGGCCCTCAGCCAGATCATCCTCCCGGACAGCCCGGCCCCATCCGCCCGGCAGCACTGACTGCAGCACCAAGCCCCTGGAGAGCGCCGTGCCGAGACCCATTCCCCGTGTGACAATCGTTTTGATGGCAGTGCTGACAGCGCTTGTGCTGGCTGCCTGCCGCAAGAACGAACCGGTCCGGATCGGCTTCGTCGGCGGACTGACCGGACGCAGCGGCGATCTGGGCACGGCCGGCCGCGACGGAGCCCTGCTGGCGGTCGACGTCATCAATGCCAGCGGCGGAATTAACGGCCGCAGAATAGAACTGATCGTCCGCGATGACCAGAGCAACTCCGAAGAGGCCAAACGGATCGCCAGGGAAATGGTGAACAGCCATGCCGTCGCTGTCGTCGGCCCCATGACCAGCGCCATGGCAGAGGCAGCCATCCCGCTCAGCAATGCCGCCAAATTGCTGATGCTCTCTCCGACGGCCGCCAGCTACGACTTCAACGCCAAAGACGACTATTTCCTGCATCTCAACCTGAACAACGATACCGCGACTGCCACCGCCGACCGCCTGGTCAGCGGCCTGGGCATCAAGAGCTGCGCCCTGGTTTACGACACCGCCAACCACGCCTACACCAGAAGTTCGGCAGAAGCGTTCAAGCGAGAGTTGGCAGCACGGGGCGGCGTTGTTACAAGCGAACAGACCTTCAACTCAAAGGATCCCGGCAGCCTGCTAGAGCTGACTAAGACCGTTCTGGCCCGCAAACCGGGCAGCATCTTCATCATCGCCGGGGCGGTGGACAGCGCCATGATCTGCCAGCAGTTGAAGAAAATCGGCTCAACTGTGCCGGTCTTCGTTGCCGAATGGGCCGGAAGCTGCGCGTTCCTCAAGACCGGAGGCAATTCAGTCAGCAATGTTTTCATCTTCCAGCACTTCAACAGCGACAGCAGATCACCGGCTTTTAGCGACTTCAAAAACAGCTTCACCAGGCGCTTCGGTGACGAACCGGACTATGCGGCCACCTACAGCTACGAAGCCGTTGCAATCATCGCCGAGGCCCTCAAAAAAAATCCCGACCCGTCACAACTCAAACAGACCATCATCGGCATCGGCCAGTTCAAGGGACTGCAGGGGAGCATCGCCCTCGACCGTTTCGGAGACCCCCAACGGCCGTTTTCAATGATGCAGGTCCGCAACGGACGCTTTGCCCTGGTGGAGTAACCCATGCCCACACCTAAAACAGGACTTAAACAGGGGCTGGCGCTTTTCACTCTGGCCGCCATCCTGCTACCGATTGTTGTCATCGGCATCATGCTGCTCACCTACCACGAGCGCACAACGCTCAACGACATCAACCGCCAGAACGTGCGCATGGCCACAGCCATTCGTGATGACGTCAACACCTTCCTGGAAGCCCCGCTGCGCACGGTCAGCAGCGTTGCCCAGTTCAGTCTGGACAGCGACGCGGCCGCCCACCTGGATGGCCTGCTGGTCAGGATGGTTGAGGGTTCCGGCTTCTACGAAAGCATCATGGTGCTGGACAAGGACGGCATCGTGCGCAGCCTGGGCGCAAGCAACGACGCCAGACTGAACCGGAGCGACTACCTGGGGATCGACCTCTCCCGGGCCGATCATATCAACCAACGCCCGACGGCTGCAGCGCCACGTCTGGTCAGACACCTTCATTTCGCCCCTCACCGGAAAGCCGACCCTGTCACTGACACTCCCCTTTGACAATGGCATGGTGGTCGGCAACTTCAACCTGGACAGACTGAGCCGGGTGGTGACCCATCTCCAGTACGACAGCAATGACAGTGTGTTTCTTGTTAACAGCAAGGGGCGCATAATCGCCCACCCTGACCGGAACAGGGTGCTGAGACACGAGAGTGTAGCCGACCTGGCCGTGGTCAAGGCAGGCCTGTCCGGCCACGAGGGGGCTTACGAGTACAGCGAGAACGGTATCGCCATGCTCGGTGCCGTGACCAGAATTGCTGAAACCGGCTGGCTGGTGGTGGTGGAACAGAAGCGGGACGAGGCCTTCGCGCAGCAGCACAACATGATGCTGGTGCTGGTGCTGGTGCTGTTCAGCTCACTGCTGATCGTCACCCTGTTCATCCTGTACATCAACTCGCGCGTCGTCAGCCCGATCATCGCCATCAGCAGAGCCACGAAACATGTGGCGGCCGGCTCATTCATGGAGCTGCCACAGGAAGGGCTCCGCTTTCGGGAACTGCTTGAGCTGACCGAAAACTTCAACGCCATGGCCGCCACCATTGCCCTGAGGGAGAGCGAACTGCAGGAGAGCAATCTGGAGCTGGAACACGAGATCGACGAGAGGATGCGTATTGAGGAAGCCCTGCAGGAGCGCAATGAAGAACTGATCGCCATCGAGGAAGAACTGCGCACCCAGCTGGACGAGACGCTGATCGGGCAGCAAGCCCTGCTGCAGAGTGAGGAGCGTCTGCTGCGGTACTTCGAGCGTCTGCCGATCGCCTGCATAGCCTGGAGCAGTGACTTGCGCGTGCAGCAATGGAACCCGGTCGCTGAAACCATATTCGGCTGCAGCGCCAGACAGGCCATCGCTAAAAATGTCAGGGAGCTGTTTGCCGCTGACAGCGCCCTGCTGGCTGCCATGCTGCAGGACGCCATGAATGGTGCGGCGACCCCTAGCAGACTGATCGAGAGCCGCACCGGAGACGGCAGAACCATTCTGTGCGAATGGACCAACACCCCGGTTCTGGATCACCTGGGCAATGCGAGCGGCGTCATCTCCATGATTCAGGACATTACCGCTCGTCGCCTGCTGGAGCGCCAGGTAATCCAACAGCAGAAGATGGAGGGGATCGGCCTGATGGCAGGCGGCATCGCCCACGACTTCAACAACCTGCTGACGCCGATTTTCGGCTATGCCGAGATGATCCGCAACAAGTTCAGCCCCGGCGAACAGACCCATACCCGGGCTTCGGCCATCCTGGAAGCGGCCAACAAGGCCAGGGAACTGATCCGGCAGCTGCTCAGCTTCAGTCGCAAGCAACTGCTGGCAACGGAATATTGCGATCTGAACGAGATCGTCACCGCTTTCATGGCCATCATGCGCAGCACCCTGCGCGAAAATATCGAAATACCCTGGATCCCCTGCGCCAAGCCCTGTCCGGTCAAGGTGGACCGAACCCAGATCGAACAGATCCTGCTGAACCTGATGGTCAACGCCCAGGACGCCATCAGCGACAACGGCCGCATCACCATCGAAACCGGCCACCTGCTGCTGGATGACGAATTCTGCCGCGACCACAGCGGCGCCAAGCCGGGACGCTATGTCATGCTGGCCTTCTCCGACAACGGCTGCGGCATGGATGACGAAACCCTGGCGCACATCTTCGACCCCTTTTTCACCACCAAACAGTCCGGCCACGGCACCGGCCTGGGACTCTCCACCGTCTACGGCATCGTCAAGCAGCATGACGGCTACATCGACGCCCAGAGCAGGCCGGGCCACGGCACGACCTTCCGCATCTACCTGCCCGAAATCCCCGACGACGCGGACCTGAAAAGCGTCCCGACACACTCTGCGGCCACATGTCCCCTGATATCCGGCACGATCCTGCTGGTGGAGGACAATCAGATGGTGATGGATGTGTCCCGGGAACTGTTGACCAGCCGCGGTCACACCGTACTGCCGGCCAGCACTCCCCAGGAGGCACTAGCACTGGCCGCTGCGAACCAGGGCGCCCTCGACCTGCTGGTTTCCGACGTGATCATGCCCCAGATGAGCGGGCCGCAACTGTACGAACAACTGGTGAAACTGCAGCCGGGACTGAAGGTGCTCTACATGTCCGGCTATACCAGCAATCTGGTCGTACCCAAGCGGACACGGGAGGAGGATTTCAACTTCATCGCAAAACCCTTCACCTCCGAGAAATTTGTGGGCAGGGTTGCCGAACTGCTGACCCAAACAGCCAATAAACAGGCCTGCGGGGTTATTGAACCACCGCAGGCCTGTTAGACGTAACAACCTACTGTAACGGGAATATTCCGCTTACAGCATCCTCACTCCTCCTGCTCAAGCTCGTCGAGCATGTTCAGGGCAAAGTTTTTGGCCCGGCCGGACGGAGCAATGATGCCGTAGGCGATGGCCTCCCGCAGCTCTTCCCTGGATGCGCCGGCCTGCTTCGCGACCGCGAAGTGCTTCTTCATTCAGGTGGGGCAGCCGACCGCGATGGCGCAGGCGACCCGGATCAGTTCCCGCGTCTTGACATCCAGCACCTCCTGGTACTCGTAATCGAGAATTTTCTTGTTGATCTTCATAACGCCTCCCCTTGTTCAGGTTTCTCCCCCATCACCCGATCATAACACTCGCGCACCGAGCCGGTGACCTGCTCGTAATCGCAAATCAGCACCGCCCCCGGATTTTTCAGTTTGGGATCATATCCGAGGCGCCGGGCCAGTTTGTTCAGGTAGCTTTTCGGACCGGACAGGTCGTTGACCGAATAGTCGTGGATAATGCGCAGGCGGTTTTCCAGCTTGCGCAGAAACTTGTAGCCTGAATGCAATGTTTCGGCATCTCCGCCCGTCAACAGCCGCAGGGATGCGATCTCCTTGAGGGCCACGATGGTACTGGTGGTACGCAGTTCGGGATATCTGCAGCCATGCAGAAGCTGCAGGTACTGGACGATGAACTCCACATCCACCATGCCGCCGCGGCCGGTTTTGATGTTGTAGCTGTCGGCGGTTTCCTTGGCCAGTTCATGTTCCATGCGCATGCGCAGGCGGTGAATCTCCCGGCGGCCGTCATCATCGATGGATGCGCCGTAGACCGTATGGCGAATTACTTCATGCAGCTGTCCGGCCAGCCGCTCGTCCCCCAGCACCACGCGCGCCTTGGTCAAGGCCTGGCGCTCCCAGATCTGGGCTTCCTTGCGATGGTACTCCAGAAACGAATCCAGCGAGGTAACCAGGGGCCCGGCATTGCCCGACGGACGCAGGCGGGTGTCGATCTTGTAGACGTACCCCTCGCGGGTCTGCATGGTCAGAATCGAAATCATCTTCTGGGCCAGTTTGGCAAAGTACTCATGGTTAGAGATCTGCTTGTTTCCGTCGGTATAGCCCTGATGGTCATAGACAAAGATGATGTCCAGGTCGGAATGGTAGTTGAGGTCACCGCCCCCCAGCTTGCCCATGCCGATCACGGCCAGGTTCGCCTCACTCTCGCCCCCTTCGAAACGGTAGCGGGGGCGGCCGAAGCGCTGCAGCTCCTGCACGGCCAGACGGTAGGCCGCCGCCAGACAGGTTTCCCCCAGCAGCGTCAGCTGGGTGGTAATCTCGCTCTGTCCCAGCCTGCCATGAATATCGTTCAGCCCGATGCGCAGGAACTCCTCGTTGCGATAGCGCCGGAGCACATCCAGCTGATCCTCGAAATAGTCCGCCTGCTCCAGCATGACGGCCAGATCTTCCGCCATGGCCGCGCCGGTCTTGACAACCGAGGCGCGATTGCGGTTCACCATGCTGTCCAGCAGCTCCGGGTGCCCGATCAGGATCTTGGAGAGGAACTCGGACATGCCGAACAGGGATACCAGCAGCTTGAGGGTCTCGCGGTTCTCGGCCAGCAGGGCGTAGTAGGATGAACGGGTGCCGGTGGCGGACAGGAAGCGTTCCAGGTTGGTCAGCGCCATGTCCGGGTCGGGCGACTCGAACAGTTCCTGCACAAAAAGCGGCGTAATCTTTTCCAAAAGCCGCCGGCTGCGCTCGGTGAGGTTGCCCTTGACCGGTCCTACCCGCAGGGCCAGCAGGTTCTCGTAGGCACGGTTCACATCCTCGAATCGGCGCTCGGCCAGCATGTCCTTGACCAGATCCGCATCGGCGTTGGGATCGAGCACGAACAACACCTCCGGAGTGAGCTCCTGCTGGAGCTGCTCATCACGGCTGTGGAACAGATTGCCGTAGATGGCGGAAACATTGCCGCGATGCGCTTCCAGCACCTGACCGAAACGGAGCAGACCGTCGCTGCGCAGAAAGCCGCAGCGCCTGGACAGGGCCAGCAGCTCCTCTTCCTTGGACGGGAGATTGTGGGTCTGGCGCTCCTGCACCACCTGGATGCGATGCTCTACCGTGCGCAGAAAGCGATAGGCGTCGGTCAGCCTGCGGTGATCGTCCTCGCTGATCAGGCGGGCTTCCAGCAGTGTTGCCAGCGCCTTGAGCGAGTTGCGTTCCCGCAGTTTGGGATTCTTGCCGGCATAGACCAGCTGCAGCGCCTGGATGAAGAACTCGATCTCGCGGATGCCGCCCCGCCCCAGCTTGAGGTTGACCTCCCCCTCCATGGAGCGGGTCAGGGAGGCATCGATCTTCTGCTTCATGTTCTTCATGTCTTCGATCAGGTTGTAATCGAGGTATTTGCGGTAAACGAACGGTTGCAGGGTGTTCAGCAGGCGCTGTCCCAGCTCCTGTGAACCGGCCACCGGACGCCCCTTGAGCATGGCCGTGCGCTCCCAGGACTGACCCCAGGACTCATAGTAGATCTCGGCCGAGCGGAGCGAAACCGCCAGATCGCCCGACTTCCCCTCCGGCCTTAAGCCCACGTCCACCCTGAAAACGAACCCGTCCTCGGTCACCTGGGAGAGGGCCTTGCTGACCATCTCGCCCAGCTTGTTGAAAAACTTGTGCAGGGAGACTACCCCCCTGATGGTGCCGGAACCGTTGTCAACCCCGCTGGTTTCACCCTTGTCCGACTCGTAGAAGTAGATGATGTCGATGTCCGACGAAAAATTCAGCTCATTGCCGCCAAACTTGCCCATGCCGATGATGGTCATCTCGGCTTCGTTGCTGCCGTTGGGGGTGTACACCAGGGGCAGGCCGTACTCACGCACCAGACAGGCCCGGCAGACCTCGTAGGCCACCTGCAGTGCTGCGGCCGCCAGGCTGGAGAGCTCGGCGGTGACCTCCTCCAGCGGGGCCAGGCCGTTCAGGTCGCGGGCGGCGATGCGCAGGATTTCGGCGCGCTTGAAACAGCGCAACAGCTTCATCAGGTCGTTAAATTCCAGCTGCCCGTTCATCTCTCCGCGCAGGGCCGCCAGCATCTCGTCGGCCGAGCGGGCGATATCGATGCCGTTCTCCAGAAACAGCCAGCGGAACAGGCTGGGGGACTTGTAGATCAGGTTGACCAGAAAGGGGGAAGAGCCACACAGCAGAATGAACTGGGAAAGACGCTTGCGTCGGCCGGCCAGATCGGTCAGGTCTTCAGCCGGAATCACTCCGGCCAGTCGTTCGAAGGCATTCAGGGCCATATCGGGCGACGGCGTCATGAGCGAATTGATCAGGATGCGGTGCAGGATCTCGACCTGGAAGTACTGCTGAATCAGGATGATGTTGTCCGCGGAACGGGCACCGTAGTGATAGCCGTGGGACTCCAGGAACGGGGCCAGGGCTTCTACCCGCTCACCGCTTTCCTCGATCGCCACGATCCGGGCAAACTCCTGGGAGAAGCGTTCCACATGCATGCTATTTGCCCGCCACTTTTCTGAGACCGGTGCGGTAGTCATCCTGGACGATGCCGTTTTCGGTGATGATGGCCGTGATATAGCGGGCCGGGGTCACGTCAAAGGAGGGATTGCGCACCCGCACCCCTTCGGGCGCGATGGCCACCCCCTTGATGTGGGTCACCTCGCTGGCGGGACGCTCCTCAATCGGAATCTGGCTGCCGTCACTGAGCGAAAGATCAAGGGTTGAAACCGGCGCGGCCACATAGAAGGGGATGTTGTTCTCCTTGGCCAGCACGGCCACCGAATAGGTGCCGATCTTGTTGGCCGTATCGCCGTTGGCGGCGATGCGGTCGGCTCCCACCACGCAGCAGGTGATCTCGCCCCGGCTCATGAAGAAACCGGCCATGTTGTCCGAGATCAGGGTGGTGGGAATGCCTTCCTTGAGCAGCTCCCAGGCGGTCAGGCGGGCCCCCTGCAGCCAGGGGCGGGTCTCGTCGCAAAAAACCTGAATGTTCTTGCCGGCCTCGTGGGCGGCGCGGATCACCCCCAGGGCGGTGCCGTAGCCGGCCGTGGCCAGGCCGCCGGCGTTACAGTGGGTCAGTACCGTGGCCTTCTCGGGGATCAGGGTGGCGCCCCACTTGCCGATGTTGTGGCAGATGGTCAGGTCCTCCTGCTCGATCCGGATAGCCTCCTTTTTGAGAATTTCACGGATCTGGTCCAGTTTCTTGTCGCGGTTGGCCTCGGCCACCCGCTTCATGCGCTCGATGCCCCAGAACAGATTGACCGCCGTGGGCCTGGTGCGGGCCATGACGTCGCAGACGTTCTCCAACTGCCGGAAAAAGGATTCATGGGTATCGGCGATGATGTCCCGGGCCCCCAGGGCGATGCCCATGGCAGCAGCCACGCCGATGGCCGGGGCGCCACGGATGATCATGCCGCGGATGGCCTCGGCCACCGCCTTATAGTCATTATAGCTGTTGTAGATCTCCTCGGACGGCAGGCGGGTCTGATCGATCATGACGACAGTGTTGTCGCGCCACTCGATGGTGCGGAAGGACATGGGAACTCCTTGATGCAGAATTGTCCGCTTTCTTGACAGCAAAGGGAGTCTTTATTTTTACCACGGAGTCACGGATTCAGGCAATCATTTCGACTGGAGGCCGCCCCCTTTTTGCTTGCCGCCAATGACCCGGCGCTGGTATAACTGCTGCATGCAAACAAGCGGAAAACAGGTAGGTCTGGCTGACATTTTTCTGACCTTCGCCAAGATCGGCATCACCGGCTTCGGCGGCGGCATGGCGATTGTGGCATTGGTGGAGCGGGTCTGCGTCAGGGAGAAAAACTGGATCGGGCCGGAGGAGTTTCTGCACGGCCTGGCCTTCGGCCAGATCCTGGGACCGTTTTCCCTGAATGTCTGCACCTTCACCGGCCACCACCTGCGCGGCGTGCGGGGCGGGATAACCGCGGCCGTCGGCTTCATCCTCCCCTCCTTCCTGCTGGTCACGCTGCTTTCCTGGCTCTATTTCACCTACAACAAGCTGCCCCAGCTGCAGGCGGCTCTCAAGGGGACCAACCCGGTCATCATCGGCCTGATCGTGGTGGTGGCCCTTGACATGGGGCGCAAACAGATCAAGGGCTTCAACAGTTCCCTGATGGCCCTGGCCGCCTTTGCGGCCACGGTCCTGCTCAAGCTGAATGCCGCCTGGGTGCTGCTGGCGGCCGCCGCCTGGTCACTGGGCCTGGGCATCTGGCAGCGGAGGCTGAAGTAATGGCGGCGCTGCTGAATCTGGCCTGGATCTACCTGCGCATCGGCCTGATGTTCGTGGGGGGCGGCTATGTGCTGATCCCGCTGCTGAACCATATCATGGTCGAGCAGTACCACTGGCTGACCCTGCGCCAGTTTCTGGACGGCCTGGCCCTGTCCCAGCTGACTCCCGGCCCGCTGGCCATGCTGGCCACCTTCACCGGCTTCCGCGCCGGAGGTTTTCCGGGGGCACTGGTGGCCACGCTCTTCATCTTCCTGCCCTGCGTCGTGCTGATGCTGACCGTGGGGCGTCACTACCACCGCCTGAAAGAGATCGACCTGATCAAAAACACCCTGGACGGCCTGCTGCCGGCCGTGGTCGGACTGGTGGCAGCCGCGGCCTGGAACCTGGGCGCCTCCTCCCTGTCCGGTGCCACGGAATTCATCATCCTGGCAATCGGTTTTGCCATCTTCAAATGGACCAAAGTCAGCCCGATGCTGGTCATACTGGGGGCAGGCCTGGCGGGGCTGCTCATAAATTGACTCCTGTCCATCTCCGGATTTTCCTGCAGTGAAAGAAGCTGATCCCCATGCATAAATACTTCACCGAAGACGCGCTGCTGCTGATGCGCCACGAAATAGCCGCGGCCAGCGGCAACGAGGTCTTTTTTATCGGCAGCACCAACGTGGACGGCATCGTCTGCGAAGTGGAGGCCATCGCCCGCGGCTCGAAACAGGCGGTGCCGGCCATCCTCTCCCGGGCCGTGGCTGGCGACGTGGTCATCCACAACCACCCCTCCGGAGACCTGACCCCTTCGGCGGCTGACATGGATATCGCCTCGGTGGCCGGCAACCAGGGTATCGGCTGCTCCATCGTGGACAACGGCTGTACCCGCTGCTATCAGGTGGTGGCGCCCTACCTGGCCAAAAAGGGGGAGTTGATCTCCCTGGACGAACTGAGCCGGATTTTCTCCAGCGAGGGGCTACTGGCCTCCAACCTGAAGGGGTACGAACAGCGCGACGAGCAGGTGCGCATGGCCTTTGCCGTGGCCGAAGCCTTCAACCGCGACCGGGTGGCCTTGGTGGAGGCCGGCACCGGCACCGGCAAATCCCTGGCCTACCTGATCCCGGCCATCCTCTGGGCGGTGCGCAACAACGAGCGGGTGGTGATCTCCACCAACACCATCAACCTGCAGGAACAGCTGATCCGCAAGGACCTCCCCTTTCTGGCCCGCCACACCAAGGTGGAATTCAAGGCGGCCCTGATCAAGGGGCGCAGCAACTACGCCTGTCTGCGCAAGCTGGAAAACGCCGAGGCCGAGCCGGGGCTGTTTCCGGACGACTCCACGGCCGAGCTGACCGCCATCATCGACTGGAGCAAGTCTGCCCAGGACGGCTGCCGCAGCGACCTGAGCTTTACCCCCCGTGGCGCCACCTGGGAGGAGGTCTGCTGCGAGGCCGACCAGTGCGGCCGTTCGCGCTGCAAGCACTTCAACCGCTGCTTTTTCTACCGGGCCCGGCGCGAGGCCTCGGCCGCCCGGATCCTGGTGGCCAACCACGCCCTGCTGCTGTCGGATATCGTCCTCCGCCAGGAGACCGGCTACGACGCCACCGCCATCCTGCCCCCCTTCACGCGGCTGATCTTCGACGAGGGACACCACCTGGAAGATGTGGCCACCAGCCACCTCTCGCTGACAATATCACGGGGCGCCATCCTCAAGCAGCTGCAGCGCCTGGTCCCGGCCAAGGCCGCCCGGGCCGGACTGCTGACGATCGTCTCCAGCCGCATCACCCGCGATCTGCCCGAGTCCCGGGAGGCTCTCTACAACGAGTTGTCCGGCCTGCTGGAAACCCATCTGCTCCCCAAGAGCCTCGACCTGACCGGCCTGACCGAAGCCACCATGGACTGGCTGGCCCTGTCCGTGGAGCATGAAACCGGCTCCAGCGCCGGGCGGGAGCAGAAACTGCGCATTACGCCGGCCGTGGAGGGGAGCCCCTTCTGGCAGGAATGTCGCCAGCGCCTGCGGCTCCTGTCCGATGCGATCGGCGACTACACCTCGGCCCTGCGCACCCTGGTGAGACGCTGCGAGGATCTGCCCGAGAAACTGCGGGAGAAGCTGGGGGATCAGCTGGTGGACATCGGCGGCATCGAACGGCGGCTGCAGGCCATGGTTGACGGCCTGCTGTTCTGCTGCGCCGATGCCGAGGGCTTCTGCCGCTGGCTGGAGGTCCGGCGCGGCTCCCGCGGCCTGCAGGCCCGGCTGTGCGCCGCGCCGCTGGACATCTCGGGCCAGGTCAAGGAGACCATCCTGGACCGGCTCAAAACCATCATCGTCACCTCGGCCACCCTGACCGTGGGGGGCCAGTTCGCCTATCTCAAGAAGCGCACCGGCTTTGGCCTGCTGGACAAGGGGCGCCTGGACGAGCTGCAGCTGGCCTCCCCCTTTGACTACGCTTCCCAGGTCTTTGCCGCCGTGCCGGACGACATGCCCGAACCGACCGCGCCCGGCTATCGCCAGGCCCTGGAGGAGCGCGTCATCAAGGCGGTCAGCATCTCGCTGGGGGGCGCCTTCATCCTGTTTACCTCCTACGACCTGCTGAACAAGGTGCATGGGGCGCTCGCGGCGCAGCTGTCCGCATTGGGGCTGACGGTGCTCAAGCAGGGGGACACCGGCCGGCACGAGCTGCTGGCCCGCTTCCGCAAGGACCACAACGCGGTGCTGTTCGGCACCGACTCGTTCTGGGAGGGGGTCGATGTCAAGGGAGACGCCCTGCGGCTGGTGATCATCGCCCGGCTGCCGTTCCAGGTACCGACCGAGCCGGTGCAGCAGGCCCGGGCCGAGCATATCCAGGCCAGCGGCGGAGACCCGTTCCGGGACTATTCGCTGCCCCAGGCGGTGATTAAATTCCGCCAGGGCTTCGGCCGGCTGATCCGGAGCCGCGACGACCGGGGAGCCGTGCTGATCCTGGACCGCAGGATCAGCACCAAGAGTTACGGCAAGATTTTTTTGCGGTCACTGCCGGCTACGGCTCTGGTTAGCGGGAATTCCGCCGAGGTATTCGCCAGGATGGAAGAATTTTTCGGGAAGAGGTAGGGGCGCAGCGATGTGCGCCCGGGTTTGCGTTGCAATTCAGGGCACAGGCAGGGCGCCCCTACGAAACCTGTTTCATCCGTTTTTTAGCGCAGAAGTTGAAACACTGGAAATAGGTCAGAAAGATCAGCAGGAAGGCAAACAGGGCCGTGCTCTGGAAGAAGGGGGTCCCCATCTTGTCGGCCCCGGGTGCGCGGGCGACAAAGATCAGGAAGAACAGAATCAGCGACATCTTCCAGAGATCACCCATCAGTCTCTTTTTACGCAGGGCCGTCAGGACATCGACGGACAGTCCGCTGATACTGCTGTCCACCTCCACCCCGGCATCACGCCAGGCCAGCCGGTAGAGCGGATAGACCATGACCAGCTGGGCAATGAAGGCGGCAATGATGCTTTTGAAGAAATGATCCGGCTTACCCAGCAGTCCGTAGCGGGTCTGAAACAGAAAGATCATTGCGGCCAGCAGGGCCAGCAGTATAAACTGGACGACACGGTAGATAGTCATGGTGCGCTGCAAACGTTTGAAATCGAATTGAGACATTGAGGTACTCCTGTTTTAATAACACATAGTGTCAAGCGTTATAGCAGAACAACGCTGTTTCAGGCAAGCACTCATGCCACCCTCGCAGATCGGACCACCATGAGACTTTTACGTAAAATTTTCCATCCGGTCATGGCGCTGATCGCCATCCAGCTGGTCTGGATCACCCTGGTGGTGTTCTGGATCTACTGGTTCATCGGCAAGCACCGCGAATTCCGGGAACTGGCCGAGAAATACCGTCCCGAGCTGGTCGGCAGGAGTTTCAACTGGATCGTGATGGCCGAAGGGCTGGTCATGCTGGCGGTGATCCTGGCCGGGGTGTACATCATCTTCGTCTACTGGAACCGCCAGTCCAATCTCTACCAACAGCAGCGCAGCTTCATCTCCCAGGTGACCCATGAGCTGAAATCCCCGCTAGCCTCGATCCAGCTGCATCTGGAAACCATCCGCCTGCGCAATCTGCCCAAGGACAAGCTGGACAGTTTTGTGGCCACCATGCTGGCCGACACCGAGCGCCTGCATTACCTGATCAACAACCTGCTAATGGCCGCCCGCCTGGAACAGCGCCGCAAGCCGCTCGAGCGGCGCCTGACCGACATCTCGGCCCTGCTGGCGGAATATGTCGAGCGGGAGCGGGCCAACCTGCCCCAGGGGGGGATCATTACGCTGGAGGCCGAAGCCGGGCTCAAGTGCCTGGTTGATCCCGAAGAAATGGGCATTGTGCTGCGCAACCTGTTCGAAAACGCGGTACTCTACTCCCCCGGCAGTCCGGATATCACGGTACGCCTGACCCAGAGCGGCAACTGGCTGCAGCTGTCAATCCGGGACAAGGGGCGCGGCCTGGACAAAACGGAGCTGAAGAAGGTCTTCGACATGTTCTACCGTGTCCAGACGGCCGGGGAAAACGTCCGCGGCACCGGGCTGGGGCTGTACATCATCGAAACGATCATCCAGAATTATGGCGGCAAGGTTGCCGTGACGAGCGACGGCCCGGGACAGGGCTGCACCTTCACCATCAGCCTGCCGACCTAGACAGGGACGGGAAAGCGATATGGACAAACCACACATCATGCTGGTCGAAGACGAGATCCACCTGGCGCGGGGCATCTGTTTCAACCTGGAGGAAGAGGGGTGCCGCGTCAGCCATTTCGAGAGCGGCGAGAAGGCGCTGCCGGCCCTGGAGGTGGAGCATTTCGATCTGATCATTCTGGACGTAATGCTGCCGGGCATGGACGGCTTCCAGGCCTGCAAGGCCGTGCGCGGACTGGACGCGCGGGTGCCGATCCTGATGCTGACCGCCCGCTCCGAGGATGCCGACCGGGTGCATGGCCTGGAAAACGGCGCCGACGACTACCTGACCAAGCCCTTCAACCTGTCGGAATTTCTGCTGCGGGTCAAGGGGATGCTGCGCCGCTCCTCCTGGTACCGTCCCGACCCGGTGGAGGAGGGTTACCAGTTCGGAGACAACGAGGTCTTTCTGCTCTCCTACCGCGCCAGAACCGCCCAGGGTGAGATCGACCTGACCGAGATGGAGGTGCGCGTGCTGTCGCTCTTCTTCCGCAAGGAGGGCGAGATCATCCCGCGCGGAGAGCTGCTGGAGTCGGTCTGGGGCTACAGCTCGGATACCGAGACCAGAACCCTGGACAACTTTGTCGTGCGGCTGCGGCGCTACTTCGAACCGGAGCCGTCCAAACCGGTCCACTTCCAGACCGTGCGCGGCGTAGGCTATCGATTTACCCGGAAAGGACACTGAATGAAACACCTGATCCTGGGCACAGCCGGCCACATCGACCATGGCAAGACCGCGCTGGTCAAGGCCCTGACCGGCATCGACACCGATCGCCTCAAGGAGGAGAAGGCGCGCGGCATCACCATCGAGCTCGGTTTTGCCCACCTGGAACTAGCGGGAGGCATCCGCTTCGGGATCGTGGACGTGCCGGGCCACGAGAAATTCGTGCGGGCCATGGTGGCCGGTGTGGGGGGCATGGACCTGGTCATGCTGGTGATCGCGGCCGACGAAGGGATCATGCCCCAGACCCGCGAGCATCTCGACATCCTGCGGCTGCTGGGGGTCAAGAACGGTCTGGTGGCCCTGACCAAAAGCGACCTGGTCGATCCGGACTGGCTGGCGCTGGTCACCGAAGAGGTGCGCGAGTTCGTGGCCGGCAGCTTTCTGGAGCAGGCCGCCATCTGCCCGGTTTCGTCCCGCAGCGGCGCGGGGCTGGAAGAACTCAAGGCCGAATTGGGCCGACTGGCGGAGGCGGTGGCCGAGAAACGCCGCGAAGGACAGTTCCGCCTGCCGGTGGACCGGGTCTTCACCATGGCCGGCTTCGGCACGATCGTCACCGGCACGCTGCTGGCGGGCGAAATCAAGGTGGGCGATGAGCTGGAGCTACTCCCCTCGGGGCGCGAGGGCAAGGTGCGCGGTATCCAGGCCCACGGGAAAAAAGCCGAACGGGGGCTGGCCGGCCAGCGCCTGGCGGTGAACCTGCAGGGCATCGACCTGGACCAGGCCCGGCGGGGGGATGTGGTCGTGCCGCGGGGCGTCTTCCACCCGACCCGGGCGGTGGATGTGCGCCTGGACTACCTGGCCTCGGCTCCCCGCGCCCTGAAGCACCGCGCCACGGTGCACCTGCATTCGGCCACCTACGAGGTGCCGGCCCAGGTGATCCTGCTGGACCGGGATATGCTCCAGCCGGGAGAGAGCACCTATGCCCAACTTAGGTTGAAGGAGCCGGCCCTGCTGCTCTCCGGCGACAGCTACATCCTGCGGGCCTTTTCGCCGCAGATCACCGTGGGGGGCGGCGTCACCCTGGATCCCTTTCCGCCGCGCCGCCGGCGGCGCAGCAGCGACGCGCTACAGCTCTTGGAGGCCCTGGACACAGCCGAGCACCAGCGCACCCTGGCCCTGATCATCTCCCAGAGTCTGCTCTCCGGCATCGCCCTGGACGACCTGCTGCTGCGCTCGGGCCTGCCCCGCAAGGGGGCTGAAACGGCCCTGACCGCCCTGCTGGCCGCGGGCGATGTCATCCAGATGACCCGCGACCCCAGGATCTTCCTGTCCCGGGAAGCGCTGGACACGCTCAAAAAGGGGATGCTGGCGGAACTGACAACGTTCCTGGCCGCCAATCCGCTCAAACAGGGCATGGGCAAGGAAGAGCTCAAGACGCGCCTGCCCCGACGGAGCGACGCCCGTTTCTTTACCCCGCTGCTGTCTGCCCTGGAGCGGGACGGAGCGGTGCTGGTCGACCGGGACATCGTCAAGCCGGCCGGCCAGACCCTCAGCCAGAGTATGGCCGTTGATGGCCTGGGGGGGAAAATCGCCGCCTTCCTGCAGGAAAAGGGAATCGAGCCCCCCACCATCCGGGAGATCATGGAACGCTTTCGCTGCGATGAAAAGGCGGTGCGCGACAACCTGGCCCTGCTGGTCAGAAACGGTGCGGCGGTGCGCATCTCCAGCGACCTGTTCTACGCCACAGCCCCCCTGGACGGTCTGCGGGAAAAACTGGTGGGTCATCTGCGGGACAAGGGGGAGATCACCCCGCCCGAATACCGCGAACTGACCGGCCTGTCGCGCAAGTTCCTGATTCCGCTGCTGGAATATTTCGACGGCGAGAAAGTGTCCATCCGGGTGGGGGACAAACGACTACTGCGGAAAAAATCGGCATGAACCGTCAACAGCTGCCGGCCGACATCGCCGCCTACCTGCGCAAACGCGCCTGCCACGAACCCTGGCAGATCGCGGACCCGCCAGCCGGACGGTACAGCGGTGCGGTGGTCATCCCCGCCCTGGCCGAGTCAGCCAACCTGCCGCTGACCCTGCACTCCCTGGCCGCCAACCCGCCCGAACTACTGGCGCGCTTCCTGATTCTGGTGGTGGTCAATCATTCTATCGACGCCACACCCGAAGAACAGGCCGACAACCTGGCCACGCTGGCAGTGCTGCCACAATGGAAGCTACAGCACGGTCTGGCACAGCTGCAGTGGGTGGATGCTGCCTCCCCCGGCCGTGAGCTCCCCCCTAAACAGGGGGTGGGGCTGGCCCGCAAGATCGGCCTGGACCTGGCCCTGGCTCAGCTTGATTACCGCAATAATAATCCGCTCTTGGTCTGCCTGGACGCCGACACCCTGGTGCAGCCCGACTACCTGGCGGCCATCAGCCGGCATTTCGCCTCCGCGGCAGCTGGCGGCGCCAGCCTCCACTACCGCCACCGTCCGGCCGCCGATCCCCCGGGGCAGGCGGCCATCGACCGCTACGAACTGTTCCTGCGGGCCTACGTGCTCGGGCTGGAGCTGGCCGGCTCACCCTGGGCCTTCCACACGGTGGGCAGCGCCATGGCCTGCCGGGCCGCGGCCTACGCTGCCAGCGGGGGCATGAACCGGCGCCTGGCAGGGGAGGACTTCTACTTCCTCCAGCAGATCCACAAGACCGCCGGCGTCGCGCCCCTGTCCGGAACCGTCGTCCACCCTTCGCCCCGCTCGTCCCGCCGGGTCCCCTTTGGCACCGGCCGCGCCGTGGGTGACATGCTGGCCGAGGGGGACCAGCGGCTGCTGTTCTACCAGCCGCAACTGTTCGCTATCCTGGGGAAATGGCTGAAAACCGTGGCGGAGCATGACGGTGCGGAGGGAAGCATCCTGTTGCTGCGGGCTGAAGATATTTCGCCGGACCTCTGCAGCTATCTACGGCAGGCCGGCTTCGCCGCCGCCTGGGACAACCTGCGGCGGCACAACAGCGGCCGGGAGAAACTGATGGACGCCTTCCACGGCTGGCTGGACGCCTTCCGCACCATGCGGCTGATGCATCACCTCACCGACAGCGCCTGGCCCCGCATCGCACCGGAGGCGGCCGTGCCGCCGCTGCTGGAGCAGACCGGACACCAACCTCCGGAGACGGCGGCAGAGATGCTGGAGCTGCTGCGATCTCTGCAGGGGGCTATACCCCCCTGACCTCCACCGCCACATCATACAAGGTGCTGCCCCGTCCGCCGTCGGTCAGGCGCTGGGATGTCAGCGCATTCACCCCCCGCTCGCCGGGGATGAACTCGCGCCACCAGACCCCTTCCGTGACCACCGTGCCGGCCGGCACACGATCGGTAATCTTCAGGGTAAACCCTACCTCGCCCAGCTGGTTGAAGGCCAGTACCTGGCCGCCATCCTTCAGCCCCCGTTGCTCCGCGTCAAGCCGGTTCATCATCAGCAGCATGCAGGTCTGGCGCTGCCGCAGGTCATCCTGCTCGTAGAAGGACGAATTGAGCGCATGGGGGGTGACCGCCGGCTGCAGCCGCAGAGTGAAGCCGTCCGTCTCGGCATGGGTCGGCAGCAGGCGCGGCAAAGGCTCAACCTCGGCCGGATTGAGGATTTCGATCTTTCCGGAGCCGGTGCCCCACTGCCGTTTCGGGTCAGTGGGGGGGGTCAGCAGCACCGGCTCGCCCCGCCGCAGTCGCTCGTTGAGTTCAGCCGTCCGCCAGGGATTGACCTCAGCCAGCAGCAACTCGATCAACTCCTCGGAGGTCAGCTGGAAAAAGGGTTCATCCCAGCCCATGCCCCGCGCCAGCAGCGAGAACACCTCCCAGTTGCTTTTGGAGTGGCCTACGGCCGGAATCACGGCCCGGCTCAGCTGGGCGTGGTAGCCGCCGTAGCAGCGGTACAGGTCCGCATGTTCCAGGGAAGAGGTGGCCGGCAGGACGATGTCGGCATGGCGGGCGGTGTCGGTCAGGAAGCGTTCATGCACCACGCAGAACAGATCATCCCGCAGCAGTCCGCGGATGACGGCATTTTGGTCCGGAGCAATGGCAGCCGGGTTGGAGTGGTAGACGTAGAGGGACATGACCGGTGGGTCGTTGATGGTATTGAGCGCCGCTCCCAGCTGGTTCATGCTGACCAGCCGGGTGGGCTGTTCCATGAAGTCTTCCCGCACGATGGGTGCCAGCGGAAAGGCGGCCCCGGTGGCCGTGCCGCAGAAAACACCGCCCCCCGGGCGCTGCCAGGCTCCGGTCAGGGCCGGCAGACAGGTAATGGTCCGGACGGTCATGGCGCCGTTGGCGTAACGGGTCAAGCCGCTCCCCAGGCGGATGAACGGCGCTCGTGACAGGGCATACTCCCGTGCCAGGCGCTCGATATCCGTCGCCCCCAGGCCACAGAGCGGGGCCATCTGTTCCGGCGTGCAGTCCGGCACGACCCGATCACGGAAGGCTTCGAAACCGAGCACGTTGGCGGCGATGAAAGCGTGGTCAGCCAGCCCGTCCCGCACGATGACATGCATCATGGCCAGCGCCAGGGCCCCGTCCCCACCCGGCTTGACCAGAAAGACCCGATCAGCCATTTCGGCCGTGGGCGTGCGGTAGGTGTCGATCACCCACAGCCTGGCGCCGTGGCGGCGGGCCTGGCGGGCGTCGCGCATGGCATGGATGCTGGTGGCGGCGGCGTTGATGCCCCACAGGATCACCAGATCGCTGTCGGCCATTTCCAGGGTCCCCATGCCGGGGGTATCGCCCATGACCGCCTTCCAGCCGGCATCCTTGGCAGGCGAACAGATAGTCCGTTCCAGCCGCGATGCCCCCAGCTTGTGGAAGAAGGGGTGGCCGCTGTTGCGCTGCAGCAGCCCCATGGTGCCGGCATAGGAATAGGGCAGGACACACTCGCCGCCATGCTCTGCAATCAGCTCCTTCCAGCGTGAGCAGATGCGCTGGATGGCCTCATCCCAGGTAATTTGGACGAACCGGCCGGACCCCTTGGGGCCGCTGCGCGCCAGGGGCGTGGTTAAACGGCGGGGAGAATGCACGCTCCGCTCGTAATGGTTCATCTTGGTACAGAGCAGTCCCCCGGTCATGGGATGATCCGGGTCGCCGCACACCCGCAGGGCGCGGCCGTTTTCCGCCTCAATCAGCAGGCCGCAGGTATCGGGACAGTCAAAGGGGCAGACGGAACGATGGATGGTTGTGGTCATAATCTGGTTCCTCCGTTAAGATCTCGACTATACCCGATTTCAGAAAACATTTGCAGATGATTTCGAATAGTGTTAACCAGATTGCAAACAATTTATTGGGGGATTCCCATGACAAAACAAAACGAACCGGCGCACTATGCCGTTTCCGTGGTTGGCAAGGACCGGACCGGCATCGTGGCCGGCATTGCCGAGGTGCTGTTCCGGCTGGGGTGCAACATCGCCGATTCCAGCTGCACCATGCTGGCCGGCGAATTCGCCATGATTCTGATCGTCTCCCACGCCAAGCCCTTCAGCAAGACGCACCTGCACGAGGAACTGAAAGGCGTCTGCGACAGCCTGGGCATGTCACTGGGTGTGCGCACCCTGCACGCCGATGAAATTACGCGGCAGGAGACCGAAGGGGAGATCTGCATGATCTCGGTCTACGGTGCCGACCAGCCCGGCATCGTCTACCGCGTAACCCGTGAACTGGCCGCTCTGGAAGTCAATATCACCGATCTCAACACCAAGCTGATCGGCACCCCGGAACAGCCGGTGTACGTGATGATGCTGGAGGCGGCCCTGCCTCCCGGCCAGACCCCGGAAGGCGTGGAAGGTCTGCTGGACAACCTCAAGAAGGAGTTGAACGTGGAGATCGGCGTGCGTACTGTAACGCCGGTTTCCCTCTGACATATGCCGACTCAAACTATCCTGCGCTATCCCCACCCGCTGCTGAAAAAGATGTGCAACCCGGTGCTGACAATCGACAGCATCATCCAGGCACTGGTTGAAGACCTGCTGGACAGCATGGGCGCCGGTCCCGGTTCGGTAGGGGTGGCCGCGCCCCAGATCGGCGTTACGCTGCGGGTCTGCGTGGTGGATGTTTCCGCCAGCCGCCACGGCAAAGACAACAACCATGGCCTGCTGACCATGATCAATCCTGAAATACTAGCGCGCAGTGGTTGCGCCACCATGCGCGAGGGGTGCATGAGCGTTCCCGACTATACCGGTGACGTGGACCGGGCCACCGAAATCACGGTCAGCTTCGTGGAGCCTGACGGAACTAATCGCGTCATAACCGCCAGCGGTTTCGAGGCGGTGGCCATCCAGCATGAGATCGACCATCTGGACGGCATGCTCTTTCTGGACAGGATCGTGAGCGTCAAGACCGGGCTTTTCCGGAGAAAGAACTACCGTTAGGATGTTTAATCCGATAGCGTTCTGATTTCCAAAGGAGGCAGAAGCATGGCCGAACAGCAGCTGACAAAACCGGAACAGAAGGAACTGCTCAAGATCGCCCGCCAGACCGTTTCCCTGTACGTTGCCAGCGGAAAGATAGCGGCCTTTGAACCGGTTTCCCCAGGACTGCTCAGGCAGAATGGCTGTTTCGTCACCATCAAGCAGAAGGGGCAGCTGCGGGGCTGCATCGGCAATTTCATTTCCGACAAGCCGCTCTACCGGCTGGTGCAGGAGATGGCCATCGCCGCCGCCACCCAGGATCCCCGTTTCTACCCCATGAAGCCCGACGAGCTCGACAAGTTCAGCCTGGAGATATCGGTGCTGTCTCCGCTGAAAAAGATCGCGGCGATCAGCGAGATCAAGGTCGGCACCCATGGTCTCTACATCATCAAAAACACCTACCACGGCGTGCTGCTGCCCCAAGTCGCCACGGAATACGGCTGGGACCGGGACACCTTCCTGAAACACACCTGCCTCAAGGCCGGGCTGCCGGAGAATGCCTGGCAGAACGACTGCGACATCTACATCTTCAGTGCCCAGGTTTTCGGGGAGAAATAGGAGCGTTATTTTTCCAGGAAACACAAAAAAAGGATGGACCGTAACCGGCCCATCCTTTTTTCGTTAAGCTGCCGCCGGCCCTAGGCCAGCGCGGCGTGGGCCGCTGCCAGGCGGGCGATGGGTACCCGGAACGGAGAGCAGGAGACATAGTCCAGCCCGACATTATGACAGAATATGACCGATGCCGGATCGCCGCCATGCTCGCCGCAGATGCCGAGCTTGATCTTGGGACGTGTTGAGCGCCCCAGCTGGCAGGCCATCTTGACCAGCTTGCCGACCCCGTTCTGATCCAGGGACACGAAGGGGTCTTCCGGCAGGATGCCGTGATCGACATAAAATGGCAGGAACTTGCCGGCATCGTCGCGGGACAGGCCGAAGGTAGTCTGGGTCAGGTCGTTGGTGCCGAAGGAGAAGAATTCGGCCTCACAGGCGATCTCGTCGGCGGTCAGAGCGGCGCGGGGCAGCTCGATCATGGTGCCGATCAGATATTCCAGCTGAACGCCATACTGGGCAATCACCTCTTCACAGATCGCCACGGCATTCTGTTTGAGCACCTGCAGCTCCTTGGCGGTCGCGATCAGCGGAATCATGATCTCCGGCACGATGCTGAAGCCCTCGTTCTTGACCAGTTCGCAGGCCGCCTCCATGATGGCGCGCACCTGCATGTCGTAGATCTCGGGGAATGTGATTCCGAGGCGGCAGCCGCGATGCCCCAGCATGGGGTTGAACTCGTGCAGGAATTCAATCTTGTGTTTGATGGCTTTGACCGTGACCTGCATGGTTTTGGCCAGTTCCTCAATATCCTTCTCTTCCTGGGGCAGGAACTCGTGCAGCGGCGGGTCGAGCAGCCGGATGGTGACCGGCAGCCCCTTCATCTCGCGGAAGATGCCGATGAAGTCCCCCTTCTGCATGGGCATGATCTTGGCCAGGGCCAGCTGGCGCCCTTCGAGCTCTTCGGACAGGATCATCTCCCGCACCGCCGCGATGCGCTCGGCATCGAAGAACATGTGTTCGGTGCGGCACAGGCCGATGCCCTCGGCGCCGAACTCCCGGGCCACCTTGGAATCGTGGGGGGTATCGGAGTTGGCGCGGACCTTCAGGGTGCGGAATTTATCGGCCCACCCCATCAGTGCGGCAAAATCGCCGGTCAGCTGAACCGGCACCGTCGCTACCGCACCCAGCATGACCTCTCCGCTGGTGCCGTCCAGGGTAATGACATCGCCCTTCTTGATGACCACACCATTCCTGGCGACAAAGGTCTCGCTGACATAATCCACCTTAAGATCACCGCAGCCGGCCACACAGCACTTGCCCATGCCGCGTGCAACCACCGCCGCATGGGAGGTCATGCCACCGCGGGCGGTCAAAATGCCCTGGGCGGCATGCATGCCGTGGATATCTTCCGGTGATGTTTCAATCCGCACCAGAATCACCTTGCAGCCCCGCTTGGCCTCGGCCTCGGCCTCATCGGCGGTAAAGACGACTTCGCCCGAGACCGCACCGGGTGAAGCGGGCAGCCCCTTGGCGATGATTTTTTTCTCGGCCTTGGGATCGAGGGAGGGATGCAGCAGCTGGTCCAGTTGAGAGGGAGCCACGCGCAGTACGGCGGTCTTTTCGTCGATCAAACCTTCCCTGACCATGTCAACGGCGATCTTGATGGCGGCCGGAGCGGTGCGTTTGCCGTTGCGGGTCTGCAGCATATAGAGCACACCCTTTTCAATGGTGAACTCGATGTCCTGCATGTCCTTGTAGTGTTTTTCCAGCGTGCCGCGAATCTGCACCAGCTGCTGGTAGCAGTCCGGCAGCACCTCTTCCATTGAGGGGAGCTTGCCGTCCTTGTCCTTGACACGGTTGATCGGCTGGGGAGTGCGGATGCCGGCCACCACATCCTCGCCCTGGGCATTAACCAGGAATTCACCGTAAAAGTAGTCCTCTCCGGTGGAGGGATCGCGGGTAAAGGCCACGCCGGTGGCGCAGTCGTTGCCCATATTGCCGAAGACCATCGACTGGACGTTGACGGCGGTGCCCCACTCGGCCGGGATGTTGTTGAGCCGGCGATAGGTGATGGCGCGCTGGTTCATCCAGGAGCCGAACACGGCGCTGATGGCGCCCCACAGCTGGTCTTGTGGATCTTCGGG
Organism: Geobacter sp. UBA698; assembly: GCA_002298925.1. GTDB lineage: Bacteria > Desulfobacterota > Desulfuromonadia > Geobacterales > Pseudopelobacteraceae > Pelotalea. The sequence goes on along the minus strand of DBMM01000011.1, from coordinate 25,912 downwards.
AAACTCCGTGCCCAGTTCCTTCTTGATGGTGGCCTTGAATTGCGCCACCAGCTCCTTCCAGTCTTCGGCCTTCAGGTCGGTGTCCAGGTGGACGGCGCGCTTTTCCTTCATCTGCTCCAGCAGGTGGTCAAGAATATCCTTCTCCATGCCCATCACAACGTCGGCATACATCTGCACGAAACGGCGGTAAGCGTCATAGGCGAAGCGTTCATCGCCGCTCTGGGCGATGATGCCCTGGACAGTGGTATCGTTGAGCCCCAGATTGAGGACGGTATCCATCATGCCCGGCATGGAAGCCCGCGCACCGGAGCGAACCGAAACCAGCAGGGGGTTGGCAGGGTCACCGAACTTCTTGCCCATCAGTTCCTCGACCCGCTTCAGATTGGCGGAGACCTCGGCGACCAGTGAGGGGGGATAGCTGCGATCGTTTTTGTAAAACTCGGTACAGACTTCGGTGGATATGGTGAAGCCCGGTGGAACCGGCAGACCGATGCTGGACATCTCGGCCAGGTTGGCCCCCTTGCCCCCCAGCAGGTTCTTCATGTCGGCCCTGCCTTCTGCCTGACCGTTGCCAAAGAAATACACAAACTTCTGCGCCATGGTACGAAACCTCCTCACTGATGATAAAGATTTAAGTATTTAAACGGCCTAAAAACTTTTATTCATAATAAAAATAACATGTTAGAGATTTGTCACTATAACGCAGAAATGAAAAATTACAACCTCTTTATGACAGTTTTATCTGACTGGACGTTGCCTGGTGGAGGGTCAAGGTATGCTGAAAAGGAACTCAGGCGGGGGGTGGCCAGCATGTCCAGGCGCCCTTCCCCGCCCGACCCGAGTCGAAAATTGAGGGTTAATCAACAGAGCGGCTACTTCGTATCCCAACTGGTGATATCGGCATTCTTGCCTTCGCCCCCCTTGGCACCGTCGGCGCCCAATGATGACAGGTCATAATCGCCGTGCTCGCCGGGAGAGACATAGATGTAATCGTTGCCCCAGGGGTCTTTGGGCACCTTTTTGCTCTCCAGGTAGCCCTCTTCCTTGTACGCTTTGGGGATCACGCCGACGGTCGGCTTTGCCACCAGGGCACTCAGACCCTGCTCGGTGCTGGGGTAGACGCCGTTATCCAGTTTATACAGCTTGAGTGCGGTTTCGAAATTTTTGATCTGCACCCTGGCGTCGGTTATCTTGGCATCGTCGGTGCGTCCCATCAGCTTGGGACCGACCAGCGCCGCCAGCAGCGCCAGAATGACGACCACCACCATGATCTCGATTAACGTAAAACCGCCTCTGTTTCTGAGTTGTTTCATGCCGGTTGCATCCTCCCTTGACGATTAATTCTGCGAATGGTGAATTTTACACATAGCCGGCCGGATGGCAAGCCTAAAGCCGTCCAGATCATAACGCAAAAGAACCATGGACTACCGCAAATAGGGCAAAAGCATCCATCCCGGCATATCGGCAGCGGGCAAAAACTGTTTGATTCAAGGCGATTACCAATCATCAATTGCTTGGCACGACAAATGTATGCTATAAAACAGCAGTTTTGAAACAACAAACCCGAAGGAGAAACGAACCATGAAAAAGACCATCATCACCATGTTTGCCCTGACCGCTTTCGCCGGTACCGCATTCGCCGCGGACATCATCGAACTGCCCGCTTCCATGGGCAAGGTCGCCTTCCCCCACAAGAAGCACCAGGAAATGCTGAAAGACTGCAAGAAGTGCCATGAGAAGGGTCCCGGCAAGATCGCCGAGCTGGGCAAGGACTGGGCTCACAAGACCTGCAAAGGCTGTCACACCGAAATGAAAAAAGGACCTACCTCCTGCAAAGACTGCCACAAGAAGTAATTCGGCTCCAATAGCCGTAATCGCCAAAGAGGGGCAGCGCCAAAGCGTTGCCCCTCTTTTTTATCTATGCTGGTTGCTATCAGCGCAACGCCAGTTCCATCGCTTCCAGTTTTTTGACCCTGTCCCGCAGCTCCGCCGCCCGCTCGAAATCCAGAGACTTGGCCGACGCCAGCATCTCCTTGCGCAGCTTCTTGACCAGCTTGGGGATTTCCCGGGGCGAGAGGTATTCCTCGCTCGCTTCGGCCACTGCGCCGCCAGGCGGGGTGTAGTAGTCCTGTTCCTCGATGGAACCGAGAATGGTGCGCATGCTCTTCTTGACCGTTTCCGGGGTGATGCCATGTTCCTGGTTGTAGGCCAGCTGCTTGGCCCGCCGACGCAAGGTCTCATCGAGACAGGCCTGCATGGAGCGGGTCACCTGGTCGGCGTACATCAGCACCCGGCCGTTGATGTTGCGGGCAGCGCGGCCGCAGGTCTGGATCAAGGAGCGCTGCGAGCGCAGGAAACCCTCCTTGTCCGCATCCAGGATGGCCACCAGTGACACCTCCGGCAGGTCCAGTCCCTCCCGCAGCAGGTTGATGCCCACCAGCACATCGAACTCCCCCAGCCGCAGGTCGCGCAGGATCTGCATCCGTTCAATGGTGTCGATGTCCGAATGCAGGTACCTGATCCGCACCCCCAGTTCGCGATAATAGTTGGTCAGCTCCTCGGCCATACGCTTGGTCAGGGTGGTCACCAGCACCCGTTCGCCTTTGGCGACTGTCAGACGAACTTCGTGGAGCAGGTCATCCACCTGACCGACCCGGCCGGTCGCCGGACGCACCTCGATCAGCGGATCCAGCAGACCGGTGGGGCGGATAACCTGCTCCACCACTACTCCGCCGCTTTTCTCCAACTCGTAGTCGGCCGGGGTGGCCGACACATACACGACCTGATTGATACGGGCCTCGAACTCCTGAAAGTTGAGCGGTCGGTTGTCCAGGGCGGCCGGCAGACGGAAACCGTAGTTCACCAGGGTCTCCTTGCGCGAGCGGTCGCCGCGGTACATGCCCCCCACCTGGGAGACGCTGATGTGGGACTCGTCCACGTACAGCATGAAGTCCTTGGGGAAATAATCGATCAGGGTATAGGGGGGCTCGCCCGGCCGGCGGCCGTCAAAGTAGCGCGAATAGTTCTCGATCCCCTGACAGAAGCCCATCTCCTCCATCATCTCGATGTCGAAGAAGGTGCGCTGCTCGATGCGCTGGGCCTCCAGCAGCATGTTCTGCTCGCGGAAATAACTGATGCGCTCCCCCAGATCCACCCGGATCTTCTCCACGGCCATCTCCAGGGTCTCGCGGCTGGAAACATAGTGGGAGGCCGGATAAATGGCGCACTTGGCGAGTTTGTGCAGCACGACGCCCCGCAGGGGGTCGATCTCGCTGATGGCCTCGATCTCGTCGCCGAAGAATTCGATCCGGAGGGCCTTGTCGTCATCATAGGCCGGAAAGACCTCGACCACATCCCCCCGCACCCGGAAAGTGCCGCGGTGAAAATCCATGTCATTGCGCTCGTACTGGATCTCCACCAGCTTTTTCAGCAGAGTGTCCCGGCCGTACTCCTCCCCCTGGTGGAAGAAGATATGCAGGCTGGCATAGGCCTCGGGCGAGCCGATACCGTAGATGCAGGAAACCGAGGCCACGATGATCACGTCCCGCCTGGTCAGCAGGCTGCGGGTGGCCGAGTGGCGCATCTTGTCGATTTCGTCGTTGATGGCGGAATCTTTTTCGATAAAGGTGTCGCTGGTGGGGATATAGGCTTCCGGCTGGTAATAGTCGTAGTAGGAGACGAAGAACTCCACGGCGTTGTCCGGGAAGAGTTCCTTGAATTCGCCGTAGAGCTGGGCCGCCAGGGTCTTGTTGGGGGCCAGCACCAGGGCCGGCCGCCCGGTTTGAGCGATGACGTTGGCCACGGTGAAGGTCTTGCCGGAGCCGGTCACCCCCAAAAGCACCTGGTGCTTGTCGCCGCGCCGGATGCCGGCCACCAGTTCTTCGATGGCCTGGGGCTGGTCGCCGCGGGGGGTGTAGTCGCTGGCGAGAATGAACGGTGATTGTTCGAAAGTCATTTGGATAGTTTAAACTTACCGCAGGGAACTGTCCAGCAGCTTCCCGTCCGGAGCGCGCAGTTCGATCAGCACACCCAGGCGACCTTGGGTGTGGGTGGCGCAGGAGAGACAGGGGTCGTAGAGACGGATGCCGTGCTCGACCCGGTTAAGCAGCCCCTCGCTCAGAGTGCTGCCCTGCAGGTGGTGGCGGGCTATGGCGGTGATGGTGCGGTCCATGGCGCGGCTGTTATGTCCGGTGGCCACCACCAGGTTGACACCGGTCAGCAGGCCGTTTCGGTCTACCCGGTAGTGATGGATCAGGGTGCCGCGCGGTGCTTCGGTCACGCCGACCCCTTCCGGACTATTGACCCCGGCCCGGGCCAGCACCCGGCTGTCGCAGATGCCGGGATCATCCAGCAGGGCCACCATCCGCTCCACGCTGTAGAGCATCTCGATCAGCCGGGCGTGATGATAATTCAGGCTGTCACAGCATGTCGGACGGCCGTTCAGCAGCACTTCACGCTCATGGCTGGCCAGGGGCGCATCACGATAGGAGGCCACATTCAGCCGGGCCAGGGGACCGACCCGATAGAGACCGACAGCCCCCCCTCCTTCCAGGGGAGCGGAGTCGTCCTGGCGGTACTCCGTCGGCTTCATGTAGCTGTCGATCGGCAGGCTTTCGCGGATCGCCTGCTGATACGCCTCCGGCGCCAGCTCCCGCTGCACAGCTCCCGCCGCATCAACAAACCGCAGAGCTCCGCAGGTATGATCGAGAAAACCGTCCGTAGCCACCAGCCCCAGGAACAGACTGGGGAAATCGCCGCAGGCGCCCATCTCCACCAGGAAACGGTCGCGGTGGTCGTGCCAGACATCCAGGGCAAAGCGCACCAGCCCCAGCGCCTCGGGCAACAGCGCTGCGATGGCTTTACGCCCCTCCTCCGAGAGCGGCTCGCGCATGCCGCCCGCCACGACAAACTCGGGGTGCAGCTGGCCGCCGCCGACCCGCCTGACAATCTCCTGGCCGATCTGGCGCAGACGAACACCTTTGCGGATCATTTCCGGAAAGCCATTGGCCAGACCGACGATGTTGCGGCTGGCCGGATCGCTGTCAAGGCCAAGGATAATGTCCGGTGCGGAGAGGTGAAAGAAGCTCAGGGAGTGGCTCAGAATAAGCTGAGCCAGGGAGAGCAGACTGCGCAGCTTTTTGGCTGCCGGCGGAGGTTCGACAGCCAGGATGCCGTCACCTGCCAGGGCAGCCGCCAGGGCATGACTGGCAGGACATATGCCGCAGATGCGGGCGGTGATGGCCGGCATTTCCCAGAAGGGCCGGCCGACACAAAACGCCTCGAAGCCGCGGAACTCCTGCACATGCATGCGGGCAGCGGCCACCTGGCCGGCATCATCCAGCCGGATGGTTATTCGGGCATGCCCTTCGATGCGCGAAACCGGGGAGATGGTGATGGTCTGACTCATACGGGAAAGTGTAGCACGCTTTGGCGGAGATGCCAGGGAGGGAGAGCGTGGAGAGGGGTAAATGACGGCCTCCGGGGCTTTCCAGTCCCGGAGGCCGTCTGGCTAGGCCGCTACCGTTTCACTCGCCTTCTGAATCCGCCGGATGGCTTCCTGCTTTCCCAGGGCTACGATGATCTCGCCGATGCCGGGGGCCTGAGTGCCGCCGGAAAGGGCGATGCGCACCGGCTGCCCCACCTGGGGCATCTTCCAGCCACGCTCCGTGCAGAGTTCCTTGAAAAGGGCGTCGAACTCCGCTGCCGTGATGGCCGGGGATTCGATCAATTTTTCGGCCACGGCAGCGTAGACCGCCTGCAGGTGCTCCTTGGCAAACTTGGCCAGGGCGGCTTCGTCATAGCCCTGGGGGGGCTGGTAATAAAAGAGCGCCCGCTCGGCCATCTCCTCCAGGGTCTGGGCCCGTTCCTGCAGGGTCTTGACCACCGCCACCAGGTCGGGACCATCCTGGGTGCTTACGCCACGACTGGCAAGGTGCGGCTGCAGCAGGCCGGCCAGGCGCTGCGGGTCGCCAGCCTTGATGTAATGGGCATTCAGCCAGTTGAGCTTTTCGGTATTGAAAACACCGGCTGAGCGCCCCACATGGCGGATATCGAACTTATCTATCATTTCCTGCAGCGAGAAGATCTCGTCGTCGCCATGGCTCCATCCCAGGCGCACCAGGTAATTCAGCAGCGCTTCCGGCAGATAGCCCATGTCACGGTAGGCGATCACGCTGGTGGCGCCGTGACGCTTGGAAAGACGGGCCTTGTCGCTCCCCAGGATCATGGGGACATGGGCGAACTGCGGCACCGGAAAGCCGAGTGCTTCGTAGAGCTGGATCTGGCGCGGGGTATTGTTGACATGGTCGTCGCCGCGGATGACCGTGGTGATGCGCATGACCGCATCATCGATCACCACGCAGAAGTTGTAGGTCGGCGTACCGTCGGTGCGCTGGATGATCAGGTCATCCAGCTCTTCCGCCGGAAAGGCGATGCGCCCCTTGATCAGGTCATCAAAAACCACCTCGTCCCCCTGGGGTGCCCGGAAACGGATCACATAGGGCGCATCGGCGGGATGATCTCTACGCTCGCGGCAGGTGCCGTCGTACTTGGGCTTGCGCCCCTCCTGCATGGCCTGTTCACGCTTTTTTTCAAGCTCCTCGGCGCTGCAGTAGCATTTGTAGGCCTTGCCGGCGTCCACCAGCTTCTGGACATGTTCCTTGTAAAGCTCGAAGCAGTCCGACTGAAAGAAAGGGCCTTCGTCCCAATCCAGACCGAGCCACTCCATTCCCTGCAGAATGGCATCCACCGACTCCTTGGTGGAGCGTTCCACGTCGGTGTCCTCGATGCGCAGAATGAAGGTGCCCCCCTGCTTGCGGGCCAGAAGCCAGTTGAACAGGGCGGTGCGGGCACCTCCCACATGGAGAAAGCCGGTGGGGCTGGGGGCGAAACGGACACGGATTGCGGACATGGGTAACTCCTTTGAAAGTCATCAAGGCCTGCACTGCAGGCAAGCTCAATATGTATAGCATCGCCGGTTGCTTCGAAAAAGAATTTTCTGCCTGAATCTGCCGGCTGCCGGTCAAGGACCGTACGATCCAGATCAAAAAATCATCGCCAGACATAAATGAGCAAAAATCGCGTGAAATAACTTGCCATGGGCCTAAAGCTCTGTAAAATGTTTTTCAAAAATGGCATCCAAACTCTTGAAGTGCCGAAAACAGCGGGGTGATCATGTCCATGGGCAGCGGGGCAAACAGGTACGAAGGTCTCAGTCATTTCAGTCAGATCCTGTCTGACGGGCGAAATAGAGACAATACCCTTTTACCGGAACTGAATGCCCTTTTCATGCTTTACACGCAGCTTGAAAAACGCGTCGAACAGATCACCACGGAAAACCACCAGCTCAGAAAGCAGATGATCGACATTGTCCGTTCCCTCGATCTCAGCAGCAGGATCGATGGCATGACCAGGCTGGCCAACCGGCGCGGCATACTGGAAAAGATCGAGCAGGAAGTCACCCGGGCCCGGCGCCACAGCTGCCCCATCACCATTTTGCTGGCAGATATCGACAACTTCGAAAGAGTCAACACCACCCACGGCTACAACAGCGGCGACGACGTGCTGGTGGAACTGGCCTGCCTGCTGGGTGGCATTGTCCGCAACGAGGACATCTGCGCCCGCTGGGGTGGCGACAGGTTTCTGATCCTGCTGCCGGAAACTGATCTGGAAGGGGCCCTGCCCGTGGCGAGCAAGGTAGTGGAGGCGGTCTCCATGACGGAATTCAAGGTCGGCAACCCGGGCATAGCTATTACGGTCAGCATCGGGGTCAGCGTTTATGACAGCACAGCCCTGTCCACCCAGGATTTCCTCGCCAAGGCACATCAGGCACTGCGACAAGCCAAACAGGAAGGCAACAACCGTTACTGCGTTGCTGCCGGCCAGTCTCCTGAGAGCTGAATATCCTTCAGGCTCGCTGCTGCTGCCGAAAAGCCGCGTTTGAGCGAGCGCCTCAGCGCCGGCACCCCTGCCAACTCCCCCGTCTGCACAACTCATTTATTACCGCAAACCACATCTGATTGTTCTTGAGCCCCCACTGGGGCGCAACCCGTATCTCCAGCGGCGCCGAGCCGTACAGACGCTGGACAGTGACATGGGCCGGCAGTCGTTCCAGAAAATAGGCGGCCGTCTTTACATATTCATGCAACTGAAGCGGAACGAATGCACCGCGCCGGTACATTTCCGCCAGCTCGGTCCCTGCCACGGCATGCAACTGGTGCAGCTTGACCGAGTCGATCGGCAGCGAGGCAATCAGGTCGGCGCTCTTCAGGAAATCATCGGCGGTCTCACCGGGAAAGCCGTAGATCAGGTGGGCGCAGATGTCAAAGCCACGTCCAGCGGCCCGCTGCACGGCCGTTACAAAGTCGTCCAGGGTATGACCGCGGTTGATGCGTGTCAGGATCTCGTCATCCATCGATTGCAGCCCAAGCTCCAGGCAGACGTAGCGGGTCCGGGCGATCTCCGTCAGTAACTCCAGGGCTTGATCGGAGAGAGAATCAGGCCGGGTACCGACCGAGATGCCGACCACGTCCGGGTGGTCCAGGGCGCGGCGGTAGAGGTCGGACAGCAGCTCTACCGAACCGTAGGTATTGGTGTATTTCTGGAAGTAGATGATGAATTTTTGCGAGCCGAACCGCTGACGATGGTAGGCCATGCCGTGGGCCATCTGCTCTTCCAGCGGGATTATGGAGCGGGTGTCCTTGGGCGAGAAGGAGACGTTGTTGCAGTAGATGCAGCCGCCGCTACCCTTGCTGCCGTCGCGGTTGGGGCAGGTAAAGCCGGCATCCACGTTGACCTTGCTGACCCGGCATCCGAAACGGCGACGCAGGTAATGGCCATAGGAATGGATTCGCAGCTCGTGATGGATTCGTTCATCGGAAATAATGGGCATGGTCTTCAATCGATTGCAGCATTGATGCGGCTGTCTGTTGCGGATCGGGTGCTGCGATGATAGCCGAGATCAGGGCAATGCCCCGGACGCCGGCAGTCATCAGTTCTGGCACTGACGTTTTAGTGACGCCACCCAGGGCAAAAACCGGGATGGTGAGCGCCCGACAGGCGGCTTGCAGGGCATCCAGGCCGACCGGTGCGCCGTAGGCCGCCTTGGACGGTGTCTGATAGACCGGGCCGAAGGTCACAAAATCGGCGCCGTCCGCCTGGGCCTGAAGGGCCTCATCCAGAGCATGGGCCGAATAAGCGATCAGTTTTTGTCCCCCCAGCAGGCGGCGGGCCGCCCTGACCGGCAGTCCGGCAATACCCAGGTGGACACCGTCGGCATCCACGGCCAGGGCAACGTCGAGACGATCGTTAATCAGTAGCCTGGCTCCCCGTGCGCTGGTCAACTGACGCAGCTCAGCCGCAAGTTCAAACAATCGACCCGCCGGCAGGTCCTTCTCCCGCAGCTGAACCGCCCGCACGCCGCCTGCCAGCGCATCGCGGATTACCTCCACCAGCGGACGTCCAGCGGTCTGGCTGCGGTCGCTGATCAGGTACAGGCTGAAATCAATCGGCAGCATGCATTCTGGGAGACACCCGGCAGCCCTAGGCGATCATGCCGTCCAGAGGACTGGAGGCGTTGGCGTACAACTTGCGGGGAATGCGGCCGGCCCGGTAGGAAAGTCGGCCGGCGATGACAGCCAGCTTCATGGCTTCGGCCATGGCGATCGGATCCCGGGCTCCGGCAATGGCCGTATTCATCAACACGCCGGCACAGCCCAGCTCCATGGCGATGGCCGCGTCCGAGGCGCAGCCCACCCCGGCGTCCACGATGACCGGCACCTTGATGTTCTCCAGGATGATGCGGATATTGTAGGGGTTGCGAATACCCAGACCGCTGCCGATGGGGGCGCCCAGCGGCATGACCGCGGCGCAGCCCAGATCTTCCAGCTTCTTGCAGAGAATCACGTCGTCGCTGCAGTAGGGCAGCACGGTAAAACCTTCCTTGACGAGAATTTTAGCGGCTTTAAGCAACTCCTCGTTATCCGGGAAGAGCGTTTTTTCATCCCCCAGCACCTCCAGCTTGACAAAATCCGACAGACCGGCCTCACGGGCCAGGCGGCAGGTGCGCACCGCGTCGTCGGCAGTATAGCAGCCGGCCGTATTGGGCAGCAGGGTATATTTCTTCGGGTCGATGTAATCCAGCAGCGATTCCTGATTGCGGTCGGAAATATTGACCCGCCGAACGGCAACCGTGATGATCTCGGCCCCCGAGACCTCCAGCGCCCGCACCATCTGCTGAAAGTCGGCATATTTTCCGGTTCCCACCATCAAGCGCGAATTGAACTCCCGTCCGGCTATGATCAGTTTGTCATTTTCGAGTGTCATAATCGTACCCCGTTAATCTGTTTTTATTGCAGGGAGTCCGTCAAGACCCGGCCTGGTGGTTACCCGCCGCCCACGAACTGGACGATCTCGATCCTGTCCCCGTCCGACAGACAATAAATATCATACGCCGCTTTGGGGATAATATCCAGATTGACCTCCACCGCCACCCGCTCACGGGTGATGTTCAAATGCTCCAGCAGTCCGGCCACGGTGCTGCCCGCTCCGATCTCAACACTTCCGCCATTTACCGTCAGCTGCATGCCTGCCTCCATAAACGAAAAAAGCCGCGGAAGCGGCTTGGGATAGGTAATCAGAGCGCTTCCCTACGCCGGCATTACCCGGATCAGGTACTAAGGGTCGCGTCCGTCATGGCCGCTCTCAGTCGAAACTCCCCCAGCGTTTTCAGAGTTAAACTAGATGATTGGCATCTGCCTGTCAATGGATTTTATCCACAACAGCCGCCACGGCGACGGCCAAATCAGGCTTATCGTTAAAATCCCTACCACAGGATCTGTTTTGTGGTATATTCTGCAAATTTTAGCATCTTGCGGCGTGCGGGTATACCACAATGTCTGAAAAACGTGAACAAACGCGACAGAAAAAACGGCTTTCCATCCGTTTCGGGACGGGAGAAGCTGGCAGGGTTGCCTTTAGCGAGGATATTTCCCTGACCGGCATGTTCATCAAAACGCCCAACGTGGCCCCTCCCAATACAAAGATCGTGGTGGAGTTCAACTTGGAAGGACATGGCAAAGTTATGGTGGAGGCGCGCGTTGTCTGGGCCAAGAAAGTGCCCCAGAACCTTTTTCACCTGGCGAAAAAATGCGGCATGGGAATACGCTTCCTGCGCTTTCACGAAGGCGAGCAGCAGTATTTGAGCTACTGCCAGGAACAGGCAGCCCTTCGCAATTCTTAAGAATAGTTTCGCGGGAGGTACTCACATGTGCAAGAAAATTTTCATCGGGGCAACCGGCCAGCATTGCGGCAAGACCACCATCAGCCTTTCGCTGATGCACCTGGCTCGCAAGAAGTATGCGCGGGTCGGGTTCATCAAGCCGATCGGCCCCAAGTGCATCCAGTACCACGGCCTAACCATGGATATGGATGCGGCCATGATCGCCGGTGTCTACAACCTGGACGAGGATGCCCACCTGATGTCCCCCATGCCCCTGACGCCCGGCACTACCCGCCAGTTCCTCGACGGCAAGATATCACCCGACTACCCCCACCAAGTAATCCTTAATGCTCTGGAAAAGCTGGAAAAGAAGAATGACTTCCTGATCATCGAAGGCGCCGGCCACTGCGGCGTCGGTTCGGTGGTCGGAATGAACAATGCCCGCATTGCCGCCCTGGCCGCTGCACCGGTGCTGATGGTCAGCGGAGGAGGCATCGGCAGCGTCATCGATGCCGTGGAACTTAACCTGGCCCTGTACCGTGAGGCTCAGGCCGATGTGCGCTTCATCATGATCAACAAACTGGTGGCAGAGAAACGGGAGCGGTCGCTGTCCTATCTGCGTCAGGCCTTCTCGCGCAGCAACATCCTGGTGACCAGCGCCTTCAACTACTCACCGGTCCTGGCCCACCCGACCCTCCAGCACGTGGCAGACCTGCTGGAACTGCCACTGCACGGCGATCCCCAAGAGCGCAGCCGCATCTGTCACAACATTCAGCTGGGAGCATCATCGTCCCAGCGGGTCATCGACCACCTGGAAGATTCCACGCTCCTGATCGTGACCAGTTCACGGGATGAACTGATCGTGACCGCCTCGGCCCTGCACCATATCGCCAATTTCAAGCAAAAGCTGGCCGGCCTGATCGTAAGCAGCCACGCGCCCATGTCGCTCATCACCCAACAGATTCTGGAAGACAGCGGCATCCCCTATATCCGCATAGAAGAAACTTCCTCCCTGGTTTTTTCACGCCTGAGGGAGCATGTCTCCAAGATCGGCCCGGAAGACAAGGAAAAGATCGATCTGATCAACTCCATTGCCGAGCAGTATATCGATTTCGACGCCATCGATGCCAGGCTCTGACGGCGACGCACGAAATTCGGAATTTTTCTTGACCTTGCTGGGATTTTAATATTTATAGGTGAAATCCCGCCGCTCGAACTGGAGCCAAATGATCTTCCTGACCCGCATGGACAAACAGCAGATGTTTCTCAACCCTGACCACATCGTCAGCATTGAAGAAACCCCCGACACCGTGATCACGCTGTTCAACGGTCACCACATACTTGCCCGGGAAGGCGCCGCCACCATCATCAGCAGGATCGTCGCCTATCGGGCCAGGATCCTGCGCCGGTCAAGCATACAGGCCGGCAATGCGGGCACCAGAAAACGGGCAAGCCGGCGCAGAAAGAGACTGTTTCGCAGCGCCACCCTCAACAGGGACATCATCTGTCCTGAAGCATGTTCCGTGCATGAACGCAGCCCAATACTAAGCAGGGATGTATAACATATGGATTTAGCTACTATTATTGGTATAGTTTTGGGTTTTGGTGCCGTATTCGGAGGCGCCTTTCTTGAAGGCCTGCATATTTCTGCGCTCATCCAGCCAACCGCTGCCCTGATCGTACTCGGCGGAACGTTTGGGGCAACGTTTATCTGCTTCCCGCTTTCGTCCATCATCAAAGCCTTCAAAGATTCCAAGATCGCCTTTCTGCCCCCCAAGGTTGACCACGAATCCGTGGTCAAGGATATCATCAACTACGCCACCAAGGCCCGCCGCAACGGTTTGATCTCCCTGGAGCAGGAGGCCCAGTCAGCCAAGGATTCCTTCGTGAAGAAGGGAATTTCGCTGGTCGTGGACGGCATCGACCCCCAGAAACTGCGCGAGACACTGGAGGCCGACATCATGGCCTATGAGGATCACTTTAAGCATAGCGTCGAATTTTATGAGGCTGCCGGCGGATTTTCCCCCACCATCGGTATTATCGGCGCCGTTTTGGGCCTGATCCACGTCATGAGCAACCTGTCCGACACATCCAAGCTGGGGGCCGGCATCGCCGTTGCTTTTGTGGCTACCATCTACGGCCTGATGGTCGCCAACATCATCTGCCTGCCCATCGGCACCAAGCTCAAGATCCGCATGAAGGAAGAGGTCCTGCGGCGGGTCATGATTCTGGAGGGACTGATCGCCATCCAGAACGGGGAGAACCCGCACTTCATCGAGCAGAAACTCAAGGCGTATGTGGGTGGTGACCACTAGACCATCATGGCACTCAAAAAAGAACCGGAAAAACATGTCAACCACGAGCGCTGGCTCGTTTCCTACGCCGACTTCATCACCCTGCTGTTCGCCGTCTTTGTGACGCTGTATGCCATGTCACAGAGCGACAAGAAAAAGGCCGAGGAAGTCATGCAGTCCATCCAGCAATCCTTCGGAATGGTACAGCCCGGAGCTCCTTCCCCCAAAATGAACGTGATTCCATCCCAGCAGGCCAATATTATTCCTGCCATCAAGCCCGAGATATCCATCGCCCCCGGCTCCCGCTCGGCGCGCAGCCAGGCCAAGACCCGTGCCGAAGAAAAGGATTTTCGACAGATCAAGTCCACCATTGAAGCCTATCTGGTCAAGCAGGGCGCCCAGAGCAAGGTTGCCTTGACCATCACCCGCCGCGGCTTGATTGTAAGCCTCAAGGAGGCCGGCTTCTTCGAATCGGGACAGGCCCAGATCAAACCGAATGCCTATGAACTGATTAACACCATCTCTGAAGTAGTGACCCAGTACAACAACCCGTTGCGACTGGAGGGACACACAGACAACGTCCCCATCAGCACCTCACAGTTCCCAACCAACTGGGAGCTTTCCACCGCCCGCGCCACCAACGGCCTCAAGTATCTGCTCAAGAACTTCGATGTGGACCCGGACAAGATATCCGCCACCGGTTATGCCGAGTTCCGTCCGCTTGCGGATAACGCCACCCCCGAAGGCCGTGCCAAAAACCGTCGAGTCGACCTGGTCATGCTCTCCAGCGAAGGCGAACGCGGCGAGCCCTGATTACAGCACCACCTTCAGCAGTACGACATATTTTGTCAGACCACTGTGCTACCTTCTCCTCAACAAAAGAGGAGGTCTATTATGGAACCGATGGTACTGTTGGGATTGATTAGTGTCGTGTATGGCGGGTATGTGGCGTTGATGGATCTGCGGCAGGAACTGTCAGCCCTATTCCCCCGCCGCTCCCGTAAGGCTGCCGCAGGCAGCGCCGCCAGGTGGCGCAGCCACAAGCCGCCCGTCAAGAAGATGGCGGGGATGCACATTTGAGAGGGCCTTGAGCATGCTGTTCCTGATGTGAGGTATATCCTTCTCAAGCTCGTTCAGCAGCTTTTTCATCCGCTTGCGCTGCACATCCGCCTTTCCGCAGACCGGGCAGCAGCAGCAGACCACCGGCAGGGCCGCCTCGCGTGAAAAGCTGATGATGTCCGCTTCCGTCGTGTAGACCAGCGGCCGGATTACGGTCGTCACGCCGTTGTCGGCCAGCATGCAGGCCGACATGGCCTTGAGCGAGCCTACAAAGAACTGGTTGAGCAGCAGCGTCTCGATAAAGTCATCGCTGTGATGCCCCAGCGCCAGCTTGTTGCACCCCAGCCGGGCGGCTGCGCCGTATAGTACTCCCCGCTTGAGACGGGCGCAGATGGAACAGTAGGATGATCCGGGGCGTCGTTTTTCGGAGATGATGTCGAAATGGCTGGTTCTTTCGACGTGACAGCGAATGCCCTGCTCCGTAACGAATTTTTCGATGATATCGGTGCGGAAGCCCCGGTAGCCGGAATCAACCGTTATCGCCTCGATTTCAAAAGCGACCGGAGCCCGCCGGCGCAGTTCGTCAAGCAGCAACAGCATGGTGTAGGAATCCTTGCCGCCGGAAACCGCCACCGCCAACCGGTCTCCCGCTTCAATCAGGCCGAAATCAGCCACGGCCCTGCCCACGCCGTGGCGCAGCTTCCTAAAGAGTCGGCTTCCCTTCAGTTCGTCCCGTAGCGTCTTCATTGCTCAGCAAACTCCCCATCTGTTACCCGGTCCAGAAATGAACGCACCAGGGGAGCGAAGGTCTCATGCTCCAGCAGAAATGCGTCGTGACCATAGGCAGAGGTGATCAGGTGGTACTCCACCGGGCGGCCCAACTCCTTCAGACAGTCAACCATCTCTTCGGTCTGGTAGGGGGGATAGAGCCAATCGGAGGTAAAGGCGAAAAACTGCAGCGGCGCCTTTACCTGGCTGAAGGCTTCGGCCATGGATTCGTAACCCCAGGCCACGTCATACAGGTCCAGCGCCTTGGCCAAATACAGAAACGAGTTGGTATCAAATCGATCCACAAAGCTGTAACCGTTGTAGTTCAGGTAGCGCTCCACCTCGAACTGACCGAAGAAATCGAATTGGCCGTCCTTGGCCGAGAAGCGGCGCCCGAACTTGGCATTCATCGACTCGTCGGACAGAAAGGTGATATGACCGATACCGCGGGCCAGGGCCAGTCCGTCCTTGGGGTTGTGCTTGTACTCACCCTTGCGCCAGGTAGGATCGTTGAAGATGGCCCAACGCGCAACGGCGTTCATGGCAATGGCCTGGGGAGAGGGATGCGGACTGGTCGCCAGCATGATGGCCGAGCCGATTGATTCAGGATACTGGGTGGCCCACTCCAGCGCCTGCATGCCTCCCATGCTGCCCCCCATGACACACAGAAGCCTGTCGATACCGAGCGAATCCACCAGCAGCTTCTGGGCGCGGACCATATCACGAGCGGTAATCACGGGGAAACTCAGGTTATAGCGCTTGCCGGTTTTGGGGTTGATGGAGGCCGGGCCGGTGGAGCCGAAACAGGAACCGATCACGTTGGAACAGATCACAAAGTAGCGGTCCGTGTCGAGCAGACGGCCGGGGCCCACGATGGCATCCCACCAGCCCGGCTTGGCGTCGCTCTCGCTCAGTTTACCGGCCAGGTGCGCGTTGCCGGTCCAGGCATGCTCGACCATGATGGCGTTGGAGGCATCCGCATTGAGGCCGCCGTAGGTTTCGTAGGCAATGGTGATCGGAGCCAGGATCCGTCCGCTATCCAGCTTGATGCCATTCTCGAATGTAACGGACTGCTCCTTGACAATGCCGACCGACATAAAAAGCCCCTTCACATAGACATGAGAAGGGGCTGAAACAACGAGTTCACAGCACACCCCTCATCTTCGCCTTTCGGCAGGAATTAGCACCTGACGCCTGGATGGCCGGTTGCTGTGGTTTCACGGGGCCTTTTCCCTCCACCACTCTTGATAAGCAGGTTTATGGCGGAAACAATACGAAAGAACACTGTTTTTGTCAACGAAATATGCGCCTGAGCCGGAGTAGTCACCATTCAAATTGTCTGGAAAACCATCTGGCCATCTGCTATAACCATGACCAGAAACAGATGGCTGATTCCGCTAGGAGATCACTATGAAAAGACTGTTATTACTGCTGCCGCTGCTTTTATCTTTCGGCTGCGCCCAGAACCACTTCAATGTTCCAACGGAAAACTTCGCCGCCAAGGTCAAGGTAATGGGGGTTGTGCCGATCATGGTCGATGGCGACTCGGACATCAGGCACCCCCAGAAAGAGCAGCTGATCCAGCTGGTCAGCGATTACAATCGCAAATCAGAACAGCAGCTGGTCCGCAAGATCAAGGCCACCGGCGGTTTCTACACGGTGGCACTGATGGACAGCGATCCCGCCAGCACCTTCACCAAAATGCTTTTCCGCCGTGAAAAACGCGATGACGCCACCATCGTGTACAACAAGTATTTGTGGAAAAACGATGAGTTGCGGGATTATATCAGCAAAAACAACCTGGATGCAGTCATGCTGGTCGTGGTCAGCGGCTTGAGCAAAAGCGACAAGCTTTACTCCGACTCCAGGCTTTCTTCCCTGACCAGCGAGTTCAACTACCTGACCATGACAGCCCAGATCCTGGATGCCAATGGCACCACCCTGTGGGAATATCCCAATTTCCGCGGTCGCTTCCTGGCCTACGACCCCATGATCGCCCTGCAGTATCCCGATTTCAGCGAAGCAGACGCCAACCTGTCCGACAAGGTCGATATCAAATTCAAGACCATCGAGGGGATCACGCGCCGCCTTGACAAAAAGAAGAAGGACTATCTGCTGCGTGAAACCCAGGAGACAGAGGTTTACGGCCATCAGTTCGACGAAATGGTCGACTACCTGAAATACGACACCGACAAGAGCAGGAAGACCACGGAACCGACCGCAGACAAGCCGGCCGGCACAGGAAATCCGGCGGCAGCCGCGGAACAGCCCGCACCATCAGCAGCTCCGGCAGCTGCGACTGACAGCGCTCCGCCGGGCTCAACCGCCCCCCTGACTGCGCCAGCCAGCGAAGAGATCAAACCGGCTACAGACGAAATAGTCCCTGCCACTGACAAGAATCAGTAACTAAACTCTCGCACCAGCTGGATTGCACAAAAGCCCTTCCGAATGTTACGGAAGGGCTTTTGTATTTTACTCTGTCTGCCGATAAAGCAGGGATGTGAATCGGCACCATAACGGGGAAACGGCTGCCGGATTCGATTAATCAGCGCTTCTTGACAATCATCAGCGACAGGTAATCCGGCTTGTGGGCCGCCATTTCGGACAAATCGCTCAGCACTTTCTGGCGGTCGGAACCGACCCGCTCAACAAACAGCGTGCTCTGCTGTCGCCCCATCTGCCGCAGCATTTCCAGGATATCGGCATAGAGCGGCTTGACCTTCAGCAGCACGACCGTCTCGAATTTTGCCACGGCTTCGATGATGGCATCCATGCCGGCGGTAGCCGGAATGATGGCAAGCCTCTCGTCGGCTTCGGCCAGCGCCACGCCGGCCGCGGCTGCCGCGGTATTGATGCTGGAAATGCCCGGCACGATCTCGATCTCGAGGTGCGGGTAGGATGTGCGGAAGATGCGCAGCAGATAGATGAAGGTCGAGTAGAGCAGCGGGTCACCGATGGTGATGAAGGCCACCTCCCGGCCCGCATCGGCATGGCCGGCCATCAGGGCGGCCGCCTCCTGCCAGGCCGGTATCAACCGGCCCATATCCGAGGTCATGGGAAACTGGTGAATGATGATCTGTTGGCGACCGGCATCCAGAAACTCCCGCGACGTCTCCAGGGCCACGCTGACTTCGCCCGACCTGGAGACCGGAGCCAGGATCACATCTGCCTGGCGCAGGATGCGTTCGGCCTTGCGGGTCAGTAACTCGGGATCGCCCGGTCCGACACCGACGGCATAGATCCTGGCCATTACTCGCCACCTTTCCAGGCGGTGATGATGTAGACCGGGTTCTGGGCTTCGAACATCTTGTATTCGGTCAGTCGCCGGGTCTTGGAGATATTGACGCAGGTGGCCTCAACAACATAGCCATGGTCTTCCAGAAATTCCACCGCCTTGGTGAGGGTATCCAGTGTCACGGCATTCAGGACGATCAGACCCTCCGCCTTGAGACGTTTGTCCACGGCATCGATGATCTCTTCCAGTTGGCCGCCGGCCCCGCCAATGAAGACCCGATCCGGGTCGGGCAGATCTTCCAGACCCTCGGGGGCGAAAGCCTCGACCAGCTTGACATTGCGGGTGCAGAATTTTTTCAGGTTCTCGTTGATGAAACCGATGCACTGCTGGTTGCGCTCCACGGCAAAGATGCGTCCGTTGGGCATCAGATTGGAGGCTTCGATCGAGACCGAGCAGCTGCCGGCGCCGATATCCCACATCACCAGGTCATCCTGCAGCTGCAGCTTGGAGAGGGTGACGGCCCGCACCTCCTGCTTGGTAATCAATTTTTTAGAGGTCTGAAATTCGTCGTCGTCAATGCCGATCAACGGATACTGAACCAGGTTCGGTTCATAGGTCTTGACCAGGATCAGCAGATTGAGTTCGGAGGGTTTCAGTTCCAGCAGACCGCGCAGATCGCAGCGAGTGAACTTCTCGCCGGGCAGCCCCAGATCCTCGCACAGCCAGGCCTCGTAACCTTCGGCACCCCGTTCAATCAGCTCCCGGGCGATGGCGGCCGGTGTGTTGACCCTATCGGTCAGAACACAGACCTTTTCGGCGGAAATAATCTTGTCCACCGCCGCAGGCATGCCCCGGCCATGGACCGAAACAAAAATGGCATCGTCCCAAGGCTCCTTGATGCGGGCAAAGGCGTACTGCATACTGGTGACATTGGTGAAGATCTCGATGCGCTCCTTGGGGAGGTTACGCATCAGAAAACGGGAAATACCGAAAAAGCTGGGATCGCCCGAGGCCAGAAATACCACCCGTTTATCGGTTTTCTGAAGAAAGTCCAGCAGCTCGGGCAGATCGCCCAGCACCATCCTCTGGCCCTTGAAGTCCGGGAAAATATCCAGATGTCGCTGGTGACCGATCAGTACCTCGGCCTTGCCGATTATTTCCAGCGCCTCGGCGCTGAAACCCGCCCAGCCAGCCATGCCGACGCCCACCAGATAAATCTTTTCCTGTGCCATAGCATTTGTCCCCCATACGGGATTCGGTGTTGAATCAAGGTGGCGACTATAGCACCCTGCGGTCGAAAAATCATCAGATTATCTGGCCAGTGCCCCATCCACCGGCAGGAACAACAAAAATTGTCATCCCACCGGCAAATAACGTCATTTAACAACACCACCAAATTTGCCACCCATGACGATCCAACAAAAAGACCTGCAATTATTGATAGTTATCAAAAACAGCATACATGGCTCGCTTTATGCTGTACTCTAAATAGCACGCAAATTGGCGGGATACACGAAAATACTAAACCATCCGCGAGGGTGGGACGGAAAGCCTACAGGGTCTCTCTGAGACAGCCGGGTCGCCGAAATATCTCATGGTATTGGCGCCCGGCTTTGTTTTTGCCGGTACAAGCGGCAGCGGGAATACAACCCGTCAGCAGGAGACCGCCATGTCAGACTCTGAGAAAAACTTACCAGCAGCAACCTTTACGCTGTTAATCGGCATCATCGCCATTCCCATCCTGATCGCACTCGCTTCGTGCGAAGCCCTGGCAGAACCATTCCTGCTGTTCTACAAATCGGGACTCACGACTCCGTCACCAACAATAGTTCAGCAAAAAAGCAAGCAGCCGGCCACGGTTGGTCTCAACGACAACGGCGACCTGGTGATACGAAAAAGCGATGTGTCCGTAACGATCGCCTACAATCCTCCGGCAGAGATCGTCGAACCCCAGGAGCGGATTAGAATCGCCCAGAAACAGGAAAACCAATCAATCAGCGGCATCAGCCTCAAAATCAGCTTAGTGTTTTAAGCTGGTCTTGAAGAGATACAGGGCTAACTGCAGATCTGGTTTCTGCCCCTGTTTTTGGCCCGGTAGAGCGCCTTGTCAGCCGCCTTGATAACCTGTGCGGGTTTTGCCGTTCCTTCCGTGCATTCCGCCACGCCGATGCTGATGGTAACGGCAGCATAGGCCGCCGCCCCACCCCCTCTCCGCTGCCCCTTGCCCTGTCGCTGGTCCTTGGGGCGTTCACTGCTGCGCAGCGCCAGACGGTACTCGGCGATAGTCGTTCGCAGTTCCTCCAGATGAGGTAACGCATCAGACAGTCGGCGACCCGGAAAAAGAATGGTGAACTCCTCTCCTCCGTAACGATAGGTTCTGCCGCCCCCGCCAACATTATTCATTTTACGCGCCACCATTTTCAAGACCTGGTCCCCCACGTCGTGGCCGTAGGTATCGTTGAAGCGCTTGAAGTGGTCCACATCAAGCATGGCGACCGTGTAGCGCCGCCCAAGACCCTGCAGGCTCTCGTTGAGAGCACGGCGCGAAGGGATGCCGGTCAGGTCGTCGCGAAAGGCCATGTTGTACGTGTCCCGCAGCACGCTCTGCGTGATGATCAACGCTCCGGCCGCACAGAAAGCGGCATGAATATCGCGGGAGGTAGCCCAGTTACAGGCGACAAAAAAAGCAATCAGAGCCCCGAGCATGCCGCTGTCCACAGGAGTCTGCCGCCGCACAGCCAGCACCGCTATGAAGATAAAACAGAGCGAACCGGTCAACATGGCCGTTTGCGGAATCAACTGGCTGTCCAGAAATGGGAGCCGGATATAACTGCGGGCAACATAAGGCAGGATATCAACAAAGTGATCGCGAAAAAGCCAGAGGGCTCCCAACGCCTGAACCGTCAGAAAGACGAGGCGCAGCCGGCCGGCCATGGAAAATACACCTCGCTCGCGCATGAGGGAAAACAGAGCCAGATCCACCGGCAGCAGCAGAACAAAGGCCTGATAATAACCGTTGAGACTGACCTTGGCCGGTTCACCGGAAAGATGGCTTCGGGAACACCAGTAGAAGAGTATCAGCACCAGCAAAGCCAGAAAAGGCCGGCCTCGATGAAAATGCACGGCCAAAAACATCCCCAGGGCCGTCACCAGATAAGGCGCGACGGTCACCAGCTCCTGACGGGCAGGCGGCAAAAGAGAAATATAGGGAATGGCGAACCAGGTTGCGATCAGAATTGCCGCGGGAACCAGGAGTACCGACATTCTTTTGATCATGGTGGTTTGCATGCTGACAACACCCCGGACAAGCGCTTGCTCTGTTTTGTTTCATTTTACCGTCTGGGGACCATCTGAGACGGCATAGCCCATCTTTTTCCAGCCGGGGATCCCATCGGACAGCACGAACACATTCCTGAAACCGCGCTGGGCAGCCAACCTGGATGCCTGGGGGCTCTGTCCTCAGGTAAAGCCGTTGCAGTAAAAAACGATCTTCTCGTCCTTGGGGTAAATCAACACGGCCGGGGTCTTCTCCAGATCAGACAGGGGGATATTGACCGCTCCCGGCAGATGGTCAGCCGCGTATTCAGCCGGCGATCGCGTATCAACCACCACCAGCCCCGCCTCCTGGCGGTCCAGCATGGCCTTCAGTTCCTTGCTGGTCAGGCTTCTGTACGGCTCATCAGCACTGACCGCCATAACTCCGGCCAGCAGCATCACAAGCATCATCAGGGCGCAACACAGATTTCTCATCTACAGGCTCCCCACAGAAATATTCAGATCAACCAATCCGCATGATCAGAGCACATAAAAAAAACCGGGAAAACATATCCCGGCCTTTTTTATACCATAAGAGAACTATCCTTTGGTGGCCCGCTTGCGTTTGGTCGGGTCCAGTTCCTTCTTGCGCAGACGGATTGAAGTGGGGGTAACCTCCACCAGTTCGTCATCGTCGATGAACTCCAGGGCCTGCTCCAGAGTCAGGAGGCGCGGCGGAGTCAGCTTGATGGCGTCGTCGGTGCCGGAGGCGCGCACATTGGTCAGCTTCTTGCCCTTGCAGGGGTTGACGTCCAGGTCGTTATCCTTGTTGTGCTGGCCGATGATCATGCCGCCGTAAACCTCGACACCGGCGCCAATAAAGAGAATGCCGCGCGGCTGAAGGGCGTCCAGGGAGTAGGCGGTGGTCTCGCCATGCTCCATGGCCATCAGCACGCCGTTCTTGCGGCCGGGGATGTCACCCTTGTAGGGGGCGTATTCATGAAAGGTATGTGTCATGACCGCCGTACCGCGGGTGTCGGTCAGCACTTCGCCACGCAGTCCGATCAGTCCGCGGGCCGGAACGATGAATTCCAGGCGGACCATCTCGCCCATGGGTGCCATGGCGACCATTTCACCCTTGCGCGGCCCCATCTTCTCGATGATGGCACCCTGGAATTCCGAGGCCACGTCCACCACCAGATATTCCATCGGCTCCATCTTCTGGCCGTCCTTGATGCGCACGATAACTTCCGGCTTGGACACGGCCAGCTCAAAGCCTTCGCGACGCATGTTCTCGATCAGGATCGACAGGTGCAGCTCGCCGCGGCCGGAGACCTTGAAGGTATCGGCGGTGTCCGTATCCTCCACCCGCAGGGATACGTTGGTGCGTAGCTCCTTGGTCAGACGGTCGCGGATGTTGCGCGAAGTAACCCACTTGCCTTCACGACCGGCAAAGGGGGAGGTATTGACGATGAAGTTCATGGAGAGGGTCGGCTCGTCGATGGAGACATACGGCACCGCCACCGGGTTCTCGGCCGAAGCCAGGGTCTCGCCGATGCTGACCTCATCGAAACCGGCCACGGTAACGATGTCGCCGGTGCCGGCCTCTTCGATATCCACCTGCTTGAGCCCTTCGTAGCCGAGCAGCTTGGTGATGCGCCCTTTGGTGATCGTGCCGTCAGCCTTGATCATGGCAACGGTCTCGCCGGCCCTGACCTTGCCATGGAAGATACGGCCGGTGGCCATGCGGCCGATATAATCGTTGTAATCGATGTTGGCGATCAACATCTGGAAGGGAGCATTGGCGTCACCCTTGGGAGGACGTACATTTGATTCGACAACGGCAAAGAGCGGCTCCATGCTGGTGGACTCAACATTGATGTCCAGTTTGGCATAGCCCATCTTGGCGCTGGTGTAGACCACCGGAAAATCCAACTGATCGTCCGAGGCATTCAGCTCGCAGAACAGGTCGAAGACCATATTCAAGACCTCATCCGGCCGTGAACCGGGACGGTCGATCTTGTTGATGACCACGATCGGCTTCAACCCCAGATCAAGGGACTTCTTCAGCACGAAACGGGTCTGGGGCATGGGACCGTCCAGAGCGTCCACCAGCAGCAGCACCGAGTCGACCATCTTCAGGACGCGCTCAACTTCGCCGCCAAAGTCAGCATGGCCGGGGGTATCAACGATGTTGATCTTGTACTGGCCATGGTGAATGGAGAGGCTTTTGGCCAGAATGGTGATGCCACGCTCCTTTTCCAGGTCATTACTGTCCATGACGCGCTCGGTGATGGCTTCATTTTCACGATAAACCCCGGCGTGTTTCAGCATGGCATCCACCAGGGTTGTCTTGCCGTGGTCGACGTGGGCGATGATGGCGATATTACGGATTCTTTCCTGCATGGTAAGGAACTCCTCAATCTCTCTCAAAATAAAAGGACGGGCAAAGGCCCGTCCATATAACGTTTAATTATGACAACTTTTTGCTCACTTAGCAAGAATTTTCACAATCAGTCAAGTCACCGATAACATGATTATGGTTCTCCCAGCGCTTCAGGCAGCTTTCATGAGGTTTTTGCCGCAGTGACCGGAAACTAGGGAAGTTATGTTACTCCCGCACCTGCCCATCACCATAGACGATGAACTTGGTGGTAGTCAGATCCTCCAGCCCCATGGGGCCGAAGGAATGCAGTTTGGTGGTGGAGATGCCGATCTCGGCCCCCAGTCCCAGCTGGTTGCCGTCGGCGAAGCGGGTGGAGGCATTGACCATCACGCAACTGGAGTTGACCTCGCGGATGAAACGCTGGGCCCGGCTGTAGTCCCTGGTAATGATCGACTCGGTGTGCAGCGAGCCGTAACGGTTGATGTGGGCTATGGCGGCGTCCAGATCGTCCACCACCCTACAGGCCAGGATCAGCTCCAGATATTCGGCCTGCCAGTCCTCTTCACCGGCCGGGATGGCCTGGGGTGCGTACTGGCGGAAACGCTCATCGCCGCGCAGCTCCACCTGCAGAGCGGTCAGGGTGGCGGCGATGCGAGGGATGAATCCGGCGGCAGCGTCCTTGTGGATCAGGATCGTCTCCAGGGCGTTGCAGACGCCGGGGCGCTGGGTCTTGGCATTGACGATGATCCGCTCGGCCATATCAAAATCGGCCATATCGTCCACGAAGACGTGGCAGACCCCCTTGTAATGCTTGATGACCGGGATGCGCGAGTTCTCAACCACGAAACGGATCAGGCTCTCGCCGCCGCGCGGGATGATCAGGTCAATCTGCTCCTCCTGCTTGAGCATCTCCAGCACCCCTTCCCGCTCGGTAAAGGGGATCAGGGCCAGGGCGGCAGCCGGGACACCATGGGCGGTCATGGCTTCCTGCAGGATGGCGGCTATGGCCCGGTTGGAATGGATCGCCTCGGACCCGCCCCGCAGGATTACGGCGTTGCCGGCCTTCAGACAGAGGGCGGCGGCGTCGGCGGTCACATTTGGCCGAGCCTCATAGATGATGCCGATCACCCCCAACGGAATGCGCATCTTGCCGACCATCAATTCATTGGGACGTTTCCACATTTTGGTAACCTCCCCCACCGGGTCCGGCAAGGCAGCCACTTCACGCAGGGCGGCGCTGATGCCGCCGATGCGCTTTTCATCCAGCATGAGCCGGTCGAGCATGGCGCTGGACAACCCCTTCTGCGCACCAGCCTCCAGATCCCTGGCATTTTCGGCGATGATCTGGCCCGCCCCGGCGTCCAGGGCGCTGGCCATGGTCAGCAGCATGTCGTTCTTGACAGTGGTGGAGAGCCGCGACATGACAAAGGATGCCTGACGGGCATTGGTGGCTATCTGTGCTACCTGGGCGGCGATATTCATGTAATTCCCCCTGCATAAACTTTACGTGGATGATTATTAATAGGTAAGTGTAAGTCAAGTTACCGATTACTTGCAAGAGTAATGATTAATGTCAGTATGCTGAAACGACAGCAGCCCCGACTGTTGAAGCCGGGGCTGCTGGATAAACATAATTCGCAATTAGAATCAATCGGAGCAGCTCAGCGCAGGACTGCCTCTGCCATCACCTCGGCCAC
>DBMM01000113.1 GCA_002298925.1 Geobacter sp. UBA698 | reverse complement strand
CATGTCAACATCATGATCGACAAGGCGCTTCCAGGCATGGAGGAGAAGGCCCACGAAGCCATCCGCGAAGTCTTCCAGGCCGCCCTGGGGTTGGGGGGCACCATGTCCGGAGAACACGGCGTCGGGCTCTCCAAGGCACCCTTCATCGAACTGGAGCTGAAACCGGAGCAGATTGCGGCCATGAAAGCCATCAAGCATGCCCTGGACCCCAACAACATCCTCAATCCCGGCAAGATGTTCCCCTGGTAAGCGTCTGCCCTACCCCGCACCAGCAGATAAGGAATTCCAATGACTAATGACAAACAGCGCCAGGAAGTCTCACTTTTAGGACGGATACTGTCGCTTGAAGCGCTGCTGATGCTGATGGGCGTGGCTTCGCTGATCTACGGCATAACCCAGGGCGCCACCATCAACATTTTCTGGGGGATCGTCATCATCCCCGGCGTCTTCGTGCTGATGAAGGTTCGCAGAAAAGACTGGAAAAAACATTGGGAGGAACTGGAGGCCGAACAGCAGGCCCGCCTTTCCGCCGGAAAGACCAACAGCGCTGACAAGAAAACAGAGGATCAGAACTCCCATGACAAGCAGTGAATCAATTGTACTGGCCTCCGCCTCGCCGCGCCGTTCCGAGCTGATGGCACTGACGGGTCTAGCCTGCAGGGTGGTGCCGGCCGATATCTGTGAAGATGTGTTGCCGGGAGAAGATCCAGCCGAACATGTCATGCGCCTCTCCCGGGAAAAGGCCCAGGCCGTTGCCGAAATGGATTTACCGGGACATTTCTTCGTCGGCGCCGACACCGTCGTGGTGCTGGACGGACGGATCATGGGCAAACCGGCCGATGAAAACCAGGCCTTCAAAATGCTCTCATCCCTGTCAGGCCGCAGCCACCAGGTCATCACCGGCATCGCAGTCCTCGACGCCCGCAGCGGCGACTGCCGCTGCCAGGCCGTCACCACCGATGTCCTCTTCAAAGCACTGACCGAACAGGAGATCAACGCCTACATCGCCACCGGTTGCCCCATGGACAAGGCCGGGGCCTATGCCATCCAGGGGGGCGCGGTCCACTTCATCCGCTCCATCAGCGGCTCCTACACCAACGTGATCGGGCTGCCGATGACCGAGCTCTACGAACTGCTGCAATCCATGGGCGCCGCCGTGCAGTCCCCCAGCGGAGGCCGGCATGACCATTGCTGAACGGCTCGGGCAGGTCCAAGCCGAAATCCGCGCGGCGGCAATCAAAGCGGGACGCAATCCGGACGAGGTGCGGCTGGTGGCTGTTTCCAAGACCCGCCCGGCAGGCGATCTGCTCCAGTGCTATCAGGCCGGCCAGCGCATCTTCGGCGAGAACTACGTCCAGGAACTGAGCGCCAAGGCGGGTGAACTGCATGAGCCGGTGGAGTGGCATTTCATCGGCCACCTGCAGAGCAACAAGGTCAAGTACATCGCCGGCCTGGTGAGCATGATCCACTCGGTGGACCGCCTCTCGCTGGCAGAGGAGATCAACCGCCAATGGGGCCGGCTGGGCAGGCGCTGCGATGTGCTGGTGCAGGTGAATATTGCGGGAGAGGCGACAAAATCGGGAACAACCGCGCAGGAGGCGCTTGATCTGGTACGCGCCGTTTCTCTGCTGCCAAACATTCGGGTAAAAGGGCTGATGACCATGCCCCCCTTCTTCGACGACCCGGCGGCGGCCCGACCTTACTTTGCCGAATTGAAACGACTGGCTGACATGATTACGGCAGAAAATATTTCAGGGGTGGAGCTGAAAGAGCTTTCCATGGGCATGTCAGGGGATTTCGAGGCAGCCATCCAGGAAGGGGCCACCCTGGTCAGAATCGGCACCGCCATTTTCGGGGAACGGCACTACACCTGAACAGGCCTATTTGCGATGCACTTCACAGCTCCGGCACCACCTGGTGCTGACCAGCCGGTGGTTCAGGACGCTCCAGCTCCTCCAGAAACTTCAGTACGAAACGCTGGGCAGCCTCCACGGCCCGATGGATATCCCAGGACGCCATGTTGCGCTCCTCCACCAGATTGCTGATCCCCCTGATTTCCAGGCAGTCCACCCCGTAGCGCAGGCAGGTCAGCGCGACCGCTGCCCCCTCCATGTTTTCGCAGATGGCACCATATCTGCGCGCCAGCTCTTCTCCGCGCAGCTGGGAGCCGCTGCAGGTCGACACCGTCACGAAATTGCCACGCACAAGTGTTACCCCGCAATAGTCAGCCAGCTGCATGGCCTTTTCCGCCGCATGCCGGGAAAGCGGGATCTCGTTGAAATAGGGACGCCCCTCCTGCATGAGATACGGCATGTTGATCTGCTGCAGATCCAGCCAGCCGGCCGACGTAAGCACCCCTTCATCGCCCAGCACCTCATTGCTGGCCACCGCCAGATCGCCGACAGCCAGTCCGCTGCCGCCATAGGCCCCGGCGCAGCCGGTATTGATGACCAGGCGCGGTTGCAGACGCTCGAGCAGCACGGCGGCCGCAGCGGCGGCATTGATCTTGCCGACACCGCCAACGCAGATCGCGACCGGCAGGTAGCCGACAGTCCCTTCGACATAGGTCAGGGCGCGACTGTTGACCCGGGTAGCGTTCAGCAGCATGTTTTCCAGCAGCGCCGCTTCCTGGGGAACGGCAGCTATGATAAGAACCGGTTTCATGGTCGGCCTTCCTTTTCGGTGTAATCTGCCATTCTGCTGAATACACTGCGCGTACGGGGTGCTGATTGCCCCGGCAAAGATGCCAGTCGCCGCAGGTCCCCGATCAGGTCGATGTCGTACCACACGGGCAGCAGACAGGTATTCAGCTTCAACTCACGAGCATGTTCCAGGCTGGTTTCCAGCACCAGGGGGGTGCTCCAGGCGATATCGGCAAAGAGTCTGTCATTGATCTTCTTCATCCCCACAAGGTAGTAGCCTCCATCCTCAGCCGGGCCGAATACAACGTCGGTTTCAGGCTGTTCCAGTTCACGGAAGGCCTGCCGGATATAGTCAAGGGGCAGGTCGGGCAGATCGCTGCCGATGCAGCAACAAGCATCAATGCCCAGGTTGAAGGCCCTTATAAAGGCATTCTTCATCCGTTCGCCCAGGTCTGCACCCTGCTGCTCCAACATCTCCAGACCCTGAAATTCGGGGCCATCGGGTAGTATTCCGGTTTCCAGCGCCCAGAATACCAGTAGCCGGACATCATCGAGGGAGACGGCCTTTTCCAGGACATCCGCCAGCATGGCGACATACAGTTCCGCCGCCGCCTGTTCGCCCACGTCCCGGGCCAGACGGGTCTTGACCTTGCCGGGGACCGGTTCACGGGCAAAGATGATCAGGGCTTTTTTCATATCAGATTATGACCCTCCGGAAACGCCATCCTTTTCCTTTCTCCAGACTCCCCCATCAAGCTCGAAACTACCTTGAACGTCATAAGGCTGACCAGCCCGCCCAAGCCTTTCCGGGCGGGCTGGTCGAGCCGCAAGTTGGACATTCTCTCTTATGGCAGTGCAGTGATAATCTTCCGGTACTCGCCGATACCATTTTTGTAAATCTCTTCAAATCGGTCGAACGGCTCCACAAATGCCATCATTGCTGGATGTACCCATGTGATGGTTTCGATGATGTCCGTATGTTGGCTTTGGAGGTCGCGCCAATGCCAGATTGGCTCATGATGAAATATTCGGTTTCTAAGTGTTCGGACTCGGTTGAGGCGTTTGGAGAGATTCTTTCTGATTCTGATGTGGCGTGGCATATTGGGGACAACCGGCTTCAGTAGCCACGGCCATAATATTTTTTCGTATCGAACGTCAAACAGGCTTGTCCAAAAACCGAAGGTCAGTTCCGGGATTATCCTTCCTGCGTCAAGCGGCTTCTTGCCTTTGATAAGCGAGTTTTTTGCTTCTTGCACTTTATTGATTTCCTGCTGGAAGAGTACTCCGGGCAGGTCAAACCATGTATCTGTTTTGAATTGTGCCGAGGCGGCATCATGAATGCTGTTTCTGAGGCTGACTTCCAAACACTGAAGTGGAGTGTATAGGCTTTCTGACAATGCCATATTCCAAGCGTAATGGGCAAACAGCTCCGCATCGTCATTGCTGGTACCGCGTTGACGGTAGGCGTCGAGGCGTTCATGCGAGATTGCTCGGCGAAGTTGGTCTGAAAAATTTGCTTGCATGTATCACCCGCAATAGCTATTATTTCTATGCAGCCCCCGGAGAAATCCTCTCCCGACCTTGAGTCGGTGACGATCCCGGGGTTTTTTATTGCCCAAAATATACCGCATAAATTTGAAAGACAATGACAATGTTGCAAAACGGGGAGCCGCCATCTAGCGGCTCCCCGTTTCATTTCGAGAGGTTGGTGAAATCTGGGGGCGTCCCTCTTTTTTCCTATTCTTTGCCATAAATACTTTTCAGCCTAAAAAGCATACTAATTGCCATCACTACACCGATTGCGTTTAAAAGAGGCGATTGGACGAGGGTAAAAATCACCATAATCGCCAACGCGTAACCAATGATTTCGAACTTTTCTGATTTATTCATAATGTTCCTGTTTCTAGTCATTGTTCAACGCTTTCTCGCTTGACCTGACGGGCACTTTTTGCCCGGCCATGGTCCGGGCTGTGGTAATCTTAGCGGAATAGCCAACTCGGCTAACTCTTTAACAATAAATCAACTATCTCCCCAAATATCCTCTCAAATCGTTTGGATGAGAGAGATTTTTCGCTATATCTAACTCCGTCGCTCGATGAGTTTTTCCTGCCGTTATAGATTGCGATTATTTCCTTTTTAGACCATTGCTTTTTAAAGGTCAAAGGTGAAACAGACATATGTTTTGGCATAAATATCCAACCTTCAGCAGTCGAATCCACCAAATTGTATGTTTTTTCTGGATCTTTATTAACTTCAGACAAACGCTTCAAAAATGACTTTTCGCTTTTGGCCGCAACTACGAACCCATCAATATCGCAGATTACAGGGTATTTCGGTTTTCGAAAAATATATATCAACATGATTTTAATATCCTTCTTGACTGTTAATGCCATTATTGCGATTGAGATGGCTGATCTAATTCTTGCGGTTCTTTGGGAAGACGCTGAAGGTTTCTTAAATATCTCGCCTGATCAAAAGGCTTGTTGTGCTTCAGAACATTGAAAACCTCGACGCACACGGCCTGGGCGATATAAATCTTTGCGTCTTCTCGTGAAATTCCTTGAGCAATCAAGCGATCAAGTGTTTGTTTGGTTTCAGGAGGATCGTTTGCTTTCAATTGATTTTCAACTATTTCCAGAAATGATGCTTTGAGTCGTGGGTTACTATCTTTGTGTCTTGATTTCATTCTATAATTCACCTTCTTTCAGCCAACTACTTGTTGACCAGCCCCACGCACGCGTGCGCGTGAACCGCTCATTCCCCCGAATGGAACATTTCTATTTCAATATCTCCGCAGGCAGGCCGGCAATCTCCGCCAGCGGCATCATGGTGATC
The DNA here is from genome assembly GCA_002298925.1 of Geobacter sp. UBA698. GTDB lineage: Bacteria > Desulfobacterota > Desulfuromonadia > Geobacterales > Pseudopelobacteraceae > Pelotalea. The sequence continues at coordinate 1,483 of DBMM01000113.1, read as the reverse complement.
TTTTCATGGACAGCGTAGCGCACCGCGCCAGGATACACCACCCAGAGATGAGCCAGGGAGAGGTCCGTCAGAGCGCTCTGCATGGATTTGGAGACTTTCGGTGCTTCGTTGAACTTGAACTCCACGCCAAATCGCCTTCCGCCCGAGAAGAAAAGCAGATCCAGCTCCGCTCCACCCTGGGTAGCCCAGAAATAGACCTCTTGCGTGTTCAGAGCCGCCACCACCTGTTCCAGGCAGAACCCTTCCCATGATGCAGCGAGCCGTGGATGCGCCCAGAGTTCTCCCATTCCGGGAATATTCAGCAGGCTGTGCAGCAACCGGAGAACGCAGCAGCGCTCGTGAAACGGCTTCAGCGTAAAGGGGACGTGGTATCATGGGGAGAAATATATCATTGCAAACTCGGAGCGTAAATCCGAGTTTGCAATGTTTGTGGCCGAATTAAGCCAGATCAACGGCTGCGCCGTTGACCCGTCCGGACGCTTCTCTGCCCGGTCGGTGTCCGACGGTGTGGTTGGGAACTCATTTTCCAAAGACTGAACATCCCACTGTTCGGCAGAGCACTGGAGTCATCGGCTGGTCAGCGCTATGTTGGGCGCATATGCGAAATCGTTCTTCTGCTGAAACGAAAAAAGAAAGGCTATTTCCTGAATATTTTCAAAAATAGCCTCTCTTCTTTCTTGTCTGCACTCATCATTTCCTAATCGTCTGATTTATTCAGCCGCAATAACCGATGCCCTTCAAAAACGGTAAGTATTTCAATTCGATCACCATTTAATCGGTAGACAATGCGATATCCTCGGTAAATCAGTTCTCGAATATCAGGATTGCCTATTTCTGGTACTGTCTTCCCGCTTCTCGGGTTATCAGACAAAATAGCCTCTGCATGATCAATTAGGGAATCGACAAACCGGATAGCACGCTCCACACTGTCTCGTGCAATGAACTCCTCTATATCGACCAGATTTTCGCCAGCTTCCCGTGACCACGTTACACTCATGGATTGCCCACACTTCTTCGTGCGTGTAGAGATTTCCGTAGTTCGTCAGTCGTTTGGGTCTGCCCATTTTCTGCGTCCGAAATTCCCCTCTCAACAGAATCGAGAAATGATTTTCGGTACACCAGTTCATCATAATCTGCAGCGGATAATAGCACTCCTGCAGGCTTGCTGTTTTGGGTAATGATAAGTGGATGTCTGGATGTCTGAAGTGTTTTGAACCACTTGGAAATATTGGTTTTAAATTCTGCAATTGGGACAATGTCATTACTGATTGAAATTGCTCTCATTATTATTGCTCCTTATAGAAATCTTATTATAGTCAAAATATAGGCCAATAAAACGATCAATGCAAGTACTCAGTCATGTTTTTGTCTTCCAACGGGGCCTGCGCTAACCGGCGCGGAGCTTTTTCCTGCGTCCGGTTGAGCGCGTTGTTGGACGTGGGGCAGTTTCAATTAGCCGGCCACCTGCATATTTGTGAAGAAC
>DBMM01000114.1 GCA_002298925.1 Geobacter sp. UBA698 | reverse complement strand
GTGGAGGCCTTGAACGAGGTGAGAGTCTTGCCGCTTCCGGTGGTGTGCCAGACATAGCCGTTGCCGCGATTCTGGTGGATACATTCAACAATGGCCTTGACCGCATAGATCTGGTACGGGCGCATGATGAGGATTTTTTGTTCGCTTTGCACCAAAACCATGTAGCGGCCAATCAAGCGGCCCAGGGTGCACTTTTCGAAAAAGTCGTCAGCAAAATCGTGCAGGTGGGCGATTTTGTTGTTTTTATCGTCAGCGTGCTGGTAGATGGGCAAAAAACGTTCTTCGGCGTTAAAGCTGAAATGCTGGTTGCGGTTGTTGGCAAAATAGAGGGTATTGCCTTCGTTGCTGACGATAAACAACTGCATGAAGCAGAGCAGCGAGTTGGTGTAGCCGTTGCCGGGGTCGTTTTTGTAGTCGACGATCTGCTCCATGGCGCGGCGCGGGCTGATTTGCAGCGTTTTCAGCTCGATCTGCACGAGTGGCAGGCCATTGATCAGCAGTATGACGTCGTAGCGTTGAAAACTGTTGTCTGTGTTGATCCGAAGCTGGTTGATGACCTCGAACTCATTCTTGCACCAGTCCCGGATGTTGACCAGCGTGTATTCCAGCGGGGTGCCGTCCTCGCGGGTGAATTTGCCCTTCTCGCGCAAGGCCTGTGCGGCGGTGAAGACATCGGCGGTGATGACCTCGTCGCGCAGACGGGCGAATTCGGCGTCTGTGAGGTGAACGCGGTTTAATGCTTCAAACTTCTGGCGAAAGTTTTGCTCAAGCACGGCCTTGTCGCGGATATCGGGGCGGTGGGTGTATTTGAGATCGGTTAGCTTAGCAATCAGTCTTTGTTCGATCTGGTTTTCGGTTGTCATAAGTGTATCCCAGTCTTGCCCTATATTGCGTCAGGAGAAAAGCTTGCCATATGCCGTTGCTTTGCTACCGATATTATTTAGCAGTTACTGTTCCCTCCCGGCAGGGTGCCTATTTCATACCAAAACTAAGCCCAAATAGCCACACGAAACGGTTTCATTAAAGTATTTGCCAGCCTCCCCGTTGCCAGCAGGCACATCTCACTCGAGCGATCCCCTTTGGCTCTTGCAAATACCCAAACTTAGCCCACCCTCAACCGCCCTGTTGTAGCGCTCAAGGTCACTGACCAAAGGCAAACTGCCACTCGTCATAGCCAGTGAGGCTTCAAGCAGTTACTTCAGCTCAGCAAACAAATCATCTTCAATTAGCGTCACAGCTAACCCTCGGGGAATCAGTTGCGTTTTTCCAGCACAGCCATTTTAACCAGTCCATGATGTTTTTCCAAAAAATCAGAGCAGTGAAAGCAGTAACATGCTGTTTCTTTTGGTCGCTTATAATCTTTTTTGACTTGACAGCGCTTCTGATGCTTTTTCAATCATTCCAAAAAGAGTAACGCAGTTCCCATACGTTGCCCTACTCCATTCACAGCTTATCAAGCAAAAATGTGGATAATTCGTGACATCTCAACATACCGTTCCGCATATTGACCATTGCATCGCCATTGTTCGGTGGAGCAGCAGTCGAACCCTGTTTCCGCATTGGAAACCAATTGGAGTGGGGGATTCCCACGGCTAGGCAATCTCGTATTGCAATCCAAAACCTCATGCCCTTCCTCAATTTGCGTGCAATCAGGCTATCTGCCGTATCCAGTGCATCAAAAAGGCTGTCTTCGGCGAAATACTGCACCATTCGCCGCAGCTCCCTCCAACCGATCTTCCCCAAGTCCTCACGAGAACAGGTCCGAACAGCCCGGCCTCTACCGACATGCGATAGTATCTCCTGCGGTTCAAGTCAGGAACGATCCAGAATATTTCCACCATTCCAAACCCTTATAATGCCATTAGACTCACTCCTCCAACTTCAGTTACAAATATAGTAACCCCTTGACAAATAAACAGAATAGAGCATAGTTAAACACAATATTCATTAATTGGCTCAGCGAGGACACGACCATGAACGAACTGGCTGAATATCTTGACAATATCGGGCATGCACTCGGATTAGGCGGAATTGAGGGTTTTATCGGGGCTCCTATTGTCATTATGGCTTTTCTTGTGATCGTTATTCAGGTACTAAGAAGAGTTACACAGTCAAAAGAGTTCCCAATTTTTGGTGAGAGATTCCGTGACAATCATCTGAAATGTTCAGACGAAGAATTTGAGGAGATGATAACAGACCCAACTTATAAAAGCTTGCATTGCAATATTTGGCACAAGAAAGACCAATAGAGTTATCTTCTCTTCCTTCTGTAAATAAAATCAGTTTCCCCCCGGCTCTTTTCTTCCCGGTTCAAGGCGTTTTGTGCGCCTTTTCAATATATGTGATATCTGGGGCACCGCCATTATAGAAATTCAACATTCTGAATGAACTGTCACCGGTATTATCAGCCCACATTTTGCGCAATTTATCTGCTGCGACAACACCATTTCCTTTCGATTCAGCTATTATCTTCAAAACCTTGGTTTTCTGCTCATTAATATGCTGAATTTCCTTCGCTCCAAAGCTGCTCTGAATCCCAGCACCTACAGAATCCATACCTAGTTTGGCGTTTCCAGACAGCCCATATCCTCGATTGTAAACTGCCTCCATTGACCTCGTAGATTGAATCGCGGCTACAAATGACTCCGCAAATGCCTCCCTGGCTTGGGCATTACTGAAGACGTCGTCTCTGATCTTTCCTCGCTGTACGGCAGCCACCGCCGACTCCTTGCTGTATCTCACCCCGGACCTGTCCACGACCGATTCCACCTCGTACTGTCGTACCCCCTTCCTGTCCAGACCAGTCTTGGCAGTCAGACTGATCAGCCCACCATCCCTGAGCCTGCCGGTCACGGTGACCATATCGCCGGTCCGCTCATAGGTCGCCTGCTCGAAGTCGTAGCCACCTATGCTGCCCGAGAAGGAGCGTCGCTCCTCCCTCTCGCCATAGGTCGCGTTGGAACCATGGAAAATGATCATTCCCTTCTCGTCATGGAGATATTCCGAACTACCCGACTGACCGAACACCCCAACCTGATACTGGGTGCCGGACTTCCTGTCAGTAAAGATGTAACCACCCTTCCGATCCCATGAAAGCGCATAGTGTCCAGCACCGGGAAGCCCCCAGAGCGCGGCGGTCCTGTTGTCAACATCCAGGTTCATGGTGCGCTGGCTGTCTTTGGCAAGCTCCAGGAAAGACTGGCCGTGTTTTCTGGCAAACTGCTCCATGTTGTCGAACCTGGCGAAACCCAGCAGCCCCTCGCGGGTTCGCATGTACTCCTCGGCCTTGTCGATACCCATACCGGTCACCCTTGAGATGTTCTCCCTGGCATGAGCCAGCCCTTTCTCCGTGAGCGCTCTGGCGCTCCCGATCAGGAGGAGATCTGCATCCTTGAGCCTTCCCTCCTTGTACATCCGCAGGGCGCCGATGGTCTCCATGTGCTTCACGAAGGATGCGGTCCCTACCGTGTCATTGGGGTCGTAACCGGCATGCCTGGCCGCCTCGATGATCCCCCGCTGCTGGGCCGCGTCGAGACCGTAGGCCATGGTGCGGAACTTCTCGTAGTTCTCCGGTGTCTTGAAGGCCTCCATCATGGCTGCAGCGTTGGCCACGTCGAACTCACCCCAGGCACCCAAGGCCTGGCTAGGGGTCATGTCGTGCTGTTGCGCATACCTTCTCACCACTTCCATCTGCGCCTCGGTGAAGGCGTATCCCTTCTCCGTACTGAATAAACCAAGAGAAACCATCTCGTTGAAGGCATTCGATGGCGGCACACCCTTGTCCTTCAGTGCCCGGTAAGTCTCGATTCCCTTTTCCGGATTAAGGAAAGAGCCGAAGAACTGGCTGCCAGCCACCCTGACCTCCCTGGCCGAAGCATCCGGGTTCTCCCGCAGGTAATCGTTCCTGAACTCGTTCATCCCGCTGTCCCAGGTCACTCTCTTACCAGCGCCGCTCATCACCGCCATGCCGCCAGTCATGGCTTCGTTCCTCACCCAGTCATTGAATCCACCCGAATCGGCAATCTTCTGCCGCTGGACCGCGGCGCTGACGGTCGTCGAGCCGAAACCGGTGGCAAATGCCTCTCCCCGCGAACCCCAGCCCAGACCGCCACCGGTACGATGATCGAGCTGGTTTCCCTCGGCGAGGGTCCTTTTGTTCCAGTCATAGGCCAGGGCATTGTCCATGACCGGCACGTCCATGTTGGATTCCCTGATCTCCTTGGCGATTCCTTCCGGAGTCCCCATGTTCCTCCCTGCCGCCCCACCCTGGGACTGGATCGAGGCGGTGATGCTCCCTGCCAGGGAGGCCAGGGCTGCGCCGCCGAACCTGATCAGCATGGCGGTCATCACCGTGGCAAGCCCGACGCCGGCGGTCCGGATCATGCCGAACATGGCAAACGCCTTTGCCGTGGCGCTGGGAAACATGAGCATGGAAACTATGCCGTAATTATGGCCTCTGATGTAATCGAACAGGTTATACGCCAGGGAGACTGCGAAGCCGTTCACCACCGCATCGGTCACCCCCCAGGCAGTGAGCCAAATGAAGAAACCGGACAAAAGCTGCAAGGCTCTCCCGCTGAGAGGAGTGGGTATCAGGAGCACCACGAACGGCACCAGGCCCACGGCGATAGCGGTAATCACCGCCCTGGCAACCGGCAGCCATTCCCCGGCCATCAGCCCTAGTCCGACGCCGCTGGACATTTGGTTCTTGTTGGCAAGAACTTTTGCGGCGGTATCCGGGTCGGCGTAGAGAATCGCGTCATTGGTCATGTTGGAGAGCACCGACTGGATGATCAGGTAGTTGGGAGTTACATTGTTGCCGGTGAAATAGGAGATGTGCCGGGACACGATATTCTGGCAGGAGAGGAACTCGTTGACATTGGTCACGTCGATTCCGGCGTTGGAACAGATCGCCGAGACGCTCTGGTTGAAGTTAGCGTCCACCAGATAGGCGTTCAGGCTGGTCCAGGCTGCCTGGCACGACTGGGTCTGCCCTTGCGGGTTGGCGGCATCGTAGAAGACCGTGAATATGGAAGGACTGTTGGCCTGGGCCAATTGGGTGCGGATGTCTGCGGTGGAGTTGATCAGGGTGTCCAGGTTGATCTGGGAACCAGGCCGCTGGATCTCGAAGGTAACACAGTCCCGGATGTACCTGTCCAGGGAGGCGGTCATGTAGGCGTCCGGCGTCTTGCCGGAAACATCTCCGCCGGTGGCCGCCATCAGCAGGTCGAAACCGATGCCACCGGCCGACTCTTTGTAGTTGGGCGTTCCGGGCAGATTGGCCAGGTCGATCAGTTCGATGATGCTCCGCTCGATCAAGTTGGTCACACCTGCCAGGGCGACGATGCCATCCGGCACTCCCTGCACGATCTGGAAGCGGTTCAGCACGTCGTCCTGGATCGTCAGGTTGCCGGTAGGGATTATCAGCCCCAAGTAGAGGATCACCCCCAGGAAGAAGGGGGTCGCCCAAGCCCCCAGGGAGAGCCTGCCGCCGGTGAAGACCTTTAAGTAGACGAAGATCCCGCCGAACAGGACCCCGATCACCGCCATGGAGAAGAACAGGCCGCGGTAGTCGTTGGCCCCGAAGATCAGGGCCACCTTTTGAAATGCGGTGACGATCGGGTCGAAACCGTTGTAGCAGTGGTACTCCATATCCAGGGCAAAGGCATTCGCTGAGGACATGGAACAGAACAGAACCGTCAGAAATTGCCCCACATGGATATTCCGAATCTTTCGTGATTGATGAAGCAAATAGTCTTCGGCTCTTACATATCCGAACATACATTTTCTCCACAAGTACTGGGAATAATCGTTGCCATTTCGCCGTCATTTCACTAACCTGCATGAAGGAGATTGATCATGACCCGATCGGCAGAAAAGAAATATTCAGATCAAAAACAAACCGCCGACAATGAACGGCTCGTCACCCTATCCCCGAAAGCGACGAAAACCGTTTTTGACTTACTGGAAGAGCCTCCACCGGCTAGTGAACGCCTGAAAATGGCTATTCGTCGCGCAGAGGAAACCCTAAAAAGGAAGTAACCACGTCTTTTCCACGCCGATTGCCGTTTTTCCTCTCCATCTGACCAATTTTTCCCCTATTTTGGTGTAATCATCCGCTTCGCCAAAGACGGCCCGAACAACCTCGCTAACTGCTCGTAGGCCAGGGTATCGAACTCCTCGTAGCGCTTCGCCATTGATTGCACCGAGCCATACTCGTTGGCCCGGGCCACATATTCCGCCTTGAGCCGGTTTCCGATCTCGGTGGCGTCGTCGTAGATCTCCTACAGTCCCCCCATGGCGTCCTCGATCAGGTCGATCCGGCAGGTGTGGGCCGGTTGCCCGGCCTGCGATGAGGTGTCGCTGCTTGCCAGGGACCTGCCGTAGAGCATCATCGTCCTTACGACTGACAGGAAGTCGTTCAGCATGTTGTAGGCGTAGGCGGTGGCGATGAAGGGGGCGATGGTCTGGATAATCGACCCCTCCTGGTTGGACTTGATCGCCATCTTCAGCACGCTGGCAATGGGCACCGGCGAGGAGTTGATGAAGTCGGTCTGGGCCTGATTCAAGGCATTGTGGGTCCGCATGGCGGTTGCGATGCCGGTCATCATGGTAGCAACGTAATTGACCAGGTTGGCGTTACTGTCCGAGAGCTGCGAGCAGGCGCCGTTTCTGTCCTTGATCCGGAACTGGCCGGTAATGAACTTGCGGATGTCCGAGATGTCGTTGTCGTCGCACGGCTTGACGTACGAGGCCTTGATCCTGCCATCGGGCGCTGCACTTACCCGGACGTCGCCGATGGTTCCCCTGAGCATGTCGCCGTAACCGTTGAACCCGTACTTATCCTCCAGGTTGGCCAGGACATAGGGGGAGTTCCCCAGGAAGATCGCCTTCAGATCGGCCGGACAGTTGGCAATCGATCCGGCCAGGGCGTTGTTGGTCGGCTGGTCGTTGTTGGCCCGGTTGGCGTCGGTGATAGCCTTGTAGAGGCTGGACATGCCGGAGGACTGCATAAAATCGGATTGAATCGCCGAGAGCTTCGCCTCCTTGGCGTCCGAATCCGCCAAGGGCTTCATGATCGTGGCCACCATTGCCCGTGATGCCTTGCAGTCATCCAGTTGCAGGCCGTTCAGGGTGTCGGTAATGGCGGTGAAGGACTTGATGATCTTGCTGCACGGCTCGCAGAGGACGTTCAGGGCCAGGTCGAAGGCCACCGAGGGGGCCGAGGCCAGGATGTTCTGGAGCTTCTGGACCAGGTAGTTGAAGTCCATGAAAGAAATGCCGCCGTTGAAGAGATCGATCCCGCCGCAACCGGCCTTGACCTTGGGCAGGGAGACGGTCACCAGCGGGTCGACCGAGGTTCCCCACCGTGCGGAATAGCTCCCGCCGGTGAAATAGCCTCGCTGCTGACCCTGGTAGTACATCGGCCCGCCGCCGGCGGTGGCGCTCACCCAGTCGTCGACGAAGTTGGCCTCGACCGTCCTGACCCGCGAGGTCAGCGAAATCAGGATCAGCGCAGCCACCACCTTGATCGTTCTTCTCCATCTTTTCATTGCTCATCCCTTTCCGGCGCAAACGCTTTTCCTGAAGACCGATCCACGTCGAATGAACCGCCCTTCTGAAACTCGTACAGGGAAAAGTTCTCGGGACTGTTTTCTCCTGCGAGCGCTTTCATGCCGCGGTAAAGCCGTTGTTCGATATCGCTAAGCGACATGACTCCGGCCGATACCGGGAAATAGTCGCGACTGTTGCGGTAGATCAGGACCGTGGAAGGCGCGATGGTTACGTTCAGACGCGCGGCGAGGCTGCTCGTGATCTCGTA
>DBMM01000110.1 GCA_002298925.1 Geobacter sp. UBA698 | reverse complement strand
AATTAGTTTGCTGAGCTACTGTTACATTAAAAATGCTTTTCAAGACGTAATCCCGGGAGCTATGTTGCAAGTGTTCTCGCTCCCCCCCCTCAAGACATGAAAGGCCGCATGTACAAACGATTACTTCTGATCCTTGCCGGACTGTCGCTGCTGACCGGATGCGGCGGTGGCGGTTCATCCCCCACCAGCGCGAATTCTGCCCAGGATGTTCAAAAAACCTGGGTACGTGGCCACCTGGATGACGTCTACCTCTGGTACGACGAGATCATCAGCGTTCCCCCCTCCAGCTACGCCACCGCCCCCGATTATTTCGACGCCCTGCTGGTGAAGTCACGGGACCGCTTCAGCTTCAGCTTGCCGCTGGCCAAGGCGGTAAGCGGACTGCAAGGGGGACTGGAAACAGGTTACGGCGTGAAATGGGGCTGGGCGGCAACCGGCCGTCTGTACGCCTATTATGTGGATCCCAATTCGCCGGCGGCCGCTGCGATCACCCGTGGTAGCGAGGTCAAGGCGATTAACGGCCAGGCGGTTGCAACCGCTAGCAGTTCCTATGTGAATGGCGCTCTCTATCCCGGCCAGACGGGCGTCCCGCTCAACCTGACGTTCCGGGTTCCCGGCACGGACACCACCCGGATTACCGATATCAGTTCGGCAACATTTTCCACCACCACCGTTGAGCCTGCGCTGATTCTCACCCTGGCGGGCGGCGCCAAGGCCGGCTATCTCCTGTTCAACGAGCACCTCTCCACCTCCGAAGCGGCGCTCATCGCTGCTGTGACGTTCCTCAAGCAGCAGAGGGTCGGCGAACTGGTGCTGGACCTGCGCTACAACTCCGGCGGCTACCTCTACATCGCCAGGGAGCTGGCCTCGATGGTCGCCGGAGCATCCGTGCAGGGCAAAGTCTTCGAGAAGTTGCTGTTCAACGGCAAACACCCTGAAAAGACCTATGACCCGCAGTACACCTTCACCTTCACTGCCCAGGACAGCAAGGGTGCCCCGCTCCCCATGCTCGGCCTGAGCCGGGTCTTTGTCCTGACCGGCCCGAACACCTGCTCGGCCAGCGAGGCGGTCATCAACGGTCTCCTGCCCCATGTCCAGGTCGTCCTGATCGGCGGGATGACCTGCGGCAAACCCTATGGCTCCATCCAGACCGATTACGATCAGCAGGCCTATTTCGCCCTTCAGTTCGAAGGCGTCAACGCTAATGGCACGGATGATTACAAGTCGGGCTTTTCACCCACCTGCCCGGTATCCGACGACCTGAATAACCCCTTGGGGGACAGCCGTGAGGCCCGCCTGAACGCGGCACTCTACTATATGGGCAACGGCAGCTGCCCGCCCACTGCGGCTGTCACGCTGCCCAAGCGGGCGCTGACCAGCATCATCCCCATCAGCGGAGATGCACAGCTGATCGAACGGAAACCGGGGCTCAAGCTGCTGAAGTGAGGTGGCAGGTGGGCAGGCAGAGAATGTGCTTTTCGCACGGCATCGGGAGCCGTTCTTTGAGCGCTGCGGGCAGGCGGCAGGTCATGGGGAACAGACGATTGACAGCTATGGCAGGAATTAAAACCGCTTACGTTCCAATAAGTGCTATAGTGTCTTTATCCGTGTATATGTTGGATGCAGCAATAACCGTACGTGATAAGGAGCAAAAGTCATGAGCAAAGGCGTGGACAGCAAGAAAGAAACTAAAAAAGACCCGCTTAAAACCCCCAAGGAAAAAAAGGCTGAAAAAAAGATCAAAAAAGCTGAAAAGAAATAATAACTGAGAGCGTCAATGATGGAAGGGGCCGACAGGAAGTTGAGCTGATTTGACTGTGCCTGCCGTTCTAAAACCATACGGCTTGATTCGGGGTTGTCATCCTTGATAAATGGCGCCCCGGCAGCCAGTGAAGCCCGACCCGACAGCGCCGTTACCGCCGGGCGCGGCTATGAAATTGCTCCGCGAGCCTTTTCCAGCTATATCTGATGAGCGCCTGAACCACTGGGACAACCCTCGTGGTTTTTTTTTGTGGGCGCAGACTGGAGGAGTCACCCCATGGCACCTGACTGGATTCCGAGGTTGCGGACCTGATTCAAAAGTCGGCCGATTTTGCCACAGGTTGATTTCATCGGCAGGTTTCAAGGACAATTTCACTTCCTGTCTCTCCTGCCTTGAACCTCAGCGCACAATCTTTTATACTCTCATGAAAACATAAATTTACTTGCTGGAGAACAGAACATGGAACTCGACCTGTACGCACTGAACACCCTGTTGAGCAAACGAAGCGCTGAAATTGAAAAACTCGTTTCCGGGAGCGGCTATCTGACAAAAACCGTCATTGGCGTCGGCACTTTTTTACTCGATAACAATGGGGACCTCGACCTGCTGACCGCCAAGCAACGGACCACCTTTGACAGATTTCTCAAGCCGCTGCTGGAAGCGCCCCGCCGGAAACCGGCCCCGAGGAGTGAACCGTAGGGAATTCGAGCAGCAGGAGACACGCTTCAAAAAACGTCGCCCTGCCGGACCCGGTCGGACAGCGCCGCTGCCGTCGGCCAGTGCTAATGAATTGCTCCCCAAGCCGTACCATGCTATATTTGCCATGCGTCTGAACCACAGGGACAATCCTGTGGTTTTTTTGTGAGCGCAGAATGAGAGAGAGTACCCCCATGAACCAGAAAGCATTTTCATCACTGCACCTGAAAGCAGCCATGCTCAAGAATCTGGCCTCCCTCGGCTATGCCGAGATGACGCCGGTTCAGGCCCACAGCCTGCCGCTGATCCTGGCCGGCAAGGACGTAATCGCCAAGGCCAAGACCGGCAGCGGCAAGACCGCGGCCTTTGGCATCGGCCTGCTAACGCACCTGGAGGCGTCATCCCTGCGGGTGCAGGCCCTGGTGCTCTGCCCGACCCGCGAGCTGGCCGATCAGGTCGGCAAGGAGTTGCGCCGTCTGGCCCGTTTTACCGACAACATCAGGATCCTGACGCTCTGCGGCGGCGTCCCCTTCGGCCCCCAGCTGGGTTCCCTGGAGCATGGCGCCCACGTGGTGGTCGGCACCCCCGGCCGCCTGCTCGACCATCTGCGCCGCAAGAGCCTTGATCTGTCCGCCTTGCGCACCCTGGTGCTGGACGAGGCCGACCGCATGCTCGACATGGGCTTTCAGGAGGAGATCGACGCCCTGATCGCCGCCACCCCGCCTAAAAAGCAGACCCTGCTGTTTTCCGCCACCTACCCGGATTCGATTACCGCCATGAGCGCGGCGTTCCAGCACGAACCACACGAGGTCAGTGTGGATGAAGCCCATGACGAGGGCTCCATCGAGCAGCTCTTCTACGAAGTTGACAGGGATGAACGCAGCGAAGCGGTGGCGCGCGTCCTGGGGCACTATCGCCCGGAGTCGACCCTGGTCTTCTGCAACACCAAGCTGGAATGCCAGCAGGTGGCCGCCGACCTGCTGGAGCGGGGCTTCGCGGCCCTGGCCATCCATGGCGACCTGGAGCAGCGTGAGCGGGATCAGGTGCTGGTCCGTTTTGCCAACCGGAGCGCCTCGGTACTGGTGGCGACCGATGTGGCCGCCCGGGGGCTGGACATCAAGGAACTGCCGGCGGTGATCAATTACGAGCTGTCCCGCAACCCGGAGATCCATACCCACCGCATCGGCCGCACCGGCCGGGCCGGAGGACAGGGGCTGGCAATAAGCCTGGTGACAGCCCGGGAAAGCCGGCTGATCAGTGCCATTGAGGATGCGCTGGGGAGCACAATCACCCGCGGCGAGCTTGACGCGCTGACGGCGGCGACGGGCCGGCCACCGTTGCCGGCCATGGTGACCATCTGCATCGACGGCGGCCGCAAGAACAAACTGCGCCCCGGAGATATTCTGGGCGCCCTGACCGGCGAGGGGGGCATCGCCGGGAGCGAGGTCGGCCGGATCGATGTCTTCGATTTCCAGACCTACGTGGCGATCATGCGCCAGAGCATCGATCAGGCCCTGGCCTGCCTGGGGAGGAACAAAATCAAAGGGCGCTTTTATCGAGTACGCAGAACCGGCTGACATAGCGGCTAAATCAAGGACGACCCGTTCCGGAAGACGAGCCGCGAAAAGGATAATGCCATGCCAACCAGCAAACACCCCTTCCACATACTCACCCCTGACTTCATCATGGACGCCGTCGAGAGCCAGGGTTTCCGCTGCGATTGCCGCAACCTTGCCCTTAACAGTTATGAGAACCGTGTCTATCAGGTGGGCATCGAGGATGCCAGGCCGCTGATCGCCAAGTTCTACCGCCCCGGCCGCTGGAGCGACAAACAGATCATCGAGGAGCATGACTTCAGCATCGAACTGGCCGGCCATGAGCTGCCGGTGGTGGCTCCCTGGCGCAACGCTGGGGGAGAGAGCCTCTTCCATTACCACCATTTCAGATTTGCCCTCTACCCGCAACAGGGAGGACATGCCCCGGAATTCGACAATCTGGACAACCTGCTGATCCTCGGCCGCATGCTGGGACGTATCCACCAGGCCGGAGCGGTCAAGCCGTTCCGGCACCGGCCGACGCTGGACAGCCTCAGCTTCGGGCACGAAAGTGTCGCCCTGATCCGTGAAAGCTTCATTCCGGCCGAATACCGCGAGAGCTACACGGCGGTTACCGGACAGCTGCTGGCGGCAATTGACGGGATTCTCTCGGCAGCAGGGCTAGTGCGCTTCATCCGGGTACATGGTGACTGTCACAGCGGCAACATCCTCTGGCGGGACAATGCCCCCCATTTCGTGGATTTCGACGATGCGCGCATGGCCCCGGCCGTTCAGGACCTCTGGATGATGCTCTCCGGCGAGCGTTCCCGGCAAATCGCCCAACTGGAGGCGCTGCTGGAGGGTTACAGCGAGTTCTGCGACTTCGATCCGGCCGAGCTGCGCCTGATCGAGGTTCTGCGCGCCCTGCGCATGCTTCACTACAGCGCCTGGCTGGCCCGCCGCTGGGAGGATCCGGTCTTCCCGCTCACCTTCCCCTGGTTCAACACCGTGCGCTACTGGGGCGAGCAGATCCTCGAACTGCGCGAGCAGCTGGCCGCGCTGGCGGAGCCGCCCCTGGAGCTCTCCTGAATATACCCCGCTGCCAGCCGAACTCCAAACACCCGCACCTGACAGTTCCGGCAGAGCCGATCGATCCAATTCAAAAAAAAAGCGGGGAAAGGTTCATGAACCCTTCCCCGCTGTAACCATCGCTATACCTGCATTGTCAGGAGTTGAGATACTCCCCGATCTTCTCGGCCAGGGTGCTGTAGATGCGGCGGCACTCGTCCTCGTTCTTCTCCAGCAGGGTCACGCGGAAGCCCTGCAGCGGAGTGGAGAATGAGGAGAGCGGCACCACGCAGATGCCGGTGGCGGCCAGGATGTGGTAGACGAAGCGCTTGTCCGGGGACACGCCCGGCTGGTTGACCAGGCCGTTGACCAGTTCCTTGACTTCGGCATTGGCAATCGGCAGCGCCTGGCGGTTGTTCAGCAGACCATCCTTAAAGGCCACCGCCATGTAGAAGGCGCCGTTGGTGCGGTTGACCTGCAGGGCCGGCACCTGGCTGAGGAAATCAAAGGTGATGTTGCTCATCTTCTCGTAGCTGGCGATCCGTTCGGCCAGGTAGGTCGCATATTCCGGATGGCGGACGATGGCCGGGATCACGGTCTGGGGCAGCGTGGTGGAGCAGACCTCGTTCATCTTGCCGGTCAGGATCAGGTTGATGTACTTGCGGAACTGCTCGTCCTTATGGCCGTTGTAGACCTCGATCCAGCCGCAGCGCGAACCGGGCCAGGGGAATTCCTTGGAGATCCCTTTCAGGGAGATGGCCGGTACGTCGCCGATCACGTCACTGATGTGGACCGTTTTCTCGCCGTTGTAGACGATGTTGATGTAGACCTCGTCGGCAATGATGAACAGGTCGTTCTCGCGGGCAATGGCCACGATCTCTCGCAGGGTCTGCTCGGTGTAGACCATGCCGGTGGGATTGTCCGGATTGATGATCATGATGGCGCAGATATTGGGGTTGTACTTGATGTGATTGCGCAGGTCCTCCAGATCGGGAGCCCAGTTATCCTCGGGCTTGAGCCGGAACAGGGCCGGAGCCGCATGGGCGTGACCGATCTCACCCAGGGTGTGGGTGGTATAGGAGGGTGACGGCATCAGCACGCGCGCCTCGGCCCGCAGACAGCCGTAAATCTTGGCAATGGCGTCGCCCAGGCCGTTGAAGAAGATGATATCGTCGGGAGTGATCTGGGCCCCGCCGCGGCTGTTGGTGGTTTCACAGATGAATTCACGGGTTTCCAGCACACCGCGGGTATGACAGTAGCCCCAGGTATGGTCATCCATGACCGCTTTGGCCACGATTTCCTTCATCCAAGCCGGGATCATCTCTCCCTTGACAATCGGGTCGCCGATATTTTCCCAGTTGATCCTGACACCGTGTTTCTGCAGCTTCTCAGCCACGTTGACGATATTCCTGATCTCGTACGTCAACTCCCCGGTTCCGGGGCGCACCAACTCGGTTCTCATTGTTGTACCTTTCTCTGCAAATATGGTTACGCCGTACTTAATAGTATATGCTCTTATTTCTGATTTGAAACTGTCCGTTCCAGACCAAGCAGCAGGCGGCCGTCCTCATCACGCCAGCGCAGCCACCCCAGGGTGCTCTGGTCCAGCACCACCATGGCCCAATCATTATCCAGCCTGAGCACTCTGAAGAACTGTTTGGGCGTCAGCGTTGCCAACGTCCCCGTGCCCGGCTGCTGGAACAGACCGTAAAACTTTTTCTGCAGCCCCGGCAGCAGATGGGCGCTCTGCCTCTTGAGAAACAGGTCCCAGGGCTGGAATGCGCCCCGTCGTCCCTGGCTGAGCCAGGCTTCCCGCCCGGCGTCGTCATAGTTCACCCGCAGCCAGTTACCTTTGCGGGCCGTCACGATCAGCGGCACTGTTTGGCTGTTCACCCCGAAAATCCATTCATAGGGCGGCACGCCGCTTACCTTCAGATCACCAATGCGCGCTATGGCCGGCTCTTGGTAGAGACGAAACGGTTCCGGCTGCTCATCTTCAGTGCCGGACCCTATTGCCAGCACCAGAACGCCGATGCCGGCATAGGGCCGCATCCTGGGCGGTGTCGTTGCAGCGAAAGCGGGCAGCATCAGAATCGGCGCCAGCAGCAGGAGCATGACAATAACCAGCACTGCCTGCCGCCTGAACAGCCCGGCCTTCTCCGACAACCCCGGTCGTCCTGCTGCACAGCTTTTCAAGGGAATCGCCTCCGCAATCCTACGCAAACAGAGCGCGCAGCTGTTCCAGGTACTCCGCAGCTGCCTCATCTTCGTCATTGGGGGCCCAAGCAGCTTTCTCAGCGTCAGTCAGCGCCAGATAGGGGCCGGCCTTGGTTTCATAGAAAACCGTGCCCGATTCGAGGCTGAGCGCGGTGTGATAGACGCCGTGGGGAATGTCAGCGGCCAGGTTGCCGTTGCCGCGGGATAGCTCGACCTGTTCCGCCACGCTGCCGTCATCGCCAAAGATAATGATGCCCAGGCGCCCGCTCATCAGGATGAAAGCTTCATCCTTTTCAGGGTCCAGGTGCCGGTGGGGGCGGATATAGGAACCGGGCTCGATGGCGTTCAGCAGACGATGGCAGCGGGATTCATCCGCAGGGTGGATGTTGTGGTTCTTGCGCAGGCGCGGAGAACGACGGGCCTCCTCCGTAACCTGACACAGCAACTCGGTGGTGACGACCTTCATCTAGCGGTCCACCAGTGCCAGCTGATTGCCGTCAAAATCGGCCACCACCGCCATGCGGCCCCAGGGGCTGGACTCCAGCGGTTCGACAAAGCGCGCACCGCCGGCCTTCAAGGCAGCGCAGACGTCATCGATCTTTTCAACCTTGAGGGTGATGCCGGTATGCCGTCCCACCAGTTTGCGGGCCTCATCCTGCAGAGCCAGGGCCACCCCCAGGGTGGTGGATGTACCGGGCAGAAATTCAATCAGCATCTCGGTCTGTCCGGCCACCGGCAGGCCGAGCAGATCGGCGTAGAACTTCTTGGCCTGATCCAGGTCGGTGACGAATATGACGATATTCTTCATTGAAACAGACATGTACATTCCTTTGGGGACCGGGGACCAGGAACCGGAAAAAGCTTTTATCCGTCCCTGGTCCCTTGTTACTCATCCCTATTTTTGTGACAGCCGATGCACGCACTCGACCATGTAAATCGCATTTTCCGGCGGTACGGTCGGCAGGATACCGTGCCCCAGGTTGAAGATGTGTCCCGGACGGCCGGCATTTTCGTCCAGCACCCGCTTGACCTCACGCTCGATGATCTCTTTGGTGGCAAACAGCACGGTCGGATCGAGGTTGCCCTGCACGGCCATTTTGGGCCCCAGTACATCGCGGGCCGCTCCCAGATCGGCATGCCAGTCCAGTCCCATCACATCGCCGCCGGCTTTCTTGACGGTGTCCAGCATGGTGCCGGCACCCTTGACGAAGTGGATCACCGGGGTCTCCATCCGGTTCAGGCCGTTGATCAGCTTGGTTGTGTAGGGTAGCACGTAGCGCTCGTAATCGGCCGGCGAGAGGATACCGCCCCAGGTGTCGAAGATCTGGATGCACTGGGCTCCGGCCTTGATTTGGGCGTTCAGGTATTCCATGCTCATCATCGTGATCTTTTCCATCAGGGCGGCATAGATCTCGGGTGCTGCATACATCATGCGCTTGATCTGGGCAAAATCCTTGGAGCCTTTCCCTTCGACCATGTAGCAGGCCAGCGTAAAGGGGGCACCACCGAAACCGATCAACGGCACCTTGGAAGCCAGCTCACGGCGCAGGATTTTTATGGTTTCCAGTACATAGGGGACATCTTGCTCCATCTCGGGAATCCGCAGCGCCTCGACATCGGCCATGGTGCGGATCGGCTTCTCAAAAACCGGACCCGGCACAAAGTCGAGCTTCATCCCCATCGGTTCGACCGGAGTAAGAATGTCGGAGAACATGATGGCGGCATCCACTCCCAGGATATCCACCGGCTGAATGGTTACCTCGGCAGCCAGCTCGGGCGTCTTGCACAACTCCAGGAAGGTGCACTTGGAGCGCACGGCCATATATTCGGGCAGGTAGCGTCCGGCCTGGCGCATCAGCCATACCGGCGTTCGGTCTACCGGCTTCCCCCAACAGGCATCAAGAAAACGTGTATTCATGTCGATCTCCCGGATGCGGCAACGGTTGGCACTATTCACTGGGAAATTGCGCAACGTTTCCGCGTTTAATGTGGTTTGACAAACGCGATGTATGGCAGCAGAAAAGATCGAAATTGTAGTTCCATACACCCGAAAAAGTCAATGTATTTGAGGTACGGCACAGCCCGCCTCCAGCGCCGGGCAATCCGGCGGGCCTGAATCATTCCGCCTGTTTGACCAGAAACTCATGCCCGTCCAGGCAGACCCTGTCGCCGGGGTACAGTTTGCGGCCGCGGCGCAGCTCCAGCTCATCATTTACCCTGACAAGCCCGTCGGCTATCACCAGCTTGGCCTCACCACCGGAACCGACGATATTGACAGCCTTGAGCAGGCTGTCCAGCTTGATGTACTCCGTCTCTATTTCAAATGTTATCATGCTGTTCCCCCGAAGATGTCTGCAGCTGCAATATCAAGGGGGCAACCGCCCTGGCTGCCCCCTTGTGTAAATCCGGTAATAAGCAAAATTCGGATTTTGAAATCTATCAATTTTAGAAGTACATGTGTCCCAAAAAACATATGCCGGTCACACTTTGAACGTCGCTAGCTTCATTGGTTCATACTCGTTCCTGATTTTATTTCTTGAGCAGTGGCTGGCCGAACGGCTCTGACATTGCACTCAAAAACCAAAACCATACCAGCGAGTGGATGATTTCCGTCCAGCACGACCTTGTCTTCGGCAATGTCGGTAACTCTGAAAATTGGTCCGTCTTCGCTTTGGTCATCTTCCATCTCCATGCCGACCTCAACCGGTTTATCAAAGATATCTTTAGATTCCACCCTGACAAGAGCGGCATCATATTCACCAAAAGCTTCAGCGGGCTGAAGTGCCACTGTCACCTTGTCACCGACAAACTTGCCCTCCAGCGCGGCCTCGATACGCGGGAATATGTCGCCATAGCCGCCATGGAGATATTCGAGTGGTTGATCGCCAGAATCAACAGAATCGCCGTCCAGGTCAGAAACCTTATACTCAAGGGTAACAACAGTATTTTTTCCAATTGGGTTCATTTCAGTCTCCGGAAATAATCTCGAGCCAAGCAGCCCATACACGCGCCCGTAAGCCAGCAGGCCCGTATAATT
>DBMM01000111.1 GCA_002298925.1 Geobacter sp. UBA698 | reverse complement strand
AGGATCGGATCGATCATGACTTCAGGATTGGCGGCGATGATTGCTTCGTATTGGCTGGCGTCGCCGTAGTATTCCCAGGCCAGCACGTCCCAGCGGTCCCCTTCGCCGGTTATGTGAACCAGCACGTCCTGCACAGCCATCAGCGTATCCTCACGATACGTTTCTTGTCCGTAGACAACCGATACCCGGCGGCCCGGCTGGCCTTGGTGATCTGGGGGACGGATTCCCTCTTGGCCTTGGGATGCGACGTGCCCTTTTTCTTGCGTGCCGGGGCCTTGGACTTCTTCTGCTGTTTCTTGATCACCAGGGGATTGTCATCCACCCATTCCTTCAGGCTGCACGTGGCCGTGACCGCCATCACCGTGCCGTCCACGGCGGTGACCTCCACCGTATCGGTGATCTCGGTGATGACGTAACGTCCCTTGTAGATGCCGTTGCCGAAGATGAACGGCAGCGCTTCATGTCTGGCCGCCATTTCCTCGATCCGCCTGAATTCCGTTTCCGGATCGCAGTAGACAACGTGAAACTTGAGGTTGATGCCGACGGTCTCCAGGGCGTCTCCGATGTACTGGAGCCGGGGCTTGCCCTCGATGACCTGGTGTTCGGCAAAGTCGTACTTCTGACTGCCTTCCAGTCCGTCGAAGTAGGTGATCAGCTCGAAACGGATGTCTCCCAGTTGCGCAAACATCAGAAGGACCGCCGCTTTTTCTGTTCTTCATAGCGCTTCATCATGCGCTCGAACTCGACGAAAGACAGTTTCATGGCCTCGCTCACCTGGCCTTTGACCTGTTCAGCGCTACCGCCACCCTGAATAATGATCTGCGGCGAGAAGTGGGCCACCATGCCGCTGCCGCCTGTCGTCGATGCAGCCGGGCGGGCCAGGGATGAAACCGGGGTAGCCGCGATCATGGCGGCGGCGGTAACACCTTTCATGGCATTGACCAGCGGTGCGGGCTTCATGGATTCGGCAATGGTCTCGACGATCCGGACGCGGTTGATGTCCCGGAGCGGCCCTTCCTTGGCCGGGCTGAAGGGGAGGAAGTTGCGCAGCCGCTGGGCCAGCCCCTTCATGGCGTTAATCGGCTTCTCGATCTTGCCCATCATCCCCTTGAAGAGGCTTTCGACGATGTTGGCTCCGGCTGTCAGCATCTTTGCAGGCAGTTGCAGCACAGCCGAGAGGATTCCTGCAATGGCGCGTCCGAAGCGCAAGCCCATGTTCTCCGCCTTGCCGCCGACATCCTCGACCGGCTTGAAGAGGGCTTTAACGGCGTTGAAAATCCACTTTAAAGGAATGATGATCGGGAAGATCATCGGCGCCACCTTCTTGAAAATGTCCCAGGCCGGTTCCAGATCTTTCAAGCCTTCTTTAAGACCGGCCCACAGTCCCTTGAAGAAACCGCTGATCGGCTTCCAGTACTTGTAGATAATCAGGGCCGCCACGCCGATGGCCAGGGCGATCCAGCCGATGGGATTGGACAACATGGCGACGGAGAGCGCCCGCAGACCGCTGATGGTGAAGAGATTCGCAACCGCCCACGCGCGGGTTGCCGCGATGATACCCCGGATGCCGGTCTGCGCCTTGGCTGCGCCGGTGATCACATCGCCGAACATGCTGTCCGGCAGGCGGTTGAAGACCCATTTGCGCCGCATGGCCAGATAGAGCGAGGTAATGCGGCCGGTGGCCCAGGTCGCACCCTTGCCCAGCACGGTCAGGGCTTCCAGGGCGCGGGGCACGGCAGCGCCCAGCCCGGCAATGGTCAATAGCAACGTGCCCCCGGCCAGGGAGAGGCCGGTAACGGCAAGCACAATCCCGGCGATGATCCCGGCGGTCTTTGGATGGAGCAGCACGAACGAATCCATTTTTCCGAACAGGTCGTTGAGCTTGGTGAGAATGCCGGGTAGGTTGATCAGCTTGGCAAACACGCCGCCGAGGTGGGCACGTAAGGTCTGTACTGTGCCGGTCATGGTGTCCCACTGCATCGTGGTCCCTGCCATTATTTCCTTGATCTTGGCCTGCATATCCGCCTGGGCCGCCATCCGGCGGTTCATCTCGTCGAATCCGGCCACCCCTTGGTTGATGAACACGGAAAGAGGCCGGGACGCCTCCTGGTTGAATAGCTTTGACAGCACCAGCAACTGCTCCTGCGGGTTGATCGCCCGAAGCTTCTCCATTTCCCGGATCATTCCGCGAATGCCGACAAAATTGCCGCCGCCGTCGAAGAAATTGAGTTTGATCCCTTTGGCGTCGAGAATCGGCCCCACCAGTTCCTTGATCTTCTTCGTCTCCAGCTTGTGGCTGATCTCCGCCATCCTGGAGAGCGCCATGGCAAAGTTGGTGCCTGCCTGGGAACCTTCGATGCTCGACGTCGCCATCATGCCGATTGCCGCACTCACATCCTTTCCTGCGCCCATTCCCTGAATCCGAAGCGCCTTGAGCGCCGCTCCCGAATACTTGAACGACTCCGCCAGATCGGTGACATTCACCCCTCCGGCACTTTTCAAGCGCTGCAGGATATCCATGAATCCGACCGCATCCTTGTCCGCAATGCCCATGGCTTCGGCAAACTTCGCCACATGGGTGGCGGCCTCGGCATAGGGCACTTTCATGATGACCGCAAACTTGGCAGCAGCCTCGCCCATGCCGCCCAGGATCACATTCGTCTGAACCCCCTGTTCGCGCAGGGCGGTGAACATCTCCAGCATGTCCTTGGTGGAGCCGGGCAGTTCAACGCCAAGCTTCTCTGCCAGATGGCTCAGTTTTTCGAACTCGGGGCCAACGTTGCCGGTCTGGTCCATCAGGTTGGTCTTCAGCCGGATCTGGGCTTCTTCCAGCGTGGTGAAATCCTGTATGGTCTTTCCTATTCCCAGAGCGCCGACTGCGCCAACAGCCGCCATCGGCGTTCCCAAGCCGGTCAATTTCTCGGTGGATGTTCCCAGTTTCTCGGCCTTCACATGCAGGGCGTTCAGCTTGGCAGTGGCCGCCTCAGCGGCCTTGCCGATCCTGTCCACGCCGATTGCCAGCCGTCCCGCGATGCCTGCACCTGCACCCATGCGGTCGATGCCCCGGTT
>DBMM01000054.1 GCA_002298925.1 Geobacter sp. UBA698 | reverse complement strand
AATAATAACGAACAGCCCCATCAGATTTATCTGGTGGGGCTGTTTGCGTATAATTCGTTTGAATACAGCAGTAAGTCTGTTATATTTTCTCAATGATTCTTGAGGCCTTTTACCATCTACTTGTATATGCGCTGACTGCCGTTGCTCTGATCGGCGCTTTGCTGCTGGTCGCCTGGTGGCTGGGAGCAAAGCGAACTTCACCGGCCAAGCAAATGCCGTACGAATCCGGAGTTGCTCCCAGTGGAAATGCTCGCCTCGCTTGGCCGGTTCCGTTTTATCTGGTGGCCATCTTCTTTATCGTGTTCGACGTGGAAGCGGCCTTCATCTTCACGTGGGCCGTTGCCTGGGATGAGCTCGGAGTGCCGGGACTGCTGCAGATTACGGTTTTTATCGTTATTCTGGCGGCAGGGCTGGTCTGGCTCTGGTTGAAAGGCGGCCTGAACTGGGGACCATCCCGTGAAAGGTCACCCCATGCCTGAAGAGCAATTCTCAAACAACATCCTCCTCACCCGCCTCGACGACATGATCAACTGGGGCCGTGCCAATTCCCTCTGGCCAATGTTTTTCGGTCTCTCCTGCTGCTTCGTGGAGATGATGACCTCTTTCACATCCCGCCATGACATATCCCGATTCGGGGCCGAGGTTCTGCGGGGTACACCGCGCGAAGCCGACCTTATGGTCATAGCCGGAACGCCGTTTGTCAAAATGGCCCCCTCGATTTTGCACCTCTATGAACAGATGGCCGAGCCGCGCTGGGTCATGTCCATGGGGAGCTGTGCCAATTCGGGCGGCATGTACGATGTTTACAGCGTGGTGCAGGGGGTCAATCAGATTCTGCCGGTTGATGTCTATGTGCCGGGATGCCCGCCACGTCCTGAAGCGTTCATGCAGGGACTGATGCAACTGCAGGAGAAAATCCGAAGCTGCGAGCGTCCGGCCCGTCCGGTGCTGCATCTCTCCGGTGGCAGCCAGGGTACCACCGTGCCGGTACTGGTTCCAGGAGTGGGCAAGTCCAACGACACCCGCGGCCCGGGTATGGAAGCAATTGCCATCAGGGGAGTCTCTGTTGGTCACCCCCGACCTTTCGAGCCGCGCTCGGACACCATTTGGCGCCCGGAAGCTCCGCGCCACAATTATCCCGATTTCGGACTGCCAGAGGAAATGGCGCAGTTGTTTGGCGGTAAGGTTAGCGTTGATGGGACCGCCACTGACATGCTTACGTTGCGGATACCGCCCCAACTTGTGTCCGATCTGCTGCGGCATTTGAAAAACCGCAACGGCATCGCGTTCGGACGTCTGGAGGATATCGCTGCCGTTGATGAATCCTGCCGCAGCGAGCGGGAAAAATACGGAGACTTCACCCTCAATTACCACCTGCTTTCTTTTGACAAGCCCGGTTATGTGCGCGTCAAAACGGAGTTGACAGGGGAGATGCCCGCACTGCCCAGCGTAACTTCGGTTTTCGCCTCGGCCGGATGGTACGAGCGAGAAGTCTACGATATGTATGGCATCCGCTTTGAGGGGCATCCCGATCTGCGTCGCATCCTGATGCCCCATGACTGGCAGGGGCATCCGCTGCGCAAGGAGCACCCCTTCCGCGCCACGGAAATGGCGCCATATACCGCCGATGATGCCCGCCGTCACAGGGCGCTGCCCGCCTCCGATTTCTTCGAGCGGGTTGGAGAGGGGGAGATGGTGCTTAATTTGGGACCGCAACATCCCGGCACCCACGGCATCATCCGGTGTATTCTCAAGCTGGACGGTGAAGAGATCACCGACATTGATTTTGACATCGGCTATCACCATCGCGGAGCCGAAAAGATCGCCGAACGTCAGCACTGGAACCAGTTCATTCCCTATACCGATCGCATCGATTACCTGGCAGGTGTGCAAAACAACCTGGCCTATGTCAACTCGGTCGAGCGGCTGTGCGGCATTGCCGTGCCTGAGCGGGCCATCTACATCAGGATCATGCTGGCCGAGCTGTTTCGCATCGCCAGTCATCTGGTCTGGTTGGGCACCTTTACCGCCGACGTGGGTGCCATGACCCCGGTTTTTTATACTTTTACCGATCGGGAAAAAATCTTCGACATTGTGGAAATGATCACTGGCGGCCGCATGCACCCGGCCTGGTTCCGGATCGGCGGGGTTGCTGAAGATCTGCCCGATGGGTGGCAGGAACCGGTCAAGTCTTTTCTGGAATGGATGCCGGCACGCCTGAAGGAGTACGAACTGCTCATCAACGGCAACCCCATCTTCCGCAAACGTCTGGCCGGGGTCGGTGCAATTTCAGCGAAGGATGCCATGGAATGGGGGCTTTCCGGCCCCAATCTGCGAGCCTGCGGTCTGGAATGGGATCTGCGTAAAAAGATGCCCTATGCCGGTTACGATCGTTTCACCTTTGAAGTGGCGGTGGCGGAGGGCGGCGACTGCTGGGCACGCTATCTGGTGCGGATGGAGGAGATCAAGCAGTCCCTGCGGCTGGTTGAACAGGCCATGGTGGAGATGCCTGGCGGACGCTGGATTACGGATGACTACCGCTTTGTGCTGCCTCAAAAGCAGGACACTCTCAAGGACATCGAGTCTCTGATCCATCATTTTGTCAACAGTACCCGGGGCATGGCGCCTCCCAGAGGTGAGAATTACTCAGCCATCGAGGCCCCCAAAGGTGAGAACGGCTATTTTGTTGTTTCGGATGGATTAAACATTCCCTACCGGGTGCGGATCAAGACCCCCAGCTTCTCTCACATCCAGGCCCTGCCGGTCATGAGCCGCGGTTGGCTGCTGGCCGATTTTCTGGCCATACTCGGCTCCATTGATTTCGTGCTGGCAGATTTGGACAGATAGTCAGTTAGAAGCCCCCCGGCATGATGTCCCAGCTCAGAACAGGTTTCTCTTCTCCACGCACGAAGTGCTGTGAGAATGATCCGATGTGCACATTTCCCTTTTACAACTGGCTGGGCTTGGGCTAAAATGGTTCATTTTTCATAAAGGTGAAATTCGTGGACAAACTGATAATCAAAGGTGGAAAGAAACTAAAGGGTGCGGTGCAGGTCAGCGGTTCCAAGAATGCGGCCCTGCCGATCTTTGTGTCGACCATACTGGCGCCGGGGCTGAACGAAATTCGTAATGTTCCCTTCTTGCGCGACATCAATACCACCATCAAGGTGCTCGAATCGCTGGGCGCAAAAGTGGAAGGTAACGGCCATGTGGTCAAAATCGACAGCGCCGGCATCAACAGTCACGAGGCCACCTACGACCTGGTTAAGACCATGCGGGCCTCGGTGCTGGTGCTTGGCCCGCTGCTGGCCCGCTTCGGCAAGGCCCGCGTCTCCCTGCCGGGCGGCTGCGCCATCGGTGCCCGCCCGATCAACCTGCACCTCAAGGGGCTGCAGGCATTGGGGGCGGAGATCACCCTGGAGCATGGCTATGTCGAGGCCAAGGCCAAACATCTCAAGGGTGCGCGGATAAATTTCGACGTTTCCACGGTCGGCGGCACGGAACACCTGATGATGGCGGCGGCCACAGCCAAGGGGGAAACTGTCCTGGAAAATGCCGCCCGAGAGCCGGAAATCATCGATCTCGGCATGATCCTCAACCGCATGGGGGCCAAGATCGAAGGGGCCGGCACCGACACCATCAGGATTCAGGGGGTCTCCGAGCTTTCCCCGGTCGGATACGAGGTAATGCCGGACCGGATCGAGGCCGGAACCTTCATGATCGCGGCCGCCATTACCGGTGGCGACATCATGATCCACGGCATGAAACTGGAACATCTGGATGCCCTGGTCTTCAAACTGCAGGACGCCGGTGTGGAGATTACCAGCCGTGACAACGTGGTGCGGGTCAAAGGAACTAGAAAACTGAAAAGTGTCAATATCAAGACCAGGCCCTATCCCGGTTTTCCGACCGACATGCAGGCCCAGTTCATGGCCTTGATGTGTGTGGCCGAAGGTGCCAGCGTCGTTTCCGAGAACATCTTCGAGAACCGCTTCATGCATGTTTCCGAGCTGCTTCGTTTCGGTGCCGACATCACTGTGGAAGGCAATACCGCCACGGTCAAGGGGGTCAGGAAGCTGTCCGGCGCCCCGGTGATGGCCACCGATCTGCGGGCCTCGGCCTCCCTGATTCTGGCCGGCCTGGCGGCGGACAATACCAGCGAAATTTCCCGCATTTACCACCTGGACCGGGGGTATGAATCCATCGAGAAGAAGCTGGCCGGCTTGGGAGCGGATATACAACGGGTGAAAGCATGAAAGATTGGATAACCATTGCAATTCCGAAAGGCCGCATCCTGGAAGAATCTGTCGAACTGTTTGCTAAAATCGGCATCGACTGCCGGGAACTGCTCAGTGATTCACGCAAGCTGATTTTTGAAAATCCGGCCGAGAATATGCGCTACATGATCGTGCGGGCCACTGACGTTCCCACGTATGTGGAATACGGCAGTGCCGACCTGGGAATCGTCGGCAAGGACACCCTGATGGAGCAGAGCAAGGATGTCTATGAGCCGCTGGACCTGAAATTCGGCTACTGTCGCATGATGGTGGCTGAGCCGGCCAACCTGGCCAGCAACGACGATCCCAGCGGCTGGTCTCACATCCGCATCGCCACCAAGTATCCCCATGTGGCCGAGAGCTATTTTGCTGCCAAAGGGATTCAGGTGGAGATCATCAAGCTGTACGGCTCAATCGAATTGGCGCCGCTGGTCGGCCTCTCGGAACGGATCGTGGATCTGGTCTCCACCGGCGAGACGCTCAAGCAGAACGGTCTGGTTGAGGTTGAGACCATTGCAGAGATCACCACCCGGCTGATTGTCAACCGGGGCAGCCTCAAAACAAAACACAAGCGTATTTCTGAAATCATCCAGGGTCTCGAGCGGGTGCTCCAGGTCTGTTAGCAAGGTGAACAATGCAATTTCTTGATATCCACGACAAGGATTTTTCGGCACGGTTCGACACGATTCTCTCCCGCGGCGAGGAAACCGGTCGCGAGGTGGAGCATGTCGTAGTCGACATTATCAACCAGGTACGCCGGCATGGTGATGAGGCCGTTCTGGAGTTGACCCGCCGCTTCGACCGCCTGGAAGCGGCATCCGTGGCAGAGCTGGAAATAACGGATAGTGAGATCGAGGCTGCTTTCAAACAGGTTGAAGAAGCCGATATCTCCGCCTTGAAGCTGGCTGTCGAGCGGGTGACCCGTTTCCACGAGAAGCAGAAGCAGCAGACCTGGCTATCCACCGAGGAGCCGGATGTGATGCTGGGGCAGAAAGTGACGCCTCTGGCGCGGGTCGGTATCTATGTGCCTGGCGGCAAAGCCAGCTATCCCTCCAGCGTGATCATGAACGCCGTTCCGGCCCGGGTGGCCGGCGTGGGTGAGATCATCATGGTCGCCCCCACACCCGGGGGAGAGATCAATCCCCATGTGCTGGTGGCCGCCAGACTATCGGGCGTGGACCGTATCTTTCGCATCGGCGGGGCCCAGGCCGTGGCGGCACTGGCCTATGGCTCGGCAACCATTCCCAAGGTTGACAAAATCACCGGACCGGGCAACATCTATGTCGCCACCGCCAAGAAGCTGGTTTTCGGCCAGGTCGGTATCGACATGATCGCCGGACCGAGTGAGATCCTGATTATCAGCGACGGTAGCGGCAATTCCGCACACATCGCCGCCGACCTGCTTTCCCAGGCCGAGCATGACGAGCTGGCCTCATCAATCCTGATCACCACTGATCGCACCTTCGGCCAGCAAGTAGCGGCTGAAGTTGAGCGACAACTGTCACTGCTCTCCCGTGAAGCCATTGCCCGGGCATCGTGGGAGAAGTACGGCGCTGTCATCGTAGCCGAAACTCTTGCAGAAGTGATCGCCTTCTCCAACCGCATTGCACCGGAACATCTGGAACTGGCCGTGAACGACCCGTTCGCGATTCTGCCGCAGATCACCAATGCCGGAGCAATTTTCATGGGTCACTGGACGCCTGAGGCGGCCGGTGATTACCTGGCAGGACCTAACCATACCCTGCCGACCGGCGGCACGGCCCGCTTCTTTTCGCCCCTTTCGACGGACGACTTTGTCAAGAAGTCGTCGATCGTCTATTTCTCGGAAAACGGTCTGAAGCGCATGGGTAACGATATCGTGCGGATTGCCGGACTGGAAGGGCTGGAGGCCCACGCTAAATCGGTCTCCGTGCGGATGGAGGAAACGCCATGAGTCGCCTGCGTCCCAACATCGCTGCCATGAAAGGTTATGTCCCCGGCTATCAGCCCCCGGACATCGCGTCATGGATCAAAATCAACACCAATGAGAACTCCTATCCGCCGTCACCGAAGGTTGTGGAGGCCATTCTGGCGGAACTGGGTTCCGATGGTTCCAGCCTGCATACCTATCCCTCTGCATCCAGCCAGCTGTTGCGCGAGACAGCCTCCGAACTCTACGGTTTCGACCCAGCCTGGATCATTATGGCCAACGGCTCGGACGAGGTGCTGAATAACCTGATCCGTGCCTTTGCAGGCGAAGGGGATGAGATCGCTTACGTTCACCCATCCTACTCCTACTATGCCACCTTGGCGGAGATCCAGGGGGCACGAGTGCGGACCTTCGGCTTGACGGATGATTTCCGCATCGCCGGTTTCCCTGAACGCTATGAGGGAAAGATTTTTTTTCTCACAACTCCCAATGCACCGCTCGGTCCGGCCTTTCCCCTGGAGTACATTGAGGAACTTGCGCAGCGTTGCCTCGGAATGCTGGTGTTGGACGAAACCTATGCCGACTTTGCAGAATTCAACGCTCTGGAACTGGTAAAAAAATACGATAACGTGGTGGTAACCCGTTCCCTGTCCAAGAGCTATGCCTTGGCAGGTATGCGCCTGGGACTGGCCATTGCCCGTCCGGAAGTCATCGCGGCGTTGGACAAGATCCGCGATCATTACAACCTTGACCGTCTGGCCCAAGCCGCCTGCGTGGCGGCGCTCAAGGACCAGGAACATCTGCGGGAATGTTGCCGCAAGATCCTTGAGACGCGCGAGTGGTTCTCCGCTGAATTGCGGGCCATAGGGTACAATGTCATTCCGTCACAAGGCAACTACGTCTTTGCCACGCCGCCTGATCGGGACGGCAAGCGGATCTATGAAGGTCTCTATGCCCGCAAGATCCTGGTGCGTCATTTTTCGGACCCGCTTTTGTGTCAAGGCTTGCGGATCTCGATCGGAACACGCAGTGAGATGGAGCGGACGCTGGCGGCCATCAAGGAAATCGGCTGATAGTATTATGTCAATCCGGCGATGTTTTCAAAACCTCGCAGGTTTAAGGAAGGGAGGCGTTTGTGTCACGAACTGCAACGATTGAGCGAATCACACAGGAAACCAGGATCAAGCTGGCTCTGGATTTGGATGGTACCGGCCAGGCACAAATCTGTACCTCGGTTCCGTTTCTCGATCACATGCTGAACCTGTTTTCCCGGCATGGCCTGTTCGACCTGACGGTGGAGGCCAGCGGCGACATCGATATCGATTTTCACCATACCGTGGAGGATATCGGCATCGTACTGGGTGAGGCCTTCAAGCAGGCCCTGGGGGACAAAAAGGGGATTCGGCGCTATGGTCAGGCCACGGTGCCGATGGATGAAACCCTGGCCAGTGTGGCGGTCGACATCTCCGGTCGTCCCTATCTGGTCTACCATGTGAACCTGCCCAAGGTGAAAATCGGCGATTTCGACGTGGAACTGGCCCGGGAATTCTTCCAGGCCTTTACCAATCATTGCGGATTGAACCTGCACATCAACGTCATGTATGGTGATAACGTGCACCACATCATCGAGGCCTGCTTCAAGGCCTTCGCCCGTGCCTTGGACGCGGCCAGCCAGCTCGACCCGCGGGTGAAGGGGGTCATGTCCACCAAGGGTGTGCTCTAGCAATTCTCTGACCTTGGAGTAGTGTTCAATTAAAAGGGGGGCGATCCAAACCGGATCGCCCCCCCTTTTTTGTTTTGTGCAGGCAGTAGGTGTCGGCTTCACGTCTCCAGGTATCCGCTTATTCCATTTCCATATCAAAGCGCCCTCTTCGTTGGTTCGTCTTTGGCTCCTCAACATACTATTTGTATGCCTTCGTCGCCTCAATCCTCACCGCCTTGAGTGCAT
>DBMM01000051.1 GCA_002298925.1 Geobacter sp. UBA698 | reverse complement strand
GGGCGAACAAGGGTGGGGGCGAACAAGGGTGTCAGGGCTACACATTGCACAGATTTAGCCGTTTCACCAATTCAGTCACAATATTCTGGAGCTGCTCGTCCTTTCCCTGCTCCACTGCAAACCTCCCGCTTGACTGTGATACTGCGGACTCCTTGACCCCAAACCGCTCGCCAATCTCTTTCAGTTTTGCTCCGCTGTATCGGTGACAAAGATGTATGGCTACCTTTGTTGCAAGCTTCTCGTCGGCATTGAGTACATTTCCCGTTATCTCCAGTATTTGATCTATGGTCGGCTTACCCTTTAACTGTTTCAATGCAGGGAGATTGCGATGAGGTGATTTACCGTCCAGGTGCTGCTCCTGAATAGCTGCAACGAATTCCGGAGTGCCGAGCATGGTTGAAGCCACCATCTGCTGAAACGGATTTTTATGTTCTTTTCCGGTCATCTCTTCAACAAACACACTAGGTAGAGGCCCAAGGGACGCTGTTATCTATTTTTCTATTAAAAGAAGTCGCGCAAAAATCTCTTTAACATCCAAACATTAAACAAGCTCAGGTTTCTTCCGCCCCTTACCCGTCAAAACCTTGAAATTTTCTCCCGTCACCACCGGCTTACCCGACCGCTTCTCAATATCCCTGCGCGTGCTGCCAGCCACGGCACCACCCTCCTGAGCATCCTTCTTCAGCGGTTCAAATCCCTTGGTATCACGATCCCGGTGAAGTTTTGTTGTCGTAGCCTCAGCCAGCATGGTGGCCTAAGGGACGCTGTTATCTATTTTTCTATTAAAAGAAGTCGCGCAAAAATCTCTTTAACATCCAAACATTAAACAAGCTCAGGTTTCTTCCGCCCCTTACCCGTCAAAACCTTGAAATTTTCTCCCGTCACCACCGGCTTACCCGACCGCTTCTCAATATCCCTGCGCGTGCTGCCAGCCACGGCACCACCCTCCTGAGCATCCTTCTTCAGCGGTTCAAATCCCTTGGTATCACGATCCCGGTGAAGTTTTGTTGTCGTAGCCTCAGCCAGCATGGTCAAAATCAATTCCATATCGGTCATGTGATCGCGCAGGTTTTCCCGTTCAAGCCCTTTGACCTGTTTGTAATCCTCTACCTTCAGGTCAAAAGCCCCCTGCATTATTTCGTTGGTCAGTATTGCATACTCCAGCCCTGCACCAGCCCCCCGGTTCTGCCACTCGTCGGTAAGGTCCTGCCTTACGGCAATTCCCCGCATCCGTTTGTCGATCCACTCCTTCGGATACCCCTTCTTCTCATAAAGGATCTTCATCCGTTCCATGGACAGTTCGGGATTCTCTATTTCGTCAATCCGCTCTTTCCCGACTTTTGCCAGCCATCGTTTAAGCGGCTCTACTTTCGGCGAGGGAATTGACTGGATGATGCGGAACATGGTCTCTGTGTCGGCACAGTCAGTGGCGTAATACTTGCCATCAGCTGCGGCAAATTTCAGTTGTACGATTTTTTCGTACAACTCGAAATAACCTTCCTTGGTAAGCTTTCTCTTGAGATCACTCCAGTATCGTTTGGGAATACTGCTGCCGGTGAGCACTTCCACAATGTCAATTACTGCGAACCACCATCTATCTTCATGGAAAATTTTACGTATATGTTTTCCTTCAAAAACAGCAACACGTATTAGTTCAGCATTTGTCATAAGAAAGACTCATTTGGTATCGTCTGCAAGGAAATTGGGGGCACGCTACGACTTAACAAAACCTCGAACTTGTCATGAAACTCGCCCTGATCAAGCTTGTTACGAGGCATGGCCAGTTTGAAATCCAGGATGCCGTCTGCTACCAGCCAGGCAAGCGCGGAATGGGCTTCCTGCTCAAGAGTATTCTTTAAATCCGCAATACTGATTTCAAGTGTCAGCTTCAATATGTCGTCCTGCCGGGCGTCGCTCCTCTCCTGCAACGCCTCCCAGTCAGCTTCACCCAGAATCGGACTCATCACCCACCTTGCCCGGCCACTGTTGGCAGCAAACTCGATCATACCCTTTGCCGCCAGCCGCAACCACGAGGCGCTGAAGAAACCAACTCCGCGATCATAGCGCACGGATGCAGCAAGCGCGGGATTGAAAAAATCACGGATGATGTCACCACTGGAGGTGTCTAATATTGGTGGGAACGGTATGTTGAATAGTTTGGCCATGTCGTTGTGTGTCGTAATTCAGGGTAAAAAAACAAAAAAAGCCGCCCAACCGGCATTCTTCCCGGCTCAGCGGCTTTTATAATCGTATAATTGTCTCAATTCACTCCATCCCAATCCCATAACATAAAAAACGCTTCACCTTACTCCGCCAGCGCCAGCCTGTCAACGAAGCACAGCAAAAACAAAAGTGGTCTCACGCAACGCCGCGACGACGCAACGAAAACCTTAAAAAACTTCCAGTCCATTAGCTACCCGTTTAAAGCCATCCTTCAACAGGTTTTCGGCAAAATTTATCAACAAACCCAGACGACATCCGCTTAAACGAAGATAAGTCAGCAACTGCTTCGAATGTACTGGATGCAGACGTTCAACGGATTTCAATTCAATGATGACCTTCTTTTCCACGAATAAATCGGCTCGGAAGCCTTCATCGAAAACAATTCCCTGAAACATGATCGGTACCGGAACCTGTCGTTCGACAACCAAGCGCATGTCAGTCAAGTTTCGAGACAGAATAGCTTCATAGACGCTTTCCAACAAACCTGGACCGAGTTCCCGGTGTATCTGGAACGCAGCATCCATTATCACATTGGCAATCTCATTTTCGTTCATGGAACATCTTCCTATTTGGGCTATTTACACTGATTTTTCCAACCTTCCTGCGATGTTGCTTTTATAGCAAAAACTTAAAACCAAGAACCTTAAAATTCAGCATTAACCCGATATGACTGATATTTTGGAATTAAAGATTTTCGTTGCGTCGTTGCGGCGTCGCGTGAGAATGGTTTTGGCTTGTGTAATGATGTGTTCATCTCATCTGCTGCTGAACTATTAACAGCGCTCACAAGAGCATAATCCGACGTATTTCAGCCTATCCCCGCAGCGCCCGCATCACCGCTTCCGGTTCACGATCAATCATCTGCAACAGTATCCCCGTGCCGGACCTTCAGGATGTCGGACTCCCTGTTCCCAGTTGCGTACCGTTCTGGCGCTCAATCCGAACAGGGCGACAAACCGGTCCTGGGACAACCCGAGCTTTTCCCGCAGATGGGTGATGTCAACATCCGCAACCTTTACCTGGTGTGTCGTGCCCCGCGAAATGTCACCATCCCCATACGCCAGAGCATCTTCCAAGCCAGCCATGATTTTCTCGAATGCTATTCTTGCCATGTTCTTACTCCACATATTTTTTGATTCAATGTGGAGCCTGATTCATTCGCTTCTTCCAGTATCCCGGCCTGCGCTTCTGATGCATGGTCGCCAGGATGTATATCCGATCAGATTCGTCAAGATAAACAAGCATGTATGGAAAACGATCAAGCAAACGGCGCCTCGTGTTAAGGAGGAAATATGGCCAGCGTTCAGGCGATTCTGAAATGTCGGCCACGCAAAACTCAATCTCATCAAGGAAACGCTGCCCGAGTCCGTAAACCTTCGATTCGTAATATTCCGCTGTTTGAATGAGTTCTTCCAGCGCAAAGGGATGATATTCAACTGGCTTCATCGCCTGAGACGCTCACGCGCCTGTCTCATTGCCTCCTCCGCTGGAATGCAGGTCACAGTTCCTTCCTGTATGGCTCTATACCGCTCTTGAATCTCTGCAACCCATAGGGCTTCTATTTCGGCGTCTTCTTCCTCGGTCGATTTAACCTTCGCCAGTAAGCGCTCATACTCTTCAATCCCCATAAGAACTAGCTCGCCGTGTCCCTTACGAGTGAGATATACCGGTTCATGTTCTTTGCGACATATTTCTGTAAGATGATTCAGATTTTTTTTGAGATCGGATACAGGATGTATATGAGGCATATATTTGTCTCCTTTCAATAACTGCTTGGCATTGTAGCCTAATTCCGATTCCAAATCAAAGCGCCATCTTCGTTGATCCTTCGACTTCGCTCAGGACAGGCTCGTCTTCGGCTCCTCAACATACTGATTGTATGCCTTCGTCGCCTCAATCCTCGCCGCCTAATTTCATCTTTGATTTGAAACCGGAATAACATGTCTTCATGGCAAGCAAAATCAAATAAATGCGGGCGCGTTACTGGTTTTTCCCAAGGCACAAAAAAGGGAGCTTAACGCTCCCAGATTTCCTTCTTGTCCTTGCCCAGATAGGCTCGCTTGACCTCGGCATTTTCCAGCAACTCATCGGCCGCTCCTTCCAGAATGACCTTGCCGGTTTCGAGCACATAACCCCGGTCAGCCAGCTTGAGGGCGGCTTTGGCATTCTGTTCCACCAGCAGGATGGTGGTGCCCTGCTCCCGGCGCAGCTGTTGCAGTACCCGGAAGATTTCCTGCACCACCAGCGGCGCCAGTCCCATGGAGGGCTCGTCCAGGAGCAGCATCCTGGGCTTGGCCATCAAGGCCCGGCCGATGGCCAGCATTTGCTGCTCGCCGCCCGACATGGTGCCGGCCAGCTGGCGGCGCCGATCTGCCAGGCGGGGAAAAAGGGTAAAGATCTGTTCCATATCCCTGAGGATATCAGCCCGGCTTTCACGGCGACGATAGCGCAGATAGGCCCCCAGCCTGAGGTTGTCCTCCACCGAGAGCGGCTTGAAGACCTGGCGCCCTTCCGGCACTTGCGAGAGCCCCAGACTGACGACCCGGTCGGCAGCATGGCCGATGATCGCTTCCTTGCCGAAGAAAAGTTCTCCGCCGGCAGCGGGCGTCACGCCAGAGATAGTATTGAGGATGGTGGTCTTGCCGGCGCCGTTGGCTCCGATCAGGGTGACGATTTCCCCTTCGGCCAGGTGCAGGGAAACGTTTTTCAGGGCATGAACTTTGCCGTAATAGGTATTTATGTTTTTGAGACGGAGCATTTAACTGTCCTCGCCGAGATAAGCCGCGATGACTTCCTTTTTATCCTGTATTTCACGCGGAGTTCCCTCAGCCAGTTTCCTGCCCAGATTCAGCACCACGATCCGGTCGCAGATATCCATGACCAGCTCCATGTCGTGCTCCACCAGCACCACCGTGATCCCCATTTCGCGGATGCTCTGGATCAGACGGGTAAGCCGGATGGTTTCCTGACTGTTGAGACCGGCCGCAGGCTCGTCCATCAGGATAATCTTCGGCTCCATCGCCAGGGCCCGGGCGATTTCCAGTAAGCGCCCCTTACCAAAGGAAAGGTTGGCGGAGGTGACATCGGACAGTTCCGAGATGCCGGTAAACTCCAGCCAACGCAGCGCTTCGCGACGGATGCGCGCCTCTTCCCTGACGCTCCAGGGCATCTTGAGCGCACAGGCTAAAAATCCGCTGGAACATCTGGTGTGCATGCCCACCAGTACATTTTCCAGCACGGTCATGCCGCCGAACAGTTCGATATTCTGGAAGGTCCGCACCATGCCGCGGGGCGCCAGCCGCTCGGGAGGCAGCCCCGAGACGTTCTGACCCTCCAGCATGACCCTGCCCGAGGTCTGGCTGTAAATGCCGGAAATAATGTTGAAGAGTGTGGTCTTGCCGGCGCCATTGGGGCCGATCACTCCGGTGATGTCACCTTTGGCGATTGCAAAGGAGACATCATCAAGGGCGGTAACCCCGCCGAAAATCTGGGTGATGGCGGATACTTCAAGCATTGCCGACTCCACCCCGGTTGCCAAGCATCTTTTTCAACAGCTCCGGCACGCCCCGCACCAGACCGCCCGGCATGAACATGACCATCAGCATCAGCACGCCGCCGTAGATAATGATGTCAAAATCCTGGGCGGAGCGCAGGAACTCGGGCAAAAGCGTCAGCAGGGCAGCGCCGAGAAACGAACCGTAGATACTGCCCAGACCTCCGATCACCACCATGGTCAGCAGTTCCACCGAAAAATTGAAACCGAAGGAGGCCGGCGAGACAAAAGTCATGGTATGGGCATAGAGACTTCCGGCCAGGGCAGAGACAATCGCGGAAAGAGCAAATATCTGTACCTTGAGCAGGCGGGCGTTGACCCCCATGACGCGGGCAGCCACTTCGGAATCGTGGATGGCCCGCAGGGCACGGCCCACGCGGGAATTGGTCAGGTTGACGGCAAGCAGGATTACCGCCAGGGCAGCTGTCCAGATCAGGTAATAATTTCTGATGTCACTGTTGAATACAAATGTGCCGACGGCAAGATTGGGAATACCGGAGAGACCGGAAGGACCGCCGGTATAATCAACGGTTTCATTGATGATGATATAGATGATGACCCCAAGGCCCAGGGTGGCCATGGCCAGATAATGACCCTTGAGTTTGAGAATCGGAAAACCGACCAGGAAGGCAATCAGGCCGACCACGACAGCAGCCAGAGGCATGACCAGCCAGGGGTTGAAACCGAAGGTGGTTGTCAGGATTGCGGACAGATAGGCACCCAGGCCGAAGAAGCCGGCATGGCCGAGGGAGATCTGGCCGGCATAGCCCAGCAGCAGGTTGAGCGCCACAGCCAGCATGGTGTGGATGCCCACAAATACCAGCACGTTCATCAGGTAGCTGCCATGGAGGGCCAGCGGCACAAGCAGCATCAGCACGCTAAACAGCAGAAATTTCAGCAGCTCTTTTTTCACTCGCTCAGACCCTCTCCGATTCGGCCTTGCCAAACAGCCCCTGCGGCCGGATAAAAAGGATCAGCAGCAGGATGATGAATGAAATGGCGTCCTTGTAGCCGGATGAAATCAAACCGGCCCCCAGTGATTCGAGTATTCCCAGCACCAGCCCCCCCACCACTGTCGCCGCGCCGCTGCTCATGCCGCCGATAATGGCGGCACAGAAGCCTTTCAGGCCGAGCATGACCCCCACATCATAGGAGGTCATCGTTAAGGGGGCCACGATGATTCCGGCCATGGCGCCCATGGCCGAGCTGATCATGAATGAAAACAGCACCATGCGGCGCACATCGATCCCCACCAGTCCGGCAGCCCGGCCGTTATAGGAACAGGCCCGCATGGCAATACCGCTGATGGTGTGATAGAAAAAATATTTGTTGGCCGCGATTATCACAAGCGTGATGCCGAGAATCCAGAGGTGTTGGGGCAGGATGGTGGCGCCGGCAATGGCAATCGGTTCCTCACCGCTAAAAGGGGGCAGGGAATGGGTATCCTTGCCCCACAGCAGCATGGACAGACCACGGATAAAAATGCTGCCGCCAATGGTAATAATCACCATATTGATGGGTGTGGGCTTCCTGAGGGGACGGATGGCAAGACGCTCGAAAAGCAGTCCGGCGGCAGTCGCGGTCAGCACTGACGCTGGAATGGCCGCCCAAAGCGGCAATTTGAGCAGATTGATGTAAAACAGTGTCAGCATGCCCCCCAGCATGACAAATTCACCCTGGGCGAAATTGATGATGCCGGTCGAATTATAGATGATCGAAAAACCGATGCCGATCAGGGCATAGATCGCGCCGGTGGAAAGACCTGACAGTGCGTATTGTAGTAGTTGGTCGAACGGCATGATACCTCATACAACAGTGGCAAAGCCGGTGGACAATCCGCTTCGCAAATAAAATGGTGCTGCACACAAAAACCGGGCGAAGCAGGTATATCCATGCTTCGCCCCTTAGCAACCCGACCTCAGGCAGAACAGCTACTTTACGATCGCCCAGTCCTTGTTCCTGACTTCGACCAGCACAAAGGCGTCCTGGCCCAAACCGGCGTGGTCATGGGCCGAGTAGGTGAACGTGCCGCCAATTCCGTGAAACTTGGTTGTCTTCTCCAGCTGGTCCCGGATTGAGGCCGGGGAATCGCCACCATGCTCGATGGCGTTTTTCAGAAGCATGACCGCATCCCAGGCATGGCCGCCAAAGTGATCACCTTCAGCCTTGAATTGCCTCTGGTAATCCTTGATGAAAACCAGCAGTGATTTCCTCTGATTATCGGAAGCGGGCAGCAGGTCGGCGACCAGCACCTTGCCGGAAGGGAGTCGGATGCCTTCGGCCGAGTCACCGGCCAAATCGATGAATTTTTTGGACGAAACGCCATGACTCATGTAAAGAGGAGTCTTGACACCCAGCTGACGGGCATTTTTTGCGATCACCGCCGGTCCGGGGTTGGTGCCCCAGCAGATGATGACCTGGGCCGGAGAGTTGCGGATTTTGGTCAACTGGGCGGTCATGTCGGTATCCCTGGGACCGTAGGTATCATCAAAAACTATGGTGATCCCGTATTTCGCGGCCTGGGCCTTGAGCTGCTCGCGCCCCGAGGAGCCGAATCCGTCGGACACGGTCAGGATGGCAACTTTGGTCAGTTTCTGTTTCCTGAGCTGGTCAAAGATCCTGCCAACAGCCAGGGCATCGTTCTGGGCTGTCTTGAAGACCCATTTTTTTACCGGTTCGGTGATTTTGCTGCCTGCCGAACAGGAGATGAGCGGAATCTGTTCTTTTTCCACCACCGGGATCACCGCCATGGTTTCACCGGTGGTGCTGGGACCGATGATTGCAACCACCTTGTCGTTTTTGATCAGCTTGTTGGCCAGCTGTACCGCTTTGGTGGCATCGCCGGTGGTGTCATAGACAATCAGTTCAATCTTATGCCCCTTGACACCGCCGGCCTTGTTGATCTCTTCCACCACCATCTGGGCGGTGTTGCGCTCCGGTTCACCCAGAAAGGCAGCTGGTCCGGTCACGGCAAACAGGGCGCCGATCTTGATGGGAGCTGCCGCGAAAACCGGGCTGTTAATCAGCAAGATTACAGACGCAATAAAAAAAACAATGGCTCTAAAATGCATGAATACCCTCCACGAAGAAATGATATCTTTTTACTTGAGAATCGACCAGTCGCCTTTTACGATCTTGACCATCTCGAACGCCGAAAGGTCCAGGCCATTATGATCCTTGGGCGACATGGTGAACAAACCGGAAACGCTCACCAGCTTGTGGGATTGTTCAATGCCGGTGCGGATCTGTTCCGGTGAAGTTCCTGCCTTCTTGATCGCGCCAGTCACTAACAGGAAGGCGTCGTAGGCATAGCCGCCAAAGGTGGATGCCTCGACTCCGAATGTCTTTTTGTAGGCCTGGTCATAATCCTTCAACAACTTTGCCTGTGGGTCAGACTTTGGAAGCGCGTCATAGACCGCCAACTTGCCGGCCGGGAGCATCACACCCTCGGCTGCATCTGCTCCGGCCAACTCGATGTATTTCTTGGAAGCTACGCCATGGCTCATGTAGAGCGGAATCTTGATGCCGAGTTGCTTGACATTTTTGGTGATGACCGCTGGTCCGGGGTTGGTACCCCAGCAGATGATCGCGTCCGGCTTGATGCCGCGGATCTTGGTCAGTTGGGCGGTCATGTCTGTGTCTTTGGGACCGTAGACTTCATCGGCAACGACACTGAATCCTTTTTGCCTGGCCAGGACCTTGATCTGCTCGCGTCCGGAGGAGCCAAATCCGTCGGTTACCGTCAG
Source organism: Geobacter sp. UBA698 (assembly GCA_002298925.1). Classification (GTDB taxonomy): domain Bacteria; phylum Desulfobacterota; class Desulfuromonadia; order Geobacterales; family Pseudopelobacteraceae; genus Pelotalea. The sequence goes on along the minus strand of DBMM01000051.1, from coordinate 25,703 downwards.
AAGGGCTATGGTCTTCTGTTTTTGCTTGGTCATGTAATTGAGGATCTTTTCAGCAGCCACATGGTCGTTGGCCGGGGTTTTAAAAACCCAATGTTTGACCGGGTCGGTGATCTTGATGCCGGCCGCGCATGAGATCAGCGGGATCTTCTCTTTTTCGGCCACGGGGATGACCGCCATGGATTCGCCGGTGGTGCTGGGGCCGATGATAACACTCACCTTGTCGTCCTTGATCAGCTTGGTTGCCAATTGCACCGCCTTGGTAGCATCGCCGGTGGTGTCATAGATGACCGCCTCCAGCTTCATGCCGTTGATGCCCCCCTTGTCGTTTGCCTCCTTGATAAGCATCTCCAGGGTTTTCTTTTCAGGCTCCCCCAGAAACGAAGCCGGACCGGTAACGGCAAACAGGGCGCCTATTTTGATAGTGCCGGCAGCAAACGAGACGGAAGCAAACATGAGGCCCAAACACACGACGATGAATACTGCTGATATTTTCTTCATTTGCCCTCCCAGGTATTAAAATACTTATATTTCGTAAAGACGCTCACCTTTCAGAATACTGAAGTTTTTGGCCTTCAGGACAGAAATCGCCTTGTCAGTCTCATCGAAGCGGAAGATGATCACGGCATTGCCGCCGCAACGCTCGACAAAGGCGTACATGTACTCGACATTGATCTGGCCGGCGTCCAAAGTCTGCAGGATGGTCGACAACCCGCCCGGACTGTCCGGCACTTCCACCGCCACGACCTCGGTCTTGTTGACCGTGAAGCCTCTCTCTTTGAGCACGGTCTTGGCCTTTTCCACATTGTCCACGATCAAGCGCAGGATACCAAAATCAGAGGTATCGGCCAGGGACAGCGCCCTGATGTTGATGCCGGCCTCCCCCAGAATTTGCGTGATTTCCGCCAGTCGGCCCGACTTGTTCTCGATGAAGATGGATATCTGTTCGACTTTCATAAAATCCTCCCATTGGGACGATCATCTGATCGCCCGATAAAACACCTACAACTTCCTGTTGTCCACAACCCGCTGCGCCTTGCCTTCGCTGCGCTGGATGGTTCTTGGTTCCACCAGTTTGACCCGGCAGGTCACGCCGAGCATGTCCTTGATCTCTTTTTCGATGTGACGGGAAAGCGACTGGAGCACCTTGATTTCATCCGAAAAGAGCCGTTCATCCACTTCCACCTGCACTTCGAGCGTATCCAGGTTATCCTGCCGCTCCACGATCAACAGATAATGTGGTTCGACCCCTTCGATGCCGACCAGGATTGACTCGATCTGCGAGGGGAATACATTGACTCCGCGTATGATCAGCATATCGTCGGAACGGCCACTCATGCGGGTGATACGGGCATGGGTCCGTCCGCAGATGCAGGGTTCATAGGTGATGCTGGTGATGTCCCGCGTGCGGTAGCGGATCAGCGGGATCCCCTGTTTGGTGATGGTGGTGATGACCAGTTCGCCCCGCTCACCTTCAGCAAGGCGTTGACCGGTTACCGGGTCGATGATCTCCGGGATGAAATGGTCCTCCCAGATATGCAGCCCCTGCTTGGCCTGAATACACTCGATGGCCACGCCCGGCCCCATGATCTCGGACAGTCCGTAGATATCGATGGCCGCCAGGTTGAGTTTTTCCTCGATTTCTCCCCGCATGGCTTCCGACCAGGGTTCGGCCCCGAAGATTCCCACCCGCAGCTTCAGTTTGCGGAAATCAAAGCCATCCTCCAGGGCCGCTTCCGCCATGAAGAGCGAATAGGAGGGGGTGCAGGTCAGCACCGTTGAGCCGAAGTCCTGCATGATCATGATCTGCTTTTTGGTGTTGCCCCCTGACATGGGGATCACCGAAGCGCCCAGGCGTTCGGCGCCGTAATGGGCACCCAGGCCGCCGGTAAACAGGCCGTAACCATAGGCATTGTGAATGATGTCGCCCTTGTGGGCACCGGCGGAGACAAAGGAACGGGCCATCAACTCCGCCCACATATCGATATCCCGGGCAGTGTATCCCACCACCGTCGGCTTGCCGGTGGTACCGCTGGAGGCATGGATGCGCACGATCTCCTCCATGGGGGCGGCAAAAAGCCCGTAGGGGTAGGAGTTGCGCATATCCTGTTTGGTGGTGAACGGCAGCTTCTGCAGATCGTCAAGCGTGTTTACGTTACAAGGTCCGACACCGGCCTTATCAAACGTTTGCTTGTAAAACGGCACATTGGCATACACCCGTTCGAGTGTTGCCTGAAGCCGTTTGAGCTGTACCGCCTCCAGGGCGGGACGGGGAAGGGTTTCGAATTCTTCGTTAAAGTACATGCCATGCTACCTCATACATTATTACTGATATCAGTTCAGCAGTTACATTAGCGAACCTTCAACCAGCGCCCGGGCAAAACTCTCCTGGGTGTAGCCATTTACGATCACATCCAGATGACCATCGTTGGGACAGAACAACAGTCCATGCACGGGAACATCACTGGGAATCAAGGGGTTATGGCGTATAATCTTGACCACCCGTTCAACATTTTCAACCGGATGGGCAAAAATTCCCAGCCACTGCTTCAGGTCAGGAACATGGATATCAATCACGTCCGGGGAGATGCCGCGTCTGACCATATCGCTCTTGACCGACTCGGCATCGATGACGGCCATACCACAGTCGCGATGGCCGATGACAAACACCTCCTCGACCCCCAACATGAAGATCCCCGCAACAAGACTGCGGATCACCGCACCGGACATGGGATCGACAATGGTGTTGCCGGCGTTCTTGATAACCTTGGCTTCACCCCGTTTCAGACCCATGGCCGGTTCAAGAAAATCCACCAGGCGCGTATCCATGCAGGTAAAAATGGCGATCTGCTTCTTGGGGGATTTGGGCAGAGGCGGAAATGCGTTGGGCCGAACAAAACTTCTGTTGGCGGCAAGTACGGATTCGAGTTTGGTCATATTACAGTCCCCTCCCGATCAGGAAAGCCTTTTTATTGACCTCCAAAGCCTTGGTCGGCACCATCTTTTCCAAAGCCTGCATCCATAATTCTTCCGCAATGGCCAGCCGCTTGGAAACGGCCCCCAGCAAAGCAGTATTGGATGCCCTGACATTGCCGGCATCACTGGCAAGCTTCTGGCCATCCACCAGTAGGAAATCAGGGAAACTACCCTTGATTCGCTCCAGCAGCCCTTCGGGATAGGATTCCTGCCCCATCAACACCGCCGGGGGAGATATCTGCAGGTCGTTGGCCACCACGGCCCCGCCCGGCCTGATCAGCGGGAGCGAACGGCAGGTCTCCATCAGCTCGAAGCCGAACAGGATATCACCCTCCCCCTCCGGCACGATCGGGGAAAAGACCTCTTTGCCGTAACGGACGTGGGACACGACGCTCCCCCCCCGCTGGGACATGCCGTGGATCTCGCTTTTCTTGACATCGAAACCGGCCAGCATGGCAGCTTCGGAAAGTATTTCGGAGGCCAGCAGAATGCCTTGCCCACCAACGCCCACCAGAAGGATATTCGTGATCTGTCCGCTCATTTGCCACTCCCGATCGCTTCAAACTTGCACAACTGACGACAGACATCGCAGCCGGTGCAGAGCAACGGATCGATGCGGGCCTTGCCCTTCCTGCTGCCGTCACCGGCCGGACGCCATTCGATAGCCGGACAACCTATGTTCAGGCAGGCGCGGCAGCCGGTGCATCTGTCGGCATCAACGGCATACAGCGGGCCTTTCTGGAAGACGTCTTCGCGTTTGATCAACACGCAGGGTTTGTTGGTGATAACCACCGAGGTCTCGGGCCGCTCCATCTCCTCGGCGATCACCCGTTTGGTCTCTTCGAGGTCCAGCGGATTTACGGTCCGGATGTTTTTTACTCCCAGAGCCTGGCAGAGCAGAGGAATGTTAATGGCATGGGCGGGATCGTCCATCAGGGTGAAGCCGCTGGCCGGATTGTCCTGTCGGCCGGTCATGGCGGTGATGCTGTTGTCCAGAATGATCACCGTGGCCGGTGAATTATTGTAGACCATGTCCATCAGGCCGTTGATACCGGTGTGCAGGAAGGTCGAGTCGCCGATCACGGCCACCACCTTCTTTTTTTCCTGATCGGAAACGACCTTGGTCACACCGGTGGCCATGCCGATGGAGGCCCCCATGCAGACACAGGTATCCATGGCCGAGAGCGGCGGCATGAATGCGAGCGTGTAACAGCCGATATCACCGGTGACATAAGCCTTGAGCTGTTTGAGTGCATAGAAAACCCCGCGATGCGGGCAGCCAGGGCACATGTTTGGCGGACGGCCGGGCAGTTTCTCAGCTTGGACTTCGGTTGCCTGCGACAGGCCGAAGGCACTGCGAAGACGTCCGGGAGTCAGCTCGCCGCACAGGGAGATGATCTCCTTGCCGATCACCTTGATCCCCATGGCCTTGACCTGGATCTCGATAAAGGGATCCAGTTCCTCGACCACGTAGACCGAATCGACTTGAGCGGCAAAGTCTCGGATCAGATTCTGGGGCAGCGGATTTACCAGGCCGAGTTTGAGAGTTGAGGCGTTCGGCATGACTTCGCGCACATACTGATAACAGACGCCGGAGGTGATGATGCCGATGGACTTATCGCGCAACTCCAGGCGATTGATGGCCATGGCAGAACCGGCCTCGGACAGCTTTACCAGCATTTGCTCGACCAGCGGATGACGCACGCGGGCATTGCCCGGCAGCATGACCAGTTTGGCTGGATTCCTCTCCAGCCGCGGCTCGGGCAGATCACTCACCCGTTCACCCAGCTCCACAATGGATTTTCCATGGGAAATACGGGTACAACTCCGCACCATGACCGGCGTGTCATACTCTTCCGAGAGCTGGAATGCCAGCCGGGTGAATTCCTTGCACTCCTGTGAGTCGGACGGTTCCAGCATGGGAACCTTGGCGAAACGGGCATAGTTGCGGCTGTCCTGCTCATTCTGCGAGGAATGCATTTCGGGGTCATCGGCAACAACCAGCACCAGACCGCCTCTGACTCCGGTGTAGGAGAGGGTAAAAAGCGGATCGGCGGCCACGTTGACACCGACATGCTTCATGGTGCACAGGGCCCGTCCACCGCCGAAGGAGGCACCGATGGCGACCTCCAGAGCCACCTTCTCGTTGGGGGCCCAGGATGAATTGATTTCCTTGTAGTTGATCGTGTTTTCGAGGATTTCAGTGGAAGGAGTGCCAGGATAGGCACAGGCAACACGGCAGCCCGCCTCATATGCACCGCGGGCAATGGCCTCGTTGCCGGAGAGAATTTCTTTCATGCCTGCTTCCTTGTCTTGATTTCAAAATGCCGCTGTGCAAGATGGGCACTATACTAAAAGGTGTTTGGGATTGCAATTTGTTTGCATTAATTACCACGTCAGTCCGGTTCTTCCATAAATCATTTTCATTATGCGTACCGCATTTGAGACAGGATCACCGCAATTGAAGGAGGCCGGATGGATCCGCAACGCCTGAAAGCAGCCAGGACGCGTGGTCTTGAGTTTTTCCACTCATGGCACAGTACATGCTATACTTTTAAGAAAGTCACTACGTCTGTCATTCGAAGGAGACATTCCATGAAAATTATTCTATCCGCTCTGTTCTTTGTTGTTCTGGTAATCAGCCCGTTCACAGCTATCTGCCAGGAGTTGGGATCGGTCAGACTGAGCCTGCTGGAAGGCGATGTTCAGGTCTACAGCCAGGATGACGGCGAATGGGCGCCGGCATCGATCAATATGCCGCTCAGCGCCGGCGACAGGATCTCGGTACCATACGGAGGCCGGGTTGAACTGCAGATTCTGGGCGGCATCTACCTTCGTCTTGGTGATGGAACCCAGCTTGAACTGCTCTCCATGTCTGATAGGGATGCCCATTTTTTCCTTGATCGCGGCCACATCTACATCAACAACAAACGCGGAGGCATCCAGACCGCCCAGATCGATACCCCCCTTGCGACGAGTACCATCAGCGATAATACCATCAGTCTTGTGGATGTTGACGATTCTGGAGACACGGATCTTTCGGTAATAAAGGGCAACGCCTTCATGGAGAGCCGCCAGGGGAAAACGCGGGTGTCAGCGGGTACCACCCTCAAGGTCAACGATTATGGCGCGGAACTGTCCCCGATAGCATCCCCGGACGAGTGGGAAAGATGGAACGCCCAGCGTGACAGGAAGTCGCTGGTACTTGGCGAAAGCGCCCGCTATCTGCCGGATGAACTGCATGACTATGCCAATGACCTTGATGAACATGGCCGCTGGCTGTTTGTGCGCGATTACGGCTATGTCTGGAGCCCCGCCGTGGTCAGTTTCGATTGGGTTCCCTTCAGGCTCGGGAGATGGATCTGGGTGCGGGGAGACTACACTTGGGTTTCCGATGAACGCTGGGGTTGGGCCCCCTATCATTACGGCCGCTGGGCGTACATCCGGGGAAGCGGCTGGTGCTGGGTACCACCAGCAGCCAATGCCGTGGCCTGGGGGCCCGGCTATGTGGCCTGGACAAGGACTTCCAACGCCATCGGCTGGGTACCGCTGGCACCGGGTGAGACCTACTACGGGCGCCGCAGTTACGGCCCGGGCACCGTTGTCATCTCCAGCAGGACGCCCAACCAGACCAGTATCACCCAGGTCTACCGCAATGCCAGGATCAGCAATGCCTTGACAGTGGTCGAATCAAGCAGCTTCAGCCGTAGAGACCGGCCTCATACGATCGTCAGGGACACTGCCATTCTGCAGCAGCGTAACTGGACACCGGCAGTGCCGCCTCCAGCCCCCAGAGCCATACGCAATCCACCCGCCGGCCGGCCGTCAAGAATGGAGCCCCCCGCTTCCGGCGAGCATCGCCGCGAAGGAGGCGGCATACAACAGCCGCCAGCCAAGGCAACATCATTCCCAGTAGTGCCAGCACCTGCCAGGACACCAGCTGTAGCTCCGAATCAGGCACCGGCTCCGGTTCCGGCTCCGGCACCGGCCCCCCGGACTGATCCCTCGCGAGGAGCGGCACCTGTCAAGGCACCGCCACCTGCACCCGCCGCAACCTCCGCCACACCTGCCGCCGGTCCGACTGCCGGCAGGCCGCAGCGCGGCGAAGGAGCCCAACCGCGGCCCTTTGTGCGCGACAGCAATCAGTCTGTTTTCAGAAAGGATAAACCGCAACAGTTGCCGGTAAAAAAACTTGACGAACCCAAGCCGGTCAACCGTACCAGAATGGATCGGCGGCGACCCGATGCGCAGCCTCTCCCCGCCACACCAGCAACTGACCAGGAAAAGTGGCGCGGCACAGGCAAAGAGAGAAGAGGAGACAACTGAAACTCCTGACCAGGCCTAACCTTCTTGTCTATTGACAACCCGGCGGTTGCGGCTACTATGTAAACCATGGCCGCCGCGATTTCATTCAGTAATGTCACTCACAAAACGCTCTTCGAGCAGCTTGACTTCGATATTGAAGCAGGTACTTCCGCGCTGCTGGTCACTTCCCGGGAAGACGAGAGCAGTGCCTTACTGCGGCTCTTGGTCGGCATGGTTCGCCCCCAGAGCGGTTCGCTGCATGTTCTTGACCAATCCGTTCCCGATCTGTCGACGAACCAACTCTATCAGCTGCGTCGACAGATCGGCTGTATCCCTTTTCAAGGCGGCCTGGTATCCAATCTGAAAATGTGGGAAAACATTACCCTGCCACTGTTATATGCGAACGGAGCCGTTGACGAAAGCCAGACGGAAACAGCACTGGCCTATCTTGAGCAGCTGGAATTCAGGGGCGAAGTGATGGTATTGCCGGCCCACCTGACCCTCTACGAGAAGCGCATCACAGCCTTTGTGAGGGCCGCCCTGCAGCAGCCCAAGCTCATGGTATACTGTAACAGCCTGGACGGGATATCAAATGCCACCCGCGGTATTTTCAGCAGCCTCGCCCTTGATTTTCACCGTTCCTCCCCCGGCAGGACATCTCTTTTTCTGACCTCATCGGCGGATGTCGCCAGGGAACTGGCCGTTGATGTACAGTTTACCGTCCATGAACCATCACCTTCCAAGAGAACCACATGATACTTGAAACTGACCCCAGGTTCAAAAATCTTGAACGCAAGATCGGGATTTTTATCACGATTGCCGTTGCGGGCATTGCGGTCGCGCTGTTGATGTTCGGCCTGCAGAAAGATCTTTTCACCAAAAAATACACGCTGCGCTTTACGGCTGACCGCGGTACCGGTTTTTCCAAGGGTATGCCGGTCAAGCTGTCAGGATTCAGAATCGGCAGGGTAATTTCCATTGCACTGAATGACCAGGCCATGGTTGATCTAACCATTGAAATTGACAACAAATACCACAAATGGATCCGCAACGATTCCACTGTCAAACTGGTGAAAGAGGGGCTGGTGGGAGACAACATCATTGATGTGTCAGTCGGTTCGCTTGATCAGACCGAGCTCAAGGACAACGATGCGATTGTATTTATCAAGAATAAGGGACTGGACGAGATGGCCGACGAAATTGCCGCCACTGTCAAACCGGTCCTGATCGAGATTCGTGACATCATCGGCTACATCAACAACCCTGAAGGAGAACTAAAGAAGACCGTTCGCAATGTCGAACTGCTGACCCGCAACCTGGAAGGTACCCGAAAGAACGCCGATCATCTGCTGACAACGACCAACAGCAAGATAGAGAGCATCGACCTGGCGCCCACACTGGCCAAAGTAAATACGGCCCTGGATCAGATTGACGGCAAACTGCCGGGAATACTGCAAAAGACCGATGCCACCCTCGAAAATGTCAGCCGGATTTCCTCCGAAACCCGGACCTTGTCGGAAAAAACCTTTCCCCGGATTCCTCTGCTGGCTTCCCAGGCGGAAGAGCTGCTGCTCAGTTCCGACAAACTGATCAATTCCATCCAGAACATCTGGCTTCTGCGGGATAAGGGGCAACCCGCAACCAGCCAGCCCTTTATCCGCGGAGACAGCTATGAATAACCGCCGCACGAGCACCTGGCTGTTGACCGCCTGCGCCGCCATGTCCCTGTCCGGCTGCTTCGGAGGAAAGCCGCCGGTTCGCCCGGAATCACAACTCAAGGCCGAAGCCCTGATCAAGCGCGCGATTCGGGCTGAACAAAAAAATGACAGCCAGCAGGCTGAGCAGTACTTGATCGAAGCGCTCCAGCTGAGCAGCTCGGTAGAAGACCTGCCGGTCAAGGCACAGACACTTGTCAATCTGGCCCGCCTGAGCAGACTGCACGGATCTGTTTCGCAGGCCGATGACCGAATCAAACAGGCGCTCACCATCCTGAATCCGGAATCGGACAGCTATGCCGAGGCGGCCCACGAAAAAACGCTGATTGAGCTGGCGAAAGGAAACAGGGAGGCGGCCCGGCAGTGGTCTATGCAGGCCGTAAAGGCTGAAAAGGGGCAAGATGCGGGACGCCGCCAGAACCTGCTGGGGCGTGTTCTGATAGCACTTGAAGATCCGGCGGGAGCGGAAACCGTCCTCAGCAGGGGCCTTGCTGAGAACAGAAAGAACAATCACCGGGAAGAAGAGGCCAACTCCCTGAGGATGCTGGGGATTACGGCACGACTCAGAAAAAGGACGACCGAGTCGGAGCGCCTGCTGAACGAAGCGCTGATCATTGACAAACAGATCGCTGTCAGCAGCAAGATTGCCGCGGACCTGGAAGAGCTGGCTGCAACGGCTCTGGCTGCAAGCAAGCCGGATCAGGCGATTAAATTTCTGGTACGGGCCTGCGATGTCAATCTGGCCGGCGGCCGGCGCAGTCAGGCAGCCGCCAATCAGGCGGTCCTGGGGCGTGTCTATGATCTGCTGGGTGACGGCACCAGGGCTGACCAGGCTCGCAGCAGATCCATTGAACTGTCCGGGCAGCCCACAGTTCAGACACCGGGCACAGTCCCGGAAACGACCAGTCCCTCCAGCAGCCCGTAATCACTGACCTTCATGGTTTTCAGACCGAACAGGTCCATGCTCTGCATGGTGATCAGCATCCCGGCAATGATCAGGTCCTCCCGCCCCTGCTCCAACCCGGGCACACAAAGCCTTTCAGCCGGCGACAGCGGCAGCAGACGATCATAGATGGCCTGGATCTGCTCTCGGGAAACGATCAGATTGTTGACCTTGCGGTAGTCGTAATCATCCATTTCAAGCGTGATGGCTGCCAGGGTGGTGGCTGTACCGGCAGTTCCGATCAGCACCGTTTCGTGATGCAGCTGACACCCTGATCGCCCCATCTTTTGATACAGAATCTCAAGCTCTTTACGTATCTTGCGATTCATGGCGTCCACCGTCTGTTTGCCTTCCGTCAGCCGCACCACCCCCAGCGGCAGACTGTCGACAAAACGCGCAACGCCACCCCGTGCCAGGGTGTACTCGGTACTTCCGCCGCCGACATCAAACAGAAGAATCTCCTGATGACTCCTGTCCAACCCCGCCAAGACTCCCGCCAGAGTCAGGCTGCCCTCGGTAATCCCGTCAACAACCTGCAGGTCGATGCCTGTTTCCTTTAGCACCATGTCCTGAAAGTCGGCGCCATTGAGAGCATCGCGCACGGCACTGGTGGCAACGGCCCGCACCCGCATATCCCCATGCGCGGCAATAATTTCCGAAAACCTTTTCAAGCATGACAGACCGCGTTGCCAGGCATCGGCAGACAAGCCATGCTGGCGGCTGAAACCGCCCCCCATGCGCACGATCTCCCTCTCAAGACAGACAGGTTCGAATCCGCCCTCTTTCAGCAGATCTGCAATCAGCAGTCGCGCGGTGTTCGTCCCGAAATCGATGGCAGCAACCCTGTTGTTCACTCTGATTTCCTTCCCTGAACTGCCGTGATGTTCCAACTCAGTTCCGCGATCCTGGTGAATGCGGCCGAAAGTTCGTTAAACAGCATGGCCGCCCGGGGCGGACAGACTCCGGCACTGATCCGTTCAAAATGGAGACGTTTGAGATCGTCAAAAGTATCGCGCACCCCATTTTTCAGGTTTCTGAGCTGCTCAGCGTCCGGTTTATTGCCCTGTGTGACCAGTTCAACGACATAACCCAGGCTGGCGCCCGCTTCTGTGGCGATCCGCCTGATATCATTCATGGCTTCTTCGGAAAAAAATATATTGGCTTCTTTTCTGGCAACAATGCAGTCAAGTATCTCCTCACATTTGTCGCCAATGTGTTCCAGATCGGTAACAGTCTGAATCATGCTCGGTATGTCATAACGTATTTCTGGATTGGTAGTGGATCGGGCCAGCGCCGCCAGAAAAGCGGTAATCTCGTGATTGAGGGAATCCAGCACTTGCTCATGCTGCCGTATCGTTTCAGCCCGGCGCGCGTCATAATTGAAGAATATTTCTCGCGCATCAGCGTACATAAAGGAAGCTATCGACATCATTCTGACGATTTCCTTATGGGCCTGCTCGATGGCCAGGGTCGGCGTATTCAGAATGCGCATGTCAAGGTAGCCGGCACAGGGCTGAGGCACGACACCATTGCCGTTATGGCTATCGAGAGTTACCGCCAGGCGGGAAACATATCCGCTCAGGGCTGTCATCAGGAGGGCTGCCAGCAGACTGGCAACAGTATGCATCCAGGCAAGTTGGTTGAACTCAGCCCCCCCAGGCAGGTGGGCACCGGAATAAAGATCGACAACGCCCCAGTCATTTATCATTTCAAGCAGGTTTGGCGCCAATGCCACCAGCGGCAGAACAGATATCAGGCTTATCACGATAAAGGCTAACGCGATACGGCGCGAAACCGAGGTTCCACCAATGGAGGCCAGTCCGCCAATGGCAGTCACACCCGGTATCCCCCCCAGCATCATGACGCCGGCGATTGTCGTATTAATATGGTAACTGGAAACCAGTGAAGAAACTATAACCGCCGATGATAGTGCCGACTGCACAAAGCAGGAGACCATACTGCCGAACAACATGGCCAGCAGTGGATTGCGGAAGAAGACACCATTGAATACGCCATAAAATGGGTGGCTTTCAAACGGCCTGAAACTCCCTTCCAGCAGAGTCAGCCCCAGAAAAAGCAGTCCCGCACCCAACAGCAGACTGCCTGCATTGACAAACCTGCGTCTGTGGGCAAAAAACTTAAGCAGAACTCCCGTAAACACAAGTGGAGCAGCAACAAAGCCGTAAGGGATCACCGGAAGATGCAAGGTCAAGGTAGCGCCAAGCAGTATCCCGGCCAGGACACTCATGGCCTGAAAAACCGTCAGCACGCCGCCGTTTGCCAATCCAATGGAAAAGATTACTGCAGCGCTGGCGGAATTAAGCGACAATGACAACGCCATGCCAAACAGCACAGCGTAAATACGGTTAGCCGTGACGACAGCAAAAACGCGCCGTATGCGGTCATCAGCCACTGTCCGAATCCCATCGGACATGATGCGCATGCCAAGCAGGAACAGGCCGATACCGCCCAAAGCGCCCTCAAAGAGACTGAGCGGCATGGTAATTTACTCCTTGAACTATTTTACGATGTTAAAGGGGAAGACAAAGTCAGGCGGATTGGAGCGGGAAGCGTCTTTGCGGTAGACAAAGAGCCTGACCTGCCGGTGAGCGGACATGTCGATCTTGAAAAAGACCAGGCCTTCAACCTTCATACCGGGAATTATAGCGGTCAATGGAAGGGATCTGGTAAATAGGTCCTGTGGGTACAATTCATAATAATAGGGGAGCGACGAATTCAAACGGTTATAGAAACTGGTCTTCTGAAAATCCTCAAGATAGTAGAACCCCACATAGGGATAAGGCATAAGATAATAGGAATCTTTCTTGATAATCTCACGCATTTTTTCTGGAACAAGCTGAGAATACTGCAGGCCACCTTCGTCAACAAGTACGAATGAATCGGCTGAAAAGGACACCTCTTTGTCGGACGAATTTTTAATGGACAGACTGAATGCGGAGACAGTACCTTCCAAATTGTAGGCATTGATGTCTGTTCCAGACAGGCCAGCTTTGATTTCAATATCGTTTCTGGTGATTGTTTGGGAATTGTCCGCAGCGTTAACAACGCCATTTTCGGCCTGTTCTGGAATGACCTTGACCGTGCCACATCCTGGCAAGGCAAGTACCACCAATAACATCAACAAAAATAGTATTTTCATGAAGAGCTCTCCCGGCCCCGATAGCGACTATTCAGCATCGGAGTTGGTTGGGGCAATCGGCATCCTAGCCAGCTTGGTAATATCATCAGAAAGCAGCGAAATGGCAAGCTCTGCCGGATCATTGACAGTCACTGCATCGAATCGGGCAGTAAGCCAGAAGTTGATCCTGATTTTGTAAATCTCAAGCAGATATCTTTCTACCTCGGCTGCAACCATTAATGCCCGATGCACATCCTTTTCCCTGCTGGAAGCACCGTTATAGCGGCATTCGAGTTTGACAATCTGTCCAGCAGAAATTTTTTTCAGCTGCGGCGCCAACTGATCAATGTGACGATATAACGCATTCGAAACACCAGCCTTGCTGATGGGAATGACTCCTATTATCCGGGACTGAGAGTGCACATCACCGTCCCCGGCTGTTGCGAGGGGCACTGACAATGCAATAGTCAGCAGCTGAAGAGCCAGGAATATGCGCAACTGACATTTCACTATCATCTGGCTTCCTTGTCAACCAGGAAAAGAATCTCGGTCCTGCGATTTTTCCTTCTGCCTTCGGCAGTGACGTTTTCAGCAAGCGGTGCGGATTTCCCAAGTCCAGAGATAAATACCTTGGATGCATCCACACCCTCAAAACTGATTAGGTAGGTAGCAACAGCAATCGCACGCTTCAAGGAAAGATTCATGTTGTAGGAGACGGAACCGATACTGTCGGTATGACCTTCGATCTTGAGATACAGCCATTTTTTATCTTTACGAATCTGTTCAGCCACCTCGGCCAGCATCTTCTTGCCTTCAGCGGACAGTGTCCACTGGTCAAAGCCAAAGGTCATGTCCGGAAACCTGAACTTGCGGTAAACGGCCATCCGTTCCGGCAGGGGCGACTGCGAAGGCGGTGCAACCCGCTCCCCTTTAACATCGACACCATAAAGCGGCGTTACGCCTTGTATGCGGCTCATGGTGTAGTCAATGGCACTGGCCTCACGATCAAGGGTTTTCTGTCGGGGCTGCAGCGATATATCCTCTTCGTTTGATTTGAGCGGCACCTCAACCGGGATGACCGATGAAGTCAGGTTGGAACTGGCCAGTTGCGGGGCAATGGTAACCTGGCCGTAAGGCTTGATTATCACCTCTTCCCTGTCGGATTCGACCTCAATCTCAAGTTTGCTGACCGGGGTAGATTGGGGAGCAGATGTTTTCAGCAGCAATGTTGAAATGGGAATGATCTTGAGTGGTTTGAGCGACTGCTTTGTCTTGTCTATTTCAGGAAACTTCTTGCCCATGGCCGGAATCGGCCTGACATAGGAACCGACTCCCTGGCATGAACTGAGACCCACAATGAAGCGCATTTCGGGATCATTCTTGCCAAGGCCTGTACCGGCGGAGGCATTTACCGTCAGATGCGGCGAAATGAAATACTGAATGCCGAGGGAGGCTTCCGCACTGAGGTCGGAGGAGGGATAGTGGCTGGTGCTGCCGACAAACTCGGCCAACAATTTCGTTCTCGAGAGCACCAGATACTCAACACCGGCACCGAAGATGAACTCGTTATCCCGAGAGATACCAGGGATTGATCCGGGAAAGAGATAGCCTGAATAGAGGTGAACCCCGAGCTTGTCTTTTGAATATGAAGCGATCAGCTTTGAAGAAAGATCCGTGACACCGTCGAGATTCAAGTTTTCAGACACGTGACGCTGTGCCAGAAAATCTACCGCCACCTTGAACATGGAATTGCGGTCGCCCAGAAAACGCAGCTTGGTACCCAGGTCTATGGTCCCATGACTAGAAGCTTCCTCGTCGCCATTGAAAAGAATATTGGGATAGGCACCATAAATTTCCCAGAACGAACCAATTCCCAAGGTTATGCCGACCGGCACTACCAGTGCACTTTTCTGACTCTGATGACTGTTTTCACTGATGTTTGTCCAGGCTCCAATACAGATGTTGCCCGCGTCGAGGGTATCTGCAGAGGGAACGTTGATCAGTCCGCTGGAACCAGTCAGACCCGGATTCGCAAAGGCGGAAAAAGTCGGCAGTATCAAAATTGATATGATGACAGCAAAAAGTCTTCTCATGAATGAAGTAATACGACTCAACCTTTCCGGTCATGACTGCCATTTTAAAACAACAGCCTAATGGAGTAAAATCAGATCAACTTCAAAAATGAGCAAATAACCGTTCAAATCAAGGCCTGTGGTCTGTTCAGCCTACGACCATCTCTTTCAGTTCTTTGCCTACCTTGAAAAACGGCAATTTTTTGGGATGAACCGTAATCGGCTCCCCTGTTTTGGGGTTTCTGCCGGTGTAAGAGTCGTATTCCTTGATCACGAAGCTGCCAAGTCCGCGGATTTCGATGCGCTCACCCGCAATCATCGCTTCGGTCATGGAGGTAAAAATGATGTTAACAATCTCTTCCGCACGCCTGTTGGAGATATCTTTCTTGATAGCCAATAATTCAACGAGTTCTGACCTGTTCATTTTTCCCCCCGAATATAGCCTTAAACTGAAGTTGAAATCAAACGCAGCGAATATTCAATGGCAACACCCTTTTAGATACTTTTTGAATACGACGGCGGCGTCCTGCTGACGGCCGCACTGCACTAGCAAACCATGCAGCTTTTCCGCGGCCTGTCTTGCCAGCGGCGTGGCCAGCAGTCTGCTGAAAATATCTATGGCCCCTTCCTGGTCTCCGGCCAGCAGGGACACGTCGCCGCGCAGCATGAGCGCCTGTTCGACAAGCATGCCTTTGGAGATCATTTCATCAAGCTGGTCGGCAGCCTCGTCCAGACGGCCGTCGTCGATCAGCAGCAGAGAAAGACCCAGCGGAGGCAGAGGATTGGAGTCATTCCGAACAACTGCCTTTCGCAAGCAGCTTTCTGCCTCGCGGGCTTTACCGATCCTGTACAGGATCATACCTTTTTCATACCAGTAGATATCGGCGTCAGCAGCATAATGCCACTGTTCGATCAAACCCAAAGCCTCTTGATGCTCGTCCCGGCTTTCTGCCAGATACATGCATGCAAATTCCTCTCCCAACCCGGTATATCTTTGATACAATTCACCAGGAAGCTGGCGAATCAGCAGATCATAATAGTCATGAGGTGACATTTCAGGGTCGAAATGGCCGTCATCTGCCTGTATTTCAGGGTGCGCCGAAGAGCAGGAACCGCATCCTGCGGCTACAAGTTCTAATTCGCTTGTATCATTACTTTTTTCAACCAGTGAATGCAGCAGATTGTCCGCCATTTCCCGTAGTGCAACATCCTCGGTAAGTGTTTTTGCCAGTTCAAGATGTTCGATGGCCTTGGATGTCGAACCATGGTTAGCGGCATATTCAGCCTCCCTGACATTCAGCTGCGCCAGGGACAGATTAGCCGTGGCAATCCTGGATTCGAAGGTTTCTGCAACTTCACCGCCTTGGTACCGCTGCAGACCTTCCTGATAGGCAGAGCGAGCCTCAAAGAAACGCTCTGCATCCAAGAGACGATCTCCCTTTGCCAGATAATCGTCACTGCTTTTTGAAAAAAATCTAGAGAACAAACTCATGACAATACCTCGCAATCAAGCTGCCTGTTCAAGCAGGGTAACGCTTTCCAGGTGATAGGTTTGGGGAAACATGTCAACAGGAATGCAAGCCTGTACTCCATATCCCGCAAGTGCCAGACGGCCGCAATCCCTGGCCAGTGTGTTGGGGTCACATGAAACATATAGTATTTTCCTCGGCTTCATACGGCAGATTTCAGGCAATGCCTCAGCCGCACCGGCACGGGGCGGGTCAAGAATAACGACATCAAACGTCCTGCCTTGATCCGCAAGGCGCTTCACACCGCCGGCTGCATTACAGCAGATAAATTCCGCATTGCCGATGCCGTTGCAGCTGGCATTGTCAACAGCAGCCGCGATAGAATCGGCGTATTCCTCGATTCCGGCGACCGCCCTGACGCCACATGCTACCGGTAACGAAAAATTCCCGTTACCGCAATAAAGATCCAGAACGGTTTCATCACCCCCAAATCCAGCCAAAGTTCGGATGAGTTCCAGAACCGCCCGATTCTGGGTCAGATTAACCTGGGAAAAACCGCCCGGCCGAAAGCCGATCAGACAGTCTGCTCCGGAGCCGAGACTTGGTAGGGAGTAATTCAATGTCCCGTCTCCACAGATTTTTCGCAGGATTGATTTGCTACCAGCGCGCAAAAACAGACCGGTCAGCGGTGCCAGTTCCGCCAGACGCTCCCTAAAAAACGACATGACACGTTCCGGGTCGCTGCCGATATAATGAATTATGGACACCACCCCCTGTTCGGCACAGTCGATATTGATCTGGGGAATTTTAGCCGGTTCAGGAAAAGAAGTCAGAACATCGCGCAAACGCTGCAAGGCCTGGTTGATTACCGGCAGAGCGATCGGGCATCCCAGAGGCGCATCTTCGACATAATGGGAACCTGCCCGGAAGAATCCGATTTTAAGCCCTTCGGAAGAACCGAACAGCTTGAACTGGACACGGCTGCGATAGCCATACTGCTGCGGGGAGGCAACCGTTGATGCGACATGTTCGTCGGTCACGCGGGCACCTCGCCAAAGCGTTTCAGCCACTATCTGACGTTTGGCCCCGATCTGACAGGCATAATCAATATGCTGCCAGTCGCAACCGCCACAGTTGCCGAACAATGGACACACCGGAGTGATCCGGTGGGGTGAAGGGCAAACCACATCAACGATAGAGGCGGTCAGATAAGAGCGCTTTTCCTCCATGACACGCACTAACAACTCATCACCCGGACAGCTGAAGGGTACAAAACAGATCTTGCCGTCCACCCGCCCGATGCCGCTCCCACCAAAGGCGAGCTTTTCAATGGTTATCATGACATCAGCCATGCCTGAACTTCCTTTTTGATGTCGGGGACTGGAGAGCCTTCGTGTATTCGCTCAGCACAAACCGGCGCGGAAAATTTCCATGCGCCACATAGGGGAGCACGTTCTTTTCGTAACTTTCCAGCAAGGATTGACGCACCGCTTCCAGATCGCTTTCCGGCACAGCCATCTTTTCCAGTTTCCTCGCAAAGCGGACAGAGCCGCCCAGCCGTTGGCGGGCATCAGCGCAGGTTGCGGGAGAATCGAACCAGGCGGAATCCAGCGCAACATCAGCCTGGATCAGCAGGCAGACATGATAGTAGCCGCCGTAATAGTGACTGGTCGCATCACAAACCACCACCCTGAGACCATCCGCAAGGACATGCTCCCGAATCACATTTTCAGTTGTTTTCACGACAAGCCTCGAGTGCCTTCACAAGTTCCACCAGTTTGCGCACCACCAGTTCCTCCAGCAGACTCCCCTTTTCAGCCGAAGCCTTACCCGGATCGCCCCAGACCCCGCCCGGCCAGAAGCGGCGTTTGTCCCGCACCAGCAGACCGGCAGGAAAAGAGGGGAACTCCCGTGGGGCACTTCCTTTTACCAGGTGGGGGTGACTGTGCAGAATCCGGGAAGTTTCGATCTCGCCGGCATGGCAGTCCCCAGGGGTCTCGATCAGTCCCCTGCCCTCATCCCGGGCCAGCTGAAACTCCGTAACCACCGCTATTTCAATATCGGAGTATTCAGCGATCAGCTCCTCCCCTGCATCCTGAAGCGCCATGCAGTGGGCACCACCGGCATGGCCGGACAGGGCAACGAAATTTTTCAACCCCTGTCCCCGCAGTGAACGGACGATATCCTTGAAGAGCATCTTCAGCGTGGCAGTTGAGATCGAGACGGTGCCCGGATGGCAGGCGCTCGAGCGGCAGTTACCGTAATGCACGGGCGGTGCCACGAACAAGGGGGTCAGGTCGGCCGCCTTGCGGCAGACCTCATAGGCTTCCAGAGTGTCTGTTGCCAGCGGCAGGTGCGGGCCATGCTCCTCAAGCGAGCCGAACGGGATCAGCACTGTTTTCGAGCGACTGAGCCCTTCCGAGAATTCGGTCATGGTCATCTCGGCAATGATCACAGCACCCCCAGCATCGTATGCATTTGCGGAATCACTCTGACATCGGCCAGTTGCGCGGCAGCGTTTGCCTGCAGACGCAGCAGATGCACGGCGCTGATGCCTACCTTGCCGCCCGGAAGCGTCAACGGCTGAATAAACAGCGGGATTGCGGGATCAATTTTGGCCATGATGGCACAGACCTGACCGATCTCGTCCAGACCAGACTGTTCACCCACCACTACCTTGACCGATACATTGCCGGCAGCCTGGGCGGTCTGCAGAAAAAGACGGTGCAGTTCCCACAGGTGCTCGGTACATCCCGACGTGGAGGGCAGCTTCATGTCCATGCTGATATAATCGATATGCTGAATAATCTGTCCAAGAGCAAGATGCATGGTGCCGTTGGTTTCCAGATGGAGCGGCAGCAGCCTGCGCATCTCCGGAAGCAAGCAAGCAAGAGCATCTGCAGAAAGCAGCGGTTCACCGCCGGTCAGGCTGATGGAATGGTGAGCCCCGGGCAGCAGGGACTTCCACTCGATGATAGTTTCAATAATGGTACTCGACGAGAGTGGCTGGGGAACCAGCTCGAATGAATTTGAGCCGGGCTCCAGTTCCATGCGGCAACTGTCGCTTTTTTCAAACGAGGTATCACAGTAACGGCAATCCAGATTGCACTCGGCAAGACGAACAAAGACCTGTCGCCTCCCTGCCAGAAAACCCTCCCCCTGAATCGAGGAGAACATCTCGCAGACAGAGAGTACTTCACTCATAATAGCAGGCCGAAGCGTTGTCCGACTCCCACACGGTTACCGAATCCACCTTGATATTATCATTGTTGAGGCGCTCGGACAGGCGTTGATACAAGTAACGCGAAATGTGTTCGGATGACGGGGAGATATCACGAAAAGCGGGATTATCGTTCAGATACTTGTGATCGAGTTCATTAATGATGATGCCGGCATCCCGCTTGAGCACCTTGAAGTCAATGCCGAGCCCGGCCTTGTCCAGTTCATTGGCAATAACTGCTACATCTACCTTCCAGTTGTGGCCGTGCAGATTTTCACAGTCCCCCTGGTAGTTGATCAGATTATGCGCAGCGGCAAAGCTGGTGCGTATGGTCAGTCTGTACATGAAAACTCCTGCAATAAAAAGTAATGATGAAGTGGATGGATATTACACAAAAAAAAAGGCAACCACAAGGGTTGCCCTGAATCTTTGCTAAAATTCAGCCGGTACAGGTAAACATTGTTATTTTTGTGACGCCTCCAGCGCCTGCTGGATATCGCCGATAATATCGTCAATGTTTTCAATTCCGATGGAAAGGCGGATGAAATCGGAGGTGACTCCTGAAGCGATCTGTTCTTCCTCGCTCAGCTGCTGATGCGTCGTGGAAGCGGGATGGATCACCAGAGACTTGGCATCGCCGATATTGGCCAGGTGCGACAGTAGTTTAACGTTATCGATGAACTTCTTGGCGGTTTCCAGACCGCCCTTGATACCGAAGCCGATAATGGCCCCCTCCCCTTTGGTCAGATATTTGAGCGCCCGGGCATTATCCTTGTGACAGGCAAGACCAGGATAGTTGACCCATGAAACCAGGGGGTGCTTCTCCAGCCATGCCGCCACGGCACGGGCATTATCCACATGACGTGGCATGCGAACATGCAGGGTTTCCAGCCCCTGCAGGAACTGGAAGGCATTGAACGGAGACAGGCAGGCCCCGGTGTCGCGCAGCAGTGTAACCCTCATCTTGAGAATGTAGGAAAGGTTGCCCAGAGCTTCCCAGTATTTCAGGCCGTGATAGGATGGATCCGGCTCGGTGAATTCGGGGAATTTGCCGTTGTTCCAAGGGAACTTGCCGCCATCCACAACCGCGCCGCCAATGCTGGTGCCGTGACCGCCGATGAATTTGGTCAGCGAATAGACCACAATATCGGCGCCATGCTCTAGAGGCTTGAACAGGTAGGCGGTGGTCACGGTGTTGTCAACCACATAAGGGATTCCGGCGGCATGGGCAATACGTCCGATCTCTTCGAAATCATCCACATTGTTTTTGGGGTTGCCGACGGATTCGGTATAGACCAGTCGAGTGCGGTCGTCAATGGCGCTGCGCACGTTTTCCGGATCGGAGGTATCCACGAACTTTACGGTAATCCCCAGGCGCGGCAGGGTGTAGTGAAACAGGTTATAGGTACCGCCGTACAGGTAGTTGGTGGAAACGATGTTGTCGCCGGCCTTGGCTATGTTGAGTACGGCATAGGTGATGGCCGCCTGCCCCGAAGCAACCGCCAGGGCACCAACACCACCGTCAAGGGCTGCCAGTCGCTGTTCGAGAACATCAGTGGTTGGGTTCATGATGCGGGTATAGATATTGCCGAATTCCTTGAGACCGAAAAGATTGGCAGCATGCTCCGAATTCTTGAAAACATACGAACTGGTCTGGTAAATCGGTACCGCCCGTGACAGGCTGGCCGGGTCTGGAGACTGTCCCGCGTGCAACATAAGTGTTTCGATCGAATGCTTGGCTTCCATGGTTCCTCCAGTTATGTGAGAATTATGTTTCTTTAAAAACTACATTTTACACCTATTTGAGTCAAGTTAATTATGCTGACAAAATCACCAAGTTTGTGAACAATAAGAACATTCTCAAATCGTGATACTGGTTCCAGGAGAAAGTCGCTGCTGCTCAACCGGTTCGGTAAAGGATGTCACAAACAGATAGAAAAAGATCACCACCAACACCATAATCATTATAAATACCGGTAAAACTCGCACTCCTGAATCCCTGATGTTGGTCGGCAGCACAAAACCGAATGCCGCCAGTACGACACCGTAACCGCCAATGGCAGCCGCCCAGAAAATCCCCAAGCGGTAGAACCGCTGTTCGGATACAGGAGAAAAATTAAACAGGTCAGCAATGCTGCCATGAAAGAAACTGGCCAGAATAATCAGCAGCAAGGCAGCCAGAAGCAGGCGCATTCCGTTGCGAATGGTGCGCTTACGCATTGCCGCCACCCTTGGCTGCAACAAACGTCAGGAGCACCATGAAACATCCCCCATGCCCACCCTGAGGACTTCAGGGGTATCACCGACAAGACTGACCACCGAACTGACGTCCGTAGTCAGTATGCCTCCATCCACGATCATGTCCAGCCTGCCGCTAAAGATGTCATCTATGAAAGAAGGGTCGGCCGTGGGCTCCTCACCGGAGAGATTGGCACTGGTGGTTACGATCGGATTGCCCAGCATCTGCACTATATCCAGACAAATCCGGTTATCGGGGATGCGGATGCCGACCGTTTTTTGTCTCGTAACAAGCAGGTCGGGCACATCACGGGTGGCCTCCAGTACAAACGTATACGGCCCTGGCAGATAGCGCTTAATGATCTTGAAAGCGGTATTGCTGACGCGGCAGAAACGGGCCACCTCGGATATATCGGGGCAGATGAATGAAAAGGGTTTTTTTTGTTCCCTCTGCTTCATCTGATAGATACGCTCAATCCCTTTTTTGTTAAAAATGGAACATCCGATGCCATACGTGGTATCGGTGGGATAGGCGATGATGCCTCCGTCACGCAGACACTGCACAACCTGGGTTATCAACCGGGCCTGGGGCTGTTCGGGGTGAATTCTGACAAACATACACATAACCTTTCTCAATTATTCTCAACTTGGCTGCAAGCATGCATCGGTCGGTTACGAATTGATGCGGCTCAATATATCCTGTAGCTTTGAAATGTTATAAGGTTTTTGCACAAAACCGACCAACCCTTTGCCCATTAACTTCTGGGAAACCTCCTGTGCGCTGAAACCGCTGGACATGACCACCTGCACGTTGGGATTAATCCTGCGCAGTTCGCGGAACGTCTCATCACCGCTCATGGTGGGCATCGTCAGATCCAATATTACCAGCCCGATCTCGTCCTGCCTTTGTCGGTATATATGCAGGGCGTCAGTGCCGTCCAGCGCGCAGACCACGTTAAAACCAAGCTCCCTGAGCATTTCGGAACCAACGTCCCGGATCGATTCCTCGTCATCAACCAGTAGCACCGTACCGCTTCCGCGCCAGCCGCTTCCGGTATTGACCGTGCCGGCCAATTCCACCGGTCGCTGGCCGGCTGGCAGCAGAATTTTGAAAGTGCTGCCCTGGCCGGGTTCGCTGTAGACCTTGATGGCTCCCTTGTGCCCCCTGATAATACCGAGAATGGCAGCCATTCCCAACCCGCGTCCCGTAAATTTGGTGGTGAAAAACGGCTCGAATACTCTCTCTAAGGTACTGCGGTCCATACCGCAGCCATTGTCGGACACCTCCAGATAGACATACGGCCCTTCCTGAAGATTCTCCACCAGCCAGGTTTCAGACAGATACTTCCGATCGCATTCCATGCACCCGGTGGAAATCAAAATCACGCCGTTTTTTTCACCAATAGCCTCGGAAGCATTGATGATCAGATTCATGATGATCTGCTGAATCTGGGTAACATCCGCCTCAATGGGAGGAAGCGGCTTTGTCAGATAAAAACGGAGAGCCGCCTTTTTGGAGATGGAAACGTCGAGCATGGTCGTCATTTCCTCGACAAGCCGATTGAGGTCAACCGCCTGAAACAGAAAGGCCCCTTTGCCGGAATAGGCCAGCATCTGCCGGGCCAGGTCTGCTGCCTTGTCAGCTGCTGCCTCAATTTGCTTGAGATGGTGCTCGGCCGGCGCCCCGGGAGTTATCCGCCTGAGGGCCAGACTGGCGTTTCCCGTAATGGCAAGCAGCAGATTATTGAAATCATGGGCTATGCCTCCGGCGAGAACCCCCAGACTCTCAAGTTTCTGGACATGGAGCATCTGCTGTTCCAGCCTGTGCCGGCCTTCCTCGGCTTTTTTTATTTCAGTCACGTCGCGATTGGAGGCTCGTCTACCAAGATAGTCACTGCCGGAAAAAACCGCTCGACAGACATGATGAATCCAGCGCACATCACCGTTTTTTCTGATGATGCGGAATTCCATCTCGGCTGCTCCGCTCCGTGGATCAGGCAGCAGGCGGCTGTGGTGCTGTTCGCATAGTTCCCGGTCTTCGGGATGAATAATCCGGTTGATCAGATCCGGGTCACCGATAAAGTCAACGGAACCATAACCTGTTATCTGCTCGCATGACGGAGAAACATACAGCATCACGCCACGGGGATCTGCCCAGTACTCCCAGTCCTGAGTCCAGTCACAGACTGTGCGGAACTTCTGCTCACTGCTGCGGATCTTTTCCTCAAACAAGAAACGGCGCCGTGCAGAGATTGTGATGCCCATGCAGCCAATCCCCCATAGCAGCAGATAACCGGCGACAATATTGTTACGCACCCTGGATTCCGCCTGAGAATAACTGCTGAATGGAACCGAAATACTGATCGCCCCCCTAACATCTCCCAGATGATAACCCTGCTGCGCGTGGCAATTAAGACAGGCCTCTTCGGTGGTAAACTTCGAAATCATCCGCAGATAGGGGGCACCATTCAGAATAACCACTTCGGAACGATAGTTAATTTTGCCATTTTCAATGGCCGTCAGGGCTTCTCGCTCCCACTTATCCGGCATATTAATCGGATTCAATGGCTGGAGACTGGTCAGTTTGCTGATGACAGGAGTGTCCGATGTCGTCATCAGTGACTCAAACACCATTCGCGTCATATAGGCTGGATTGATGAGTGTCAGACGCTGTCCATCCGTCGTGACAACGTCACGTCGAGGAACAATTAAATGCGGATTGGGCGCAACCTTGTCCAAAGAAGCATACACTCCGCCTACACTCGTAACCCAGGCCCGGTAGGCCTGATCGATCAGATAATATCCCCGGGCTTCGTGATCAGCGATTTTTACGGTCCCTTGGTGTTGAATATAGAGCGTTATAGATGCCACTGCCACTATGACCATTGTCCAGACCACGGTCATAATAACTCCATAGGTTCTCATGAACTGTTTGAGCGATTGAATGCGCATAGAACCCTCAAACGAACAAGATCAGCATTCTGACTGATTCATATTGATTGCACTCACTGTTAAAGGCTACCAGCTTTAGACGGTTTTACACAAAATAAATCTCCGACCAATGGCAAAAAACCCAGGATTAATGGATGGCCTTAATTCGGTAACCATCCCCTATATAAAACGCTGCGGAGGACGACCCCGATCAGCAGCTAAAGGTCATTTCCCCGGAATGGTAATGCAGAGGCACTCCCCTTCGGCATAGACGGTCTCACCGCTGAAGATACGGCCATGTACCATTATCTTGCGACCTTCGACCGAAACAACCCGACTTTCTACTGTCACTACTTTCTGCAGCGGAAGCATATTGCGGAAGCTAACATTCAGGTTGCCAACCACGACCGGATAACCCACCGCCCAGGCGGCCAATCCCAACGCCTCGTCCATCACCGCAGCCACTGAGCCGCCATGGGCGTGTCCCGGAGGGCCTTCAGTTTCGGGCCCAAACCAGATACGCGCATGGAGATGCTGCTCGATGTCACGGTAGTAGCGAGCCCTAAAGCGGTTGCCGTTTGGGTCGCCAGAAACAAAACGCAGTGATTCCCCCACCAGCGAAGGCGCATCGAATGGAACCCAGCCATCCTCGCCACTCAGGTCAACCGGGGCAGTTACATTCTCACAATTTCCATTAG
>DBMM01000069.1 GCA_002298925.1 Geobacter sp. UBA698 | reverse complement strand
CTCACCGCCCTTCTCGTGCTGTTGGAACGATTCACCACCCGGTGACTACAACCCCAACGCAAGGAATACATAGCGCAAGCTGATTAGCATTAATCTTCCGCCACCAAGGTCTTCCCCCTCCCCCGTCAAGGGGGAGGGAATGTTTGGCGGGGCTAGCGGAAGACTGGTGCTAATCAGGTAGCGCAATGTCCGATGATGAAGGACATGGACTAAAAATCGGGGGATGCCCACAATACCGCTTCACCAACAAAAAGGATCAAATATGGCCATCGACCCCATTTGCGGCATGACGGTAGAAGAGGCAAATGCCCTCCATGCTGAGCGTGATGGCCAGACATTCTTCTTTTGCAGCGACCACTGCCGACAGAAGTTTCTGTCTGCGCCTGCCACCGCGATGCCCGAAGAAAAACCACAGGGCAATGCCGTCTACACCTGCCCGATGCACCCGGAGATAGAACAGGATCATCCCGGCGATTGCCCCAAGTGCGGCATGGCGCTGGAACCGAAGACAGTGACAGCGGGCTCGGATGAAGAGGAAAACGCTGAACTTAATGACATGACCAGGCGCTTCTGGATTGGGACAGCGCTGACGTTGCCGGTGTTTGTCCTGGCGATGGCTCACGTGATTCCGGCGCTGGCCAGGCAATCCTGGGCGGACAGCCACACCTCGCGCTGGCTGCAATTTGCTCTCACCGCACCCGTTGTACTCTGGGCGGGCTGGCCTTTTTTCCGCCGGGGCTGGCGTTCCGTCGTGACGCGTCATCTGAACATGTTCACCCTGATCGCCATCGGCGTGGGCGCAGCCTTCATCTTTAGCGCCGTGGCGATGCTGCTGCCCGACCTCTTCCCGCACACAATGCAGCACGAGGGCAAGGTCGCCATCTACTTTGAGGCCGCAGCGGTGATCATTGTGCTGGTGCTCCTCGGCCAGGTGCTCGAACTGCGTGCCCGCAGCCGCACGGGCAGCGCCATCAAGGCGTTGCTGAACCTCGCCCCGCCCACGGCGAGACAGGTCGCAGAGGGAGGCGATCGGGAAGTTCCGCTCGACCAGGTAAAAGTCGGCGACCTGTTGCGCGTGGTTCCCGGTGACAAGGTGCCGGTTGACGGCGTGGTGGTCGAAGGACACTCCAGCGTGGAAGAATCCATGATCACCGGTGAACCGCTCCCGGTGGAAAAGACCGTCGGCGACAAGGTGACGGGCGGCACCGTCAATGGTCCCGGCAGCTTCGTCATGCGCGCCGAACGGGTCGGCAGCGACACGCTGCTGGGGCAGATCGTGAACATGGTTGCCGAAGCCCAGCGCAGCCGCGCGCCCATTCAAGGTCTCGCCGACAAGGTCGCGGGCATTTTCGTGCCGGCGGTGCTGGCGGTATCGGTGCTAACCTTTGTTTTCTGGATGTGGCTGGGGCCGGAGCCAAAGCTGGCACACGCCATCGTCAACGCTGTGGCTGTATTGATCATCGCCTGCCCGTGCGCCCTCGGCCTGGCGACGCCCATGTCGATCATGGTCGGGGTCGGACGCGGCGCGCAGGAAGGTGTGCTGGTGAAAAACGCCGAGGCGCTCGAACGGCTGGAAAAAATCACCACGCTGGTCGTGGACAAGACCGGCACTCTCACCGAAGGCAAACCCAAACTCATGGATGTACTGCCCGGCGATGGTATTGATGCAAAGGAGTTTCTGCGTCTCGCCGCCTCACTGGAGCAGAACAGCGAGCACCCGCTGGCCGCGGCAATTGTACAGGGCGCGAAGGACCAAAGCATCGTTTTCGAGGCGGTGAAAGACTTTTCTTCGGTGACAGCCGGTGGTGTTATCGGCACCGTCGCTGATCGTGCGGTGATGGTCGGCAAACCGGATTTTCTGCGCAATGAAAAGATCACCGGCCTGGAACAACTCGAAGCATCGGCCGTGAAAGTTCAGGAAGAGGGCAAGACCGTCATGTTTGTAGCCATCGATGGGAAGCCGGCCGGAGTCCTGGCCGTGGCTGATCCGATCAAAGCCACCACAGTAGAAGCCATTCGCGAGCTTCACGAGCTCGGACTGGAACTCGTCATGCTCACCGGCGACAACCGGCGCACTGCCGATGCGGTGGCCAGACAACTCGGCCTGGATGCGGTGGAAGCCGAGATCGAACCGGCCGGAAAAGTCGCCCATGTGAAGAAGCTGCGCGAGGAAGGCCAGCATGTTGCGATGGCCGGCGACGGCATCAACGATGCACCGGCCCTCAGTGAAGCTGAAGTCGGCATTGCCATGGGCACAGGAACCGACGTGGCCATGCAAAGCGCGGGTATCACCCTCGTACGCGGCGACCTCCGAGGCATTGCCAAAGCCATCCGCCTCAGTCGCGCCACCATGCGGAACATCCGGCAGAACCTGTTCTTCGCCTTTCTCTACAACGCGCTGGGTATTCCGGTGGCGGCGGGGGTGCTTTACCCGTTCTTCGGCTTGCTGCTCAGCCCGATCATTGCCGGCGCCGCGATGAGCCTGAGTTCCGTCTCGGTCATCAGCAACGCCTTGCGACTGCGGAAAGTGAGGCTGTGAATGCGCGACAAGTGTACCGTGATGCTGTTGGCATTGGCACTGATGAGCTTTGCATGTACCAATTCGATCACAAACAAAAAAACAGATGAGAGGTTCAACATGCAATCATTAACAAAAAAATCTGGTGACATAACCAGATTTGAAAAAGTCCCTCGCGGTGAAGAACGCCTTATAAAAAACATGGAAGTCATATTGCAAAAAAAAATGTCCGAAGATTATCCCGCAGGCCAGACCAGACGTGACGCGCACCCGAAAACTCTGGCCTGTTTACGAGCCGAATTCATTGTGGAGCCGAACATCCCGGCGGAGCTTAAGGCAGGAATATTTGCGTTACCCCACACCTATCCCGCCTGGATTCGAATTTCCAGCTCCAGCGGGAAGATCCAGTCGGACAAAGTCAAAGACCTCCGGGGTTTTGCCATAAAAATCATGGGAGTTAAAGGGGAGCGGTTTCCAACACAAAACGAAGAGAAAGAAACACAGGATTTTATCCTGATAAGCTATCCGACCATGCCATTGGGAACGGTCGAACTATTCCACGATGCAGTGTATTACAGCATCGAATGGTCGCCTCTGGTTTTTGCAACTCGCCTGGTTTTGTCCGGCAATTTCCATGTCATTAACGAACTACGCAAGGCGCGACAAAACCAGACCAGTCCCTTGGACATCCGCTATTGGAGTACGACTCCTTATCTATATGGGACAGACCACTGTGTAAAATACACCATAGTTCCCACCTCTCAATATAAAAGTCACTTGCCGCAAGTGCTTACCGATCATTATCTCACTGAAAATATGGAAAAACACCTAGCAGCGCATGAGGCAAGCTTTGATTTTATGATTCAAGTTCAAAAAGATCCTGGCCGGATGCCGGTTGAAGATGCCGGTGTGGAATGGAGTGAAAAGGAATCCCCCTTTATCAAGGTGGCCACTATTCGCATTCCTCCCCAGGCTTTCCGTACGGCGGAGCGTGAGGAACTGGCTGAGGATCTGTCACTCTCCCCGTCACATTCCCTGATTGAACATCGACCGATCGGCGGCATCAACCGGGCAAGGGTTGAAATTTACCGGCGCTTGTCCGAATTCCGTCATAAGCAAAACAACAAGCAGTTAATGGAACCTGGCAAATAAGCAACGGAGAGTTCAACCACTGAGATCCGCAACGAATATCTCGTAATAAGGAGCAGCGAATACAAAAGCAAGGAGAAGGAAATGGAACATAAAATCATCGCATCTATCAATCTGGACAATGAAAAAGGACGTGCCAATATTTTTGTTAAACGTGAAAACAACGATTTCTTTGAAGCTGGCGGTCAGGTTTTTATCATCTGCCTGGAACTGCAGGACGGCAACGTAGAAAAAGCTGAAGTTGCACCGCAGAGGACAATGGCTGATGTTGAGAACACAATCGAAACATTTTGGGGCCACGGGTGGGATTTGCAGTGGGAAGAAGCATAGCCTGATCATCGCCCAACAGGATTTTTCAAACCAGACTAAGCGAACAGGAAAAGAAGGACCTTGTTGCATTTATGAGGGCACTTTAGCGCTAACTCTAAATTAAGCACTGCCGGCTGGTGTGGCAATACGCAGCAGCCGGCAGTGGAAAAAACAATCAGAGAAAGGAGGATAGCTATGCGCAACACAGAAGAAGGAAAGATTGGGTGGATCTGTACTGTGGCTCTTGGGAATCCCGCTCCCGATCTTGCTGGTGCTGTTTCTCCTGCGTGGGTGCACCTGAGACGGCACTGCGGCAATAAATGCTCGCTGACGTCAAAAGCCGAACTGCGGCAAAGACACGACAATGGGACAGGGAAAAGTCCGTTCGAACATTGGCGTGACCGCCGGTTCTGTAAAGCTTGGAGGGCCAGCAGATCAATTCTGACGCAAGGAAAGGAGGTGACTGAACCATGAGCATAGAGTTAATCATTATTATATTAGTGGTGATCTTTTTGTTAGGCGGAGGCGGTTTTTACTGGAGTAGGAGACGGTAAGAAGTTGTCCCACCCTGCTAGAGAAAGGAGGTGGAGTAGTAGAGAAGTCAATGGTATGCAAAATAGCCGGAGATGCACTTCACCGACGCCCAATTGGGCTATGGTGATTCTCAATGTTGACCTTAAGAAAGTCAACTAACCTCATTCTTGAAAGGAGATAAACATGAATTACGAAGATCGCGATACATATGGTATGTACAAAGCAAACCCGCACGGTGGCCCCGGACCCATGCTGATGGGTGCCGGCACACTCATTGGAAACGACGTCTACAATCATAAAGACGAAGATTTGGGGGACATCAAGGAAATCATGTTGGACACTCAGAGCGGCAAAGTGATTTATGCGGTGTTGTCCTTCGGCGGCTTCCTCGGTATGGGGGAAAAGCTTTTCGCGGTGCCATGGAACGCGTTGACGCTCGATACAAAAAACAAGCGATTCGTGCTAAACGTGGAGAAGGATCGCCTTAAACTTGCACCCGGATTTGATAAGGACAAGTGGCCTAACATGTCAGATCCTTCCTGGGTGAAGGAAATCCATTCTTACTATGAGACTGAATCGCGTCCGCTTCATTAGGGATATGACCCCGCATGTAACTTGTTTTCGTTGCGGAAGTAGCTGCTGAGTAATTTCGACTTACAGGCAACGATAAGAGCTGCATCTTCGGATGCAGCTCTTTGTAGACTTGTTATTAATAGCTCAGAATATTCATTCTAGGAAATATATTGAAAAGGAGAAATGCCATGAAAAGAGTAAAACTGTTGTTGTTCGTGATTCTGTCCACAATTTTGACAGTCTCGGTCGGATTCGCCGCTGATAAGAGTTTTCACGCCAAACTCTCAGGGAATGACCAGGTTCCGAGCGTAAAGACAAAGGCCAAAGGTGAAGTCAAGTTCAAGCTGAGCAGCGATGGCAAGGAACTGAGCTACAAGCTGAAGGTGAAGAATATCGAGAATACAATCGCTGCACACATCCACCACGGCATGATGGGCAAGAACGGTACGCCTCTCGCAAATCTTTTTACCGGGCCGAAAAAGGAAGGTAAATTCAGTGGGACCCTGTCCGAGGGAAGCATTACTGCTAAAGACCTGTCTGGCGACCTGATGGGAAAATCGATCGATGATCTGGTGCAACTTATCAAAGCGGGTGATACCTACGTTAATGTTCACACCGACGCCAACCCTGATGGGGAGATTCGGGGACAAATCAAGTAAAAACATCTTGAATCACCATACAATCGGATTTGCCGCTCCGCAGGCCATTGTAATATCTGTTCAGTCTCGCCCATGATTCGACCTCTTACTGCAGAAAATCTTCATGGGCGAGAAGAAGGCGCATAAAGGATAGGCTACTCTTTTCAAGAGTCACGCCTTCTTTTAAACTCAACGATAAATGAATGGTGTGAAATATGGTCGAACTAAAAAGCAGAGCAGCAGAGCCTTATATTGGGTGCTTGACTCCAGAGGATGTCTATTGCGGACGGCCTGAACAAAACAGGCAGGGGTAGGTATGCCACTCCTTATTGAACTTTCCGCAGGCGCTGACGCATAACGCCGGCCTGCCGCTGGAAGATGTGGGGCAAATGACGGTGCATGAGATCAAACGCGCGGGGGAAAAACTGCAGCTTCTCGACGTACGCGCACCGGGTGAATGGCAAAGCGGCCACATCCCCAATACCCGCCATATTTTCCTGGGCGAATTGCGCCAACACCTCGGGACACTGGACAAAACCAAGCCAACGGCCGTGTATTGCGACAGCGGCTATCGCGCGAGCATTGCGACGAGCATTTTGAAACTGGAAGGGTTCGGCTGCGTCTGCAACGTCCCCGGAAGCTGGCAAGCGTGGAAGAACGGCGGATTCCCGGTTGAAAAAGAGATCGGGCAGAAGGGGATGAAATGAACAGGCCCACGAATACGCGTTCTCCTTGCCGAGTGATTCCGAAGTGTGTTTCTTATCTCAGTGGCACCCTTGCTCTCCTGCTCATATGCGCTGCGGCCGATGCGGGGACATTCGTGGACGCACGCGAATATGCGGGGCCTGCCTGGTCACCTTATCTGGCAGGTGCGGGCATTGGAGTGCTTTCCTGGTTGACATTTTACTTTTCCGATAAACCCATTGGAGTCTCATCGTTCTACGCGCAGCTCGCGGGCTTTCTCGGCAAGCTCATCGTGCCGCGCCACACTGCATCACTCGTTTACTTTAAAGACAACCCGCCACGCATGGGATGGGAAATCGTCTTCGTGATCTCCATCATCGTCGGGGGCGCTCTTGCCGCCGTCACCGGTGGCGAGTTCTCCAACGAATGGCTCCCGCCCCTGTGGACTGAACGCTTCGGCGACAGCATGACGCTGCGTGCGGCAGTCGCATTTGCAGGCGGCCTGATCATGGCTTTTGGCGCTCGCCTTGCCGGAGGCTGCACAAGTGGTCACGGCATCAGCGGAACGCTTCAGCTCAACCTGGCTTCCTGGATCGCGGTGATTTGTTTCTTCATCGGCGGCATCGCTGTGGCCA
>DBMM01000134.1 GCA_002298925.1 Geobacter sp. UBA698 | reverse complement strand
CTAGCTGGCGAGTGTATTCAGATTGCTCTTAATTCCGAAGCCCTGAAAAGTCAGATGGTTAATGTTTATACTGCCGTAAAAATTTCCGATGAGAGACTTAAAGAAATTATCCAGAGTTTGAAAACTGGCACTGTGGGAGCAGCGGACTGCGTGTTTTTGTCCTACGGAAGGGGATTGGAGAATCTTTGCACTGAAAGCATTCTCGTTTTGGTTAATGAACTTGTGAATAACCACGAAACTGAAGGTAGTTGGACGGCACTTGAAATAGTTTCCATGTACCAACATTCTAGAACGGAGCTGGACAAAAAACTTGCTGAATGGATTAAGCAACAAATTACTTCACCGAAACTTCTCGGAAAAGTGAGAAAAGCTACCAGAGATGGGTATTTATTTGAACAGCTGATAACCT
This sequence comes from Geobacter sp. UBA698, assembly GCA_002298925.1. GTDB lineage: Bacteria > Desulfobacterota > Desulfuromonadia > Geobacterales > Pseudopelobacteraceae > Pelotalea. Next base: position 21,869 of record DBMM01000134.1, on the reverse strand, counting down.
TGGTTGAAAAACATTATGGGATAGATGATGATTTTGCTACTGAACTTAGCAACCAGATCACTCGACTGTGCCAAGTTGAAAATTATGACGTATTCTCCGCTTTAGACGATCCCGCTCGTAAAATAATTAAAAAGCTAGTTAAATTGAAGCCGATGAGCCTATGGGCGGTTGTATCACGTTTTTTCGAAATCGCTGCTTCACTAGAAGCACATTGGTTAGAAGACCTTGTTGGGCCGTCAGAGCGTGGATTTGATGGCGTGCACAATACAGAAGGTGCACTGTATGGGATTTCCGACTCAGTTTGCATTGAATGGGCCAGAACTGATCCCTCAGTTCGTGCTCCATTCCTCTGCATATTCTATCCAATACTTGAAATGAATGGGGCAGGCGATTGTAAATGGCATCCATCCATAGAAACGCTTGCAATCGAATTTGGTGAAGTTGCTGAATTTCGCCAAGCGTTAGCACGACGATTTCATCCTAGTTCTTGGTCTGGTTCCATAATTCCATATCTTGAGGTGTATCTAGCACCACTAGAAACTTGGTTCACTCATCCGGTACCAGGACTGGCACTTTGGGCAAGGGATATGGTCCGTTCGTTGGAGAAGCAAATTTCAGCTGAAAAAAAACGCGAAGACGAAGATCCATATAGATAACCAGACAATTAATGGGAGCGTTCTTCAATTCGCCATGAACTTACTCACCACCTCCATCAAACACTTCGCCTCCCTCAACCGCGCCCCCGGCGCGACCTGGATCGATGCCACCAAGCGAGAACACAATTATGAAGGATGAATTATGAGTTGTGAAATTTATACTTCATAATTCATCCCTCATACTTTGATGTCCCGACCGGGAACCGTTCTGGGAGCTGGTGCCGCAACCGGGCACGACCATTACCCCGGCCATCATCATCAACAACACCTCCTTCCATCTCCTATCTGCGCAAGCATGCCCTGAGCCCTTTTACGAGAAAATGAACGGGTAAAATGTTTCATCTTGCGCTATTCGCGATTCGCGAATAGAATATGTCTATGATACTCAAGCCTCAGGATATCGTTATCCTCCTCAAACTCGTCACTCTGGGCAACCGGCCCTGGTCCTACAGCGCCCTCGCGCTCGAACTCGGCATGAGTCCGTCAGAGGTCCACAGCGGCATCAAGCGGGCGGCAGCGGCTCGGCTGTTTGACACTCAGCGCAATGTCCCGCTAATACGGTCGTTACAGGAATTTCTGGTGCATGGCGTGAAATATGCCTACCCGCCCGACCGCGGCCAGCTCACCCGCGGCATTCCCACCTGTTATGCCGCCCCGCCGCTGAACAGCCTTATCGTCCAGTCTGACGAACCACCGCCGGTATGGCCGGACCCGGATGGGACGGTGCGCGGCTATGAATTCACGCCACTCTACCGCTCTGTGCCCAAAGCGGCGGTGCGCGATCAGGCACTCTATGAGCTGCTTGCCCTGGTGGACGCTATCCGCGACGGAAGGGCGCGTGAACGCGAACTTGCCGTCAAATTGCTAACAGAGCGATTGGAACAGTAATGGTAAGGGCGGTCGAGACGAATCTGGAAATGATCAGGCATGTGGCCAGTCGCCTGGGGGTGTTACGGGAACGGATGGTTTTTCTGGGCGGCGCAGCAACCGCTCTGCTCATAACCGATAAGGCGACCCCCGATGTTCGCGTTACGACCGATGTGGACGTTATCGTTGAAATCGCCTCAAAGGTTGCGTATTACCGCCTCGCTGAATCGTTGCGGTCCCTCAGCTTCATTGAGGATCACGCTGAAGGAGCGCCGCTGTGCCGATGGATGGTTGACGGAATCGCCGTGGATGTCATGCCGACCGATACGGATATACTCGGTTTCAGTAACCAGTGGTACTCTCAGGCGTTACAATTCGCCACGATAACTGAGGTCGCAGAAGACATGACGATCCGGGTGGTGACCGGTCCGTATTTCCTTGCGACGAAAATCGAGGCGTTCTACAGCCGTGGGAGGGGTGATTTCATGGCAAGCCACGATATGGAAGATATCGTTACACTTCTCGACGGCCGGCCCGAAATAGCCGACGAAGTCAGAGCTGCACCGGACGAAGTGAAGGTCTTTCTGTCACGATCCTTCAGGGATTTTCTGCTGAAAAGAGATTTCCTCGATTCGCTCCCTGGATATCTTTTGCCGGACTCTGCGAGCCAGCGGAGGATACCGCTCTTGATGGAGAGAATTCGGGCTGTCGCCGAGGCCGCTTGATGGGCTTGATCTTCTGGAAAACCATGACCGATCTCACCACCTCCATCAAACACTTCGCCTCCCTCAACCGCACCCCCGGCGCGACCTGGACCGAAGCCACCAAGCGCAAGGTGCCGCACAAGAATGCAATTATGAGGGATGAATTATGAAGTCTGAAACCGGTATTCCCTGGTGGAACTGTACGAGCTGTTCAATTTCTACTGGCGGCGGATTATCCCCCTAGGCCAGACCAGCAGTATCGCCTTTCCCTTCTCCGCCTCGACCGGGAACCGTTCTGGAATCTGGTGCCGCAACCGGGCACGACCATCACCCCGGTACCGTTTTAAATCACTGCATTTTTTGCTTTAGCTCGTAGGAGTTTTCCATGACAAGCCATTCAACCAAAGAGATAGTCTTGTATCAAAGCCCGGAAGGCGGTACACGTCTCGAAGTAAATCTTTACGAAGATACTGTCTGGCTTGCTCAATCTCAGATTGCAGAACTGTTTGAAGTGAATGTTCCGGCTGTCTCGAAGCATGTACGTAATATACTGGGAAGCGGAGAGCTGGATGCATCGGCAACTGTTTCCAAAATGGAAAGAGTTCAAATTGAGGGCGGGCGGGAAGTCAAGAGAAACCACAACGTCCTTCTTGACCGTGCTTCTGTCACGATGCAGTCGCTGTGCAATAGTAGTTATGGAGACGGGATCAGCCTTGGCTGCTCGAAACAGGTCGAGTCTCACCGGAGACATGACAGCGAACAAATCCCCTGGATCTTCAAAGGTAAGGGTAAATTCCGGTTCAAGGCTTCGCCACGATCAATCTTTTGGGCGATCTCTCGCCCACGTGCGAAATAGTCTTCAGTAGTTTCAGTTTTAACGATTACGTTGCGCATTATATTCCTCCAGCACCATTTTCCATTCCTCTTCGAATCGCAGTTCAATCTCCTCGAAAAAACAGAGTGTTACAGTCGTCAGACTGTAACCCTCTGTACAATAAGCTGCTTACGTCCTTCCTGGAGCGTTGAAGCCTGTCATTTATTCATGTGCAGATCGATAATGAGTCCGGGCGGCAGCGGCTGGCCGCGGAAAAGATCGGCGGGCGGGCCGGGAGTTGAAGACGTGTTTCCGAAAGCGTACTCGACGACGGCATGGCGGCCATTATCATCCAGCCAGACGACCCGGTCATTCTCGATGCCGGTCTCCTCGCCGGCAGAGTAGGACTTGGTCGCACGGTCGCGGCAGTCAAGCGGGTCGTTGACCGAGTTGATCGAGTCCAGGCAGCGCCCAAGGTGTCCGGCCCGCTGCTTGATGTCACGGCTGGCCTTGGCAAGTTCCTTTTTTCGGGCTATCTCCGCATAGCCCATGGCCCCGGTAAAGGCGGTCCTGATCCAGCCCCCCTCCACATTCCTGATTATCCACGCGGTTACCAGAACACCGTCCGTCCGCTTTTCAACGGCAACCGATGCCGGGCAGTTGTCAGGCGACTTGCCCGACCATTTATGGGTCCGGTTGATCTCTGTGAATACCCTGGTGGTGCAGTCGGCAAGCAGGTCGATATCCGCGGCGAGCGCCGGTGTGCCGATCGGCAAGAAAACCAGTGCAAGCAGCAGGGCGGGGTGACGCATTGCCTCCTCCAGTGGGACGGGCTTCAGTCTCCGGCAACGGATTCCGTTTTATCAGTCAATCTGCTCAACCAGATAGTTCTGAACCCCCATCTGTTTGATCTGGTCGAGTTGCGCTTCGATAAGGTCGATATGCTCTTCTTCATCCTTCAAAATCGACTCCAGCAACTCTCTGGAACCATTGTCGCCAACTTCCACTGCCAGCCGGATGCTCTCGTTGTATCCCCGGATTGCCGCTTCCTCGGCGCTGTGGTCGTTTTCGTGGAATTTCGGAACTTCAGCGCCGATGTGTATTTTGTTCAGTTTACTGACGATGGGCTGGCCATCAAGGAAGAGGATGCGGGCGATCAGCTTTTCGGCATGCTTCATCTCGTCAATGGAACGCTTGCGGATCATGGCGTGCAGCCGTTCGTACCCCCAGTTTTCGCACATTTCGGCATGGACGAAATACTGGTTTATGGCGGTCAGTTCTTCGGCAAGCCGTGCGTTGAGAGTCTCGATGATTTTTTCATTTCCTTTCATGTTGAAACCTCCTGTTTTTATGGCGGAAATGTCCGCTCTTCTTCCATTTTCCGGTCTGCGGACCGCGGGCAACGGTCGCCACGCGTCGTTTTGCCTGAACATTATAAAGCTATCACTCGTCAGGCAAAAGTCAACGCACCACAATGTTACGGTTAGTAACTTTACTTTTGGATATTGAGTACTAATATTATTTAATAGAGGACGCGTTGGAAGCATCAGCCATGGCAGCCACTATTTCCAGTGTGCATGCTGTGGCATAATCAACTCGTGGCGGATTAACCGATTGGAACGAAAGGAGCTATCATCATGAACGGTAAAGAACTCTTGCAGAAACTGGACCAGCAGGAGCAGGAGAGTCACCATTTCATTAAGTGGTGGCGCAAGGAAAACGATTTTGTCGACATCGAACTCATCGAGACATTCCGTGATGAGCTCAATGCTGGTGACGAATTCGGCGGTTTTGAACTGCTCGACATGGAGCAGTTGTGGGATATCGTTCATAAACTCTGCCCCAACCGGGTCTCGCGGCGAATAATGGACAACCATGAAATGATTGTCTGGGACCGGCTGGACCAGAAAGGGGTCAAATCGAGCATCAAGTGCTCGTTTTCCCCGGAATTCCTGATCCAGATCTTTGATGTGGAGACAAAGGGGAATTACATCGAGTAGCGGCAGCAGGCCGTTTATCTACTCGCCACAAGGAGAACGCCATGAAAGAGCTTCAGCATACGGATGTTTGCCAGAGGACTGTACGCAAGGAAGAGCGGGTGAAGCTGCGCAACGTCAAGACCGGGGAGATGGGCTTGACGTTCGGCTGCACGACCGAGGGGCAGACCATACAGGTCGAGCTGGAAAGCGGGGAGCTGGACAGCTGGGACCCGGCCGACTGCGAGGAAGTTGCCTCATAAGGAGAGGTGCCGTGAATGAAGTCAGACGGATAAGTGTGCAGGAAGCCCGACAGAGGCTCATGTCGGGTGCCAGGCTGGTCTGTGCCTATGACAGTGAGGAAGAGTTCGGAGAATATCATCTGGAAGGGGCGATTTCCCTGGCAGCACTCAAGAATCTTGCTCCCCGGGTTTCGAAGTCGGATGAGATAATCTTCTACTGTGCCTGAACCGATGAGCATACTTCTGCCCGTGTGGCAGCCTAATATGCGAGGATGGGGTTTACGAATGTCTCTGCTCTCAAGGATGGAGTAAAGGGATGGAAAGCAGCCGGATACCCGCTTGTGTCCGGCTGAAAGGAGAAGATCATGGCACGGGAAGTCTGGGTGGACGAAGATGTTTGCATCAGCTGCGGAATGTGCATCAACAATCTGCCGGAAGTTTTCCGGTTCAATTCTGACGGAAAGGCTGAGTGCTTCGATGCCAGTGGCGCATCGGAGGAAGAGATTGAACATGATGCGATCGATATCTGCCCGGTGTCATGCATTCATTGGAAATAACATATCCCTCTGCTTTGCCCAAATCGACTCTGTTGTATGGCAGGAAATTTATGATGGAGTGGCATTCCTGCCATGGCACTCCGGGCATTATCATGTAGAGCGGCAACCGGGCGATTTCAGGCGATTCCGACCGATCTTGGCCGGGTCACTGCTTGCTGTCAGGCCTTGGTCTGCTTCTCCAGAAACATCTTGATCAGGTCGATGGGGACCGGGAAGATGATGGTGGAGTTCTTTTCGGCTGAGACCTCGGTCAGGGTCTGCAGATAGCGAAGCTGCAGGGCGGTCGGTTCAGCGGCCAAAATGACGGCGGCCTGAGCCAGTTTTTCCGAGGCCTGCAGTTCACCCTCGGCGTGGATCACCTTGGCGCGCCGCTCACGCTCCGCCTCGGCCTGCTTGGCGATGGCCCGCTGCATCTCCTGGGGCAGGTCGATGTTCTTGACCTCCACGTTGGCCACCTTTACCCCCCAAGGGCCGGTGTGCCGGTCGAGTATCTCCTGCAGTTCCTTGTTGATCTTCTCCCGGTTGGAGAGCAGTTCGTCCAGGTCCACCTGGCCGAGTACGCTGCGCAGGGTGGTCTGGGACAGCTGGCTGGTTGCATAGAGGTAGTCCTCCACCTCCACGATGGCTTTCTGCGGCTCCATTACCCGGAAATAGATCACCGCCGAAACCTTGACCGTGACGTTGTCGTGGGTAATCACGTCCTGGGGCGGGACCTCGAAGGCCACGGTCCGCAGCGTCACCCGCACCAGCCGGTCGACGCCGGGTATGATGAAGAACAACCCCGGTCCCCGCACCCCCACCAGGCGCCCCAGCCTGAACAGTACCCCCCGTTCGTACTCGGGCAGGATCCGTACCGCACTGCTGATGAACATGACGCAAATCGCGAAGAGAAAGACGAGCGGTACAAAGTTGAGGATGTTGAACATGATGGACCCCCTTCATTTTGAGCTGGTTGTGAAGCCCTGACTTTACAAGATCTTTTTCACCCTGAGCCGCATTCCCTCCACCGCCTCCACCTTGATCCGGCTGCCGGCGCTGATCGGTTCCTCGCTGCTGGCATCCCAGTATTCCCCGCGCACGAAGACCTTTCCCTGCGGGGCGATCGTGCTTTCCGCCACCCCCTCCTGACCCGGCAAACCTTCCCGGCCGGTGATCGGCTGGCTGCGATGGGCGGCGAGAGCCTTGGCGACGACCACGGTGAAGAAGGCGGTCGTGGAGAGGACCGTCACCAGGATCAGGCTCCAGGAGACACGCAGATAGGGCTCCCGGGATTCGAACAGCATCAGCGACCCCAGCAGCATGGCAATCATCCCCCCCACGGTCAGCATGCCGTGGGACACGATCTTGATCTCGGCCACGAAGAGCACCAGCGCCAGCAGAATCAGCAGGATGCCGGCGTAATTGACCGGCAGGGCCTGAAAGGCAAAAAAAGCCAGGATCAGGGATATGCCCCCGATCACTCCCGGCAGGATCACACCCGGATTGGACAGTTCGAAGAAGATCCCCATCATGCCGATCATCAACAGGACATAGGCCACGTTGGGATTACCGATGGCGTTCAGGACCCGCTCCACAGCGCCCATCTCCGCCCTGACCAGCCCGGCGTCCGCCAGGTGCAGGACCAGCTCCCGGCCGCCGTGCTTGATGGTGCGCCCTTCCAGCTGTTGCAGCAGGTCACCCCGATCCCGTGCCATCAGATCGATGACTCCGCCGGCCAGGGCCTTGTCCGCGCTCAGCGAGATGCTGTCGCGCACCATCCGCCGCGCCAGGGCTTCATCCCGGCCGCGCTGGCGGGCGATCCCTTCGACATAGGCCTCGGCATCGTTGACCAGCTTGGCCTCCATGGTCGTATCGCTTTTTTCACCCATGGAAACCGGGTGGGCCGCGCCGATGTTGGTGCCGGGCGCCATGGCGCACACATCTGCCGCCAGGGCGATGATCGCCCCGGCCGATGCGGCGCGGGCCCCGGACGGCGCCACGTACACCGCCACCGGCACCGGGCTGGCCAGGATATCCTTGACGATCTCCCGCATGGCCGTATCAAGTCCGCCGGGGGTGTCCATCTCGATTAGCACCAGGCGCTCCCCGCGTCGGGCCGACTCCTCCAGGTTGCGCTGCAGAAAATGGGCGGTCACCGGGTTGATCGGGTCGTGGATGCTGACCAACCTTATTCCGGGCTGCCCGCCCAGCGCCAGTGCGCTGCAGAGCAGCAGGGCGATCATTATCAGGGTGCCGAAACGCATTGTATCTTCCCTCCGGGTTAGCTTAAGTATACACCTTTCCATCGGTTTTTCAGGGGGCTCCACCGGAAATGGAACGGACACTCAGGTTGTTGATATTGATTTTCACTTGCGATAATTTGGCGAAATGGGTATAGTAAAGTTACAGATAAAATATATATAATTTCGGAGATCAGCCATGAAACGGATAACGAGAATTGTTTCGGTTTTGGCGGCTGCACTATTAATAACCGCCGGACCAGTCCTTGCGGAAGAGGGGACAGGGGGAAGCATCTATGAACAGCGAGAAAGTGTGCAGAAAAACGAGTGTCTGTTGGTTGCCATGAACTGCGCTAACCAGGTCGATACGATCCAGCAGAGGATAGAGCGGATTCGCAAGGAAATTTCTCGTGGAACGGATGTTTATACGAGAGACGAACTGAGAACCCTCAATGAGCAGTTGGAAGATGCCAACAGGACACTGGAGGCAGTGACTGTTGCGGGTGGTGCCTAGTATTCCAACTGCGATGACCTGCTCTGCTGCAGACAAGAGGCTGTATGATGAAAGTCATGCAGCCTTTTTGGTGGGGAAGGATCAGAAGGCGTGTTATCGCTTTTGCCGTTGATTGCTATCGTTTATATCTGAATATCCAATTTGATTTGAAACCGCTGATGCTATATTTTCACTCATGCAACTTCAGGGCGCGATCCGCGTAATTCAGGCTGAAATGCGGACCATGCGCTGAAATCTGAAGAACATACATCAGGGAGGGTTACATGAGTAGAAAGGTTAGAATCGGCATCATTCTGGGAGCATTGTTCTGTCTGGTTGTCGCTGCGATAAACGCTGGAATCGCGATCGCCGCGACAGGAATGCCGACCCGTGAAAACCCGCTTGTGGTAGATTCAGTGAGGAAGAGGATTCTTATCTACACGGAAGTGAATGAAATGAACGTGCATCAGTCAAATGTTCACTGGGGAGTCGTGTTCAAGGACGGGAAATTTCAGGACCGTGCCATTCTGAAATCCTACGCCAATCACCTTGCCTTCCATGACGGTTTGCTGAAAATCGGGGCCAGGCCGGGCAATAACCTGACTAAAGAGACCATCGGCAAACATGTGGAAGGAGACGAACTTGACGTAACAGCTACCTGGCCCGGGCTGGGCAAAGAGCTGAAATTGAGCGACATCTTTCTGGACGAAGGCAAGAAGGGCTTTTCCATCAGGTTCGGTGGAAACCGGGCTGCATCCGAGGCACAAAATACCGGCTGCATTACCTGTCTTGAGAGCTGCTGGATTTCGGTCGCCAGCAACTCGGCCTATCCTCAGACCGGTTCGATCAAGAGATTCATTTCCCCCAATTCCCGCTTTAAGGGCAATGTGTTGGTTCTTCCCGGTGACGGCAAGCCGGTGATCCTGATTTACCGCTTGAAGCAGATGGGGTGATGGGGCCGTCGCCGCCACTCGAGTTATTGTTGGATGCCCGTTTCGGCAGCGCGTCCGGTTGTGCTGATGTGGATATGATTATTGTCAAACCGTAAAGGAGCCAGGACAATGCCCTGCGATACTGCGGCCACCAACCCCGCCGACAACAACCGCACCAGTGATGCCCTGCAGGCCTCGCTGGAGCAAGTCTCTACCCTTTGCACCAGCTGCATGAATTGTGTCAAGGAATGCCGTTTCCTGCAGCGCTACGGCACACCGAAGCAGATCGCCTGGACATTTGACCCCACCCGGCAGGAGCAGCTGGCCATGCCGTTCGAGTGCAGTCTCTGCGGGCTCTGCAGCGCAGTCTGTCCGGAACCGATCGACCCGGCCGCCATGTTCATCCAGATGCGGCGGGAAGCGGTTGACCGGGGAAACAACCACTTCTTCGAGTACGGCGGGCTGCTGGCCTACGAACGGAAAGGTACTTCCCGGCGCTACAGCTGGTACGGCCTGCCGGCGGGGTGCGAGACGATTTTTTTCCCCGGCTGCGCTCTGCCCGGTACGAGACCGGAACAGACCGTCAAAGTGTTCTCTGCCCTTCAGGCGGACGAGCCTGCCCTCGGCATCGTCTTTGACTGCTGCACAAAGCCTTCCCACGACCTGGGGAGGAGCGCGTACTTCTCTTCCATGTTTGACGAGATGAGGGGCTACCTGCTGTCCCAGGGGGTGAAGCGGGTGCTGGTGGCCTGTCCCAACTGCCTGAAGATGTTCCGGGAATATGCGCCGGAACTGGCGGCGGCCACCATCTATGAGGTCCTTGCCGCCAAGGGGATGGTTTCAGGCAAGCTCTCCGGGACAGTCACCATCCATGACCCCTGTGTAGTCCGTCTGGAAAAGGAGGCGCAGGCAGCGGTACGTTCGCTGGTGGCCGCTGTCGGGCTGACGCTCGAGGAGATGCCCCACAGCGGCAAGACCACCCTCTGCTGCGGGGAAGGGGGGGCGGTGGCGTGCCTGGAGCCGGATTTCGCCGAAGAGTGGGGCCGGCAGCGCAAGCAAGAGGCAGCCGGTCGCAGGATGATCACCTATTGCGCCGGCTGTAGCCATACCCTGAATCCCCACACTCCCACCAGTCACATCGTGGACCTGCTTTTTGACGGGGAAGCCGCCCTGGCCGGCCAGGCCAGGGTTTCCCGCGCGCCGTTCACCTATCTGAACCGGCTCGGCCTGAAGAAGCGTTTCCGCAAAAAACTGGCCGGCGCGACAACCCGTGAACGGACATTCACCGGCGATGGCGGACGGAGAGGCGGGGGGATTGTCAAGCCGCTCATCTTCATTGCCTTGCTGGCAGCTCTGGTTGCAGCGGTCAGGCTGACCGGCGCCAGCCAGTACCTGGAGCAGGAGAAGTTGCGGGCGCTGATTGAGGGGTATGGCAGCCTGGCCCCCTTGATCTACATGCTGGTCTATGCCGTTGCCCCGTCGTTGTTTCTTCCTGGGCTTCCGATCACCATTGTCGGCGGGATCCTGTTCGGCCCGGTCTGGGGCGTGATCTATACCATTGTCGGGGCCACCGCCGGCGCCTGTCTTGCATTTCTGGTGGCCCGCTACATTGCCCGGAGCTGGGTGACTAGCAAGCTGACCAGCCCGCGCTGGAGGAAGCTGGACAGGGAGGTTGAAAAGCACGGCTGGAAGGTTGTGGCCTTTACCCGGCTGATCCCGCTCTTTCCCTTCAATCTGCTCAACTATGCCTTTGGGCTGACCAGCGTCCGCTTCAGCCACTATGCCATGGCTACCTTCGTCTTTATGCTCCCGGCCTGCATCGCTTTCATTGTCTTCTCCAGCTCGTTCCTGGATCTCCTCAAGGGCAGAATCTCCCCCACGTTTCTGGTGGGGCTGGCGCTGGTGGTGCTGATTTCGGTGATCCCCGCTCTCTATCGCCGTTACCAGCGCAAGCGGACGGATGTAAGCTGATGGCAGCGGTTAAGGTGGCAGCGCTTTGATTTTGCTTTGACCAGTTCACGCCGATTACGGATTTATGCTTCGTTCTGCCAGGATGAAGGTGCATAATGTCAAGCCGATATCAGATCCGACACTGCCCGTTGAACAGGTGACAGTCATGTTTGAATCACAGTATAATGACGAGATGGAAGCTGAAGTAATGCGGCTGGAAGCCCAAAAGCGGGCCAGCGACGTCGGACACCCGGAATGGGAGAATGCCTGCCGTGTCTGCGGCTGCCGGATAAACGGCACGCGGGTCGCCACGTGCACAAAATGTGCGGAAGGAAGCTGATGTGGCCGTGAAAGAGGTGGTGTCATGAGTACCGGCCCGGTCTTGCCGGATGCCCGGAACGGCAACTGTAGCGTGCTGGCGGACATACTGTCCCGCAAGCACTGGGTGTTTGACCTGGATGGCACCCTGACCCTTGCGGTTCATGATTTCCAGGCCATCAAGCTGGCCCTGGACATCCCCCTGGATGCCGACATCCTTGGCCATCTGGATGCGCTGCCAAGGGAAGCTGCTGCACCCCTCCATCGCAAACTCGACGACATCGAGCGTGAGCTGTGCCTGCAGGCCAGCGCTGCCGAAGGCGCCCAGGAGTTGCTCTCTTTTCTGGTGGACAACGGCTGCCGGCTCGGCATCCTCACCCGCAACACGCGGGAAGTTGCCATATTGACGCTGCAGCATGCCGGACTGGGCCAGTTCTTCCATGAACCAGCCTGGGTCCTCGGCCGGCATGATGCTGCCCCGAAACCGGACCCGGAGGGGATCCTGCAGCTGGCAGCCCTGTGGGATGTGTCGCCAGACACCATGGTTATGGTCGGGGATTACCTGTACGACCTGCTCTGCGGCAGAAATGTGGGAGCCGCAACAATCCATGTCGACCCGGCCGCCCGCTTTCGCTGGAGTGACCTTGCCGATCTGGAGGTGGCGACCTTACGGGATCTGGTCGACATATCCGGGCGGTTGTCCTGAAAACAGCATTTTTCAGATCTGACTGCCGGCAGCAGCTTGATGACGATACAGAATTCTGAACAGCAGCGTTACCATCACCCCTATCGCGCCGACCAGAAAAAAGCCGACCTTGAAACCCTCACTCCTGATGACAGTACCCATGCCGATCGAGCTCAGCATCATGCCGGCGTAGATGCAGGTGTTGTAGCATCCCATGGCCAGTCCCCGCAATTCCCGAGGCACAATGTCGGCAATCAGGGCACAGATCACCGTGAAGGCCACCCCCATGCTGATGCCCATCACGCTGGCTACGGCCATCAGTGCCCCCAGCGAGTGACAGAGTCCGAAGGCGGCCAGCGCCAGGGCAAATACCGCCAGGCCGGCGGTGACGAGCAGACTGCGATCCGCCACCCGGTCGCACAGCCGTCCCGAGGGGAGGCGCGACAGGGCGTTGCTCAAAGCCTGGGTTGCGAAGACGAACCCCACCTGGCCGGTAGTCATTCCCAGGCTGCGGATGTAGAGCGGCATGAAGGTGACGAACATGCCGAAACCCAGGCAGCCGCCAAGGGTGGCGACCAGACAGGCGATCAGCGGGCGGTTTCCCATCAGGCTCTTCAGTGCCGGCAGGATGGCAGGGGCGGTTCCGCCGCCCTGCCGCTGGGCGGGGGGGAGCGGGAAATAGAAGAGTGCCACGAAAAACATGGCGCAGATCAGCCCCCCGGCCACGAGAAATACCGGCCGCAAACCCAGTGCCGTGCCGAGGAAGCCGCCGGCGGCCGGTCCCAGGGTCATGCCGCCATACAGGGCCATGGTATACCAGCCATAGGCCTGGCCCAAGGATTCAGGCGGGGTGACATCGGCCACACAGGACATGAGGGTCGGCGAAAAGGCCGACAAACCCACTCCGAACAGGAGATAGATGAGGGCCATTTGCAGCGGGCTGCTGCTGAAGTACAGCAGAAACGATGAGCCGGCCAGCAGGATCAGCCCCCCCAGCAGGGGCAGCCGTCGCCCGAGACGGTCAGAGACCAGTCCCGAGGGGATCGAGAGCGCACCTGCCATCAACATGAAAGCGCCATTGATCAGGCCCACCTGAACCGTATCGGCGCCCAGTGACGCGGCGAATAGCGGTACGATCGGAATCCGCATGTAGGAGCCGAAGAAGCAGACAAAGCTGATCAGGCAGGCGGTCAGGAGCAGGCGACCGGCAGGGTTTTGAGGTGTCTCCATGGCTTGGAACTCCGGATCGATGATTATCCCCCGGTTTTGCCGGGAGCAACTTTATGGGCAATCTGACTATTGCATTGTTGTCTGACTTTTGCGAGCATTGCTATCTCTCCGTTGAACAGGTTACTCCTGGATTTCTGGATATGTAACTGCTCTAGTCCGCCCGCATCGTCCTGTTTGTTTTTGCATTTCGTTCCCCCTCCCTTGACGAGAGGGGGCTGGGGGGGTGGGTGAAGCTGCCGGCTTTCTCAAATAGGGCAAATTCCCCCTCCCCCTAACCCCTCCCGCAAGGGGAGGGGGGACTTTTTAAATTATTTTACTTTTTGCAGTTATCTGACTGTGCATCTCTTGCAAGAGATAAATTCCGCTGTTTTAAAAGGATTGTGACATGTGGACCGAACTGATTGACGAGGTGCGCCAGCAGCAGGCTGCCATGGATATGCTGTCAGCAGCCTGGATTTCCGATTACACGGCCGGCGGTGGGCGCATCCATTGCGGCCGGGGCTGCCGGGGGTGCTGCAGTCTGGCGGTCAGCACCACCATGACCGAGGCGGTCGCCATTGCCGGGGCGCTGAGCGAAGCCCAGGCCGAAGCGGTGTGGCAGCAGGTGGAACGGCTGCGAAAAAAGATCGGGCCGGTGCAGGATATCAAAGGTTACCTGCGAATGCACCGCCAGGAGATCGGTTTCTGCTCGCTGCTGGCTGAGGATGGCGCCTGCGGAATCTATTCGCTGCGGCCGCTGTCGTGCCGCGCCCTGCTTTCCACCAAGGAAAGCCGCTGGTGTGGTGTGGATTTCAGCCAGGTGTCGGCCGAGGAAAAGCGTGCCTTTGTCGAAAGTCTGGACCGGTCGGTGGTGTCGTTTCCGCTGCACTATGTGGCTTCCACCCAGGAGATGGGACAGGAGATGGAGTCGCGTGCCAGCCGCCGCATGGCTGACTGCTGCGGGTTTTCGTTGTACGGCAGCCTGCCGGTGCTGGTTCATCTGGTTCTGGAGTACGGCCTGGATCGGGCCTGTGCCGACGGTCATGGCGCCGCTGTCAAGTGCATCGAGTGGTCCGGGCTGAATAATCCCTTTCTGCTGCATCTTGAATTCTGATCCCCGAATCATTAACGTCGAACATCGAACAGATCTCTATTCAGAAAAACCCGGTTTCCCTTTTGCGGATACCGGGTTTTTCTGTTCAGTGACCAAGGCTGACTTCTTCCGCGTGACTGGTGCGCTTGAGCAGGAGCAGCAGGGGGATGATGGAAAGAAAGGCGATGCCGACAATCCAGAAGACGTGGTTGAAGGCCAGAACGCCGGCCTGACGGCGCACCATGCCGTAGAACATGGCCAGGGTGGCCTGGTCGGCCTGGGCCGCCGTGCTCCCCTTGGCGATCAGCGCCTGCTTCAGTCCCTGGTAGCGTGTCTGCCAGATTGTGCTGTAGGGGTTGATGTGGGGGACCAGGCTGGTCTGATAGGCCTGGCTCAGCCGGCCCAGCAGGGTGGCGGCCACGGCAATGCCGACGCTGCCGCCCAGATTGCGCAGCAGGTTGAACATGCCGGTGGCATTGCCCATCTCCTGGCGAGGGATGGTGGCCAGGGTCACGGTGGTCAGCGGCACGAAGATCATGGCCAGGCCGACCCCCAGTACGATGCGCGGCCAGACAAAGTCCGCGTAGGAAGCCTCCAGGCTGAGGCGCTGCATGATGAACATGGAAACGGCCCCGATCAAAAGGCCGGCAAAGACGATCTTGCGGCCGTCGCGCTTCTGCAGCATGGCGCCGACGATCGGCATGGTGATCAGGGTGGCGATGCCGCCCGGAGCCAGGACCATGCCGGCATCGGTGGCCGAGTAGCCCATCAGGGTCTGCAGGAACAGCGGAATCAGTGTGATCGAGCTGTAGAGGCAGAAGCCGACAATGAACATGATGAAGTTGCCGGCCGAAAAAGAGACGTTCTTGAAAAGCCGCAGGTTGATGATGGGGTGCTCGTGGGTCAGTTCGACCCAGATCAGTGCCACCAGCGAAACGACGCAGATCAGGCTGAAAATGATGATGAAGGGTGAATTGAACCAGTCCTCCTGCTGCCCCTTGTCCAGGATCACCTGCAGCGAGCCCATGCTGGTGGTCAGCAGGAACAGGCCCCAGTAGTCGATCTTCAGGGCGGCGCCCATGCGCTTGAGGTAGGCCGGGTCAAAGATGAAGAACAGGTTCATGACCAGGGCGATGATGCCGATCGGCAGGTTGATGTAGAAGATCCAGCGCCAGTTGAGGTTGTCCGTGATCCACCCCCCCAGGGCCGGACCGACGATGGGGCCGAACATTGCGCCGACACCGAAGATGGCCATGGCCATGCCCCGCTGGTGGGGCGGAAAGGTCTCCATCATGATGGCCTGGCTGATCGGGATCAGTGCGCCGCCGGCGGCACCCTGGATGATGCGGAACAGGATCAGCAGTTCCAGGTTGGGGGCTGCGCCGCAGAGCAGCGAGGCCAGCGTGAACAGGACGATGCAGGTCATCTGGAAGCGCTTGCGGCCGAAGACCCGCGCCAGCCAGCCGGTCATGGGGAGCACCACGGCGTTGCTGACCAGGTACGAGGTCAGCACCCAGGTGACCTCGTCGGTGCCGGCATTCAGGCTGCCCTGCATGTGGGGTAGGGCCACGTTGGCCACCGAGGTGTCGATGATCTCCATGATGGCCGGCAGCATGACCGTGACCGTGATCAGCCACTTGTTGATGTTTTTGTCGTCGGATGTTGTCATGGAATTTTATTTGAACGGGTTCAGGTCTCTGAGCACGTCGCCTGCCGAGCGATCCACCAGTACGGTCGGAATCACGCTCATCCCCACCCGCAGCAGGTGTTCGGGATCGCTGTTGCCGTCAATGCTGATCTTGACCGGTATGCGTTGGACAACCTTGACGTAGTTGCCGGTGGCGTTTTCCGGCGGCAGCAGCGAGAACGCGGCGCCGGTGCCGGCCATGATGCTGTCCACCCGGCCGCTGAAGGTCCGGCCGGGATAGGCATCCACATGAAACTCGACCTTCTGGCCGGCCTTGATGTGGCTCATCTGCCCCTCCTTGTAGTTGGCCGTAATCCAGGCCTCCTGCAGGGGCACCACCGCCATCAGCGGCTGTCCGGCCTGGATGTTGGCGCCCGGTTCCACTCCCTTGCGGGTGATGTAGCCGTCGGTAGGAGCCACGATGCGGGTATAGGAGAGCTGCAGATTGGCCTGTTCCAGCTGGGCCTGTTTCTCGAGCACCTTGGCCTGGTTGCCCGCGCCGGAAGTCAGTCCCGCCTCGGCCAGGGCGCGTTTGAGAGCTTCCTGGGCCTCCTGGTGCTGGGACTCGGCCACCCGTAGAGCTGTTTTCAGGCGGTCAAGCTGCTCCCTGGGGATGACTTCCCGGCTGAAAAGCGCCTCGCCGCGTTGCAGATCCAGCTGGGCCTGGTCCAGCTTGGCCCTGGTCAGCTGGACCGTGGCCCGGGCGCCCTCGGCTTTCTGGATGTCACCGCTGGTCTCGTTGCGGGCCACACCCACACCGGCCGCGGCCTTGCTGACCTGCACCCGGTAATCGTTTTCATCCAGCTCCACCAGCAGGTCACCCTGTCTGACAAACTGGTTGTCCTTGACCAGCACCTCCTTGACCGTGCCCGACACCTTGCTGGAGACCGAAACCACATTGGCCTCGATAAAGGCGTTGTCGGTTTCGATATGGGTCTTGCCCTTGATCCACCAGCGCAATCCCAGAAAACCGCCCACCAGGAACAGTATCAGTAGAACCAGCAATGCCCTGTGTCTTCTGCTGACGCCGTTTTTGGCGCCGTTCGGCGCTGTTTCCGCTTCATCTGCCGTGATCGGCGCGGCCGCATTCCGGGGAGTTTGTATCTCTTCAGACATGCATTTCCTCCAAAAAAAGTGTTAAAGCTCTCCGACGGCCCGCTTCAGTCGCGCCGCAGCCACCTGCTGGTCGAACAGGGCTCGGTAGTAGTCTGTTCTGGTCTGGGTCAGCAGGGTCTGGGCATCGAGGACCTCGGTGGCCGTGCCGACCCGCTCCTGGTAGCGTTCGCGGTTGATGCGCAGGTTCTCCTCGCTCTGGCGGATGGCGGTTTCTGATACTTTGATCCGTTCACGGGCAACCCGTTCATCGTTTCCGGCAGTGGCGATCTCCAGGCGAATGCCGGCTTCGGCCTGGCGGAGGCTGTCCTGGCTGCGGGAGCGGGAACGGATGGCTTTTTCCCGTGTTGCCGAGGAGGCAAAACCGTCGAACAGGTTGATCTTCAGGCCGACCGTGGCCGACATGATGGCCTGTTCGCGCACCTTGTCGTTCTGGACGTAATCCAGGGCCAGTCGCGTGTAGAGTTCCGGAAAGAAACTGCTTTTGCTCTCGGTTACCTCGGCCTCTACGGCGGCGACAGTCTGGCGAAGGGCCTTGATTTCCGGGCGGCGTGCCAGGGCACCGTCGGGGTCCGTCCGCTGATCGGCAGTGCTGGCAACTGCGGCGGTTTCATCCAGGTCAGCCCGGAAGGCCGGCTCACTGCCGGTCTGGTAGTTGAGCTGCAGCCAGACGTTGTCCAGGCGGTTTTCGGTTGCCAGCAGCTTCTGGCGTGCTGCGGCCAAGCGCACATCGGCCTGGAGCACGTCGTTGCGGGTGACTACCCCCTCTTCAAACAGCGCCTGGGCTACGCGGCGGTGCTGCTCCACCTGAGTCACCTCTTCCCGGGCGGCGTTGACCAGCCGGCCGGCCTCCAGGATGCCGAAGTAGGTCTCGATCACCTGCAGGGACAGGTCCTTGCGGTGCGCTTCGAACAGGTTCGTGCTTGAGTCGGCCAGGGAGCGCGCCTGCTGACGGCGGGCATCCCGGCGGCCGAAATCGTAGAGGGTGTAGTTGGCCGCCAGGCCAGCGAAGGCGAAATCGGCTTCCTGGGTTTCGGCGATGCGGCCGGCGATGATCACGGCCTGGGGGGCCAGCTGCATGGTGTAACCGGCCTGGGCATCGATGCGGGGATAGAGCGCGGAGTCCGCCAGGCGGACATTCTGCTCGGCAATGCGGCTGTCCCAGGCCGCGCTGCGCAGGGCCGGGTTGTTCCGGTCGGCCCGGTCCAGGCACTCCTTCAGGGTCAGTGTGGAAGCATCGGCCATAACCGAAAGGCCGAGCAGAAACGGCAGCAGCATGCTAATAAAGCGGTTTTTCATAGACCTTCCTCTCTCCGCGCAATATTTCCAGCATCCTGATCAGCTCGCTGACCTCTTGATTGCTCAGGCCGGCAGTGTATCGTGCCCGCACCCGGTCGGTGGCTTCGGTCAGAACCGCCTCCAGCTGTTTGCCCCGTTCGGTCAGCCTGATCTGGTAGGCCCGCCGGTCCTGGGGATGGGGGTGACGTTCAACCAGGCCGATCTTTTCCAGGCGATCGATCAGCCCGCCGACCGTGGTGCGGTCAACCTGGCTCTTCTCCGACAGTTCCACCTGGGTCAAGCCGTCCTGTTTCCACAGAAAGGCCAACAGTACGAATTGGGGTGGCGTGATGTCATGGCTGTCCAGCTCTTCCCTGGATAGTGCCCAGATGTGCTGATAGGCTTTCGCCAACAGGAACCCCAGGCTTTTTTCGACGTCGTAAGTCATGCAGACCCTCTCATCAGAAGTTATGATCATTATGCATATAGTCAGCATGCTGTCAATGTTGCTGATGGTGAAAAACGTTTACAACATCTGGTCATTTGAATATCATGCCAGCTTATGTCCGAGCCGCAAACCGCACGCATACGAGCCATGGTGAGCGCAGACCTGGATGCTGTCATGGCCATCGAACAGGTCTGCTACCCGGCCCCCTGGAAACGCGAACATTTCATCCAGGAGATCCACTCCCACCTGTCGTTCCCGTTTGTTGCCCAGATTGAAGGGGCCGTGGCCGGTTATGTCTGCCTGATGTCGCTTTTTGAAGAGGCGCAGATCCTGAATATTGCCGTGGATCCCGTCCGGCGCGGCCAGGGGGTGGCTCGCCTGCTGATGGACCACGCCATTGCCGTTGCCAGGGAACAGAAGGCCGAACTGCTGACGCTGGAGGTGCGCGCATCCAACGCGGCGGCCATCGGCCTGTACGAGAGTTACGGTTTTGTCCCTTATTTTGTGCGGCGCGGATATTATGAGGGCCAGGAAGACGCCATACTGATGGAGAAGAACCTGAAGGAATAGAGCAGAGTGCAGGCCGCATTTTCTGAATACAATCATTACAGGAGTCCACATGCAGTTCACATCCCAGATATTATCTAATGCAGAGGTTTCGCCCGGCTACTGGCGCATGCGTCTGACCGCCCCGCAGGAATTTGCCGCAGCCAGCCCGGGACAGTTCGTCATGGTGCGGGTCAACGGCGCCATCGATCCGCTCCTGCGGCGTCCCTTCGGCATCTTCGACGTCGCCACCTATACGCCCGCCCATGCCGGGGCGGTCTCCCAGCCCTGTTTCGAGATGCTCTATCGGGTGGTGGGGAAGGGGACCGCCATGCTGGCCAGCCTGCATGAAACCGATCTGCTGGATGTGCTCGGCCCGCTGGGGCGCGGTTTTGACCTGGGAGTGCCGGGCGAAGAGAAGCTGATCGTGGGGGGCGGGGTCGGTCTGGCGCCGCTCTACCTGCTGGCCAAGGAACTGGTCAAACAGTCGGCGGTGCGCCTGTTTGCCGGCGGCCGCACGCGGGATGACGTCCTCTGCATCACCGAATTCGAGCGGCTGGGTGTGGAGTGCTACGTGGCCACCGAGGACGGTTCCCTGGGGGAGCGCGGCCTGGTGACCGAGGCGCTGGTCAGACGGCTGAATGAACTCAGCGGCCGGGCCTCGCTCTTTGCCTGCGGTCCCCACGGCATGCTGAACGCCGTGGCCGGCATAGCCGAGCAGCGCTCAATTCCCTGCCAGGTTTCCCTGGAAGGGTACATGGCTTGCGGAGTGGGGGCCTGTCTGGGGTGCGTGACGCCCGGCCACAAGCATTCGCCCGAAACGCCGGACTTCCGCTGTGTCTGCGCCGAAGGACCGGTGTTTGAAGCCAATCAACTGGGATGGGGGTGCTGATAACATGAAACCTGATATGTCCGTCAAGATAGCCGGCATCAACCTGCGCAACCCGGTCATGACCGCCTCTGGCACCTTCGGCTACGGCCAGGAGTTTGCCGAATATGTAAACCTGGAAAAGATCGGCGCCTTTGTCACCAAGGGGCTGTCACTCATGCCGCGGGCCGGCAACCCCACGCCGCGCATCGTGGAAACGCCGGGCGGCATGCTCAATGCCATCGGCCTGCAGAATGTGGGCATCGATGCTTTTATCGAGAAGAAAGTGCCCTTTCTGCGCACGGTGGACACGCCGGCCATTGCCAACTTCTTCGGCTACACTATCGATGAATACGCCGAACTGGCCCGCCGCCTGGATGCCATTCCCGAGATCACCGGACTGGAAGTGAATATCTCCTGCCCCAATGTCAAGCAGGGGGGCATTGTCTTCGGTACCGATCCCGCCTGTGCCGCGGCCGTGGTGACGGCCTGCCGGGCCGCCACCTCCAAGACGCTGATCGTCAAGCTTTCACCCAACGTGACCGATGTGGTCGCCATGGCCCAGGCCTGTGCCGATGCCGGCGCCGACGCCCTCTCCTTGATCAATACCCTGACCGGCATGGCCATCGATCTGCAGAAGCGCAAGCCGGTGCTGGCCAATATCACCGGCGGCCTGTCCGGGCCAGCCATCAAGCCGGTGGCGCTGCGCATGGTCTGGCAGGTGGCCAAGGCAGTCAAAGTGCCGATCATCGGCATTGGCGGCATCATGAACGCCACCGATGCCCTGGAGTTCATTCTGGCCGGGGCCAGCGCGGTGCAGGTGGGCACGGCCAGCTTCATCAATCCCAATGCGGCGGAGGAGATCGCCGTTGGCATGGAATCCTGGCTGACCGAGAACGGTGTTGCCAGCGTCAGCAGCCTGATTGGCGCCCTGGAGGCCTGAACGGGTGCTGTTGGCCCTCTGGAAAGTTTCCGACTGGATGGGGGGCGACACGGCAGGCAGCACTGTCACTGTCGGAGGCAACAGTGCTGTTCACGGCAGGCATGGTTTTTTTAGAATGAAATTTTAATGTTGTGTGCTAGTATGTTCGCGAGTTTGACACGGAGGTACGTCGGTCGCTGGTGGGCCGCCCGGTCTTCAAAACCGGTGGGGGGGATGAGAAATTTCCTCGGTGGGTTCGATTCCCATGTGCCTCCGCCAATCATAATCCGGA
>DBMM01000097.1:4060-11613 GCA_002298925.1 Geobacter sp. UBA698 | reverse complement strand
GCGCGAGCATCCGGCCAATCATTTATACGCCACTTTTCCGATTACGGAATCATCACACCCTCTACAAGGTCCCCTGTGATACAATAAAAAAAGTTACAGGGAGCAATTGTTGGAAACGTGTTGACCAACACGACAGAAATTCGGAGCAGTCATGGAAAAAGAGGATATTCTCGCCTGGTTGCGCACCACGGACGAAAATGAGCTAATAAAATTATGGCAGATGGCCGACCAAGTCAGACAACAAAACGTGGGCCAGGAAGTCCACCTGCGGGGTCTGATCGAAATCTCGAACATCTGCGTCCGCAAATGCGGCTATTGCGGTCTGAACATAGAAAACACCGCCATCGGCCGTTACCGGATGACGGAAGATGAAATTGTGGAATGCGCCCATGAAGCGGCCAGCTTCGGATATGGCACCGTTGTCATGCAGGCCGGAGAAGATCACGGCATTGCCACTGAATGGATGACCGGATTGATCCAGCGCATAAAACGTGAAACCAGCCTGGCCGTCACACTCAGCCTTGGCGAAAGAACCGATGAAGAGTACCAGACATGGTTTGCGGCAGGCGCCGATCGCTACCTTCTGCGCTTCGAAACTTCCAACAGGACGTTGTACGACCGGATCCACCCTCCACTGGCAGGACAACCATCCGACCGTATCGCTCTCCTGCGCAGACTGAAGCAGATTGGGTATGAAACCGGCAGCGGCGTCATGATCGGCATTCCGGGGCAGACGTATGATGACCTTGCCAACGACATCCTCATGTTCAGGGAACTTGACCTGGACATGATCGGGGTGGGGCCGTACATCCCGCACCAGGCAACGTTTCTGGGTAATCCGGAGCTGACAACCTATGCCGACAAAACCGTGCAGGTGCCCAACAGCGAGGAAATGACTTACAAGACCATCGCCCTGAGCCGCCTGGTGTGCCCTCGCGCCAACATCCCGAGCACCACGGCGCTGGCCACAGTCAACACCGAATCGGGGCGGGAACTGGGGTTGTCGCGGGGCGCCAACATTGTCATGCCCAATGTGACCCCTCGGAAATATCGCGCGTTGTACGAGATTTACCCCTCAAAGGCGTGCATAGACGAAACCGCTTCCGACTGCCGATCATGCATGAGCCGAAGGATCCTCTCCATCGGCAGAACCATCGGCACGGGACGCGGTGATTCGCCCAACCGTGCCAAACATCGGGAGTGAAATAGTTTCCATCAGGAAACGAAATAGGGAGACGTTGTGATGAGTAGCATGCCATCCATGAAACTGAGTGACGGTGCGGTTGACTTCATCGACGAGGCATATCTGTTCGGTCTTCTGGCTGGGCAACGCCCCGAAGCCGCACGGGTTCGTGACATAATCACCAAGAGTCTCGACAAGCAGGCCCTGAACATTGAGGAAACCGCGCAGCTCCTGCTGGCGGATACGCCGGAACTGATCGAGGAAATCTTCGCCGCTGCCCGTGAACTGAAAAAAAGGGTCTACGGAAACCGCATCGTTCTGTTTGCCCCGCTCTACATCGGCAACAAATGCGTCAACGATTGTTCCTACTGCGCTTTTAAACGCAGCAATGCCACCGCCATCCGACGCACCCTGACCGAAAGCGAAATCCGCGCCCAGGTGGAAGCGTTGGAAAGCAAAGGGCATAAACGGTTGATCCTGGTTTTCGGCGAACATCAAGCCTATGACGCAGAGTTCATTGCGCAAAGCGTCAGAACCGTCTACGACACGAGAGTAGGACATGGCGAAATCAGGCGAGTGAACATCAATGCCGCTCCCCTCGACCACCAGGGCTACGCACTGGTCAAGGCCGCAGGAATCGGCACCTACCAGATCTTTCACGAAACCTATCACCACGCAACCTATGCCCGCCTGCATCCCCATGATACCCGCAAGGGGAACTACCTCTACCGCCTGGACGGCCTCAGCCGGGCTTTTGAAGCCGGTTGCGATGATGTGGGGCTAGGAGTGCTTTTCGGACTGGCTGACTGGAGATTCGAGGTACTAGGCCTGGTGTCCCATGCGTTGTACCTGCAGCAACGTTACAATGTGGGACCGCACACCATCAGTTTCCCGCGCCTGAGACCTGCCGCGGGCGTGGAAATAGATTATAATATGCTCGTCAATGACGACGACTTCAAACGGATCATAGCCATTCTCCGTCTGGCTGTGCCCTACACCGGGCTGATCCTGACCGCTCGCGAAAATGCCCAGGTTCGCCGCGCCTGCATGTCCTTCGGCGTATCGCAAATCGATGCAGGCAGCCGCATCGAGCTTGGCGGTTATACCGAGGCCGGGGATGCGCAGGTAATGGAACGCGAGCAATTCACTCTGGGCGACGTGCGCTCCCTGGATGATGTCATGGCCGAGTTGATGTGCGATGGCTATGTCCCCAGCTTCTGCACCTCCTGCTATCGGGTCGGAAGAACCGGAGAGCATTTCATGGAGTTCAGCATTCCCGGTTTCATCAAGGAATTCTGCACCCCCAATGCCTTGTTGACGCTGCAGGAATACCTGCTTGACTACTCATCTCCGGCAACCAGGGAAGTCGGCGAAAGGCTAATTGCCGAAGAACTTGCAAAACTGCCGGAAGGTGACGTAAAACAGAGTTTGGTGCGAAGACTCGAAGAGATCAAACAGGGTAGCAAACGCGACCAGTACTTCTGAGTAGCACATCAAAGGCATATGCAAACAGACCATGACCAGTTACCGGACTGAAAAAGACCTCCTCGGAGAACGAGACGTTCCATCCGACGCGCTGTATGGCATTCATACCCTGCGTGGGATTGAAAACTTCCCGCTTGCCCGCCGGACGGTGCATGGTGAGTTGATCCATGCCTATGGCGCCGTCAAACTTGCTTGCGCGCGAACCAATCACGGTCTGGGGTGGTGGGATGAGGCCAAGGCCGACGCCATTGAACAGGCCTGCGCCGAAATGATGGCAGGCAAACTGGATGGGCACATCCTGGTGGATGCCTTGCAGGGAGGCGCCGGTACTTCCACCAACATGAACGTTAACGAGGTGCTGGCCAACCGGGCCCTGCAGTTGCTGGGTAGGCCATTGGGCGACTACGGGAGTGTCAGCCCTCTGGATGACATAAATCTGCACCAATCCACCAACGACACCTACCCGACCGCTCTCAAAGTGGCTGCGATCACCCTGCTCAGGGTGCTGGAGCGTGAGATAATCGGGCTGCTGGAAGAATTTCAGAACAAGGAAAAAGCCTTCAGCTCAATTGTCAAGATCGGACGGACCCAGTTTCAGGATGCCGTCCTGACCACGCTGGGAAGAGAGATGTCGGCCTATGCCGAAGCTCTCGGGCGCGATCGCTGGAGAATCTATAAGTGCGAAGAGCGCCTGCGGGTCATGAACTTGGGGGGAACCGCCATTGGCACCGGGCTGGCTGCCCCGCGGCAGTACATCTTCCAGGTGATCGAGCATTTGCGCAGCATCACCGGGCTGGGCCTAGCCCGTGCGGAAAACCTGGTCGACGCAACCCAGAACAGCGATGTCTTTGTGGAGGTCAGTGGAATCCTGAAAGCCTGCGCCAGCACTCTGCTCAAGATTGCAACGGATGTGCGCCTTCTTTCATCCGGCCCAGATGCCGGATTCGGTGAAATAAGCCTGCCTCCTCGGCAGGCCGGTTCTTCCATCATGCCGGGCAAGGTCAACCCGGTCATACCCGAGGCCGTATCCCAGGCCGCCATGAGCGTAATCGCCAATGACCAGGCCATTACTTTGGCCTGTTCTCTGGGCAGCCTGGAGTTGAACGCTTTTCTGCCGCTCATTGCCGACAGGCTTTTGGACAGCCTGGATCTTCTGGCCAATGCTTGTTCCCTGTTCCGCCGTTTCTGCGTGGCAGGCCTGGAGGCGCGGGAAGAGCGCTGCCGACAGCATGTGGAGAATTCCACCGCCAGTGTCACGGCGCTGGTGGATGCCATCGGATATCAGGCAGCCCAGGAGGTATCAGAAGAAATGCGGAAGACCGGCAAAAGCATTCGCGACATTGTGGTTAAAGCCGGTCTGCTGACGGCAGAACGCTTTGACGAGCTCATCTCGGCGGAATGCGTCATGAGACTCGGCTCTCCGCTTGCCAACGACAGGAAACAATCATGAAAAACGCCCCCAAAGGTTTTCGCCTCCACATCGGGCTGTTCGGCCGCCGCAATGTGGGTAAATCGTCGATTCTGAACGCGTTGACGCGCCAGGAGGTATCGATTGTCTCGGATGTGGCTGGTACAACCACCGACCCGGTTGAAAAACCGATGGAATTGCTGCCCGTCGGACCGGTGCTGTTTATCGATACAGCAGGCATAGACGATGTGGGAGCCTTGGGCGAGATGCGGGTCCAGCGCACCCGGCAGGTTTTCGACCGTACCGATGTGGGAGTGATTGTCACCGTTGCCGGTCAATGGAGCGAATTCGAGGAAGCGATTCTCGCGGAACTGCGCGAACGCGCGATTCCGGTGATCGTTGTCTTCAATAAAACCGACTGCTGCACCGTGGACAACGATCAGGTGGCCCGGCTTAAAGAGCTGAACATTACCTGCGTAGAAACAGCCGCAGCACAAGGAGCGGGAATCCTTGACCTGCGCGAGGCCTTTATTCGCAACGCCCCCGAAGAATTCATCAATGCACCAGCAATCGTGGGTGATCTGCTCCCTGCCGGTGAACTGGCAGTTCTGGTTATTCCCATTGACCTGGAAGCCCCAAAGGGAAGGCTCATACTTCCCCAGGTACAGTCGATTCGCGATATCCTGGATAACGACGCCTACTGCATGGTCGTCAAGGAGCGGGAGCTGCGCGACGCTCTTGACCGGCTGAAGCGCCCGCCAGCGTTGGTGGTGACGGATTCCCAGGCATTTCTCAAGGTAGCCGGAGACACGCCGGTTGAGATTCCCATGACCTCGTTTTCGATCCTGTTCGCCCGCTTCAAGGGGGATCTGACCGAGTTCGTGGCCGGTACCATGGCCATCGACTCGCTTCGTTCGGGCGACCGCATCTTGATGTGCGAGGCATGTTCACATCACCCCATCGGCGAGGATATCGGCAGAGTCAAGCTGCCGCGCTGGCTGCAGCAGTATGTGGGGGGCAAGCTGGAATTCGTCCACGTGCAGGGACACGATTTTCCCGACGACCTTACCCCGTACAAGCTCGTGGTCCACTGCGGCGCCTGCATGTGGAACCGGCGGGAAGTTCTGTCGCGCATCCTTCGCTGCCGGAAGGCAGGCGTTCCCATCACCAATTACGGTCTGGCAATCGCCTTTTCCCTGGGCATCTTCGAACGGGCGCTCAAACCGTTCCCGGCAGCGCTGGAAGTCTACCGCTTACGCCAGCTTTCGTGACCACCGCAAATATTCTTGACTAAAATTATGCGGCGACCTACCATTAATGACAATACTGATTTAACCACCTATAGTTGCGCCACTTTCTACCTTTCACCAAAATCTTAGCGCAAGGAAAAAACATACAGGAGATAACGTGCTGTTGGGAGACTTGCAGTGAAATCGCGAATACGAATCTGCATGGGGAGTTCCTGTTTCCGCCGGGGCAACAGAAAGAACCTCGAATTTATCGAAGCCTACATGGAAAAAAACCAGTGCTCCGCGGATGTGGAACTGCTGGGAAGCAGGTGTGAGGAAGAGTGCCGCAAGGGTCCGAATATCCAGATAAACGGCCAGATGTTTCATGAAGTGAACGAAGAGATACTGTACGACCTTCTGAAACGCTATGTGGGAAAGAATCAGGGTGAATAGGATATGGAACTGAGAAAGCCCGTTTACACCGAAAAAACCGAGTGCCAGGACTGTTTCAAGTGTGTTCGCAAATGCCCTGTCAAGGCAATCGAGATCGACGAGGGACGGGCATCCATCGCCTCCGAGTTGTGCATCTTCTGCGGACACTGTGTGGGTGTTTGCCCAGTAAAGGCCAAAAAGGTTCGTGACGATCTTGGCAGAGCAAAGAACATTCTCCGCTACAAAAAAAGCGTCTACGTTTCCCTCTCACCCGCCTATGTCGGCGAATTTTCCGATGTTCCCTCCAACCAACTCATTGCCGCCATCAAAAGACTCGGATTCACCGGTGTCAGCGAGACATCCCTCGGAGCCCAGCAGGTTTCAGCGCGTGTTGCAGAGCAGTTGCACCAGAGCGATGCCAAGCTGACCATTTCTTCAGCCTGCCCTGCGGCAGTGGACTTTGTTCAAAAATATCTGCCCGAACAGGCGGAAATGATTACCCCGATTCTCTCTCCGCTGCTTTCTCACTGCCGGTTGCTGCGCAAGATCTACGGCAACGAAATCGGCATCGTGTTTATCGGCCCCTGCGCAGCGAAAAAACAGGAAGCAGACCGTTCTCCCGAGCTTCTCGATGTCGCCCTGACCTATCAGGACCTGCACCGCTGGTTCGATGAAGAGGGGATCAATCCCGCGGAAATGATGGCGGTTGAAAGCGATGTTTTCGTGCCGGAAACGGCCAGCGAAGGCGCCCTGTATCCCGTTGAAGGTGGGATGAACGAAACCATCCGGCTGTACGGCGATTTCAAGGATGTGCGTTTCATGACCCTGGCCGGTGTCCACTCCATCAACAGGGCGCTGACCGGACTCAGGGAAGAAGAACTGAATACGCGTGTTTTCGTTGAGATTCTGGCTTGTCAGGGAAGTTGCGTGCACGGCCCCTGCACAAGCAAGAAGCGCCCCTATCTCCTGGATGAACTGGAGGTATATTCACGCGCCAAGGTTCCCACGGGACGCATCGAGCGGAACGTGCTGATCGAAATGAGTGGTTTGCACCGGGAAGAACCGCTACCGGTACTAAGCCACACCGATGAGCAGATCCGCAAGGCGCTCCAACAAGTTGGAGCCTTTCAGGAAGAGGACGAGCTGAATTGCGGCGGGTGCGGCTACGATAGTTGCCGCTCCCTGGCCGGGGCGCTGCTGGTGGGACGCGCCGAGCCTTCCATGTGCCTTTCCCATCTGCGCAAACTGGCCCAGAAGAAAGCCAATGCCTTGCTGCGCTGCATTCCCATGAGCGTTGTCATTGTCGGCGCCGACATGAAAATCATCGAATGTAACGAAAACTTTATCAGGATGTTCGACGAAGACGCTCTTATCATCAATGAAATGCATCTCGGTCTGGAAGGGGCATCCCTGGAGAAGATGGTGCCGTTTGCGGATCTCTTCCATACCGTGCTGCAAAAGGGTCACGACATAAACCGGGACGCACTTCATATCAACGACAAGATTTACAAAATCACCATCTTCACCATCGAAACGAACCAGGTGGTTGGCGGCGTTATTCTGGATGTGACGGGCACGGAAATGCACCGTGAGCAGATTGCCCAGCGGGCGCAGCAGGTAATCCGCAAAAACATGGAAACAGTGCAGGAAATCGCCTTCAGGCTGGGAGAGAATATGGCGGACACCGAGATTCTGCTCAGGTCGCTCGCCTACGGTTTTTCATCCAAGGAGAATGCCCAGCAGCTCCGGGAAGCGGAGGATGGCGCTGATGATACTGCCTAATAGCACCTGCACCACCGTCGATGATACCCTGCCG
>DBMM01000097.1:0-3983 GCA_002298925.1 Geobacter sp. UBA698 | reverse complement strand
GGCATCAAGGCAAACATCCTCTCCACCATGACAGGCACCATGGCGCTGAAATTTACCGCCAGCGACGCAGATCTGATCAGTTCGGCCGAAACCATCATGAATGCCTTGCCGGTCTGCCGGGTCAGGAACATCAGCTATGCCACCTACACCATCGTTGACATCAGGAACCAGACCGACATCAGCATCGTGGAGATGGATAACCCCCCTTTCCTGCTGATCCGGAAGGGAGAAGCCGTAGCCGTCCCATTTCAGGAAGTGGAGTCTCCCGTTCTCGACGGCAGAAGGATGAAGACCTACAACCTCAAGGCTTGTCCGGAAGACCGCCTGGTTATTATCTCTGACGGCATATCTCAGGCCGGTATCGGATCGCAGGAATTGAAGCTGGGATGGCGGGTTGAGGGATGCAAACAGTTCACCCTGAACGAGGTCCGGCGGGACCCGCTCATCTCGGCCAGAACATTGGCGAACCGGATTCTCAAGGAAGCGCTTCGCAAGGAAGTGGACGGCAAGGCCTACGATGACATGACTGTGGGAGTGTTCTACTTCCGCAAGCCGAGGCGTCTGCTCGTGTTGACCGGACCGCCGTTCCATGAGGACCGGGATACCCACTTCGCGAATATTTTCGACACGTTCAAGGGACGCAAGGCCATCTGCGGCGGCACCACCTCAAAAATCGTCGCCCGCGAACTCGATCGCGAGATTACCGTCTGCCTAGATTCGACGGATGAGAATATCCCACCCATAGCCATTATCGAAGGAGCCGACTTGGTTACCGAGGGGCTGCTTACGCTGACCAGGGTAGCGCAGTTTCTGGAAAAAGGCGAATCCTCTCCCCGGCGCAATGCAGCTACCATGCTGCTGGATCTGCTGCTGGAAAGCGACAGCATTTTGTTTCTTGTGGGAACAAAAATCAACGAGGCCCATCAGGACCCGACCCACCCCATGGAACTGGAGATCAGGCGCAATCTGATCAAGAGGATTGCACGAATGCTGGAGCGCAAATATCTGAAGGACACCTATGTCAGGTACATCTGATAATCGATGTCCCCCCATTGGGGGAACGGCAGCAGCATCGGGCATAAACGAAAAAACGTCCTTTCGGCATAGAAGCCGGAAGGACGTTTAGGGTGGCTGTTCTATAAAAAACGCTACGCTTGCCTGATGATCATCAGCGACAGATAATCGGGTGTGTGGGCGGCCATGTCGCTAATATCGGTTAAAACTTTCTGGCGGGCACTGCCGACCCGCTCGACAAAGCACGCACTCTTTGTCCGCCCTGTTTGCCTCAGCAACTCCAGAATGTCGGCATACATCGGCTTGACTTTTAACAACACCACGGTCTCGTAGGCCTCCAGCGCTTTGGTGATCGATTCTATACCAGCTGTTGCCGGAATGACCACCATCTTCTCCTCGGCCTCGGCCAGCGGCACCTCTGCAACAGCAGCGGCAGTGTTGATGCTCGATATGCCCGGAATGATTTCAATAGCAATTTGAGGATAGTTTTCGCGGAAAATGCGCAGCAAATAAATGAACGTCGAGTAGAGCAGCGGATCGCCAATGGTAATGAACGCCACATCCTTGCCTGACGCAACCCTGTCGGCAATCAACGCGGCAGCCTCCTGCCAGGCCGGAATCAGGCGGGATTTGTCCGAAGTCATGGGAAACTGGTGAATGATGAGTTCCTGGCGCGTCTCATCCACAAATTCCCGGACCGTTTCATGGGCCACGCTGGCGTCGCCGGGAACGGAAACAGGGGCCAGAATCACATCAGCCTGACGCAGGATGCGCTCGGCCTTTCTTGTTAAAAGTTCCGGATCGCCCGGTCCAACTCCTACTGCGTAAACTGTTGCCATTATTGAATGTTCCCCTTGCGAGCCGAAATGATATAGACCGGATTCTGAGCTTCGAACAGCTTGTATTCGGTCAGTTTCCGGGTTTTGGAAATATTGACGCAGGTAGCGTCAACGTCATAGCCGTTGTCCTCAAGATATTCCACTGCCTTGGAAAGGGTATCCAACGTAACGGCATTCAGCACGATCAGCCCTTCCGGCTTAAGACGCTTATCAACAGCATCGATGATCTCTTCAAGCTGGCCTCCGGCCCCGCCGATGAATACCCGGTCCGGATCAGGCAGATCGTCCAGCCCGTCAGGGGCATAGGCTTCGATCAATTTGACGTTGCGGGTGCAAAACT
Organism: Geobacter sp. UBA698; assembly: GCA_002298925.1. GTDB lineage: Bacteria > Desulfobacterota > Desulfuromonadia > Geobacterales > Pseudopelobacteraceae > Pelotalea. The sequence continues at coordinate 1,790 of DBMM01000097.1, read as the reverse complement.
TCTTCAAGTTTTCGTGGATAAAACCGACGCAGACCGGGTTGCGCTCCAAGGCAAAAATACGGCCGTTGGGCATCAGGTTGGAAGCTTCGATGGATACAGAGCAGCTTCCGGCACCGATATCCCACATTACCAGATCGTCCTGCAATTGCAGTTTTGACAGGGTAACAGCGCGTATTTCCTGTTTGGTGATCAATTTCTTGATGGTCTGGAATTCGTCATCGGCAATACCGATCAGCGGATAGTGGACCAGGTTCGGTTCATAGGTTTTGATCAGAATCAGTATGTTGAGGTCGGATGCCTTCAGCCCCAAAAGGCCGCGTACATCGGTGCGGGTAAATTTTTCACTGTCCAGTCCCAGGTCTTCACAAAGCCAGGCCTCGTACCCCTCGGCGCCGCGCTCGATCATCTCCTGTGCAATGACGGCGGGGGTGTTTATTTTATCGGTCAGCACGCAGGCTTTTTCTGAAATAATGATCTTGTCAACCGCCGCCTGCATTCCCCGGCCATGCGCCGATACAAAGATTGCATCGTCCCAGGGCTCTTTGATACGGGAGAAGGCGTACTGCATGCTGGTGACGTTGGCGAAGATGACAATGCGCTCTTTGGGAAGGTTGCGCATCAGAAAGCGGGATATGCCGAAGAAGTTTGGATCACCGGACGCCAGGACGGCCACCGGTTGCTCTGTTTTCTTCAAAAAGTCGACAAGGTCCGGCAGAGTGCCCAGGATCATTTTCCGGCCGGGATAGGCGGGAAAGATATCAAGATGCCGTTGATGACCGATCATTACTTCGGTTTTGGCGATAACATCCAGAGCTGTGGAACTGAAACCTTCCCAGCCTTCTATGCCGGCGCCAACCAGGTAAATCTTTTGTTGTGTCATGTCCCGCATCCCCCGCTTGGATATCGTTTTCAAGCACGTGACTATATCATCCCAAAAATGAAAAATCACCTGTTTATCCGTCGCATGGGCCAACCGCATTTTGCTGGCTATCTTTGGAAGGTGATGGTAACTTGACGCAGCACGTCAATAAAACGTCAGTTGACCAGACAAAAAACGTCAGTTAACTGACAATTGTCACTACCTTTTGAAAGAGCATCAGCGGCAAATCGGCCGGGGCTGGGCATTTGCTAAAATAAACGTATTGGGCACGATTTGTGCTTTATTTTTTAATAACATAGCAGTATACACGACAATACTAAACCATCCGCAAGGATGGGACGGAAAGCCTACAGGGTCTCTCTGAGATAGCCGGGTCGCCGAAATATCTGCAAGGATACAGGCGCGTCCCGGTTTTATTTTGCCGGGTAACACAACGGCACCGGGCAGCAAGCCTGGTAAAAGGGAGACCCTATGTCAACCTCACATCGAAAACAGTACGGCGTATTTTTGAAAAGTATTGCAGTAACGCTCGCATTTGTCGCATATTTTGTGCCCCAGTCGGTTTTCGCCGAACCACTGCTGTTTCTCTTTAAAAACGACCCCCAAAAAACCACCCTGTTGCCTGATGCTATTCATCAAAAGACAAAGCATGGGACGACTACTGTGGGCCTGAACAAGAACGGCGATCTGGAAGTAAAATGCGGCTCCATGAACGTTGTTGTGGCCTACAACCAGACTGAAGACCCCCTGAAACAGCCCGAGCCGGTTCGCCGCGCCGTAGCAATGAACCAGGACCAGAACGCTCCCCCCATCAGCGGCATCAGCATCAGTTTGAATTTCGCCTTCTAAATCTGCCAGTCACTCTACATAGTCCCCGTTTCACCACAAAAAAAAGACCGGGGTAGAATCC
>DBMM01000034.1:16084-20178 GCA_002298925.1 Geobacter sp. UBA698 | reverse complement strand
AAGTTAATCAGCATGTCGCAATTGAGAACCTACAGCATCTCCACAATCGGATACGCCTCAAAAAAATGACTCGTATTATTCGCCGACGCTGCCTCATCATACTGGTCATCGCCGCTGTTCTGGGTTTGCTGGCGGCCGTAGAATTCAAGACATCCTATCTCCAGTCACTATTCCTTTCGAAGTTTGCGCAAAAACTTTCCTTTTCCATAGAACCCGGGCAGGATCCATCTCTTAGATTCCCCAAAGACGGCCCCTATGACAAGCGTTTGGGTTACACCCGGTTGCCGGACTTTTTTCAAAACCTGACTGCACAGGGTTACCGGATCGAAGCTCAGGCCCGTCTTTCCCCCCAACTATCCGATATCATCGGACAGGGGCTTTTCCCGAGTTACAGGGAGAAGAGTCAAGCGGGGCTCACCATTTTTGATTGCAACAGCCAATATCTGTTCAAAACTCAGTATCCGGAACGGGTATACAAAAGCTTCGCATCCATACCTCCCCTGATCGTCAATACCCTGCTCTTCATCGAAAACAGGGAACTGCTGGATGCCCGCAACCCTGATCGTAATCCGGCAGTGGAATGGGACCGGCTCGCCAAGGCAGCGATCGACAGAGTTATCAACATGTTTGACTCAAGCCATCGTTTTGCGGGAGGGAGCACCCTGGCCACACAGCTTGAAAAATTCCGTCATTCCCCCGATGGCAGGACCGCTACCGCCCACGAAAAGTTGCGGCAGTTAACTTCCGCGTCTCTGAGGGCCTATCTTAATGGACCAGATACCACAGTGGTTCGCCACCAACTGGTCGTCGATTACCTCAACTCCGTCCCTCTGGCCGCTATTGCCGGGCATGGTGAGGTCAATGGGATCGGTGACGGTTTGTGGGCCGAATATGGGACCGATTTCCATGTAGTCAACAGGCTCCTTGGTGACGGATACGGATCGAACGACGGGGAAAGGGCCAGGGCCTACAAGCAGGTCCTAAGCCTCTTGATCGCACAACGTCGTCCTACGTTCTACCTGGTGACCAACCGCGATGCCCTTGAGTCGATAACTAACAGTTACCTACGCATACTCGGAACGGCTGGAATCATCACTCCCGAGTTACGTAATGCCGCGCTTGGCATCAGGCTAGGCTTCCTTGACAGGTCGCCGGAGTTGCCCGCAGTTTCTTTTGTGGAGCGCAAGGCGGCCAACACTGTTCGCCGCCAGCTAAGCGCAGTTTTAGGCTTGCCGCGTTTATATGAACTGGACCGTCTGGACCTGTCCGTGAAGAGCACCTTGAATGGCAAGACTCAGGACGCTGTGAGCAGGCTCCTACTCGATCTGATGGATCCGAAATATCTGGAGACGGTCGGACTCCGCGGGACTCACCTCCTGGAAAGCGGAGACCCGAGCCAAGTCACGTACAGCTTCACGCTATACGAGCATGTCGGCAACGCCAATCTGTTGCGCATCCAGACCGATAACCTTGACCAGCCGCTTGATATCAACGAAGGGGTGAAGATCGAACTGGGTTCAACCGCAAAGCTCCGCACGCTGGTTACCTATCTGGAGATCATCGCCGGGTTGCATGAGCGTTATGCCGGAATGCCGCAAGAAAAACCTCGGCTGGTAGATGCCGACCGAAGCGATCCGCTGACCCAGTGGGCCTTGGATTACCTGTCGACTGGAAAAGATCCTTCTCTTGCCGCAATGCTGGAAGCGGCCATGGATCGTCGCTACTCCGCGAGCACGGGAGAAACTTTTTTTACAGGTGGAGGAGAGCATAGATTCCATAACTTCGCCAAATCAGACGATTCGAGAATCCTGTCCGTCCGTGAGGGTTTCCGGAAATCGGTCAATCTCGTTTTCATAAGACTCATGCGCGACATCGTCCATTATTACATGTATCGCGTACCCAGCTCGACGGCCAGGGTTCTTGTGGATGTGAAAGAGCCGGCACGACAGGCGTACCTGGCCCGCTTCGCCGATAAGGAGGGCCGGGTGTTTCTCAGCCGCTTCTATGACAAGTATCGGGGAAAGAAGCCCGAAGAGCAGTTGGAGCTTCTGCTGCTGAGCGTGCGGCCGACTCCAAAGAGCCTGGCTGCGGCCTTTCGCTATGTTAAACCGACAGCGGGGATTGCGGAATTCTCCACCTTCTTGAAGCAGCGGATACCGTCTCTCTCCCTATCGGAGAACGGGATCGTAGAGCTGTACGATGCCTACGGTTCCGGGAAATGGAGCCTTCAAGACCAGGGTTATATCGCACGTCTCCATCCTTTAGAGTTATGGCTGGTCGCTTATCTGCAATCCCATCCCGACGCCGAACGTTCCGAGGTGATTGGGGCAAGCGCAAACGAACGCCAGGAAATCTATCGATGGCTTTTCAGGACCCAGCGAAAAAACGCCCAGGATATTCGAATCCGGACTCTTCTCGAAGTGGAGGCGTTCCTGGAGATTCACCGCGTGTGGAAAAAGCATGGCTACTCGTTCGATTCCCTCGTCCCTTCCTATGCCACCGCCATAGGAAGCTCGGCCGATCGACCGTCGTCTCTGGCGGAACTAGTGGGAATCATCCAGAACGGCGGCGTCCGTTATCCCGTTGTCCGGATCGACGAGCTTCATTTCGCTTCCGGAACCCCCTATGAGACACTGTTACAGCGGAAGGAATCTGAAGGGGAGAGAGTGTTAGCGCCTGAAATTGCATCTGTTGCACGTAGCGCGTTGATCGACGTGGCTGAAAAAGGAACTGCGGAACAGATTCGGGGTGCTTTTGTCCGAAGTGACGGAACACCCGTCGCCGTGGGGGGCAAGACAGGGACAGGTGACAACCGATACGACGTCTTTGGACGCCACGGGCAGGTCGTAGAGTCCCGCGTCTTGAACCGTGCTGCGGTCTTCGTTTTCTTTATCGGGGATCGTTTTTTCGGCACCATCACAACCTACGTGCCCGGACCGGCGGCCGCAGGCTATGCCTTTACCAGTTCTCTGCCGGTCAGAATCCTGAAAACGATGGCTCCCACACTGATGCCCATGATAGAGGTGGCAGAGCCCGTCGCGAATTCCGTTTCCGGCCCAAACCCAACATTAGCGTTGCCAAGTATCAAGTAGCTAGGCGTCTGGCTGCAGGAGAGAACTGATAGGAACTGATAAAGACCAGATGGTAAGGAAAGCAATAGAGGACGTGGGAAACTCTTTGTATTTTGTCAAATGTTGAGCTTTGACCCTTTTGGCTCTTCTCTTTTGTATTGGGATGGAAGACGCTACCATTGGTATCAGCAAGGGGATTGAGTTCAGTACTTAATCGGGTAGCCGGGGGTTTTTCTCCCCCAGCCCCCACACCACCCGGCATGCGGGTCCGCACCGGGCGGTTCGATAGAATTACCGGGCCGTAGCCGGGTAATGGATCTTCACCCACAGTTCTTTGACAGATAGTAAACCTTGATCCTTCAGACATTGGTTGGTCAAACCGGTATGGGCGGCAAGCCTTCGGGACATCGCCCACGGGCCGCTTCTGTTCAGGCCCGCACGGATGGCAGTGAATTTCTCCGTACCCAATTTGAGTAATTCCCTAATCTTGGTACGGCACCAGCGCCACTGTTTCCAGTAACACAACCGTATCCTGCGCCGTATCCAGCCGTCTATTTCCGGGATTTCCCGGTAATACTCCGAGATGCCGAAGTACCTCATCCAGCCACGGAGATATTGGGCCAGATTGTTCAACCGGTACTTCATGGAAACCCGCCAGCTTCTTCCGGTGTACTGCTTGACGCGGCGTCTGAATTCCCGGTATGCCTTGTCAGACCAGATAATGCGGGTTCCGCTGAAGATGAAACCGAGGAAGTCAATGCGGTTGGTTCTTGCTACCGCACTCTTGGTTTCATTGACCGTGAGCTTGAGTTTGTGCGTCAGGAAGGTTTTCATGCCTTCCATCACCCGGTCACCGGCACGCTGGCTTTTGACCAGTATGACGAAGTCGTCCGCGTAGCGGACAAACCTGTGACCGCGTGTTTCAAGCTCTTTATCTAGTGTGTCAAGCAGGATGTTGGCGAGGAGCGGTGAAAGCGGCCCACCCTGGGGAACACCCAGGCGGGTCTTTTGCAGCCGCCCGTT
>DBMM01000034.1:0-16063 GCA_002298925.1 Geobacter sp. UBA698 | reverse complement strand
TTGACCGTGTCGAAGAACTTGGCAAGGTCAATATCCACGGCAATACGGTATCCCTGCCGGATGTACTCCCGTACCTGCCGGACAGCGTCTTTCGCAGACCGACGGGGACGGAAACCGAAGCTTGATTCCGAGAAGTCCGGATCGAAGATCGGTGTCAACACCTGGGCAATGGACTGTTGGATCAGCCGGTCAAGGACAGTGGGTATCCCCAGTGGGCGGGTTCCGCCCGTTGCTTTGGGTATCTCCACCCGTTTAACCGGCAAGGGAAGGTAGCTGCCTGTCATCAGCGATTCGCGGATGATTTTTCCAGTGAGAACGGGTATGATCGGGGAATTGTTCGATGGTGATGCCATCGACGCCGGGTGCGCCTTTGTTGGCACGTACCCGTTTCCACGCTTGCTCCATGTTCGCACTGGAGAGTATCCGCTCCAGTAGGTGTTGCTCCGGGGTTGGCTGGTCAATGACGCGCTCCATGGGCATTCCTCCGGTCGGGTTCTCTATGTCATGAAAGCTCATTGGGGCTCCTCCCCTATTCTTCGTTCAGCCCTTCGGCGGGGTAAGGCTTCCGGGGTGCTTCCCCGGCTTGTTTCCAGCCGTCCAATCGCAAGGGGACGGCGTCCGACGCCTATTATGGCTTCTGCTGACTCCTGCCCCATCACGGCAGCCGTTGCCGGATGCCGCGCCATTAAGAAACAATGGCATGTGAGACAGGTCTCCCCGGATAAGAACGTGAACTGTAGCTACACAACCGCAGCATTTACCATTTCTCCTGAATCCGTGGACTTCATCATGTTGTGCTGACTTGTCCGGATGATGGCCTTGTATGCTATTTCTGTTCGTCGGCTCATAGCTTTGCGCTTAGGCTTCCTCCAGACCCCTCCTCGCGGAGACGCCCTTGCCTTCGGCTAGTACTTTGTTTACTCTGTCTCTCGACAGTGACTGGATTCTCGTACAGAGGACTTGCACCCCATAAGTTCACGCCCATGACGGGCGTACACAAAGCGCAGCAGCAGGCGGGATGAAGCCCCGCTGCTGTGCTCACAACCGTTGTCTCAGGAAAAGAATGATGAAAATAATAATACGCCGACAAGACCTAAAGGAGAAGTTGCTGCAATGGCAAGAAGGCCAGATGACAGCGCATGAACTGAATGATTGGGCAGGAGAAAACTACCCAAACGATGATGTTGAGTATGAGGATTGGGATGAGAAAGAGGCGTATTCAGTTACAAACGAGGTACTCGCTGCGTTGGATATGATGGATATGAATTTGATGATTCCTGAAGATGTCCCTGCATACCTTGGTTTTCTTGAAACCCATCCAGCCTCCTTTGAAGAAGGCTATAAGAAGCTCCAGCAGTACCTGGAAAAAAACGATATAAAAAAACGTGCTGCCGCTTTGGTAGCTGACCCGTTTTATGAGAAGTTTTGTCAGTAAAAAAGAAACAGACAACCAGGTGGCGGCAGACGGCCTTCGCCGCGTTTCGCCGCTGCGCCCCCGGCCCGTTGAAATGAATGAGAGAATATTATTATGAGAATAGAGAAAAATTATTCATTGAAAAATTACAACACATTTAATGTTGAAGCACGTGCTGAAGTCGTAGCATTTATTGAAAGTGTTGCTGATGTCTTTGAAGCAAAAAAGCAGTTTCACAATCTAAATAAACATTTTGTATTAGGTGGTGGAAGTAATACGTTATTTAAAGATAATTTTGAAGGACTGATTTTTAAAAATGAAATGAAAGGTATCAAAATAACTGATTCGAACCAAGATTATGCTTGGATTGAATGCTCGGGTGGTGAGGAGTGGCAACATCTAGTTGATTTCACAATTTCAAACAATTTGGCTGGTATAGAGAATCTCTCACTTATACCAGGTACAGTTGGAGCATCACCCATACAAAATATAGGCGCATATGGTACTGAACTGAAAGATTGTCTCGATTTTACTGATGCCGTGGATATAACAACAGGTGAATACAGGCGTTTTTCTAACAAAGATTGTCAATTCGGGTATAGGGACAGTGTTTTCAAGCATGAATTAAAAGACAAATATTTTATTACTGGTGTGACGGTTAAACTATCTAAAAACAAAAAATATAATACTGAATATGCCGATATTAAACGTAAACTTCAGGAACTTGAAGTTACAGAATTGTCCGGCAAGCTTATGTCTGACATTGTATCTGAAATAAGAAGGACTAAATTCCCAGATCCGTCTGTGCTAGGCAATTGTGGTAGTTTTTTTAAGAACAGTATCATAGACGTTGCTTTTTTTAATAAATTAAAACTCAGTTTTCCTGACATTCCAGGTTACTCGGATTGCGATGGTCTGGTTAAAATACCTACAGGATGGTTAATAGAGAAGGCTGGATGGAAGGGACGAAGATCGGGTGATGCTGGTGTTTACGAAAAACATGCTTTAATTCTAGTAAATTATGGAACAGCAACAGGCAAAGAAATTTATTGTTTATCTGAAAACATAGTACATGATGTTGAAGATAAATTTGGGATACACCTCGAAAAAGAGGCAAACATTGTATGACTGTAAACAGCCAAAATTAAGGGAAGAAGTCTGATGTGACGCTGGTAAGATATGTAACCTATTGAGCAAGGAAGACAATGTCAACAAAGCACAGCAGCGGTGAACCCGCTGTGCTCACAGCCGTTGGCGGAATCCAGGTGTCGCAATCACTTAAGTCCTGTTTATCTTTGGCCCCTGGCTTCCCGCCTTTCAAGGGACGTTCAAAGGCTGATTCCAAACTCTTGGTGGAGCGTTCTGAGCCAAGCTCAGCCCCCCTGCTTCCTCATGGAAATGCGCCTTGCCCGGCACCGGGTATTCTGCTATGCTCACGCAATTCATCTCTTTCCGATTACTAGATTTGAGGTTCTTGAAAACTTATAAATATTGTCCCCCCTACCATGACGGGAGGGGACATTTTTGTTTCTTCAAGGGACTCTTCTGAAATGGAATTGCAATTTGGACCAGTCAATGAAAATAACCATACTGGGAAGCGGCACATCCACCGGCGTGCCCATGGTCGGATGCAGCTGCCCGGTCTGCCGCTCGAACGACCCGCGGGATAGCCGGACACGCTCATCACTTTTGATCCGCCATGGCCAGCGCACCATCCTGGTGGACACCTCCACCGATCTGCGGCGTCAGGCCCTGCGCGAAGGGGTAACCTACATCGACGCGGTCCTGTTCACCCATTCCCACGCCGACCATGTCAACGGCATCGACGATCTGCGCGGATTTCACTTCATCCACCGGGAGATCGTCCCCAGCTTCGCCTCCCCGGCTACCTTCGAGACCCTCAAGACCAGCTTTCCCTATATTTTCCGGGAGTACAAAGGCTCCGGCTACACACCGATCCTCAAGGACCACGATGTGCACGGCCCCTTCCAACTGTTCGACCTGACCGTGATTCCGGTCCCGCTTGAGCATGGTCTCACCTCGGCCCTGGGTTACCGCATCGGCTCATTCGCCTATCTGACCGACTGCAGCGCCATTCCCGATTCCTCGCTGCCGCTCCTGGAGGGAGTGTCGGTCCTGGTGATCGACGGCTTGCGCTGGAAACCGCACCCCTTCCACTTCCACATCGAAACGGCCATCGCAGCGGTACACCAGCTTAAACCCCAGCGCACCATCCTGACCCATCTGTCCCATGACGTGCTCCATGCCGATGGCGAGAAACTGCCGCCCGGTTTCGAGTTCGCCTACGACGGCCTGGAATTCGATATCCCCTGAAGCGGCGCCCGGTTCTGCTGCCACCAGTTGCCCACCACACCCCGGAGACGGAACATGCACAAGGATATCAGGCTACACGGACAGGCCGGCGACCGGATTGAATACTACGTCATGGTGGCCGGCAATGATGCCTACCAGAGCTACTTCTTCAACATCGTCCAGGACGTGGACCATCTGCGCTTATTCTCTCCGGGCAACGAGTTCATCATCACCCCGGAAGGCATCAGTTACCAGGGCAACGGCGGTTATTTCTGCGAATACATGTTCGGCGTGGACCAGCCGGCTTCCGATCTCTCCAAAGCGGACATCATCAACCGTCTGGTCATGTACGGGGCCCGCTCCGACGACAGCACCGGCACGGTCCGCTTCAGTGACAGCACCAACGGCAGTGAAAGCTACGACAACATATTTTTTGACGGCAACGCCGTCTGCAACTATTTCTTCTTTGTCCACTCCAGCCGTTTTTCTCGCCAGCTGAAAAGCCAGCAGGAAGAACTGGTGCGCTGCCTGGGCAAGCTGCTGAAACGCTCCGAAGCCATCGGCGAGGAACGGGATGACATCCTCATTTCCGAGATTTTCCCGCTGCTGCAGGACGACAGCGCCCAGCTGTTTGTGGTCAAGCTGATCAACCGCCAGCACCGCTGTTACCGCGACCTGTTCCGCCAGCTGTATTTCCGCAGCAAGAAGATCTCGGACGAAGATTTCAGCCGGCTGGTCAACCTGGCCGCCGACAACAGAATCAACCGCTACCAGCAGGAGCGCATGCGCATCGACATCATGTACCGTCACCCTGACAACAAGCGCATCGTGGACGAGTACCGCAACATCCTGCTGACATGCAATGCCAAGGGGGAGATCAGCAACCTGGACAACGCCCGGCTGACCCGGCTCAAGACCCTGTCCGTACGCAACAAGATTCCCGGGGCGCTTTTCTACACCCTGGACGAGATGCTGCAGAAGGGGCGCAACCTGGCCAGACGCGAGGAACCGGAGTATCTGGCCGCCACCCGCGAGCTGCTGGAGGGAATTTTCCTGCGTGAAAAGGAGATCGAAAGCCGCATCGACCGGGAAGACATGCTCAAGCTGATCAGGGCCAGAAAGAGCGCCGTGGAGAACCGTGACCACTCCTTCGACCAGCTCATGCTGGACGCCAGCAAGGAATGCGACGAAAAGATCCGCGATGGTGCCGATCCGGCGCTGATGGACGGTTTCTCCTATGTGATCACCTATCTGGACCGTTTCGACAGCGTAGCCAACCTGGTCAGCCAGCTGGCGTTCATGGAAAATGTGCGCATCAACGAGGATATGCTGCGGGGGCTTTTGGAGCACAAGGCCGCCTTCGACAACCTGCAGAAGGGCTGCTTTGCCGAACTGTTCATCGCTGACCTGTTCCGCAACAGCTATCTGGGGCGTTTCGGCCGCCGCAAGGTTGCCACCCTGATGGAAGGGCTGACGGCCATCGAGGAAAACCGGGCCGGACTGGAGGAGCTGTACAGCCGGCTGCTGGCCATCGACCAGAACGAGCGGATTTCCCTGATCCTGCTGGAACACGTCCGGGAACGGATCCGCAACTTCTACTCCCGGTTCGCCACCCGCGCCGACCAGGAAGCGCTGCGCCGCGAAGTGACCGAGGAACTCAGGACCCGCAAGCACCTGCAGGTGGATATTCCCGACCAGCTCTTCGACGAGACCATCTTCACCATCAAGACCGAGGCCATGTACCTGCACACGCTGCTGCCGACAATCATCGCGGAACACGACATCGGCCTGCGAGAAGATTTCCTGAAAAACTCCGGTCTGGACCGCTTCTACGTGGAAGAGCTGGAGCGGGAATACTATGAAAAGAACGGCCTGGACCTGGATGAGCTCTACCAGATCCGGAAAGGATTATGCTAACACACCATGAACCAGATCCTCGACCTCGCCCTCGGCACCGTTGCCATGCGTCCCTATGTCTTCGCCTTCTTTGGCGCCTTCCTGCTGGCCTGCGTGTCCCATGTGGGCTGGCGGCGCACCCTGACCTTCACCGTCGCCGGCTATCTGATCGCCTTCGGCTCGGAGTGGCTTTCCATCAACACCGGCTTCCCCTATGGCTGGTACTACTACATCGAAACCACCATCAACCAGGAACTGTGGGTGGCCGGAGTGCCCTTCTTCGATTCGCTCTCCTATGTGTTCCTGGCCTACTGCAGCTATGCTACCGCTCTGTTCATCCTCTCGCCCCTCAAGAGCTGGCGCTTGAATCTGGTCTCCCTGGAAACCCGCGCCATCCGCCGCTCTTTTTCAGCCCTGATCCTGGCTGCGTTCCTGCAGACCTTCCTGGATATCGTCATCGATCCGGTGGCGCTCCAGGGGCGGCGCTGGTTCCTGGGGCAGATCTACGGCTACCGGGAACCAGGCATCCATTTCGGAGTGCCGCTCTCCAATTACGTCGGCTGGTTTCTGACCAGCCTGTTCCTGGTGGGCGCCTTCCAGCTGATCGATGCCCGCCGCCTGAACGACCCGCCGGCCGGGGTCGCCAACCTGCCCTACCGGCCGCTGCTGGGACCTCTGCTCTATCTCTGCGTGCTGATCTTCAACTGGGGGGTCACCTTCTGGATCGGTGAGTCCTTCATGGCACTGAGCGGAATCCTGATGTACTCCCTGCCGCTGCTGCTGGTAGTGCTGCTGGCCGTGCGCCGCATCAACCGCCACACCCGCGACGAACTTGCCGAACATGTCCGCGATTACCCCTGGTCGCCGGCGGCTGCCGTGCGCAAGGACAGTTAAAACAGAATGGTCTGATTCCCTCACCATCATCACGGTTACATCTGCGTTGAGCCCCACCGTCTAAGTTAACGTCACTTTACAATCCATAATTGTGTTGTAGTCTTTATAGGCATCTTGCTGACCGCAAGCCGTCGCCCCCATCTCACCGGCGCAACCAGCCAGGCCAGGCGCTTTCTATGGCGGACAGGGAGACGGTTGCCGCGCAGTTAAGGCTGCAAAAAAACTGGACATGTCCAGTACAACGTACTGGTTAGCTACGGGGAGGGATATGATTTTAGCGAAGACTATCAACTGCTCTGTATTCTGTGCTCTGGTTTCTGTGGTGCTGCTGCTCATCGCGGCCACGGCGGGTGCGGCTCCGACCCTGACCATTTCAACGCTTCCCGACGGTGCTGTCACCAATAACCGGACGCTCAATGTCTCGGGTGCAGCAACCAATGGAGCCGGTGTCACCAGCGTCACGATCAACGGAGAGAGCGCCACGCTGCAGGCCGACGACAGCTTTAGCCATGCCCTTACGCTCTCTGCCGGTACCAACAACGTGACAACGGTGGCAACAGACGCTACCGGCAACAGCGTGCAGGAAACGCGAATCGTGACCCTTGACCCGTCAACGCCGCAGATAACCCTCACTTCTCCGCCAGACAACAGTGTAACCAGCCAGTCACCGCTAACGCTGACAGGCACGGTCACCAACAACGCACCGGTCTACTTCTCGCTCAACGGAGCCCCCCCAGAGGCTGCCGCGATGAGTGGATCGAGTTTCACGGCAGACGTCCACCTTGCAGCGGGTCTCAATACAATCACACTTACCGCCACCGACCAGGCCGCAAACAAGAGCTCGGCTGTCAAGAGAACGCTTGTATATGACACGACCAAACCGACGCTGCAGATAAACGATCCGTCAGAGGATATCGTCACGGACCAGTCGAGCTATCTTGTCAAGGGGGCCGTATCTGATACGCAGAGCACCGTCACTGTTGCCATCGATGGCGTAACGTCAACGCCACCTGTCAGCAGCGGGCTCTTCGAACAGCTGGTAAATTTCAGCGAAAACAAAAGCTACCGGATAACCGCCACAGCCACCGACGCAGCCGGAAAAGAAACAGCTGTTACCAGAAACATCATCTACAACACTGCCTCACCTGCAATGACAGCTGCGTCGTCGGCTGCGGCAACCGGAACTGACGGCGCCGGCCGCTCGAAAAAAGTCGCTTTTGCAGCCAGCGCTATAGTCTTGCCGGAAATAACAGGGGCGAGGTCAACTACAGCGGGTGGATATTACAAGGCCGGCAGCCAGATAAATGTAACGCTCGACTTTAGCGAGCCTGTTATCACGAACGGACTCACGATTCTTCTCAACTCGGGCGCGACGATAAGCAGCGGGGCATTTGCAGGAATCAGTTATAGCGGCATGTATGTCGTGGCAGATGGCGAAAATGTGGATATCCTGAATGTATCTTCCGTCAGCGGAACGCTGGCGGATGCCGCCGGCAACCAGAATCCGAATCCGTCAGTCCCTGACGGCAGCAACATCGGCAACATATACAAGATCACTGTCGACACAGCGCCGCCAACAGCCACCATCAGCAGCCGCCCGGCAGACCCGACCAAGAGCAAGACAGGCAGTTTCTCGTTCAACATCAATGAAACAGGGACAATGGAATGTCGCATCGACAGCGGCGCTTACAGCAGCTGCACTTCCCCACGTAATGTCGATTTGAGCACCCTCGCCGACACCCGCCATACCTTCTTTGTGCGTGGCATCGACCAAGCCGGCAACATCGGAGCACCAACCAGTTACTCATGGACAATCGATACGACACCGCCGTCGGTCAACGCGGGTGGCAACAAAGCAGCCAACGCTATATTCACCCAGACGGCAACCGTGAGTGACGCTAACCCCTTGGGCCTCACGTACCAGTGGACACCACAATCAGGCCCGGGAACCATAACGTTCGGATCGCTAACGAGCCGTGTAACAACGATTAAAGCCAGCGCCGATGGCACCTACCTGCTGCGCCTGACCGTAACCGACGCTGCCGGCAACAGCGCCTACGACCAAATGACGCTTACCTGGGATACGAAACCGCCGTCGTCGGTTAACGCGGGTGGCGACAAGACAGCCAACACCCTGTTCACCCAGACAGGAAGCGCGAGTAGTGATGCTACGGCATTCCAGTGGACAAAACAATCCGGCCCGGGCGGCCCGGAAACCATAAAGTTCGGCTCGCCAACTTCTCTTGTAACAGCGATTTCCGCCACTGTCGACGGTACCTACGTGCTGCGCCTGACTGCAAGCGACGCTGCCGGGAACTCCGCTTACAGCGAAATGACACTGGTGTGGGATACGACACCACCGACGGTTGACGCGGGTGGCAACAAGACAGCCAACGCCCTGTTCACCCAGAAAGCAACCTCGAATGATACTGCTGCTACGTACCAATGGACAAAACAGTCAGGCCCGGGAACCATAAGCTTCGGTTCGCCAACAGCCCTTGAGACAACGATTTCTGCCAGCGCCGACGGCAGCTACGTGCTGCGCCTGACTGCAACTGACGCTATCGGGAACTCCGCATACAGCGACTTGACGCTGGTGTGGGATACGTCAGCGCCGCTGCTTGATGTGACCTCACCGGCAGGAGACGTCCGTACCACACAGAATAGCATTGTTATTAACGGAACGACATCAGACTCCCCGACCGGCGTCAAAGTGACAATTACAATCGATCCGGATACGAGACCCCCAACAGATCAGGTCCCATACACTCCGCAGGTCGTTAATGGATCATTCTCACAAACGATGCCGCTTTCCGGGGAAAATATCTACACCATTGCCGTCAAGGCGACCGACGTGGCCGGCAACGAATCGATCGTCAAGCGCCGGGTGATTCTCGGCATACCAACCGGCGACCTCATCAGTCCCGAGGGTGTCGATCTCGCCGATGCGCTCCTGGCGTTGCAGGTGTCGGTCGGCTTGAAGACGATGGAGGACAGCTATCTTGTCAAGGGGGATATCGGCCCCCTCAAGGACGGTGTTCCGGCGCCTGACTGGAAGATCGATATCAGCGATGCGGTATTGATTCTGCGGATAATCGTCGGCGATCTCAAAATTTAAGGTGATGACACTGCGCACGCGATTGACGAATCCCGGAGACGAAGTCCGAAGATAACTCCGTTGACGCGATTCCAATAGTAAAGGCCGTTCAACCGTATTCATTACGGTTCAGCGGCTTTAATTCATTAACTGATTGCCCAATTGTCTTAATTACTCTTATCCAGTAGTGTCCAGTTAGGCATTTGCTTGCTCCCAAAAAGTCCCCCCTCCCCTTGCGGGAGGGGGAGCTAATTGCAAAATCAAAACCGGACACAGCTGACTCTCATCCAAACTCCCTCGGGATTGATGTCGGTTCACTCCAGATCTCTTCCGCCTTGACTCCCCGCCCGGTTGGCGCTACACTTTCCTGAGTAACTATTCTACTCAGAGGAAACCATGTCCAGCGACCCCCAACTGGCGGCACTGCGTGCCAAGATCGTCACCTACGGCAAGGAGAATCAGGGTGAACTGCTGTATGCCCTGGCGGAAGGAGCCCAACTGCTCTCCGGCAGTGAGCGCATCCGCGTCTACCTGGAGGACCTGACCCGCNNCTTCCCGATCATTTCGTCCGAGGCGCTTGTCTCCAGTGTCTTCGTCAGCCAGTATCCGGTGGATTTCAGGGCAACCGCCGCCAACAGGAATCTGCCCGACAGCGAGTTCGCCGTCCGTTTCGGTTTTTGCGCCAGCTACGTCATGCCGGTGGTCAGCCTGGGCAAGTCCATCGGCGTGCTCTGCGTCGACCAGGACCATCCCGGCGAGGTGCTGGCCGCCCAGGACAAATCGCGCCTGGCCGATTTCGCCGGCTTCGTGGCCGACCGGCTCGACCAGGCCCGCATCTACCATCAGCAGGTACAGCTGGCGCGCCGCCTGGAAGAGTTCAAGGTGCGCGAAGCGGCCGCCATGATGCTCAAATCGGCGGTGAACCTGATCCAGAAGGTTTCACTGGCCGCCGTGCTGGTGCCGGACCACAAGGACGGAGCCGTCGGCTCGCTGGGCGTCCTGGCCAGCTATTCCGCCAACGAGCAGCTCAAGACCCAGTATGACCAGCAGGGCG
Organism: Geobacter sp. UBA698; assembly: GCA_002298925.1. Lineage (GTDB taxonomy): Bacteria > Desulfobacterota > Desulfuromonadia > Geobacterales > Pseudopelobacteraceae > Pelotalea. The sequence goes on along the minus strand of DBMM01000034.1, from coordinate 5,395 downwards.
CCATCGACCTGCGCAAGGGCAAATCCCTGATTTCGCAGTACATCAACGACCAGGGGGTGATTGCCGACGAGCGCATGCTCAAGCCGCTCTTCATCGCCGACCTGACCCAGCACAGCCTGCAGAAGCGGGCGCTGACCGAATCCATGGCCTTGCGTTCGCTGTACGCCGTACCGCGCTTTGCCCCTGACAGCCGGCGCATCATCTGCCTGCTGACGTACTACTCCCACGACCTGTATCGCTTCACCGATTTCGAGATGGGACTCCTGCAGACCCATGCCGAGATGGTGGAGCGGGTCATCAGCGAGGTGGGAGGCGAACATCTCGAAATCCGTGTTCTTTCAGAAATCAGTGACCTGCTCAACGAGCGGAGCGAGAACCTGCAGCCTTTTCTGACCAAGGTGCTCTCCAAGGCCACCGAACTGATCGGGGCCGATACCGGCAGCATCGCCCTGGTGACGGAACGGGACGGGGTCAGATGGCTGGTGGTGGAAGACGAGCAGGGCACCATCATCGGCGCCAAAAACAAGGAATGGCTCAAGAAGTACATCCCCCCCTTCCTGGTGGGTGGCGAGGAGCTGCGGCCGGAGGAGCGCAGCCTGACCGGTTACGTGGCCCACACCAAACAGCCCAAAACCATTGCCAGGGTCGAGCAGGAGCAGCAGAGCGGGGGCTTTCACCGCTCCATGAGCGACCTGCTCAAGAGCGAGATCGCCGTGCCGGTCATCTGCGATGACGAAGTGATTGCCGTGATCTGCCTCAACTCGCTGCGGCACGACTACTTCCGCGAAGAGCACCGCCGCATCCTGCAGATCATCGGCAGCCTGACCGCCCGCCACATCTCGGACCTGCAGCGCATCGAGGGACTGCAGAGCGAGGTCAACCGCCTGGCAACGGACGTGGCCTACAAGGATCCGCACGTCTCTTCCTACCGGCTGGGCAACATCATCGGCAACAGCCCCAATTCGCAGGCCATTGTCGAGTTCATCAATACCGTCTCTTTGCCGCTCTTCAACCGGATCACCTTCTGGAACCGCAACAGCCTGCAGGAAGCCACCATCGGGCTTCCCTCGATCCTGGTCACCGGCCCCACCGGTTCCGGCAAGGAGTTCTTTTTCAACAACCTCTACAACAAACTGAACGGCCTCTACCGCGACCAGATCAATGCCAGCGGCGAGCTGCCGATCAAAAAAACCAACATCGCCTCCTATTCCGGCGAGCTGACCTACTCGGAGCTGTTCGGCCACAAGAAGGGCGCCTTTACCGGTGCCTACAACGACCGGCGCGGCATCCTGGAAGAGACCAACGGCGGCATCGTCTTCCTGGACGAGATCGGCGACGCCGACCCCAAGACCCAGGTCCAGCTGCTCCGTTTTCTGGACAACGGCGGTTTCGTGCGGCTGGGAGAGAACGCGGAACGCTACAGCCGGGTGCTGCTGGTGGCTGCCACCAACAAGAATCTGCAGGAGGAGATCGCCTCCGGCCGCTTCCGCGAGGACCTTTACCACCGCCTGGCCGAGCTTTCCATCCGGCTGCCGTCACTGAACGAACGCCGCGAGGACATTGCCGACCTGTCGGTGCACTTCCTCGGCAAGCTCTACCGCACCTACCGCGCCGAGAATGAGCCGAACGACTCCGCTCCGGTACTTTCCGATGACGCCAAGCAGGAGTTGATCCGCCACAACTACCAGGGCAATATCCGCGAACTGCGCAGCATCCTGCTGCGGGCACTGTTCTTCCGCACCCGGGACGTCATCAACGGAGACGCCATCCGCCTGGCCATCGCCGGCACCGGGGCCGGCAATCTCTCCTCAAAACAGCCGGCCGCACGGGAACTGGACGACCGTCTGGCAGCCACCATACTGGAGCGGATCGAGGCGGGCGGCGATTTCTGGACAGAGGTCTATGAGCCCTTTTCACGCAATGACATCTCGCGGGAGACGGTGCGGCTGGTGATCGAGCGGACACGGGTGTTGGCCGGCAAGACCATGCCGGCCGTGGCGCGCTATCTGAAGGCCCTTGGTGACGACGGGGAAGCCAACGAGGAGCAGCGCAGGCTGTTCAAGTTCAAGAATTTTCTCTACAAGACGGTCAGGATCGGCTAGGAGCCTGTCGGACTTAGTGGCCTTGCAAAAATTAACTGAACTTTTCCGTTCGTGGTGAGCTTGTCGAACCATGAACGGCTGCCCTTCGACAAGCTCAGGGCGAACGGCTTTTTGTCCAAGTTGTTTTTGCTAGACTCCTTAGGAAATCGTAGCGAAAATTCGGCTGGTTGAGGACAGATTTAGTCGATTTTGAAGGTCAATAGTTGTTCTGTTGACCAAGAAAGCGGCAAAATATGGCCCAACCAGACGGATTTGCAGTAGATTTCTCCTAAATCCGACAGGCTCCTGGGTTCGCAATGCCCACAAACAAACCGAAAGAACTAATCCATTGCTTAAAAATCCGATCAAAAAACTGAAGGAGTTTGTCGGGGAATCGCTGCTGTTCCCTTCCTATTCGGTGCGCAGGAAGCTCTCTTTTCGCTATCTGCGCGGCAGCGGACTGGAGGTGGGAGCTTTGCACAATCCGCTGGAAGTGCCCCCGGGGGTCACGGTTAGCTATGTGGATTATGCCACCAAAGAGGAAAACATTAAAAAATTCCCGCTGATTGACGCCTCCCGCATCGTTGTCACCGACATCGTTGCCGACGGCTGCGAACTGTCCGGCATCCAAGCGGATTCACAGGACTTTGTAATTGCCAACCATGTCCTGGAGCATTGTGCGAATCCGCTCTTAGCGCTGTTGAACTGGATCAGGGTCATCAGGAAGAACGGCATCATTTTCCTGACCCTGCCCAATGGCGAGAAAAGCTTCGATTATGGGCGTAGAATTACCACGGTCGAACACATCGTGGATGATTATGAGTTGGTCAAGTGTGGCCAGGGGGAGAAATTCAGGGAAAAGAACAGGGAGCACTACCGTGAATTCGTGGAAATCTCGATTCCCAATCTCCACAAGGTTCAGAGGAATCTGAAAACATATGCAACTGAGGAGGCGCGAAACAGCTATATCGACAAGTTGTGGCGGGAGTCATCGGATGACGCCCATTTTCACGTATTTACAAAGGACTCGCTGGCGGATTTTTTGCAGTACGTGATCGCCAATCACGCTGCCAACCTGGCTGTGCGGGAGATTAGCCCCTCACGGTCTGCTTTCGAGTATGTCGTCGTACTGGAAAAGATGAGTTGAACCGATAAAACGCGAGGGCGGCTGCTGACCGCCCCGGCGTCTATTCGCAAACTAGATCAGACCCCTTCGGTAAAGCGCCTCTGTTTGTAGCTGAGACGGTTCAAGGCATGAATATAGGCCCGGGCAGATGCTTCGATGATGTCGGTGGAGGCGCCTTTGCCGACCACGGTGTGGGTACCCTCGGCCACGCGCACGGTGACTTCTCCCTGGGCATCGGTACCGCCGGTTATGGAGCCGACGTTGTACTGCATCAGCTTGGCCTTGGTCTTGGTCAGTTTCTTGATGGCCTTGAGGGTGGCGTCGACCGGGCCGTCGCCCAGTTCAGCGGTACGTACCACAGTCCCGTCGATCTCCATCTGTACGGTGGCGGTCGCCACGGCAAAGGAACCGCAGGTCACGGTGATGTGCCCCAGCTTGTACTTCTCCTCTTCACGCGCCTCTTCGGCCACAATGGCATCCAGGTCTTCGTCGAAGACCTCCTTTTTCAGGTCGGCCAGGGTCTTGAAACGATCGAAGGCCCGGTTGAGCTTGTCGTCGTCCAGCTCATGCCCCAACTCTTCCAGGCGCTGTTTGAAGGCGTGGCGACCGGAGTGCTTGCCCAGCACCAGGGCGCTGGCGGCCAGCCCCACCGATTCGGGGGTCATGATCTCGTAGGTGGACTTGTCCATCAGCATGCCGTGCTGGTGAATGCCGGCCTCGTGGGCAAAGGCGTTGGCCCCGACGATGGCCTTGTTGGGCTGGACGCCGATGCCGGTGATGGTCGTCAGCAGGCGGCTGGTCGGTGTAAGATGTTCGGTACAGACGTTGGTGGCAAACGGCAGGATGTCGCCGCGCGTCTTGAGGATCATGACGAACTCCTCCAGCGAGCAGTTGCCGGCCCTCTCGCCGATGCCGTTGATGGTGCATTCCACCTGGCGCGCGCCGGCCTGCACGGCGGCGATGGAGTTGGCCACCGACAATCCCAGGTCGTTGTGACAGTGGACCGAAATGACGGCCTGGTCGATGTTGGGGACGTTATCCTTCAGGTACTTGATGATATTGAAGTACTCGAAGGGGATCGTATAGCCTACCGTGTCCGGGATGTTGACGGTGGTGGCGCCGGCGGCGATGACAGCTTCAACCACCTCTGCCAGAAACGGCAGCCGCGTGCGCACGGCATCCTCACAGGAAAACTCGACGTTGGGGGTATAGGATGCGGCCCGCTTGACCGCCTTGACCGCCGAAGCCAGCACCTTGGCCGGCTCCATCTGCAGCTTGTACTTCATGTGGATGTCGGAGGTGGCGATGAAGGTGTGGATGCGCCCCTTTTCGCCGGCATATTTCAGCGCCTCCCAGGCGCGGTCGATGTCCTTTTCGCTGGAACGGCACAGGCCGGCAATCTGAGGCCCCTTGATGGTCTGGGCCACCAGCTTGACCGCTTCGAAATCACCGTCCGAAGCGATCGGAAAGCCGGCCTCGATCACGTCCACGTTCAGCTTCTGCAGCTGCTTGGCGATGCGCAGCTTCTCCTCGATGTTCATGCTGTTGCCCGGCGCCTGTTCGCCGTCCCGCAGCGTGGTATCAAAAATCCTGATTATCTGCCGATCATCGTCCTGCTTCTTTGCCTTGGCCATGCCTTACGCTCCTTTCACCGCTTTTGTGCTGAGTTGAAATTGTACCCGAAACCGGGGCAATTACCTGCAACCCTGAAAATAAAAATGCCTCCACCCCACAAAGGGGCGAAGGCATCAGATGCGTTCGCGGTACCACCCTAATTCATCTGCCCGAACTGCGGACAGACCTCATATCACCCTTGACGCGGGAGAACGGCACCGGCTAGAGCTGTTCCAAATTCAAATCCGTTGATTTGCACTTGAAGCTGTCTGTTCACCGGAACGGCTCCGAGGCGAGTTCATCGTGTCAGCCTGCCGGTTCGCACCACCCACCGGCTCTCTGGAAAGCCCCAACGACTACTACTCCTCTTCACTGCCTTTAACTATTCCAGCATCATAAAAAAAACAGCCTGACAAAGTCAAGCTGTTTTATTATTGATCAAGGTTGTTTGATAACGACAGACAAGAGTTTCAGATCATTCCCCCAGATAAGCCTTCCTGACCTCGGGGTTCTCGGCCAGTTGTTTTGCGTCTCCGGAGAGCACCACCGTACCGGTTTCCAGCACATAGGCCCG
>DBMM01000115.1 GCA_002298925.1 Geobacter sp. UBA698 | reverse complement strand
ACCGTGCGCTTGGTGACGGCGCGCCAGGAGACCAGCATGCCCAGCAGCGTCAGCAGGGCGGTCATGATGACCAGCAGCAGGCTGATGCCGTCCATTCCCAGGGTATAGCGGATGCCGAGCGCATCGATCCAGGCCATGTCTTCGAACAGGAAGAAACCGGCAAGCACTCCGCCTACGGGATGGGATGCGAAACCATAGGTTGCGCAGGCGATCACCAGTTCCAGCAAGGCAGCGCCGCATGCCGCTTTCCTGGCCAGAGCCTCGTGCTTCACGAGCGGAAGCAGGCAGACGGCGCTTGTCAGGGGGAGCAAAACCAGGATTGTCAGCAGCGGAAGTCCGGTCATGGCATCACCCACGCAAACCATGCAATTATCAGTGCTGCTCCGGCTGCCATGCTCAGCAGATAGGCAGACACGCGCCCATTGCCCAGCCCACCCAGCAGTTGCCCGGTGCGGCCGAGCAGGGTTGCCATGCGGTCCAGGTTGTCATCGATAACCCCCTCGTCCACCCGCTCCCAAAGAATGGCTGACAGCCATTCGAAGGGCCGGATGAAGAGGAAGCGGTAGAGTCTGTCGAAATACCACCCCGCCCGCAGGAAGCCGACCAAGGGGCTTGGTTCCTGCTCTGCCCGGCTGATGCATTCTTGCCGGCGTTTTCCCCCGTAGCGGAGCCACGCCGTGAAAACACCTCCCAAAGCCACGAGCGATGCCGTTCCCTGCAGGGCAAGTTCGGTGATGCTTTTCAGGTGGCTTCCTTCGGCATTCAGGGCAGCCAGGAAGGAATCGAGCAGGCCGTTACCCAGGTTAGCGGGAATATTGAGCAGACCGCCGATCAAACCCAGAATCGCCAAAGGGATCAGCATGAACGTCATGATCGCGGGCACGTTCGTAACGGCTGGATGATGTTCCTCCTTTGAAGAAAGGCGATCACCGAACACGATAAACATCATCCTGAAGCTGTAGATGGCTGTCAGGAAAGCGGTAATTAGCCCTACTGCGTAGAGCGTGCTGTAGAGCATACCGCCTTGTTCCCAGGCTGCCGCCAGTATGCCGTCCTTACTGAAAAAACCTCCTGTGGGCGGTATTCCGGCCAGACAGAGCGCACCGGCCAGGAACGGCCAGAAGGTGGCGGGCAGGGTGCGTCGCAGCCCTCCCATGCGGAAGATGTCCTGCTCATGATGCATGGCGGTGATGACGCATCCGGCGGCCAGGAACAGCAAGGCCTTGAAAAAGGCATGCACGATCAGGTGGAATGTAGCGGCGGTGATCGCTCCGCATCCTACGGCAAGGGTCATGTAGCCGATCTGGCTGATGGTGGAAAAAGCCAGAATCCGTTTCAGGTCGCGCTCCACAAGGGCGCAGGTCGCTCCGTAGAAGGCGGTAAAAGCACCGGTGACGGCTATGGCGGCGGCAACGTCCGGCGAATGGCCGATTAGCGGGAACATGCGCATCAACAGGTAGACCCCGGCCGTGACCATGGTCGCGGCATGGATCTGGGCTGACACCGGCGTCGGTCCGGCCATGGCGTCCGGCAGCCAGACCATGAGCGGCGCCTGGGCCGATTTGCCCATGGCTCCCAGCAGGAGCAGGAACCCCATGGCGGTCACCACTTCAGTCGGGGCCTGAAGTCCTGACTGATTCAACTGGGTAATGGAAAGCGTGCCGAAATGCTGGAACATCCAGACGATGGCGATTGCCAGCCCCACGTCTCCGATCCGGGTCACGATGAAGGCCTTGCGTCCGGCAGTGGCGTTTTTGGCCTCTTTGTACCAGAAGCCGATCAGGGCATAAGAGCAGAAGCCGACCCCCTCCCATCCCAAGTAGAGCAGCGGCAGGTTTTCGGCCAGCACCAGCACCAGCATGGCGCCGACAAACAGGTTGAGCAGGGCGAAGAACCTGACATAACAGGGATCGTCCGCCATGTAGCCGATGGAATAGAGATGGATCAGGCCGCAGACAAAGGTGATCATCAGACAGAGCGAGAGCGAAAGCGGATCGATGTAGAGGCTGAACGGGGCGCTGAGATTGAACGAGGAAAGCCAGGAACCGGCATATACCACAGTGGGGGTGGAATAACTTACAGCCGCGGACAGGGCCGCGATGAAGCTCCCCCAGACCACGGCGCAAGCCGTGAGCTCAACCATCCGCCGGGGAAGCGCGCGCCCCAGCAGGATGTTGACGATCGCTCCCAGGAACGGGAGCAGGATTATGAGTTCAAGGGCTGTTTTCATTAATCTTTTAACTCACTGAATTCATCCACGTTCACCGTTCTTTTTCTTCGATGCAGATACACCACCATTGCCAGCGCCAGGGACACCTCCGCGGATGTCATGGCCATGATCATCAGGGCGAACACCTGTCCGTCGGCCATGCCCCAGTGGTTCGATCCGGCCACGAAAAGCAGCATGGCGGCATTCAGCATGATTTCGATGCCGATCAGCAGCATGATGATGTTGGATCGCCAGACCAGCACGCAGATCAGGCCCAGCGAAAACAGGATCGAGGCAAGCACGAGCAGGTGCGTAAACGGCACGATCATGGTTTGCGCCTCCTCCCCAGATAGAGTGCCCCCACAACGGCAAAGAGCAACTGCATGGAGATGATCTCAATGGCCACGCCGTACTTGGTGAAAAGCGTTGTGCTGAATTCCCGCACATCCGGCATGTGCGATGCGGCCGGGATCGCGGAGGACCGGGCGGTGACCAGCAGTCCCAGCGAGGCCAGGATGACTCCCGCCAGCACCAGGGCAGGCAGGCAGTGCGCCAGGGAAGGGCGCTTGGCATCCCCGCCCCCTCCCAGGTCCAGCATCATGATCACGAACATGAATAGCACCATGACCGCACCGGCGTAGATGATCATTTCGAACATGGCGATGAGCGGAGCCGCCAGCAGGTAGAACACGACAGCTAGGGCAAAGAAGGATGTCACCAGGTAGACGATGGCATGCACCGGATGCTTTTCGGTAATGGCCAAAATAGTGGCGATAACGATCACGGTTGCCAGTATGTAGAAAAGGATCTGTTCCATAGTTTTTTTCTGGGGACCGGGAGTCGGGGACCAGGGACTGGCAAAAACTTTAGGTTTTACCGGTCCCCGGTCCCTGATCCCCAGTCCCAAATCAAGGCATCAACCCGCGCACATCCACCGGCGGCAATTCCTCGGCCCCTGCGCCGCGTGGCTGGGTTACGCCAATGCCTGCGTGGTTATAGAAGTTGTACGAGTTGTCCTTGCCGCAGCCGTCGATCAGCAAGTCTTCCTTCTCGTACACCAGGTTCATGATGTCCCGGTTGCAGATCTCGTAACCAGGCGTCATCTGGATCGCCAGGGTCGGGCAGGCCTCGGCGCAGAGACCGCAGAAAATACAGCGGGAGAAATTGATACGGAACCAGGCCGCGTAGCGTCTCCCGTTTTCCCGTTCGGCCGATTGCATGGAGATGCAGTCAACCGGGCAGGCTGCCGAGCAGAGGTAGCAGGCCACACAGCGCTCATCGCCGTCCGGGTCGCGCGTCAACACGATCCGCGCCCGGAAGCGGGGCGAGGGAACGCGCTTTTCCTCTGGGTATGAAATTGTCTCGGGCCGCCGGAAAATGTGCTTCCAGGTTATCCACATCCCGCCCAGGATCGCCTGTATGTCATGGAGTATGCTCATATCATCAGCCTCGCAACACCATCCACCAGCCGGTTGCCAGGATGTTGAGCAGCGCCAGCGGCGTCAGGAACTTCCAGCCGAAGTGCATCAACTGGTCATAGCGCAGCCTCGGCAGGGTTCCGCGAATCCAGATGAAGAGAACGGCAAAAGCCAGCGTCTTTATGGAAAACCAGATCACCGGCGGCAGCAGCGGACCGTGCCATCCTCCCAGGAAAAACGTTGTCGCCAACCCGCCCAGCACGATGATATTGATGTATTCTCCCACGAAGAACAGGCCGAAACGCATGCCGGAGTATTCGGTGTGAAATCCGGCAACCAGTTCCCCCTCTGCCTCGGGAAGGTCGAAGGGCACCCGCTTGCACTCGGCGATGATGCTGATCAGGAAGATGATGAACGCCAGCGGCTGATAGACGATGAACCAGCATCCTTCCTGCGCGTTGACGATCTCCGAGAGCGTGAACGAGCGGGACAGGATGACCACCGGCACCAGGGCCAGCCCCATGGAAATCTCGTAGGATATCAACTGTGCCAAGCCACGGATGCTCCCCAGCAGTGCGTACTTGGAGTTGGACGCCCATCCCCCCAGGGCCACGCCGTAAACGGCAATCGCCGAAAATGCGATAAAGAGCAGCAGTCCCACGTTCAGATCGACCACCTGCATGGCGACCTGGCGGCCGAGCAGAGGAATCGGCGCGCCAAACGGTATCACTGCAAATGTCATGATGGCCGGTATCGCTGCCATGGCTGGCGCCAGATAGAAAAGCCACTTGTCCGCTCCGGCCGGTTTGAAGTCTTCCTTGGTGAGCATCTTGATCAGGTCAGCCAGAGGTTGCAGCAGGCCAAAGGGACCGACCCGGTTGGGACCCTTGCGATCCTGGATCCACGCCAGCAACCTGCGTTCGGCAAACACCAGGTAGGCCGCCAGGGTCAGGATCACGAAGAATACCAGGGCGATTTTTATTGCGGACAGCGCTATGTCGATCGGGTCCGGGATCATGTCCTAGCTTTTGGGGCTGCCTGCCGCGAGGGCTTTGACATCCTCCGTCGTCAATGGTTTCCCGCCAATGCCCCAATCGCCGCTTTTAATTTCTTCCACGATACACATGGTCACATGACGCATATTTTCCCCTTCGATAGACACCATCGCATCAGTGAGCTTCTTTACAATTTCCCGTTTTTGCTCCGACGAGAACACACCCTCGATGACTTTGACCTGAATTAATGGCATATCGCTCCTCCTCTGTTTCAGGATGTTTCAACCGACGTTTGTTCTCTCACTGCTTTTTACGGCAGATCAGAATACCACTAGCTTCCGCATCAATCTCCCGCAGCTTTTCCCATTCTCCGGAAAACGGCTCAACAATCCGATCTCCCCCAAGACGCTCGATGACCTTGGCTACCACCTGCCAGGCCGGACGGGGATCGCCGCCGGGGGGCGTTGCGGAATGCACGCGGGGCGGGTGTCCCGCCGGGTCGAGTCCCTTGATCGGCAATCCCGGATTCATCACTTTCCTGAATCTCTGGGCGCGCCCCTCATTGTTGATGTAGGTGCCGTCCATCTCCACCCAGGCGGTGGTTGGCAGGAAGATCCGGGCAGCCCTGGTGACACCGGTATTCCGCCAATCCAGGGCAGCCACTACGGGAATTCCGTGCAGGAGTTCCGGCGGTATGTCGGCTTCCACAGCAATGACACCCTTCACCTTTCCCTTTGTAACGGCCTCGGAAAAGCTGATTGCATCGTGCATCCCGGACAGTAGCGCAGTGCCGAAGGCGTTGGGACCGTTAAGCAAACAGACCATTTTATGTTTTCCATTGAAAAAGGGGGAGGCATGTGGAATTGCCGCAGGTGCCGATGTCGGCAAATTTTCCACAGCCTCCCTATTCCATGGGGAGAAGCTTGAAGACGACGAAATAATGACCGGCTTTTGAGCCTCCAATAACGGCACGTCGTCCAGTGTCGAGACAGAACTATAATCAAACGGCAATCCAGCTCCCTCCCTTTCAAGGGGAGAGTTGGGTTCATTCGCCACTACGTAAACCCTCGCGCCGTTACGCCATGCCTGCCTGATTGCCAAGGCCATCATCGGCCCCTCTTCCATCAAGTCGCAGCCGACAACGGCAATCAGATCCGCCGCCCGCACATCGGCCATGGATGCCGCACGTCCCTCGCTGAGATACGACACCGATGCCCTGGTTCGCTCCGCTTCATGCTCGTCCATGAAGTAACAGAGCGAACCTGCAGCCGCACAGGAGGCCAGCACGGGGAGCAGTACAGCCGCTTCCATTGACAGATGGGGCGAACCGACAATTGCCAGACTTCCTGGGTCATACAGCTCCCCGATTTCCGCAATCCGTGGCAGAAGGGCGTCCATTGCTTCGTCCCAATCAACCTTCCGACAGTCCACCAGGGGATGCCTGGGACGGTTCGGGTCGTTGACTATCGCATTGGAAAACCGCCCTTTATCGCAGATGAACCAGCCATTGATCGCATCGTTTTTGCGGCCCATGGTTTTGAGCAGTTCGCGGTAACGGGCTGCTGGTGTCGTATTGCAGCCGAGCGAACAGTGGGGACAGACCGACGGGGCCATGTCGTAGTCCCAGTAGCGGGCGCGGAAACGGGCGGTTTTGTCGGTAAACACGCCGGTGGGGCAGATGTCCGCCAAGTTGCCGGAAAAGGGCGATGCCAGTTGCCCTTCTTCAAAACGTCCGAAATAGACCCGCCCGGCGCTGCCCATGACACCGAAATCCGTGCCCCCGGCAAACTCCTGGTAAAACCGGGCGCAGCGGTAGCACTGGATGCAGCGGTTCATTTCGTGCTCGATGTACGGCCCAAGGTACTGATTGATATGAGTGCGCTTCCTGCCGGTATAGCGGCGCAAACCGTGACCGCCCGCAATGGTGAAATCCTGGAGCTGGCATTCGCCCCCTTCGTCGCAGACCGGGCAATCGTGCGGGTGGTTGATCATCAGCCACTCGATGACATGCCGCCGCATGGCCATGGCCTCTTCGTCGGTGGTCGAGACGACCATCCCGTCCTGCGCGGGCAGCATGCAGGACATTTGCAGTCCCTTTACCGGGCCGTCGAGCATCTTCACCGCGCAGACCCGGCAGGCTCCCGCCTTTCCCAATGCCGGATGCCAGCAAAAGTGCGGAATGGGGATACCCACGCTTTGCGCGGCTTCCAGCACGGAAACGCCGTTGCCAACTTCAACCGGTATGTCGTCGATGATCAGTTTGGGCATAAGTTTTCATTTGAGTTTCATGTAAAGGCCAATAATATTCCCTCCCCCCTGGCGGG
>DBMM01000040.1:1728-3029 GCA_002298925.1 Geobacter sp. UBA698 | reverse complement strand
GCCAAAGCCAGGCCGAGAAAGAGGCAGGCAATGCCGGAACCGAGGGTGAACCACCAGGCGGAAAATCCATGAAGGTAGGCCAATTGGACTGTGCCGATGGTTGCAGCACCGCCGACCAGGGTACCCAGGATGCCGCCTGCTACATCCAGGCTTCCGGATTGCCTGCCTGCAAGGGAAAAATCACCTGCCGTGCGGACCCGGCGCGAGCTGGTTACCGCCACGATCAACATCACCGCAATAGTTATCAGAAAGGTAATGGTAAAGGCTGGTGACATGCTGTTCATGGAAACCTCCGGATAGGGGCAGTCTACAACCAGGGAATTGGCCTGTCAAAGGAGGCTTTTTCAAAAGTCCTTTTTTGTCATTCCCGCAGCGGTTTTAGTCGGGAATCCAGAATGTAACGAATTGAAATCATGGATGCCCGATAAAAGCATTCGGGCATGACAGGAACTTTCATAAGGAGAACATCCCATGCTGACCCTCAAAGATCCAACGTTATTGGAACAGCGCTGCTATATCAACGGTTCGTGGCGTGATGCCGTGAGCAAAGAGACCGTCGACGTGACCAATCCGGCAACGGGCGGGGTAATCGGCACTATCCCCAGAATGGGAACCACGGAAACGCGGCAAGCCATAGAGGCGGCCGGGGCGGCGTTTCCGGGTTGGCGCGCCAAGACCGCCAGGGAGCGGGCCGTTATCCTGCGGCGCTGGTTTGAGCTTATCATGGCCAACCAGGAGGATCTGGCCGTGCTGATGACGACCGAACAGGGCAAACCGCTGGCGGAGTCGCGCGGCGAGATCGCCTATGCCGCTTCCTTTATCGAGTGGTTCAGCGAGGAGGGGCGGCGCATCTGCGGCGATACCATCATGCCGCACCAGGCTGACAAGCGCATTGTGGTGCTGAAGGAGCCGGTGGGTGTCTGCGCCGCCATTACTCCCTGGAACTTTCCGTCGGCCATGATCACCCGGAAGGCGGGACCGGCACTGGCAGCCGGTTGTACCATGGTAGTGAAACCAGCCACCATGACCCCCTTTTCGGCGCTGGCCCTGGCCGAACTGGGGGAGCGGGCCGGTATTCCGGCCGGCGTATTCAATGTCGTGACCGGTTCGGCCGCTGATATCGGCGCTGAAATGACGTCCAATCCCCTGGTGCGCAAACTGACGTTTACCGGTTCCACGGAAACGGGCAAGAAGCTGATGCAGCAGTGCGCCGGCACGGTGAAAAAACTTTCCCTGGAGTTGGGGGGCAATGCGCCGTTCATTGTTTTTAGCGACGCCGATCTGGATGCGGCAGTGGAGGG
>DBMM01000040.1:0-1585 GCA_002298925.1 Geobacter sp. UBA698 | reverse complement strand
GCCAAGGGAGCGCGGATTGTGGTGGGTGGCAAACGTCATGCCTTGGGCGGAACCTTCTTCGAGCCGACCGTGCTGGCCGATGTTGCCCCGGCTATGTTGGTTGCCCGCGAGGAAACCTTTGGCCCCATGGCGCCATTGTTCCGTTTTTCCAGCGAAGATCAGGCCATTCGCTATGCCAACGACACGGAGTACGGCTTGGCGGCCTATTTCTATACCCGAGATCTGGCCCGTTCCTGGCGGGTGGCCGAGGCGTTGGAATACGGCATCGTGGGGCTCAATACCGGCTTGATCTCCACCGAAGTGGCGCCCTTTGGCGGTGTCAAGGAATCAGGCCTGGGGCGGGAGGGTTCCAAGTACGGCATCGACGAGTTCCTGGAAATCAAGTATCTATGCGTGGGTTGGATTGTTTGAATCGTGAGATTATCCTAAATCCGTGACGCCTCCATACCTACGCTAGCCTGAAATGCCTCTGCCTTGGGCGTTTTCTCGGCATGCAACGGTACGGCGGAGACTTACCTGGACTGACGATTGCAACAACACTGGCGGCGATGTGGCCCCGGCTCTTTCAGGCACTCCGGTATTCCGGCGTCACAGATTCAGGATAATGACATTTTTACTAGACTGGTCTGTCATTTTTGCTAGACAAGCCTAGTTGGTGATCCGTCATGATCTACCCGGAGGGGGAGGGGCGTAGCCGCTGTTGTCCCACATGCGATTGGGCGGGCGATGGTACGGCCTGTTGCAGGAGACTACTCCCAGTTTGCAGAGTGTGGAGCGCCATTCGTATTTGACATAGATTTTTTCGGCTGCCCGCCGCTCCGGCTCAAAGACTACGTCATAGGTGGGGGAGTATTCTTCCCGGCCATAACCGGTTCCCGCGCTTTCCATACTCTGTTCCGCTTTGTAGGATTTTTTGCTTTTTCTGCTGCGGCTCTCACTTGGTGAAGCGGGTGCCGGAGCTGCCTGAACCTTGTCCGCACTATTGTTGCCTCTTCTCATAATGCCCGGTGCAGCTTCCGGTTGTGCCATTGGGGGAGGTTCGTAGCGCCGTTGCTCGGGATAGGCCGCCACGGCTATGACTCCCATGGCGCTCTCATCGCCAAACGCTGCCGCATAGGAATCGGGTACGTCGGTGAAGTAGAAGCGGTTGACGTTGTCCCGGCTGGTGCGCCATCCTGAGAATTCACCCGAGCCATATGGTTCCAGTATGTACATGCGCTCGTTGTTTTTCAGCCAGGACTTCCCGCCACTGATGATGTTGCGGCCATCCACGGCGATTACCAGTCCCACGCGGCGGTTCAGGTTGTTCCTGACTTCGATGCGATAGTGATCTCCCTTGACCGCCTCGGCGTATACCTTGCTCATGCCTCGTTTGCTTTTGGCCGGATACGTCGGCAGTTCGCGTCCGTCATCCGTAACGATTCGCACCTCCACCGCTCTTCCTGCGCTGCCTGCGCATGCGCTGCTGGCGCAGACTATGATTGCCAGAATGAATGCTGCTATGGTTTTCATGATTCGTTCCTCCTTGATAGGTATCTTTGGTACCTTGGACAGGAGGAGATGAGGAAAAGTTCCCCAAAAAAAT
>DBMM01000058.1 GCA_002298925.1 Geobacter sp. UBA698 | reverse complement strand
GGAGCAATGGACCGATGCATAGGTGGCCGGTGTCCACCTGATTTTCACGGATTGACCAAGGGACCAGGCTGGGGAGCCAATAAAAACCTGGCCGATTTCTTTAATGAAATCGGCCATTTGTTTTTGTGGTAAGGGGGGAGTCGGTTAGAGTTACCTGGCTACCTAACTCCAGTCGTCGCCGTCGGTAACGTTTGATTCGGTAACCGGGTCAGTTGCAACTGTTCTTTCAAGTAATCTTCTGAACAAAAAAACTTTGCTATTGGATGTGCGTCGGTTGAACCAGAACGTGAACTCTTCGAGATACGATTGCAGATGCTCAGGGACAACACATCCTTGAGTACCGGGCCAGCGAAACCGATGGCAGAGACAATACTGATCCGGCGTATTTGAACAGACGTTCATTTATAAACTCAGAAATGATATCCCACCAGTGTGACAAAGCTGGCGTTTACGTTTGTTGTGCTGATAGGGTTGGATGCGGCGTCGCTTAGCAATAGTTTGGCCCGACCTTCGCCCGATATGAACCAATTTTTATTGATAGAATATTTTACATTAAGCCCGCTGCTGGCATCCTTCATGCCGGCTTTAACATTGTAGGTTGAAAACCGTGAACGTGCCGCCTGCTCTAGGGTAACGCCGAATCCATCATGTAACGGTCGTTGGCCCAGGTCGTACTGACATTTGGCATTAGCCGCCAGTCTTGACCGAGTTGAATAGGCATGGCAAGGCCGCCCTGAACCAATGCACCGCCGTTAGTGTTGTCGAACAATTTGGTAAACGAGTCATCGAGTACGACCAGGGGAATCTGTTGAAAAGGATGCACGTCATAAGAAGCAAATGCTTTGACGCTAAAAGCCGGTTTGATTTTGCCCAGTCCTTCTTATGCTCAAACAGCAGTGGGTCAGGGGTATTTATGGGGGTATATATGTTAAATGTAATTTATTTTTTTGTTTTATATCATATCGTTATTCGATCAGTTCAATAGTAGTAGCGCCCACCATTCCATGATTTGTTTTAAATATCAACTAGTTGTATTCTTCGAAACTTGTTGTGCCTCTTTTTGTGCCACACAGGGAGAGGCTATGAGATCCACTTACCTGCAACGTCTGTAGGGCCGTTATTACTTTCGTTATCGTATTCCTAAAGACCTTTCATCTGTCTTCAGCGGTACAACAGATCGCCGTAAGTCTCTTCATACCACTGACTATAAAACTCCCGTTTTGATAATTCACCCCAAGGTAGCACCTTTTCGACGATTTTCCTTCCAGCTCTGTACCAGATAATAGAGGATCGGGATCGTTACCCTTGAAAGGGTTGTCGAGGCTATCTCGCCGCACATCATTGCCAGGGCGAGTCCCTGGAAGATCGGGTCGAAGACGATTACGAAGCTCCCCACGACGACCGCAGCGGCCGTCAGCAGCATGGGGCGGAAGCGGACCGCTCCCGCCTCGATAATCGCTTCATCCAGGGGCATTCCCTCCCTGCGCTTCAATTCGGCAAAATCGATCAGGATAATTGAATTGCGGACGATGATCCCGGCCAGGGCAATGAAGCCGATCATTGAGGTGGCAGTAAAAAAAGCTCCGAAAAGAGCATGGCCCGGCAGTATCCCGATCAGGGTTAGCGGAATCGGCGCCATGATCACCAGCGGTGTTGTGAAGTCCTTGAACCAGGCCACCACCAGAATGTAAATCAAAATCATCACTGCTCCGAAGGCGATACCCAGGTCGCGGAAAACTTCGAAGGTGATGTGCCATTCACCATCCCATTTCATCCCCATGTGTTCCTGGCTCCATGGCTGGCGGGAGGCAAGGACCTCCATCCTGACTCCATCCGGCGTGGCCAGGGCCGCGATCCGTTTTTGCATTTTGAGGATGGCGTAGACCGGCGCCTCGATCTCTCCAGCTACATCGCCGATAACGTAGATCACATCCTTGAGGTTCTTGCGGTAGAGGGATTTATCCTGATCGGTCCGGACTACCCGCACCAACTGTGAGAGCGGCACGTTTCCCCGTGGGCCAGGGACGTTGATCGACGAGATGGCAACCACGGAACTCCGTTGACCGGCTGGCAGCCGAAGGTTGATGGCAACCGGCTCTTTTTCCCGGGGCAGATGCACAATGCCCGCATCCCTGCCGTGGAGGCTGATTGCCAGCGTATTCGCCACATCCTCTGCGCTAATACCGGAGAGGGCCGCCTTCTCCCGGTCAACACCGAAGGTCACTTTAGCCTGATTGTCCTCGCGGTACCAGTCCACATCCACCACGCCGGCTGTCGAAGCCATGATCGCTTTAACCTTGGCGGCAACAGTGGCACGGCTGGCATCGTCCGGCCCGTAGACCTCGGCCACCAGCGTCGATAGCACCGGCGGTCCGGGCGGGATTTCGGACACCTTGACCCGTGCCCCGTATCTATCGGCGATCTCCTTGACCAGAGGCCGGATGCGCCTGGCAATGGCGTGTGACTGATCCCTCCGTTCGTCTCTGGGCAGCAGGTTGACCTGGATATCGGCCAGATTGCTCCCCTTGCGCAGGTAGTAATGCCGGACTAGTCCGTTGAAATTGAATGGCGCGCTGGTGCCAATGTACAGCTGGAAGTTGGTTACCTCCGGCACGCCGCGCAAAGCGTCGCCCATCTCGCGGGCGATGCGGACGGTCTGCTCGAGCGGGGTGCCGTCCGGAGCGTCGATGACGATCTGCAGCTCGTTCTTGTTGTCAAACGGAAGCATTTTGACCGTCACGGCTTTAAAATAAATCAGCGAGCAGGAAAGCAGAAGCAGGATCACCACTCCGGTCAGGAAGCTGTAGCGCAATCGTTTTTCGTGGATCAGCTGCCCCATCCAATGGCGGTAAAAGGCTGTAAGTTTCGAATCCGGCAATGCCTCGCCCGAGTCGTGGTGTGATTCACCTTTCATGAATCGGAAGGCATAATAGGGGGTGACGATGAAAGCTATCAGCATCGAGAAGAGCATGGCCATGCTGGCCCCGACAGGAATCGGCCGCATGTATGGCCCCATCAGCCCACCGACGAAACCCATTGGCAAGATTGAGGCGATAACGGCGAAGGTTGCCAGCATGGTCGGGTTGCCGATTTCATCTACCGCCTTGACGGCTGCCTCCAGCGGTTCCAGAAAAGTGGTGGTGAAGTAGCGGTGAATGTTTTCAACCACCACGATGGCATCGTCCACCAGAATACCGATGGAAAAGATCAGGGCAAAAAGGGTGATCCGGTTCAGGGTATAGCCGATAAGGTAGAAAATCAGAATGGTGAGAGCCAGGGTCACCGGAATGGCGATGGCCGCCACCGCACCGGCCCGCCACCCCATGAATACGGCGATCAGGATGGTGACCGACAGGGCTGCCAGGAACATATGAAAGAGTAGTTCGTTGTTCTTCTCCCTGGCGGTTTCACCGTAGTTGCGGGTCACCGTCACCTGCACGTCGGAGGGAATCAGTTTCCCTTTGAGGGATTCGATTCGCCGGATCAGGTCTTCGGCTACCCAGGTAGCATTGGCCCCTTTCCGCTTGGCAACCGAGATGGTTACGGCCGGGTAATCCTGCTTCCCGTTCGCAACGGCGGTGCCTGAACCGAGCCCCATGAAAACATAGTCCACCGCTTCGCTCTCCGAGTCGCTCACCGCGGCCACATCGGCCAGCCGGATCGGTCTGGCGTTATGGACACCCACCACCAGGCGCCTGACCGATTCGACGCTGTCCAGAAACCCGCCGGATTCCACCTGGATGTCACGGTTGTCACTTGAAAAGCTGCCAGCCGGCAGTTTGTCGTTACCCCTTTGCAGTGCAGCCGATATCTGCAACGGCGAGAGTCCGTAACCTGCCATGCGCATGGCGTCCAAAGTCACGCGGATCTGGCGGGAGAGCCCTCCCTTGATCTCGGTATCGGCGCTGCTCTCACTCTTTCTTAGCTCGTCCTGGACCTCCAGGGCCAGTTTTCGGAGGGTTGTGTGGTCGTAGCGGTCCGACCAGAGGGTCAGGGTCAGTATCGGTACGTCATCGATCGATTTCGGAGAGACCAGCGGCTCTCCGGCACCGGGAGGAAGGAGGCCGCGATTGCTCATCACCTTGTTGTAAAGCTTGACCAGTGAATCTTCCATTGGCTGCCCCACCAGGAACCGGACGGTGATGATTCCCATTCCGGGACGGCTCATGGAATAGATGTACTCGACTCCCTTGATTTCCCACAGTTTAGCCTCAAAGGGCTTGACCACCCGCTCCTGAACCTCTTTCGGCGATGAACCGGGCATGGGAAGAAAGATGTCGACCATCGGCACGATGATCTGCGGCTCTTCCTCGCGGGGGGTCATTCTGATGGCGAATAGCCCCAGCAGAAGCGCTGCAGCCACGATCAAAGGCGTCAGCTTGGAATTGATGAAGGCGCGGGCGATCCTGCCCGCGAAGCCGAGATCGGTCATGCCTTATTCCACCTTGGCCCCTTCCTGGATTTTCTCCAGACCACCCACCGCCACTCTTTCACCGTCGCTCAGCCCTGACAGGATCACCACCCGGTCGGCAACACTCCTGCCAACCTTTACGAGCCGCATCCTTAAAACATTACCCTTTCCAGCCACCCAGACAAACGTCATGGCGCCGCGCTCAAAAATAGCAATCTTCGGCACCAGCACGCTGTTCGTCGCTGTTCCCAGGTTGATGTCGGCCCGGCCAAACATGCCTGACCTGAGTCCCGTGGCAGCCAGGGTGATCTTGGCGATGAAGGTACGGCTGGCCGGATCGGAGGACGGAACGACCTCGGAAATCCTTGCGCCGAATGGCTTATCCAGCGTGTCCAGACTAACTTGAACATTAGTTCCTGGCATGACTGAAGAGGCGAATGATTCAGGTACGGCCAGTTCCAACTGGTAGCTTCCCTGATCCTCGATTGTCAGTAGAGGCTGGCCTGGAAAGACGTTGCTCCCCAGATCGGCCTGTTTACTGGTGATAACTCCGGAAACCGGGGCGGTTATCCTGGTGTAGCCGGCCATGGCGGCGGCGGCCCTCGATCCTTCGCGGGCTTGGCGCAGGCGGGCCTTGGCCCGGTTGACACCTTGGGATGCAAGCTCCTGCTCGCTCTTTTTGATGTCGAATTCCTGGCGGGTAACAGCCTGTTCGGCAAACAAGTTCCGGTAGCGCTCAAATGTGACATCGGCCAGTTTTTGGCGGGAAACAGCCTCGTCCAGGGCCTGGCGGGCATCATCGATACCGGCGCTGGCCGCGGCAGCCTGCGCCGCATTTTCCACTGCTTCCAGACGGGCCAGCAACTGGCCCTTGCGGACTCGATCCCCCTCGCGGACATACAGTTCGACGATGCTTCCGGGTATGCGGGCCGAAATAATCGCGCTGACTCGGGCCTTGATAGTGCCGGTAACTTCCAGCGAATCTGCCAGCGGTTTCGATTTCACGGTCTCCAAGGCCACTCCCCTGACAATTGGCGGAGCCTGTCCCGCTTTCCCGGTTTTCCCATGATCACAGCCGGGTAGGGCAAGCAGAGTCAGCAGGATGGCCGCCAGGCGACGCAATAGGGTCATTTCATTATCTCCTTCAGGAAAATCCCGGCAGTGAAGTAAACCCGCCCGCCCGTCAGGTCATGGTCGGCCCCGGTCTCCACCAGGCTTGCCCGGGCCTGGTTCAGGGCCGTCTGGGCATCCAGCAGTTCCACCATGGTGGCCAGGGAATTTTCAAACCTTCTGCTCAGCAAGCGGACGGTTTCCTCGGCATCCTTCTGGGCATTTTTGGCCATCTCCAGCCGCTTGCCGGTTTCCTCCAGCCGTAGCAGGCTCTCCCGTACCTGAAACCTGATCTCCTTCTGTCCGGCTTCCAGCATTTCGGCCGCGGCCGATCTTCCAGCCAGAGCCTGCCTGGTTGCATGGTTGCGACGGAATCCGTCGAAAATCTGCCATTTGAGGTTCAGGCCGGTCATCCAGGCATCGTTGTCCGAGCCCAAAGGTGTGTTGTCGGAATTCATTTGATACGAGGCGAAAGCTCCCACCTCGGGCAGGTAGGCGCTTTTTGCCAGCTTTACGGAAGCCCCGGCCTTTTCCAGTTCGTATTTTGACTGGCGCAGATCTTTTCGGTTTTCCAGAGCCAGCCTGGTCAACTCTTCGGGAGAAAGAACGGCTGCAAAGCTGGTAGATGGACCGCTGATTTCGATTTCAGCATCCTCCTTTAAGCCCAGGACAATTGCCAGGCGCATTTTTGCCAATACCAGGTTGTTGCGGGAGGTTACGAGCTGCTGTTCTACTGAGGAGAGATGTGTTCCTGCACGGAGCTCGTCCGACTTCAGGCCCACTCCCTCTCTGCTGCGCACTCTTGCCAGGCGCAGGTTCTCTCGGGCTTCTGCGATGGCCTGCTCCTGGGCCTTAAGCCGGGCCTCCGCCTTTCTGATCTCCAGAAAGCTGCTGAAAACCTGAAAAGCGATCTCCTCCTTGGTCGCATCGAGTCCGGCGGACTCCCTATCGGCTTCCGCGGCTGCCAGGGCTCGGTACGGAGAGGCTGAGGGAGTATAAAGAGGCTGTTGAATGGTGATGGCTGTCCTGAAATCGTGCTGCGATGCGGGATGGTTGAGGTTGTCGATCAGGAAGTCATTCTGGGCGAAACGGCCCTGGTCGAGTTTCATCATAAAGACCCGGGTGGGAGAGTTGGAGGCCGTAAAAGCCTCATCAAAGAAGATGCCCGGGTAATAGAGTGACGCAGCAACACCAACTCCCTCCTGTCCGGCCCGGGACCTGAACTCGGCCGCCCGGACATGGTTGTTTCTCTCCAATGCCATTGCTATCGCATCCCGGAGGGACAGGTTCATCGGTTCGGCGGTAGCCGTAATTACTGAAAAAAGCAAGAAAAATAATGAAATTATCGAGGTGCGCATAATGAACCTGTTCATGTTCCGTATAGCTAAAGAGATCTTTCTCAGTGACCGGTTATCTTTTGAATTGGTGGTTGCAGAAAAAGTAATTGACATCATACCTATTGCTAATACTATCACATTGGCTTCAGCTTTCATTTCCTAGCCTTTTATACGAAGAAAAATGAATAGTCTCTTTTGTTTCAGGAGTTCCGTACAGCCAATGACCAGCCCCCGCTCAAAGAAAATCAAGTCAACACCCCTCTCACCTACCGAGGCCATTCTTGAGAGTATTTCCGACGGTGTTTTTACGGTTGACATGGAGTGGGGCATTACCTCGTTTAACCGGGCTGCCGAGGAAATCACCGGCGTGCCGCGCAAAGAGGCTATTGGCAGACGCTGCGGAGAGGTTTTCCGTTCCAGTATGTGCGGCGACGAATGCGCTTTGCAGCAAACACTGAAAACCGGAAAACCCGTGATCGGGAGATCCGGCTACATCATCGACGCCGAGGGTAATCGCATCCCGATAAGCATTTCCACCGCAGTTCTTAAGGATGCCGAAGGAAGAGTGATTGGCGGTGCCGAAACCTTTCGCGATCTTTCCGAAGTTGAGCTTCTGCGTCGGGAGCTTGAGGGGAAGTACAGGGTGGGCGACCTTTCCAGCCGCAGCCCGCTTATGCAGCGGATATTCGAGATTCTGCC
>DBMM01000143.1:13487-18974 GCA_002298925.1 Geobacter sp. UBA698 | reverse complement strand
TGTGGCCAGGTGTGTGGCATGCCGCCAGACATAGTCTATGGCAGAATACTGCCAGGAGCGGCCCTGTCGATTTTATTCGGCAATGCCTTCTATACCTGGCAGGCCAGAAGGCTGGCCATCCGGACCGGCCGGACAGATGTTACAGCGCTGCCCTACGGAATCAATACCGTCAGTCTGATCGCATTTGTCTTTCTGATCATCGCTCCCATCTATTTCGAAACCAAGAACCCGATTCTTGCCTGGCAGGCAGGCCTGTTCGCCTGCCTTGCAAGTGCCGTGCTGGAGTGCATCGGGGCGTTCGTGGGTGACTGGCTGCGCCGGCATACACCACGGGCCGCGCTTCTGTCGTCCCTGGCCGGTATTGCCATAACCTTCATATCCATGGGATTTGTGTTCCAGATCTTCGCCATGCCGGCCATAGCGGTAGTGCCGGCATTCTTCGTGATAATGATCTATGGCGGACAGATTAAATTGCCCCTGGGGCTGCCGGGCGGCTTCATTGCAGTGCTGCTGGGGGTGGCGATTGGCTGGATTCTCAGATGGTGCGGATACCCCTTTTTCCAGCCGTTTCAGGAGCCATACCAGTTTGCCGTCCATCTTCCCAAACCTGCGTTTAGCGATATGCTCGCTTTTCTGAGCAACGGCCAGGGCTGGAAGTACTTCTCCGTTATCGTTCCCATGGCACTCTTTAATGTGATCGGCTCGCTCCAGAACCTCGAAAGCGCCGATGCGGCCGGTGATCGTTATGATACGCGCTCATCCCTGCTGGTTAACGGTTTCGGGTCCATCGTTGCCGCCTGTCTGGGCAATCCATTTCCGACAACGATCTACATCGGCCATCCGGGTTGGAAGGCCATGGGGGCCAGGTGGGGCTACTCGATACTTAACGGGTTTGTAATCACGGTGCTCTGTCTGATCGGCGGCGTGACATTGGTTCTCAAGGTTGTGCCGATGGAAGCAATGATCGGAATTCTGCTCTGGATCGGGCTGATCATCACGGCCCAGGCCTTCCAGGAAGTACCCAGAAAGCACAGTGTGGCGGTAGCGCTTGGTCTGATGCCGGCACTTGCGGCCTGGGCGCTCCTCTTGATCGAAACGGCCCTGCGAAAAGCAGGCGCCAGCCTGTTCGGTGTGGCTCCCAAATTCGGCAACGACCTGTACATTTATGGCATCATCTCCCTGAGCCAGGGGTTCATGCTCACCTGCATGATTCTTTCGGCAATGATGGTGTTTGTCGTTGAGCGACAATTTTTCAAGGCTGCCATCTGGACCTCTACCGCCGCAGTGCTTTCTTTTTTCGGCGTTATTCATGCCTATGTTCTGACCCCGGCCGGCGTACAGAACAACTTCGGATTCGGCACAGCCAAGGCATTTGCGCTCGCCTACCTGATCGTGTCTCTGCTTTTGCTCGCGCTTTATTACTATAACCGCGGCAGGGAATCGGAACGCACAGGGATAGTTGCATAATTTATAACTGTCCAGTAGTGGTTTAAGGATTTCAATCGAAAGGATTGTCTGCATGAACACGAACGAATCAGCAAGCTATCGCTTTTTTATCCCCTACACGGTGCGCGTGGCCGACATCAACTACGGCGGCCATGTTTCCAACGCGGCGGTGCTGAGTTTCTTTCAGGATGCCCGTATCGCCTATCTCAAGCAGTTCGGCTATTCCGAGCTGGATATCGGCGGGTGCGGCATCATCCTGCCGGAGGCGCATGTGCGCTATCTGGCCGAGATGTTTCTCGGGGATGAGCTGCGCATCGGGGTGCGGATCAGCGAACTGCGCAATTCAGCGTTCGTGATGGCTTACCGGATAGAGCGGGACGGAACGGTGACAGCCCAGGGCAGCACCAATCTGGTGGCATTTGACTATCAGGCTCGAAAGCCACGCCGCCTGCCTGACCCCTTTCGAAACGCAGTGACACTCTTCGAAGGGTTGGGGGGTGACGGAGAATCGTAGGGGGTGAACTGTTGAATATGCATTAAATGCTGTAATATGCTCTTCTTTAAGAACCGCTTTTCATGTTCTTCCATTGGTTTCCCCCTTACCAGCCCTTAACACAGAAGAGATGGGCATAACTTTCGGAGGGCAGCTATTTACCGTTGGTGAAATGAAGAAAATGACAGCATCAAACAGATGAATAAGCGTAAAATTAAATCAGTAATGATAGCGGCAGGCAATAACTACGATCTCTGCTTCTTCCACTTGGTAGACAAGCCGATGTTCTCGGTCAATCCGACGCGACCAGCAACCGGCAAGTTGGAAGCGGAGGGGTTCCGGTTTCCCTGTACCCTCAAAAGGGGTTCGCCGAATTTCTTCAAGAAGTGCCAAGATCCGTTCGGCATGGCGTTTATCAGTCTTTAGCCAATAACGCAGGTCGTCGAGAGCAGTCGGTGTGAATGTGACATTCATAACCCAAGAGCATCCATGGGGGTTCGCTTGCCGGACCGTGCCTCTTTAAGCGATTGCAGTAATCGTGAGGCATTAGCAGGACTGGAAAGCAAATATTCGCTTTCCATAATGGATTCATAGTCTTCCAGGCTTACGATAACCACGCTCTCACCCTTTCGACGCGTGATCAGGATCGGTTCGTGGTTGCTGCAAGCATTGTCCATAACATTCTTAAGATCATGGCGTGCTTCGCTGTATGTGATTGCCTGCATAAAAACCTCCATAATGACAAGATATTGTACAATAACATGCCGATATTTAATTGGCAAGAAGAACGACTTAATCGGAATTTAAGCGAAAATTGTGGCTAAGAGAATGAACAGTTGAAATGACAACCATCGGTGGCAGCAGTGAAACCGCTGCCGCCTCACTACCGTTTTTCAAGACTCGATCCCAGGCTTGACCCTTTTTAAACAGGAGAATACATGTCGAAAAAAAGTGTGACTGCAACAGATGCAAGCACGGCAGCGGTAACGAATATAAGGTTTGACGGCGAAGATTTTCGCAAACTTCCTTTTAACGGCAAGCGCAGCTACCTTGAGGCGGTACTCCCCAAAGAGCGTCTGGCCCTGATTCTGGACGACCCGGACGACAAGCAGCTTGCCCGGGCCATGCAGCCCCATGAGTTGTACTGGCTGTTCAAGGAAAATGGAGGTCCCGAGGCCATGGAACTGCTGGGGCTGGCAAGTCCGGAACAGTGCGTTTTCATCCTGGATATGGAACTGTGGCGAGGCTGGTCGTTCTCGGAAGATAAGGCGGTCGAATATCTCGGCTACATCCTGAAGGGGAGTGAGGAACATTTCCTGGAACTGCTCCCCCATCTGGATTTCAATCTCCTCTCCATGTTTTTGGGGAGGGAGCTGATTGTGGCGGGGGGGATCGGCGACCTAAATACCGATGAGGAGCGTCAGACGGACTGGGACCACACCTTTGACGATGTGTTTCTGATCAAATTCAAGAACCCCAAGCACGCCCAGGTAATCGGCTCCTTTCTGGAGCTGGTCTGCCGTTTTGACAATCCCCTCTACACGTCGCTCATGGAAAGCGTGAGCGGCGAAATCGACATCGAATCGGAGGAAGAGTGCTATCACCTGAAATCGGGCCGCCTTGCCGATCTGGGCTTTCCGCCCTATGATGAGGCGCGTGAGATCTACTCCCGTATCAACCCGGCCACCTTTACCCCCGGCCGCAATAAAGAGGTCCTGCAGGCGGTCGAAGCGACCACGCTCCCCGGGATGTTTTTGACCGGGAAGACGTTTCTGGAGCGGGTCATCCTGCGGATGGATTCGGAACTGTTCCGCATGGAACTGAATTACCTGATCAATACGGCACTGGTGGCCGATGAGGCCCATCTTGGCGATATGGAAGAGATGATGTCGGTGGTGGAACGGGTGTACGGCTACCTTAACATCGCCCTGGAGTACCTGTGTGAAGGGGATGAGGCAAAGGGTGCAGAGATCCTGACCGGCGAATACCTGAAAAGATTGTTCCAGCTGGGCTTCAGCCTGGTGATCGGCCTGAAGCTGAGGGGCGACAAGCTGAACGACCCGGATTATGCCACCAATAAAGCCCTTTCAGGGCTGAAAAGCTCCAGACCACGCTTTTATCGCGGACTTGACCCCGATGGTATCGATGGCTACCGGGAATTCCGGGAGCTGCGCGATGTGGAAGCGATGTCGGATTTTCTGAAAGCGCTGGAGGGTTAAACGCAGCATGGCTGGTCTGGCATGGCCGCCCTCTTGAGGCTGGCCAGGCCGATCTGCCATGGTCATGGCAAATGGCAGGGTCAGCCCTCGAGAGCGGGATTTCGGGTTACTATGGCAATGGACTGGTGGATTTTTCGATCAGGAAGATGCACATAAGAGATGTTCCTGGAGTTTCTCTGCAGCTACAGTGTCTGCGTGACAGAAGCGATGGAAACTGTCAAGGTAGCCCGGGCCCAGGCGAATTTTTCTTTAATAACATCAAAATCCGGGCCGGAGGTTATAAAGACTGCCGTGCCCTTGATCAGGAAGCCGGTGCCGGGGCCGAGATTACCGGCCACCTTGCTGCTGCCCAGGGTTATCAGTACATTGCTGTTGAAAGCAATATTGGCCTCGGTACGATGCATGTATCCGGCCGGAATCAGCAAGCGGCCGTCGGGGGAGATCCGGATGTAACTGTTCCAGGTATTGACCATATGCGGCCCGTCCTGGCCCAAAGTTGCGATGGCAACCACGCCATCCTGTTTGAGCACTTCCAGCAGTTTTTCGGGAATCATCGGTACTATCTCCTGTTATTTGGTGGTTATTCAGTCTAACACTTTTACAGATTTATGTTTGCTTGTTAATCACGATTGGAAATCTTATGTTCATCCTGAACAACAATGACCCCGTTCCGTTATACAGGCAGCTCTATAATCAGCTAAGAGAGCATGTGCTGTCGGGGATACTGCCCGCAAACACCAAGCTCCCGTCTGTCAGGGATTTGGCCATCGAACTGTCAACCAGCCGCAACACGGTTGAAGGAGCCTACCAGGAGCTGCATGCGGAAGGGTACATTTACAGCAGGCAGCGCAGCGGCTATTTCGTGTCGGAAATTGATCAGGATGTTGCAGCGATATCACTGTCCCATAAACCTCGCAAGCGCGGCAGCCTTCCGATGCCCGCTGCAAGCTTCAGGTACGATTTTCATCCTGCTCGACTCGATCCGGAAAGTTTTCCCCTGGCAATTTGGCGAAAGTGTCTCCTGGATTGCCTGCGCGAGAGTTTCCGCGAGCTTTCCCTGTATGGCGATCCGCAGGGAGAATGGGGCTTGCGCAGCAACATTCAACACTATCTGGAAAGTTCACGGGGAGTGGTCTGTGAGCCGGACCAGATCGTGATCTGTGCCGGACTTCAGCATAGCCTGGACATTGTCGCCCACCTGTTGAAGGAGAGCCACAGCTCAGTGGCTGTCGAGAATCCCGGTTACCACCTGCCCCGGGCTGTATTCCGTAACAATTCGTTTGCAATCGTACCTGTTGCCGTCGGATCGGGTGGCCTCGACCTGGAAAT
>DBMM01000143.1:0-13480 GCA_002298925.1 Geobacter sp. UBA698 | reverse complement strand
ATGCCGGTCGCCAATCGGCTGAAATTGATCGAGTGGGCCGAATCCGGTGGAAACCTGATAATTGAAGACGATTATGACAGCGAACTGCGCTACCACGGCAAACCGATCCCCTCGTTGCAGGGGCTGCGACCGAATGGAAACATCATCTACCTGGGAACTTTTTCCAAAATATTGTCCCCCGCGCTACGCTTGAGTTACCTGGTACTGCCGCGCTCGCTGCTTGCCCGCTACCGACTGCTTTTCCGGGATTATTTTTCCACAGTGCCGTTACCGGAACAGAAAACCATGGCAAAGTTCATGGAACAGGGACACTGGGAGCGGCATGTCCGGCGGATGCGCATCACTTATAAACACAAACACAATGCCCTGCTCCAGGCAATCGAGCGATATTTTGGCGGCAAGGCTGCCGTTGCCGGACAGGGGGCCGGGCTCCATGTTGTGCTGCAGCTGCCCGACGATCATCATGGCGAAGCGGAAATCATCCGGCGAGCCGGACAAGAGGGAATCCATCTGTTGTCGTTATCTGACTTCTATTTCAGTGGCGGACCCGCTTCTACGAAGTTGCTGCTCGGTTTTGGCGGGATGACCGCCATCGAGATCGAGCAGGGGGTTGCCCTTTTATCCCGGCTCTGTCTTTGATCTGTTAGTTTAATTGCTGTATGAACGCCCTGCTTCAGCAAAATAATAGAAAATTATTGACCCTGATAGAAGGTACAGATTCAAAAATAATTACAGGGGCAGACGGCTATGGATGAAACCCGGCAGCACGACCTGTTCGAACATGCCAGCAGGTTTGCAGAAACAATAATTGCCATGGCCAAGCAACAATAGCAGCGGTTAGTATCAACCCAATCCTGATTTCGGCTTTTTTCGGAGATGGACCGGCATGAACTATACCAGAACTTTCAAGGGACGAAGCTACGACTTCAAGGATCTCAAGTCCCTGCTGGCCAAGGCTTCGCCGCGACGATCGGCGGACGAGCTGGCCGGGATTGCCGCTGCTTCGGAAGAAGAACGGGCCGTTGCCCAGTGGCTGCTGGCCGATCTGCCGCTGACGACCTTTCTCGCGGAACCATTGATCCCGCCGGAGGAAGATGAGGTCAGCCGGCTGATCGCAGAGTCCCATGACCAGAGCGCATTTGCCCCGATCGCATCCTTTACCGTGGGCGAGTTCCGCGAATGGCTGCTGAGCGATGTCACCTCGGACGAGCAGATCGCCGCCGTTCGTATGGGGGTGACGCCTGAAATGGCTGCGGCGGTTTCCAAAATCATGCGGAATCAGGATCTGATCGCAGTCTCCCGGCGCTGTTCCGTTGTCACCAGCTTCCGCAACACCATCGGCCTGCCGGGCCGTTTGGCCACGCGGCTGCAGCCCAATCATCCCACCGACGATCCCCGCGGCATCGCCGCCAGCATACTGGATGGCCTGCTGTACGGAAGCGGCGACGCCGTCATCGGCATCAACCCGGCCACTGACAGCCCCAGGAACGTGGAGCGCCTGCTGCACCTCCTGGACGATATTATCCGGCGCCATGAAATCCCGACCCAGTCCTGTGTGCTGGCTCACGTCACCACAACGCTGGAACTGATTGGCCGCGGCGCCCCGGTTGATCTGGTGTTTCAATCCATAGCCGGGACCGAAGCGGCCAACAAAAGCTTCGGGATAAATCTGGCGCTGCTGGCCGAAGCCCATCAGGCGGCCCGTGCCCTGGGGCGCGGGACGGTGGGCGCGAATCTGATGTATTTCGAAACCGGGCAGGGGAGTGCGCTTTCGGCCAATGCCCACCACGGCATCGATGCCCAGAGCTGCGAGGCGCGGGCCTACGCCGTTGCCCGGGAGTTCTCGCCGCTGCTGGTCAATACGGTGGTCGGCTTCATCGGGCCGGAATATCTGTACGACGCTAAACAGATCATCCGCGCCGGGCTGGAGGACCATTTCTGTGGCAAGCTGCTGGGACTCCCCATGGGGTGTGATGTCTGCTACACCAACCACGCCGAGGCCGACCAGAACGATATGGACAACCTGCTGACCCTGCTGGCCGTGGCCGGCTGCAGCTATATCATGGGGGTTCCCGGGGCTGATGATGTCATGCTGGCCTACCAGACCAGTTCGTTTCATGACGCACTCTATCTGCGCCGCGTGCTGGGCCTGCGGCCGGCGCCGGAATTCGAAGCATGGCTGAACCGTTTAGGTATCTTCGACGGTCGCAACGCCCTGGGGCACGGCATCACGCCGCCACAGCTGCTTGGCGCCATGCATGCGCTGGCAAAGGAACTGCCATGACCGATCCGTGGCTTGCCTTGCGCCGCTTTACCCAGGCGCGCATCGCCCTGGGCCGGGCCGGCCATGCCGTTACGACCAAGGCGCTGCTGGATTTTCAATTGGCCCATGCCCAGGCACGGGATGCGGTTCATCTCCCCTGGGACAGGGAAGCCTTTGCCGAACAGCTGCGCAAGCTTGGTGAAGAGGTGCTGCTCTTCGATACGCCGGTTGCCGGCCGTGAAGAGTATCTGCGCCGCCCCGATCTGGGCCGGGTTCTCAGCGAAACGTCACGAACCAGGCTGAAAAGACGCAACGCCGCTGAAACGGACGTGGCGCTGATCGTCACCAACGGCCTCTCGTCAACGGCAGTCGAGCGGCACGGAATACCGCTCCTGCAGGCGATCGTGAACCTTTATCGTGCCCGTCAGTTGCGTCTTGCCCCAATTTCACTGGTGGCCAACGGCCGTGTCGCCCTGTCGGACCAGATCGGCAGCGCCCTTGCCGCGCGGGTGGCGGTGATCGTCGTGGGTGAGCGTCCCGGCCTCAGCGCCGCCGACAGTCTCGGCATCTACCTGACCCATGCGCCTCAGCCGGGCAGGACCGATGCCGAGCGGAACTGCATCTCCAACATCCGGCCGCCGGAAGGGCTGAACTACGCAGCTGCTGCGGAAAAACTGCTCTATCTGACCGAGGAGGCGCTGCGGCGCGGCATTTCCGGGATCTCGCTGAAGGACGACATGGCGGGATTGTTGGGGGAATAAGGGCGAACAAAAAGCCTCGTGGTCACAGAAGTAGCTGGAATTAGGGAGGCGTGTGTCAACCCGATTCAAAAACATGAAATGCAGGCAGTTGAGACGCGGCCCCTTTATGGCTCGCTCCATTCGTTTTAACTATTAATATACTCAACCAGGAGGCCTCCATGACCAATCTAAGTAATCATCCCGAAGGCGAATTGCTTCTCCGTACCTCACCCAGACCGAGCGACACAAACATGAACGGCGATATTTTCGGGGGATGGATCATGTCGCAGATGGATATTGCCGGCGGCATGATGGCAATAGAAATTATGGGTGGACGAGCAGTTACTATTGCTGTGGATGCCATGAAATTCATCAAACCGGTAAAGATCAGCGATATTGTCTGCTGTTACGGTAAAGTCATCAGGGTCGGGAATACATCCCTTACCATCAAGCTGGAGGTTTGGGTAAAGCCGATCTTGCGGGAAAATGAAACCCGTGAAGACAATGAATCCTTCATTGTCACTGAAGCGTCTTTTACCTATGTGGCAATTGATGATCAAGGGCGTAAGCGACCATTCACGAAACGTGAGAGGTCCCTGTGATCTGTTGAAGGAAAGCTGGATTGGCCGGAAATCCGAGCGGTCAAGTCACGAACTTTTCGGCAGATTTAATTCAGATCCTGGGGTAACCTTGGTGCAGTGGATTATTCCGCTGGTGATTACGGTGACCTTCATTTGGAATGTTGAAAGACCTCCAGATAATACATGTCTGGAGGTCTTTTTTTACTTCCGCTTCACCCTGAAGCCGGCCCGTTCCATGGCGCTTAAGTCCAGTCCGCCGCCTGTCTGTGGTGTCGGCTGAGACTTCTTGTCGCTCCCCTTCGGGCGCTCCGCTTTCTGGGATCCTCCCGGCTCGGCCTCCTTGATGGAGAGGGCGATGCGTTTGCGCTGGGCATCGGCCGAGAGCACCTTGACCTTGACCAGATCCCCCACCTGCACTGCATCGTTGGGATCCTTGATGAACTTGTTGGCCAGGTGGCTGACATGCACCAGTCCGTCCTGGTGAACGCCGATATCCACGAAGGCGCCGAAGGCGGTTACGTTGGTCACCACCCCCTGCAGGATCATGCCCTCTTTCAGGTCGCCGATCTCGCGGATGTCGTCGCGGAACGAGGCGGTTTCGAACTGTTTGCGCGGATCGCGCCCCGGTTTTTTAAGCTCTTCGATGATATCGCGCAGGGTCGGCAGCCCCACCTCGCCGGTCACGTAGCGCTTGAGGTCGATGCGGCTTGCCAGGGCTGGATCGGTGGTCAGCTGTTCCAGTTTCACCCCCAGGTCGGCCGCCATGGCCTCCACCAGGGCATAGCGCTCGGGATGCACGGCGCTGTTGTCCAGGGGGTGCTGGCCACCGCGGATGCGCAGGAAGCCGGCCGCCTGCTCGAAGCCCTTGGCCCCGAAGCGCGGTACCTTGAGCAGCGCCTTGCGGGTCGGGAAGGAGCCCTGCTCATCCCGGTACTTGACGATGGCCTTGGCCAGGCTCGGGCCGACGCCGGAGACATAGGATAACAGCGCCCAGGAGGCGGTGTTCAGATCGACCCCCACGAAGTTGACGCAGGATTCAACCACATCGTCCAGGGCCTTCTTGAGCATGGTCTGGTTGACATCGTGCTGGTACTGGCCGACACCGATGCTCTTGGGATCGATCTTGACCAGTTCGGCCAGCGGGTCCTGCAGACGGCGGGCGATGGAGATGGCCCCGCGCACTGTCAGGTCCAGTTCGGGAAATTCCTCGCGGGCGATCTCCGAGGCGGAGTAGACGCTGGCCCCGGCCTCGCTGACCATCACCACCGGCAGATGCCGGCCGGCCTCGGCCAGGGTCTCTTTGGTGAACAGCTCCATCTCCCGTCCGGCGGTACCGTTGCCGATGGCGATCATCTCGATCCGGTGGTCATCCACCAGCTTGAGCAGATCCTGGCGGGCCTGGGGAACGCGGTTGGCTCCGGTGTGGGGGTAGATGGTGACATGCCCCAGGAAGCGGCCGGTGCCGTCCACGGCCGCCAGCTTGGAGCCGGTGCGCAGGCCTGGGTCGATCCCCAATACCCGTTTGCCACCGGCCGGCGGGGCCAGCAGCAGGTTGCGCAAGTTCTGGGCGAAGACCCGGATGGCGGCCTCGTCGGCCAGGTTCTTGGCCTCCAGCCGCAGTTCCACCTCGATCGAGTTGGCTATCAGGCGCTTGTAGGCGTCTTCGGCCACCCCCTCCAGCAGCGGACGGAAGATGCTCGTTCCTCGCAGCAACCGGAATTTCAACCCGGCCAGGATCTCATCCACCGGCGCGACAAGGGAGAGGAACAGCACCTCCTCCTTTTCGCCGCGACGCATGGCCAGCATGCGGTGGGAGGGGATGTTCTTGAGCGGTTCCTGGTAATCGTAGTACATTTCGAACTTGGTGACCTGCTCGCGCTTGTCAGCCGGCACCCGGGATGCCATCACTCCCTGATCCCAGGTCAGCCGGCGCACCATGGCGCGGGCGTCGGCATCATCCGAAAGCCGCTCGGCCAGGATATGGCCGGCCCCCTCCAAGGCCGCCGCGGCATCGGGCAGATCTTTGTCCGGATCCACAAAGGGGAGGGCGGCCTCATCCGGCGTGCCGGCGGTCAACTCCTGGGCGGAGATGATCTCGGCCAGCGGCTCCAGTCCCCGTTCGCGGGCGATGGTGGCCTTGGTGCGGCGCTTGGGTTTGTAGGGGAGATAGAGATCCTCCAGCTCGGTCTTCAGGCGGGTGGACTCGATGCGGCTACGCAATTCCGGAGTCAGTTTGCCCTGCTCCTCGATGGTAGCCAGGATGGTGGCCTTGCGCTCCACCAGCTCGCCGAAATAGCCGTAGCGCTCTTCGATGGTGCGAATCTGCACCTCGTCCAGTTCGCCGGTCTGCTCCTTGCGGTAGCGGGCTATAAAAGGCACGGTGGAGCCTTCGCGCAGAAGCGCTACGGTCTGCTGTACCTGAAAGGGCTTGAGCCCGGTCTCGTCAATTATAAAGGTGATGATCGTGTTCGATTGTTCTTCGCTGATGGCCATTGTTGCTCCTGTAGGTGATATCAAAGGGCGTGAATATTACTACAGCGGATCGGAAAAGGGAAGGTTGCTTGATTCTGTACAACGGGGATTTAATGGAATATGCCGGCCATTTGGACGCAAAGAGTTTAATTTGACACGATTACTGGGGTATGATACCTGTATAACCACGGTTTGTTACCTGACATTTGAGGTGTTGTGCCATGTTCAAGAATCTCCGCGAGGATATCAATTCGGTCTTTGAACGCGATCCCGCCGCTCGCAACGTACTGGAGATCATCTTCTGCTATCCGGGGCTGCACGCACTCTGGATCTATCGGGTTGCCCACTGGTTCTGGACCAATGAACTGTTTTTTCTGGGCCGCCTTACCTCGCATATCGGCCGGTTCCTGACCGGTGTTGAAATTCATCCTGGCGCAAAGATTGGACGCAAGTTTTTCATCGACCACGGCATGGGCGTGGTGATCGGCGAGACAGCCGAAATCGGCGACAACGTGACCCTCTATCATGGCGTGACCCTGGGAGGAGTGACCTGGGACAAGGTCAAGCGTCACCCCACCTTGGAAGACAATGTGGTGATCGGCTCGGGTGCCAAAATATTGGGTCCGTTTACGGTGGGCAAAGGGGCCAAGATCGGTTCCAACTCGGTGGTTGTCAAGGCGGTTCCGGAAAACGCCACGGTGGTCGGCATCCCCGGCCGGATGGTCATGGAGCAGAAGAAGGAGGAGGGCAAGGCTGACCTGGAACATGGCCAGCTGCCTGATCCGGAGGCCAAGGCCATCTCCTGCCTGTTCGACCAGATCCGTGAACTGGAGCGCAAGTACGATACCTTGGCAAAAGAACATGAAGAGTTGAAAAAGCGAGTAGAGACAGTCAGCTGAGCTGTCGTCACATCAGCTTGACGACCTGTGGCAAATCTGCCATAGTCTCCCAATGATCAAGCGCCAAACGACCATCAACAGCATTTTCAAGGTTTCCGGTATCGGCCTGCACACCGGCCGCGAGGTTACACTGGAGTTCCTGCCCCGCCGCGAATTCGGCATCGCCTTCGTCTATAACGGCTGCACCATTCCGGCCCGCTACGACATGGTGGCCGACACCCGCCTCTCCACCCAGATTTCACAAGACGGCGCCTCAGTAGCCACCATTGAACATCTCATGGCGGCCTTTTATTTTTCCGGCATAACCAACTGCCTGGTTTACATTAACGGGCCGGAAGTGCCGATTCTGGACGGTTCGGCCTGGGAGTTCTATCAGGGGATGTGGAAAGCCGGTGTCTACGAGTTTCCCGAAAATGGAGTGTATCTGAAGGTGCAGCGTCCGGTGGAGGTTAATCACAACGATGCCTGGGTGCGCATCAAGCCGCTCAATACCCTGGACATCACCATGTCGATCGAATTTCGCCAACCGGTGGGCAAGCAGAAGAAGCGGGTAACGGACGTGGAAAATGCCTTCTCAATCATCAATTCCCGCACCTTTACCCTGCTGGAGGAGATCGAGGCCATCAAGAAAGCCGGCCTGGCCAAGGGCGGATCGCTGGACAACGCAGTGGTGATTGGCGCCGATGACGTGATCAACCCCCACGGACTGCGCTATCGCAAGGAGCTGGTCAACCACAAGATCCTCGACCTGATCGGTGATTTCTACACAAGCGGCTACCGCATTCTCGGCAAGGTCGAGGCCAACAAAACCGGCCACTATCTCAATAACCAGCTGCTCAAGGAACTTTTCTCCGATCCGGATAACTATTCCATCTACTGACGATCAGACAGTAGTCCCAATAAAAAAGCCGCCGTTCAACCCTTCGAAGGAGGGATTACGGCGGCTTTCTTCTTTTTTACTTCAAAAACAGTTTAACACTGAGACACAGAGGATATAGAGAAAACATGGCTATAAACAATATGTTTTAGTGATGCAATTGCAAAAACATGTCACCTTAACGTATTTTTCTGCTTTCTGAAAAGTCAGTGATTTCTCTGTGTTCTCTGTGTCTCTGTGTTTTAATTGCCGTTACAGAATTTATACGTTGAAGCGGAAATGCATCACGTCGCCGTCCTTGACGACGTATTCCTTACCCTCCAGCCGCATCAGCCCTTTTTCCTTGGCACCGGCCTCACCGTTGCAGGCAATGAAGTCGTTGAAGGCGATCACCTCGGCACGGATGAAGCCCTTTTCAAAATCGGAATGGATCACGCCGGCCGCTCCAGGCGCTTTGGTGCCGTTGACGATGGTCCAGGCCCGTACTTCCTTGACGCCGGCGGTGAAGTAGGTGATCAGGCCGAGCAGTTCGTAGCCGCTGCGAATCAGGCGGTCCAGGCCAGCCTCTGCCAGCCCCATGTCGTGCAGGAAGGCCTGTTTCTCTTCGCCAGCCAGTTCTGAAATTTCCGCCTCAAGCTGGCCGCAGATGGAGACCACACCGGCACCCTCGCCGGCGGCGATCTCGCGCACTTTGGCGACATTGGGGTGTTTGCCTTCCAGGTCGTCCTCGGCCACGTTGGCCACATACAGCACCGGTTTGTCGGTCAGCAGATGCAGGTCGCGCAGCCAGAGACGCTCGTCCTCGTTCTCCGCAACACCCTTAAGCTTTTTGACCTGCTCCAGCAGGGCCTTGACCCGCAGGTAGAAGTCAACTTCCTCCTTGGCCTTCTTGTCTCCGCTGCGGGCCATCTTTTCGGCGCGCTGGATCTTCTTTTCGATCGTGTCCAGGTCGGCCAGCGCCAGTTCGGTGTTGATCACCTCGATGTCGTCAGCCGGGGACACCCGGCCGCTGACATGCACCACGTTGTCATCATCGAAGCAGCGCACTACGTGCACGATGGCATCGGTGCTGCGGATGTGACCCAGGAACTGGTTGCCCAGCCCTTCGCCAGAGCTGGCACCCTTGACCAGGCCGGCGATATCGACGAACTCGATGGTGGTCGGCTGAATCTTCTGCGGCTTGACAATGGCCGACAGCTGATCCATGCGGGGGTCGGGCACCTGCACGATACCCACATTGGGGTCGATGGTGCAGAACGGGTAGTTGGCAGATTCGGCTCCGGCCGAGGTCAGCGCGTTGAAGATGGTGGACTTGCCTACGTTGGGCAGTCCGACGATGCCGCAATTGAAACCCATATTCTATCCTTCCAGAAAATTCTTGTTGTTGAAAAGGCTCATGGCCTTGGGCAGTCCCTGGTCCAGCATCATTTCCAGCATTTCCAGTCCGCCGTCCAGCACGCGTGGCAGCTGCTCCATCTGCTCCGGGGGGATGGAGCCGAGGACATAGTTAACCGTGTCGCCGTGGGGCGGTCTGCCGATGCCGATGCGCAGCCTCAGGAAATCTCCCTTGCCAAGCTGTTCCATGATGGAACGCAGGCCGTTGTGGCCGCCGTGGCCGCCGCCCTGTTTGAAACGGACCGCCCCGAAAGGGAGGTCCAGTTCGTCGTGGACGACGATCAGCTGTGACAGTGGCAGCTTGTAGAACTGAAGGGCCTGCATGACAGACTTGCCCGACAGGTTCATGAAGGTCTGGGGTTTGAGGAGGACATGGCGGCTGTCGCGGTAGCTCCATTCGCCGGCCAGCCCGGCAAAGGACTTGCGGTTAAGGGGGCTGTTCTCAAGATGGGCCAGGCGGTCCAAAAAAAGGAAACCCGCATTGTGGCGGGTCCATTGGTATTGGGGGCCGGGATTGCCCAGCCCCGCTATGATAAATGTGCGCATGTACTTTGAAATGACTAGGCTGCGGTCACTTCCTCTTCCTTGATCCTGCCCAGAACGCTGACAATCGGGATCTTGGGGTTGTCAAGAATCTTGACACCTTCCGGAAGCGGAATTTCGTTGACGTGGATGGAGTGGGCGATCTTGAGTTCGGTTATGTCGATCTCGATATGGTCGGGGATGTTGCCCGGCAGACATTCCACATGCAGTTCGTGGTGGGCCAGATCCAGCAGGCCGCCTTCCTTGACGCCAATGGCTGTGCCTTTCAGGGCGATCGGCACGGTGACGCGCAGTTTCTCGTTCATGTTGACGCGGTGCAGGTCCACATGCTTGTAGGTGCCCTTGACGGCATCCCGCTGCAGGTCGGCAATGATTGCCATGGACTGGTCCAGGCTGCCGCCACCCACCAGGGTGATCAGGTTGTTCTGGCCACCTTCGCCTGCCATGGCTGCCTGCAGGTCGCGGTATTTGATGCTGACGGCCATGGGATCCATGCCTTTGCCGTAGACAACGCCCGGAACCATGTCAGCCATTCTCAGTTGACGGCTGATGCCCTTGCCGGTTTTTGATCTTAATTCGACGTGCATTAGTTTCTGTTGCATAGTGTTCCTCCACTGGTAGTGGCAGGCAATGCCTACCCTGTACTCTTGAATTTATATCAGATCGGAAAAAAGTCCATCCAATGCGGGTTATACAAATAACGAGCTGACCGATTCATCCTCGTGAATGCGCTTGATGGCCTCTGCCAGCAGGTTTGCCACGGAGAGCATGCGCACCTTGCCGGTCTGTGCTTCCTTGTCGCCCAGCGGGATGGTATCGGTCAGGACAATTTCCTCGATATCGGAGTTGTTGATGCGTTCAATGGCCGGACCGGAAAGGACACCATGGGTGGCGCAGGCATAAATCGCCTTGGCGCCGTTTTCCTTGAGTGCCTTGGCCGCCTGGGTGAGGGTGCCGGCAGTATCGATCATATCGTCCAAAATAATGGCGGTCTTGTCGCGCACATCGCCAATCAGGTGCATCACTTCGGCCACGTTGGGCCCGGTACGGCGCTTGTCGATAACAGCCAGGCTGCATTCCAGGCGCTTGGCAAAGGCGCGGGCGCGCTCGGTGCCGCCGGCATCCGGGGTGACCATGACCACCGGCTCGCCATCAAAGCGGCTTTTGAGGTAGTTGAGAATGACCGGTGCGGCGTAAAGGTTGTCCACCGGAATGTTGAAAAAACCCTGGATCTGGCCGGCATGCAGGTCGATGGTTACAACCCGGTCGGCGCCGGAGGTGGTGACCAGGTCTGCCACCAGTTTGGCGGTGATCGGCGTGCGGGGGGCCGCCTTGCGGTCCTGGCGGGCATAGCCGTAATAGGGCATGACAGCAGTGATGGTAGCAGCCGAAGCGCGCTTGAGTGCGTCCGTCATTACAAGCAGTTCCATCAGGTTGTTATTGGTCGGAGCGCAGGTGGACTGGATGATGTAGACGTCACGTCCGCGGACGTTTTCACCGATCTCGACCTGGATTTCGCCGTCGGAGAAAGTTCGTACCTTGGCGGCGCCAAGCGTCACCCCAAGACTTTCGCAGATTTTCTCGGCAAGCCTGGGATTTGAGTTGCCACTGAAAACTTTGATCTTGTTCTGCATCACGCAAGCACCTTTCACAACCCTGTAATCTGTTACGGCACACAAAAGCAAATGCAAGGTATACTAAAAGACTCTTGAAAAAGCAACCTCTTTCGACAATTTGTGAATTATTCTAATGAGACCGAAATACCGATGTAACCTGACGCAATTAAAGAAGTTATCCTGGAATTAGGATCCCCTCGGCAACTGCGAATTCAAGAAATGAAAGCGCTTCGTCGTCGGGAATATTCAGTTTTTCGGCGAGGTGGCCGCAAGGTGTCCGCCCGTCTGACTGCAGCAGCAGCTGGTAGTAGGGTTCGATCAGTGATTCGGTGTAGATCCCGTCACTGCCCGGGTAGATGACCGCCCAGGAACCATTCGGGGCATACAGTTGGCAAAAAGAGCGCAGTTCCGGTTCGCCCGCTTCTAGAATATCGA
This sequence comes from Geobacter sp. UBA698, assembly GCA_002298925.1. Lineage (GTDB taxonomy): Bacteria > Desulfobacterota > Desulfuromonadia > Geobacterales > Pseudopelobacteraceae > Pelotalea. The sequence continues at coordinate 1,659 of DBMM01000143.1, read as the reverse complement.
GGATTTCGTAGTGGAAGCCGGCCAGCCGGGCAGAGGGAGCCAGCCGGCAGGGTATTTCCAGCAGTTGTAGTTGTGACAGTTGAGAATCGTCCGGCGTTTCCGGCGGCGGGGTCAGCAGGGCGGTGGCATACTGGTAGTGGTAGTCGACCAGGTCCAGTGCCAGAGGCAGCATGCTCTTCAGCTTCTTGGTGCCAAAGGCTTGAGTCAGGAAGGTTCGCTGCATCCGCCAGATCTGGCCGTCGTCAAGGTCTGTTTCCGCGATGCTTGTCCCCCTTTCCTTAGCCAGCCACTGGCCGAAGCGCTCAAGGAAGGCCGCCGGCCGCAGTCCGAGGGCGGCTGTAACGCTATTGAACCAGGCCACCGCCTTGCCGCGGGAGTAGAAAATATCGCAGGCCGCTGCCAGCTGCCGGGCCTCGGCCATATCTTTGTTGCTGAAGGTAGGCGAACTGATCAGTGTGTAGGGAGGGGCTGGCAGATGCTGCAGGCCGGCAGTAGCACTTCGTCCGGCCAGGGCCGTGCCGGGCAGTATGGCCAGCGGAAAGATGTCCAGATGGTTGGGGTAGAGGCCCAGGGCAAAGTCGATACTGGCGCAAAAGCCGGACAGGCTGTCACCGGGCAGACCATACATCAGGTCAAATCCGAACACGGCGCCGGATTCATTCAGCAGGGCGGCTTTGGCGACAAAGTCCTTTCGGTTGAATTTGCGGCCGACAGCCTGCATCACCTGCGGATCGGCACTCTGCAGGCCGATCTGCAGCGAGCAGGTGATCTGCGCTAACAGTTGCGCCATCTCGCGGTCGATGAATTCGCTGCGCACCTCGAAATGGAAATGGATGTGCGGGGCGATCTTCTTGATCAGGCGCAGAATGGTCTTGGCGCGCTGGGCATCCTGGTTGAAAGTTGAGTCGAGCACGAAAATCTGGGTGACAGCACTGGCTGCAAAGTGGCGCAGCTCGGCCTCGATGCGCTCCAGTGAAAAACGCCGGACGCCATGGCTGCCGCGGGAGTCGAAACAGAAGTCGCAGGCAAAGCCGCAACCCCGCGAAAGCTGCCAGAGGATGCCCGGATAATTACGGGCATCCAGCACACCGCTCAGCCAGGGGGAGGGGATCTCGTCCAGTTCGGACAGCGCTGCACCTGGCAGCAGTGCAGGCCCGCGCGCTCCCCGTGTGGCAATACCGGGGATGTCGTCGAAACCACGTCTGGCAACCAAATGCGAACAGAGTTCGGCAAAAGGCTCTTCCCCTTCGCCCACCACCAGGAAATCGAAGGGCGCCTCAGCCAGCACACCGGCCGCATCGGCCGTTGCCTCCGGCCCTCCGGCAAAGAGCAGCACTCCCGGCAGTCGTACGGACAGTTGCCGGGCCACCTCCCGGCACATGTCTCGATTCCAGGCATACATGGAAAAACCGATCGCTGCCGGCTGCTGGGCCAGCAGCAGCTCGACACAAGCGGCAGCTTCCTGGCCGACAAAAAAATCCTGCCGGGTGATCTCGATCGGCTTATCGGCCGCAGGACGGCTGGCCAGATAACTCTGCAGAAAGGCATTGGCCAGCGGAACTGCCTGGGGCGAAGGGTAGGGGTGGATGGCAACCAGCACTATAACTACTGAATTATTCATAGCAATTGCATCTTTCATGATCACTCAAGAGAATAATT
>DBMM01000007.1 GCA_002298925.1 Geobacter sp. UBA698 | reverse complement strand
ACCCTCATTCCGCCTTCGAACCAACGTGGCGCAGAGTTATAGACCTCAGCATTGGTAGTCTGGTTGCCGTTGAACAGGTTGTGGCCGGAGAAGAACAGTTCCGGTGACAGTTCTTTTGCCGGGAACAATTTCCAGTTCAGATGCAGATCCCAGATCATCCCTTTATCCGACATTGAGGAAGAATCGTCGCTGTTCCACCAGACGTAGTTGCCGGTCACAGTGCCGCGCAGACCGAGGCTGGTGTTATCGTAGTTCAGCTTCAGCTTGACAGTCTGGGGAGGAACGCTTTGGCCACTGCCGGACTGGAGGCGTTTCCCGGTATCGTTATCTTCTGCATAAAGATAGGTATATCCGCTGGCCACAGAGAAACCGGAGATCGGCGCAGTGCGAAGCTCGACTTCGAATCCCTGCCGGTTCTGATCGGTGACTGTCGGGGTGGTTCCTGCCGATTCACCATGACGCAGGGCGTTGTAGAAGTAGGTACCCTTCAGCCACAGATAGGGAATATTGCCTGTCTCGAAGCCGGCCTGAATTGTCTTTATTTCCTGTGGCTTCGTGTTGCCAGTGAAAACCATTGGCAGAGAGAATCCCTTGGCAGCATAGGCGCGCAGGGTGGTCTCATTGTTTAGCTGATAGGTGGCTCCCAGTGTGTAGCTGGTTTTGTCGCCTACTGTGCCGGTAATGTCATAACGAATTCCGGGGAGGATGGTCAGGTCGCCGATGGAATAGGCACCATTGGCATACAGCGCCCATTGGTCCCAGGCTTTGTTATAAAAAAGATCCCCAAGGCTTCCCAAACTGTCGGTAACACCCTGATATCCGTAACGGGCGCCAACATGCCCGTAGTCGGCTCCCACCACCAGGTTGCGTTGACTGTCACCCCAGTTCAAGCGGGTATTAACGCCACGGGTGTTTTCTTTGTTGGCCACATCCCAATATTGGTGGTCGGAGTCGTACCAGGATATTACATGATCGTTCAGGTTGGTGACGTAACCATCAACCTCCAGGCGCAGTTCATTGACCAGCGGCTGGGAGAGTTTGAGGAACCCGTTGGTGCGCTGTATTTTCTGGCTGTCGCCGAACGGCCCGCCATACTTGGCTAAATCACCTTCGTCCAGGCCGGGTCGATTATTCAGATGCCAGATACCGGCAGTAACAGTGCCGTTGCCGGGGAGAATATAGGACAACTTACCTTGGACGTTGTTGAAATTGGTGGCAGTGCCGGGATTGAGGCCGTCCGAATGGATGTAGCCTGCGGTCAGGTAGTAACCAAATTTATCCAGCGAACCGCTCAACTCTGCTCTGGTATCAGCGGTAAGCTGGGAGCCGATGGAACCGGAAACCATCCCGCCTGCCTTGCGCTCCGGGTTTGGTGATTTGGTGATGATGTTGATCACGCCACCAAGGGCAGATCCCCAACTCGCCGAGGCCGCTCCCTTGATGATCTCGATCCGCTCGATCTGCTGGACCGGGATCAGCCCTGGGGGAGCAACGCCCTGTTGAAAATCATTCTGGCGGATACCGTCCACCAGCACCAGAACGGTCGTATTCAACGCCCCCTGAAGGTTGAAGAAGGTGAAGTTAGTCGGGGTGCGCAGGTAGTCGAGTTGAATACCCGGGACGGTCTGCAGCACATCGGCCAGGGTGTGGGCGTTGAGGCGCTCGATGTCGGCAGCGGTAATGACGGTGACGTTTTCTGCGATTTTTGAGGCAGGGCGGGGAATGTGGGAGGTTGTTACAGCCTTTTCTTGCCAGGCATTGACGAGATCAATGCTGTCTGCGCTGTCGATATCATCGCCCCATGCCAGACAGGGAGAGATGCACACCCCCAGGCAGAGAGTGATCAGGAATGCTCGAAGGCTATGCAGGCGTTTAATTAAAAGCATGGTATGGAGTATGCATCTTCATTAACAGATGAAATGGCAGTTTGTCCAGACTTTTATTGTATACAGAAGGAGGTGATTGCGATGCGTGAAGAACTGATCGTACTTGAAGAAGGCGTGGAAGCAGGCGTTGTATGTACCTGTTGTGCAACTGGTGTAACAAAATCGTAGTGGTCTAGCCATGGCGGGGAGGAAACTCCCCGCTATGTTATTTAGCCAGTACAAACAGATTTTCAATGCCAAATAACTTATTGCCTAAAGCTAGCAACTAAGTGGTGATGATGCGTTTTTGAATATATTGGAGGTTCACAGAAATATAGTTAAATAACGTTTTTTGGGGTCGCGGTTACCGCGCCCAAGGGAGGGTGAACCCCGCCCCGACCACATTTCAATCCATGAATCGCACCTACGTCCCTGGTCCACTCAAGGAGCCTGCCATGCAATTATCCCTCTATCTGAAAACTTACCCCTGCGCTGACAAGCCGGGACGTATCCTGCTACTGGTCACCCGTCGCTGCGCGGTGCTGGAGCTGTCGGTATCGTTGTGGGAACGGGTCGCCAGCGGCGGCGAGCTTTCAGAAAAAGAGCGCGAGACCATGCAGCGCCTGGGGGTGCTGGTGACGGACCGGGATACGGAGCGGGAGGAGATGCGGGGCACCTTCGACAGGCTCAACCGTGAGAGCCGCCACGTCTCTGTCAAGGCGGTGCTGACCCTGGAGTGCAACCTTGCCTGCCCCTATTGCTACGAGGACCCGTTCCGTGGGCGTTTCGTTATGGCGCCGGAAACCGCCGACCTGCTGGTGCAGCGGTTGACGGAGCGGATGGCCGAGGGGCTGGACGTGACGGTGGATTTCTACGGCGGCGAGGCGCTGCTGCGGCTGGAGCTGTTGATTGACATCGCTACGCGCCTTGGAACTGCGGCCACTGGACATGGCGTGAAGTTCGCTTTCAACCTCTTTTCCAACGGGGTACTGCTGACGCTGGAGACGGTGAAGCGCCTGCTGCCGCTGGGACTAGAGGCGGTGCGCCTGACCATCGACGGCCCGCCGGACATTCACGACCGGCAGCGGCCGTTCATCTCCGGCAAGGGGAGCTTCACCATCATCATGGCCAACCTGCGCGAGGTTCACAAACTGGTGCCGGTGGACCTGGGGGGCAACTATACCCGCCATAACTACCGACGCTTTCCGGAAATGCTGGACATGCTGATAAAGCATGGGATTGATCCGTCCAGGATGAAGGAGGTCTCTTTCTCGCCGGTCATGCCCAAAGCGGACGGCAGCGTGGTCGGTGATCGCGGTTCGGCCTGCGCCTGCACCGCCGAACCCTGGGCGATCGAGGCGGGCGTGTTCCTGCGCGGCGAGGTCATCCGGCGCGGCTTTCCGGTCGCCAAGATCAAGCCGGGCGCCTGCATGATCGAATTCAAGAATGATCTGGTGGTGGGCTACGATGGCGGCCTCTACAAATGTCCGGTCTTCATGGGGCAGGAGGAGTTGCGGGTGGGGAGTCTGGCGGAAGGCATCGGCGATTACCGTGAATCCCATAACCTGGACGTCTGGAAAAACGAGGAATGTCTGGATTGTGCCTACCTGCCGCTCTGTTTCGGCGGCTGCCGTTTCTTCCGCCGCCTGAAAAACGCCGCCATCGATGGCGTCGATTGCCGCCGGGCCATGCTGGATGCGTCGCTGGAGGCGATTGTGCGGCAGGATCTGTCGCTGAGGCAGCAGGCCCATGGTTAATCCGCGCTGCGTCAGATTCTGTGCCAGGCAAAAAAAGGACCTGGCCGGTTACGTCCAGGTCCTTTTTCCTGCCACTGCCGCCTGACTATCGGGACTGCTCAGGCGGATCCGCCTTGGTGCCGATCCGGCTCTTGCGATTTTCCTTCATCCGTTTTTGCTTGTTGGCCTTGATTTCGTCACTGATCAGCGCATACTTTTCCCGCTGCTCCGGGGTCAGACAGCTCTGTACTTTAGCGATGGTGTCGCCGCGCAGCTTCTCGACCTTTTTCGAAATCTGCTTGGGGCTGATGTCCTCGTTCTCCCTGATCTCCTTCAGCCTGGCATACTCATCCTCAAGGAGCGGCTTGATCCGTTTCTGCTGCTCTTCCGTCAACTGCAGCCCTTTGGTCAAGCGCATCAGCTGTGCTTCCGGCTCCGGCATCATCTTTTCTTCCGCGGCTGTGGTCCTAACCGTTTCCGTGACTTGCTTTGCCTTGATCGCTTGCCCCTCGTCCTGGGCCTTTGCAACGGTGGTTACACTCCACGAGATTGCCGCTAACACCAGTACCGTCAGGATCCTTTTCATAATCTTGCTCCTTGAGTTTATGAGTTTGAATCCAGCTATCATACCACTCGCTCAGTTTTCTGCAATTGACTTGTTACTGACGCGACCCGGCTGATTACGGTAAGACCGGCCTGCGCGCAAATATGGGAAGGAGCTGCGGCTCAATGGGACATCAGCACCGGCAAGGTCATATGCCTGAGAACGTGTCTTGCCACGTCTCCCAGCACGTAGGCGCCGAAGTGGCCGTGGGCATAGGCGCCCATCACCAGCAGATCGCTCCCCTCGGTTGAGGCGCGGTTCAAGAGCATGTCGGCCAGGGATATGTCGACGGCGGAGGTCTGTTCGGCCCTGGCCTGGATGCCGTGGCAGGCCAGGTGGGCGCAGATATGCTCCCCGTCCTGTTTTTCGGCTTCGGCCGGATTTACCAGCAGGACATTTACCTCTGCGGCTTTCGCCAGCAGGGGGAGGGCATCGTTGATGGCCCGGGTCGCTTCCCGTCCCGTTTTCCAGGCCACCAGCACCCTGTTGCCGAGAGTCGTGTATGAGCCGGTGTAGGGGATCACCAGGACCGGTCGCCCCGCTCCCAGCACCACCCGTTCCGGGAGGTCGGCCGGGGTGTTTCTGTCCGACGAACCCGGTTCGGTCTGGCCGACGATCACCAGGTCGCAATAGTGGGCGTGCAGGTTGACCACATCGGTGGCGCTGACGCCGGCCACATTCGTGTCGACGGTAAGCAGTTCGGGCTTTACGGCCGCTGCGGCAATGATCCCGTTGAAATCGGCCTGTATCCGGGCGGTGTCGGCTTCCGCGCCGACATGCAGTGGCTCGTAATAGGGGTGGCTGATGATGTACAGGGCGGTGAGCCGCGCCTGGTGGCTTTGGGCCAGGTTGAGAGCCAGTCTGAGCCGTGCCGGGGAATGATGGGAATTATCCAGATGAACCAGTATGTTTTTCAAAGCCATGGAACAGACCTCCTGGGGTGGGTGGCGGCCGGAAAGGCGCCACCCGGTTGTGTGTTATTTGTTCCCCCTCCCCTGGCGGGAGGGGGTTAGGGGGAGGGGGAAATTGCCACATTTGACTCAGATGGCAGCTTCACCCACCCCCCAGCCCCCTCCCGTCGAGGGAGGGGGAGCTATCGGCAAAATCCAAACCGGACACAGCTGGTTTTTTCAATGTTCAGTTGCTGCTGCCGGCCAGAGCCGGCAGGGGAAAATTCCTGGCCAGGTGCCCTTTCAGCATCTCCTCGAAATCCGCCTCCCGGTCGCCGCAGTACACCAGCGATGAACCGATCTCCGCCGCCAGAATGGCATAGCGGTACTTGGCAGGCAGGTTTGCGATGCGCCGGCTGTAGCGGGGATCTTCCCGCAAAAGGCGCGGCAGGTGGCTGAGAATCGCCTGACGGAAGAGAGGCTGGTCGCACAGTTGCGGACGCTGCTGGAAGAAGTTGAACAGCCTGGCGTAGTGGGCATTGATCTCCTGGCTGATGGCGTCGGAGATCTCGGTGTAGAGCTGACTGCAGCCCGGCTCCTTCTGCCTCCTGAAGATCAGCCGGGCCTCGTCCCCGGCTCGCTTTTCCAGGATCTCCAGCACGTCGGCCACATAGCGCTCCTTCTGGTCGAGGAACTCCTGCTCGCTCAGGAGCAGGTTGCCGATGATTTCATAGGAGGATGAGATAACCCCGCACTTGTTGGCGGAAGCATCGCGCATGATGACCACCCCGCGCCGCTGCAGCTGGATGCGTGCCTCGGGGGTGATGAAGGAGTTGGCCCCCTCGATGATGGCCCGGGTGGTGGGGGCGCCGTCTTCGCGGAAAAAACGGTGCCAGTTGTCCTTGTCGATGGTTTCCGGTCGGCCGCCGGCCGGGATGAATAGGTCGGTGGGGACGGAGAAGAGCAGGTTGCCGAATTCCCGGTGGAACTCGTCCATGGTCACCCACTGCTCCTCGGGACCGCTGGCGGTGCTGACCGTCCGCTTGAACAGCTCCCGCAAACCTTCGGTCTTCTGCTGGCGCCGGTAGAGGATGAAGCCGCCCGGATGCAGCGCGGCCGGGTTGTAATCATCCAGGTCGTGCCGGAGTAGAATACGTTCCAGCTCCTCACGTTTAACCCCTTCCGGGTCGAAGATCGCGCCGGTGCCGTCCAGGATCAGCTTGATCTTGACCTGCGGACAGCGCTCCAGCAGCAGGCGCATGGCGTTGCCGGCCACATCGCCGTTGGGTCCGCCGGTGAACTTGACCGAAAAGGGGTCCTGGCGGATATCGATGCCCAGTTCCTGCATGGTGATCTCGGCGAACGTGACCACCCCGGTCGAGGTGACCCCGTACTCCTTGTGGTTGATGCCGACCCGCTTGCTGGACATGATGCCGATCCCCAGCAGGTAGCCCCGTTTGAGCGACTGGCGGGCGATCATCTCGATCATGACATCGTGCATGTTTTCGTCCGGGCCGAGCTCGATCGGTTCGTCTTCCCGGTAGTAGTCCACCACCCGCGGGTCGCGGGCCGTGCCGTTTTCCGTGACGAAGATGTCCAGGAAGGCGTTGGTGAAGCCGAACTGCAGCTTGTAGAGCCGCTGGGTGATCAGCTCCTGGTCTTTAAGCCCGGCCGCATCCAGCACCACCACCATCTTCGAGCCCCCCTCGTAGATGTCCTTGTTCTTGAAGTGCTGGGTATGGGCCAGGACAAAGACCTCGCGGAACAGGGTGCTGGCGCCGGTGACATAGTCGTCCCGGTTGCGGGTGATGTTGGTCCGCCAGCCGCCGCGGGCGATGTCGGAGAAGCCGATGTGGTAGCCGGCGCCGTAGCGGCCGAAGAAGAAGGTGATCCGGAAGGGGATCACCGACGGGAGGTCGGCGGTATATTCCGGCTTCAGTTCCGCCAGGTAGGCCGGGTCAAGCCGAAACGCCAGGGCGTGCTTCTCCGGCACGAAGAAGTTGGTCTTCAGGGTGTTGCGGATGAAGGTGATGCAGCACTTGAAGATCGTGCGGCGGATCTCGTCGATGTAGCGGTGGCCGGTATTGTACTCCTCGATGAAGCTGGTGGTTTCGGCCAGGGTCTGTTTGTACAGCTCGTCCCGTCCGCTGATGCCCGGCTCGAAGCGGGTACGGAACAGCTTGCTCAGCTGCAGGGCGATGTCGGGATGGGAGTGGAAGGCCCGCATCACATCCTCGTAACCGAACGGGTCGGGGTGGTGATGGGCCAGGGTGGTGTGGCAGAAGGAGATGAAGGCGTTCACCAGGGAGCCCTCCTCGCCGGTCATGACCCGTTGGGTGACGAATTCCCGGTAGGTCTGGGAGCCGGTGGAGAGGATCTGGGTGTTGTAGAGCTCCATCTGCAGCCGGTCGAACAGCTGGGACCCCTTTTCCAGGGTGCCGGCGTCGCGCTTGCGGACATAGAAGCTCCCCAGGAAGTAGGGGTGCACGCCGTTGCTGATGGTCAGGCAGTAGGCCCGCCTGACCCCCAGGTTGAGGCGGTTGAAGACCTCCATGGTCTGCAGCAGGAAGTCTTTCTGGGGGGGATTGCCGACGGCGAACATGACCTTGGTTTCCCGCTGGTCGGCCGGGCCGTCGATCTCCTCCACATCCAGGTAGATGCCTCCCTGGCGGTTGCTCTGCTGGAAGAGCCAGAGCAGCTGGGCGACCCGCTTGGGGGGGGAGATGCGGATGTACTCCTCGTTGTTGAGCCAGAGCAGTCGCAGCAGCCGCTCCAGGTCGGAGTGGTCGAACTGCGGGTAGTGCTGCTGCAGTTCGGCTACAATTCCGGCCTTGATCCCGGCCGGGATGGCGACCTCCTTGGCCCGTGCGATTTCAGCGTGGTCCTTGCGGTCGAAATCGAAGCGCTGTACCTCCAGTTCATGGGCCAGCCCCGGAAGCGGGGCCTGGGAATGGGTGAACTGGGCGTAGGAAATCTCTTTTTCCTCGAGCGTCTTCAGGGTGTCGTACAGGGAACCGGGCTGGTTCAGCCGTGCCAGGATCAGGGTCTTTTCCCGGTCGGCCAGCAGCAGCCGCTGGTTCTGGGCCAGGCTCGGCAGGCAGGTCGCCAGGGTGGCGATAGCCGGAGCCTCTTCGCCCATGGTAATGGCGAAGTAGGGGTCCATATTCCCCTGGAGCCATGTCAGATGTTGCTCCGAGCGGCCGCCGGCATCGGTTATCAATTCCCGCACCTTTTCGTACAGGGAGGTGTCTGCTTCGTATTTCATATGTTCACCTTTATTGACGAGGTTAAGAATTCAGTCTGTTACGCTTCAGGCAACAGTCCTTCCAGCTCCGGTTCGAATATCTCCCAGACCCTTTTCTGAAGTTCTGTAATAAAGTCCGGAGTGGTGATATTAGGCAATTTGATGTTTGGGTTCGGTCGCTCCCACACTTCGGCAGGAAGGGTGTACTCGTCCTTTTGATACCCCTGCCTCAATTCCAGGGCCAGCCCGCGAAGGAATGCCCTGCGCACGGCAGCCGCCAGGGCTTCCGTGGTGACATCCAGGTTGAATTCGCTTTTAAGGCAGTCCACCACCATCTGAGTGCAAATACCTTTGGTGATATCGAAAAATTTGCACAGGCCGATCATGTCGAAACCGACTATCTGCAGTTTGTCCACGGTGATCCCGCGTACCCACGACTCCATATCCGACTTCCCTTCACGGGTAAGTAAACCGTATGTCGCCATGGACATGTGGCCGCCGGCGATTGCCCAGGCGTATCCGGGGTTGGTTTCGGGTTGATACGCCGGCAGTTCCAGGCCTTTGACATGGTAGGCGTAGGAGGTCTCACCGGTGCTCTCGGAGAGCAGCTTGGAGCCGCGTCCGATCTCCGGCAGAGTTCCCAGAGCGGTCTGGTCAATGAGTTCCTTGATCTTTTCAAAATCTCCGAAGGTTGCGCCGTTCAGCAGCGGCTTGTCGGGATGCCTTTCGTTGTAGGAGAGCAGGTAGGATATGGTTACGCCAAGGGAGATGGAGTCCATTCCATAGTTATCGGACAAGTGAATTAGTCTGGCGGCCTGGCCAGCATCGTGGATGCCGATGTTGGTGCCGAGGAGATTGAGCGGTTCGTAGTCGAATTTGGCCAGAAATCTGCCGCTCTTGCCGTCTTCCTTCTTTTCATGGATGTTGTTATGGCAGGTTATGCCGCAGCGAAAGCAGGCTTGCGATTTGATATCGAACTGTTTTTCAACCCGCTCCCGGAACAGCTTTTCCGGCAGATCGTTTCCCTGGGGACGGAAGTTGTTCACCGGCACGGCATTAAAAACCTGGAGAACATCGTACGCAGCCCAGGTCCCACCGCCACCACCGCGGCTGATTGGCTGAAGCCGTGTCGATCCTCCCCCTTTGACGACGTTGATATTAACGTTCCTGACCTCGGGTGTCAGGGGCTTTAGCTTATCGCTGCTCCGGGCAACAAGGGCGAGGAGGTTCTTGTACCCCATCAGGCTCCCCATGCCGCCGCGACCGGCAAAACGCATTTTGTCCTCTCCGGATTTGAGCTGGTTATCGGTTGAGAGGGCCACTGCCCCCATGTAGACATTCTGCCACTGCTCACCGGCCTGTCCGATAGCTGCAAAGTGGGCATCGCTACCGTACTCCTTCTGCAGAACCATCATCTTTTCGTGGGTGGTAAGACCGAGCAGATGATCGGCTGGCTTCAACTCCACCAGCGGCCCTTCGGCAGATTCCCTGATCAGGGCATAGACCGGCTTTGGCGAGCGACCTTCGAAGATCAGCTCGTCCAGACCGGTCCACTTGAATTTGGCGCCGAAATTCCCGCTGCCGGTTGACCACATGGCTGCCGGCAACCCTTTTTTTGATGCTTTTATCGGGCTGTAGCCGGAAAAATAGGTGCGCATACCGGTCATGGCGCTGCTGCCGGTCAGCAGACCGGTATTAACTATCAGCGGGTTCTCTTCGCAATAGGCGTGGCTTATGTTTCGTTCAGCCAATATCTGGAATGAACGGCCGAACCCCCCCAGCACATCCTCCAGATTGCGGCAGGGAACATCTTCAAAGCGCATTTCTCCGTTCTTCAGATCGACCGTACAACGCGAGTACAGCACAGATGCCGGTTCAGCCGCGGGATCAGAGGAGAAGTATTTCATGTTGGTCACTCCTTGGTCATGGTGGATTTGGAATCCAGAGCTTGATTGCTGCTACGAACTAGCCTCCATCGATGAATGGTAGCAGGCACAATGTATCGCCATCATTGAGAATATCTTCAATACCGGCATGAATGCCATTGATCAGGACGATCCCGAGCAGAGGGCCAGGGATACCGAGTTCATCAACCACCTCGCGTACGCGGGTAGCAGCAGGATACTCACGGACAGCGTCATTAAAACGACCGGATCGGAACACCCCGACCAGCTGTATGGTTAAAGTCATAGGTGATAGCCCCTCGACCAGGTTAACTGATTCAAGCAGTTACCGAATACTACTCCGACAGTTACACTCTTCAGTGGTTAATCCCCCCCTTTGCAAAGGGGGGTTAGGGGGGATTTTGATTGTAAAGTCAACGGCAAATCCCCCTAAATCCCCCTTTCTTAAGGGGGACTTTATAGTGCCATCTCTATGTGTCTGAGTAGTACTAAGTGTCTAAAACCCGAGATACGCCTCGCGGATCGACTCGTCCGCCTCCAGCTGCTTGCCGGTCCCTTCGCCGACGATGCGGCCGTTTTCCATGACGTAGCAATAGTCGGCCACCTTCAGGGTCTGGTGGACGTTCTGCTCTACCAGGAAGATGGTCAGCCCCTGGCGGTGCAGCTCCTGGATGACATTGAACACCTCCTGGACCATGAGCGGCGCCAGTCCCAGGCTCGGCTCGTCGAACATGATCACCTGGGGGTCCTGCATCAGGGCCCGGCCGATGGCGACCATCTGCTGCTCGCCGCCGGAAAGGGTCTCCGCCGTCTGGTTGCGGCGCTCCTCCAGCCGGGGGAAGAGCGAGTAGACGTGTTTGAGGGTCTGGGCCCGCTTGGCGTGGGTGCGCTTGAGGTAGGCCCCCACCAGCAGGTTCTCCTCGACCGTCATCTTGGCAAACAGTTGCCTTCCCTCCGGGACGAGGGTGATCCCCAGGTCAACCACCTGGTGTACTGGCGAACCGCTGATGACCCGGTCGTTGTACGCGATCTGTCCCGACGCCAGTGGCGCCAGGCCGCAGATGGACTTGAGGGTGGTGGTCTTGCCGGCGCCGTTGGCACCGATCAGGGCCACCAGCTGCCCCTTCTTGACCGAGAACGAGATGCCCCACAGGGCCTGGAGGTCACCGTATTTGACCGCTATGTCTTTGACGTCGAGTACTTTCATGCCGCTGCCTCTCCCAGGTAGGCTTCGATAACCAGGGGGTTCTTGGCGACTTCAGCCGCTGCGCCCTCTGCTATCTTCTCGCCGAAATTCAACACCACCAAACGATCACTGATGTTCATGATGACCCGCATGATATGTTCCACAATCAGGATGGTCATGCCCTGCTGCTTGAGTTGCAGAATCAACTCCACCGTCCGGTCCGCCTCGGTCGGGTTCAGTCCGGCCACCACCTCATCCAGCAGCAGGAAGGAGGGCTCCAGGGCCAGGGCCTTGCCGATCTCCAGCCGTTTGCGGCCGGCCAGGGTCAGGCTGGCGGCGGAGAGGTTGGCGCGGTCCGCCAGTCCGGTGCTCTCCAGGATCTGCCAGGCGTGCCGCTCCGCATCGGCCCGTTTCGGGTAACGCAGAAACGAGGCGATGACCACGTTTTCCAGCACGCTCAGGCCGGCGAACGGCTTGACCACCTGGAAGGTCCGGCCGATGCCGTGGGTGGCCAGGGTGTAGGGCTGCTTGCCGCTGATGTCCTGTCCCTTGAAGGTGATCGAGCCGCTGGTGGGGGCGTAGTAGCCGCTGATTACGTTGAACAGGGTGGTTTTGCCGGCGCCGTTGGGGCCGAGCAGTCCGACGATTTCTCCGGGCTGGACCTGAAAGGATACATTGTTGACCGCTGTCAATCCGCCGAAGCATTTGGTGACCGAATCTACTTTCAATATGGGTTCAGGCATGATCATTCCCCTTCATTCTTTTGCAATCGAGCTTCAAGGCTTGTTTCCAGCTTGTTCTCATGATCCCGTTTCTTCTTTTTGAATCCGCCCAGCGTGCCCCAGAGACCATTCGGCATGAAGACAACGCTCAAGGCGATCACCGCGCCCAGGATGATCAGGTACAGCAGCTGGAAGTCGGACAGATAGGCCCAGAACAGGGTCTTGAAGGCGAAGATCAGGATGGCGCCGATTACCGGACCGATCAGGGTGCCCATGCCGCCGAAGACAACCATCACCAGGGCCTGGTCGCTGATCAGGTCCCCCAGGGTCGAGGCGGGATCGATAAAGGTGATCCAGTAGGCATAGACGCCGCCCAGGATGCCGGTGGGAACCGCCGAGAGGATGAAGGCCTGCATCTTGAGCTTGGTCGGGTTGAGACCCAGCGCCATGGCCCCCTGCTCGTCCTCGCGGATCGCCTTGAGTTTCAGGCCGAAGGGGGAGTGTTCCAGCAGGTACCAGAGCAGGGCGAAGGTCGCGGCAACGATGGCGAGCATCAGATAGTAGAAGAATTGCGGGTTGAGGAACGGGGGGAGGCGCATGCCGTCCGGTCCGCCGGTGATGTCCATGATCAGTGCCAACTGCTGGACGGCCCGCGAGAGCGCCCAGGTGGCAATGGCGAAATAGGCCCCTTTCAGGCGCAGGGTCGGGAATCCGGCAATCAGCGCGGCAACGGCGGCCATGACACCCCCCATGGGGAGCGCCAATGCAAAGGGCCAGCCGGCCTTCATCATCAGCAGGGCGGTGGTGTAGGCTCCCAGACCGAAGAAGGCGCCGTGCCCGAAGTTCAGGTAGCCGGTATAGCCGGCCAGCACGTCGAAGGCGATCGCCAGGCCGATCCACATGACTGCTTCCGTAACCACCCGGAGAAAAAACGTATCGTGAATTACCGCAGGCATCGCGATCAGTACGAACAGCACCGGCAGTCCCCAGCGGATAATTTTATCTTTCATGGTCATACTCCCCTACCAAATAAACCTTTTGGTGAAATCAGCAAAATTGTGTACAGGATCGCAAAGACGGCCAGCAGGGTGTGACCCGGATCGAAGTAGATCAGGAATATCGACTGAACCATTCCCAGCAGCAGTGCCGCCCAGGGTACCCCGGCCAGATAGCCCATCCCGGCCAGAACCACCACAAAGAAGGCGAAGATCGTGTATTGCGGCCCCATCCCTGCGCTGACGGAGAGGATGCAGCCGATCAGCACTCCGGTCATGGCGGTGACGCCGACGTAGAGTCCGTAGACCAGGGCGCCGGTCCTCTTGCCATTGACCCCCATCAGGCCGGCCGAGTCTTTGTTCAGGGCCAGGGCGCGCACGCCGAGGCCGAAATTGGTTTTCTTCAACAGGTAGTGCAGCGCCATGGTGATTGCCAGGGCATAGATCAATCCGGCCAGACGGACGGTGGAGATGGTCAACGAAAAGCCGAACTTCTCAAAGAAGAACGATCCCTCGGAAAACATGGAGGGGGTCGAGTTGCTGTAAAAGCCGAAGACTGTCATGGCCAGTCCCTGGAACATGAGGCCGAGGCCAAAGGTGAAGACCAGGCCCATCAGCAGGGGATTGCCCTTGCTGCCGCTCAACACCCGATGGATTACCGGCTGGATCAGGCAACCGATCAGACCGAAGATGACAAAGACCACCGGCAGCAGCAGGAACGGATCCAGGCCGGTCCATTTGTTCAGGTAAAAGCCGGCAAAGGCGCCGAACATGATCCACTCACCAACGGCGAAGTCGATGATGTGCATTACCCCGTAGGTGAGGGAGAAGGCGATGGCGATGGTGATATAGATCCCGCCGAGCAGTATCCCGTCCATCAATGCTTGAGGTAGAAGTTCCATTAAAATTTCCTCCGACTAAACTGGTGATCCGAATCACGATGCCTTGACGTGCGAGGGGAGAACGGGTGCATGCCAGTGAGAATCTACTTCAGGGGTGTGGCAGGCGTGCCGATCACGCCTGCCACATGGGTAACGAGCTGGGTGATTAACGCCCTTTCCAGGCTTTCATCGGGTACTGGGGAGCGGCATCCTTGATGTTGGCCGGTCCGACGATCACCGTCTTGCCATCCTGAATCTGGACGGTGAGGGGGGTCATGCCGACGTTGGCATGGTAGTACTGACCGGATGTGGCGAATTTAACCTTACCGTAGAATGTGTCGATATCAACCTGCTCCAGGGCCTTGACCAGGCTGGTGCGCTGGGCCTCGGACATGCCGGGGGTGGCACCGATCTTCTGCAGGGCAACCTGGAAAGCGATGCCGGCTGCCGAGGAACCGGCCTGGGTGTAGTCGGCCGGAGTATTGAAGGCTTTCATCGATGCGGCGGCGTAGCTGGCGGCGTTTGGCCAGAGGATCTTGCTGCTGGTCTTGGCGTTTGCGGTCCAGACCGAGGCGCCAAACACCTGGTTGGCATCTTTGCCAAGTGCGTTAACGAAGGCCGGCTCGGTTACGCCGTAATGCATCAACAGCGCCTTGGGGGTGTAGTCGATCTGGCGCAGGGATTTGACCATCTTGATCAGTTCCTCGTCATGGCCGCCGAAGGCGATCAGGTCGGGTTTCAGGCCGCGTACCGCCGAGAGGAGCGGTGTCAGGTCCTGGCCGGCCGGTACGATGTTGAATTTGAGTACCTTTATTTTTGCATGTTCCGCGGCCGCTTTAAAGGCTTCGGCCGTCGCTTTGGAGAAGGTGTCGTTGGAGCCGAGGATTACGGCCGTCTTGGGGGCCGGATTCAGTGAGGCCAAGGTATTGATGGGGGTGGCGCCCGAGAAGTTGACCGGAGGTACGGTGCCGAAGGTGTAGACGAACTTGTTGGTCCAGATCAGGGGGGATTCGGCCGAGCCGGTAATCATCGGAATCTTGTACTTTTCCACCACCGGGGCGACCGCCATGGTGACACCGGAGGAGTAGGGACCCAAGATGAAATCGACATGCTCCTGGGTAATCAGCCGCTCGGCGGCGGAAGCGCCGGAGGAGGGGTTGGACTGGGCGTCGGCGTAAAAGAGCTTGACCTGGTATTTCTTCCCCTTGATGTCGATGCCGCCCTTGGCGTTAACTTCCTGGGCCCAGAGATCGTAGCCCCGTTTGGTGACGTTTCCGCCGGTGGCCAGGTCGCCGGACAGTTCGATGACTACACCGACCTTGAAGAAGTTGCGCGCCTCTTCGGCAAATACGGTCGTTGCCAGCATGAGGGTGGTGATGAGGGAGAGGGTGAACAGTAAGCTACGTTTCATGTGCTGCCTCCTTTTTTTTTACATCCTTTTGGGTTGGGTGGATTCCAGTCGGTGTCCGCTGCGCTTATCGATTATGGAAACAAAATAATAAAACAATCTTCTATGTTTTGTTCATTAGCACAAGGTGTGCCAGTGTCTCGGCCGGTTCCGGAAAAAACCGGGCAGCTGGGGCGGCGATGCTTGTGTTGGGGCGGTCCGGGCCGGTAAAAGCCGGATCCGGCTGCTGGCATCAGTTTTAAAAGGGCGTTTGCTGTTGTATATATATGCTGGTGTCTGCTCTGTCGGTAAACGGCGTTTGGGTTTTTGGTTTACTTGATAACGATTTCTTATGCAGAACTGCATAATGAACTGTGCTCAAGGCGTCCATCAGGAGATGCCGAACTTTTTCAGTTTTCTGGCAATGGTGGACTGATTCACCCCCAGCGTCTCCGCCGCTTTGGTCTGGTTGCCGCAGCGTTCCATGGCCTGGGCGAGCATGGTGCGCTCAACGCTCTCCAGGGCCTGCTGCAGGGTCATGGCCTGCGACCATCCGGCCGGGATGGCCTCCGTTTCCATGGCTCGGCCGGCTATGTCGCTGGGGAGGTCGCGCAGGTCGATCAGTTCCGTTTCCGACATGACCACCAGCCGTTCGCAGATATTCATCAGCTCCCGCACGTTGCCGGGGTAGGGGTAGGCCTGCAGCGCATCGGAGGCGGCCCGGGTGAGGCGCTTGCTGATGCCGTTGCTGGCGCCGAAGCTGTCCATGTAGTGATGGATCATGGGCAGAATGCACTCCTTGCGCTCCCGCACCGGCGGGACATGGATCGGCACAACCTTGAGCCGGTAATAGAGGTCCAGGCGGAAGCGCTCCTGCTCGACCATCTCCTCCAGGTTGCGGTGGGTGGCCGCCAGGATGCGCACATCGACGGTGCGGCTCTTGGTCCCGCCCAGGCGCGTGATGCGGCCGTCCTCCAGGAAGCGGAGCAGTTTTACCTGTGATGAGAGTGGGAGTTCGGCGATCTCGTCCAAAAAGAGCGTGCCGCCGTCTGCCAGTTCGAAATAGCCGGCCTTGCCGCTGGATTGGGCGCCGGTGAAGGCCCCCTTTTCGTAGCCGAACAGTTCCGATTCGATCAGCGATTCCGGGATGGCGCCGCAGTTGATCTTGATCAGCGGTTTACCGCCCCGGATCGAGTTTTTGTGGATCAGGTCGGCGAACAGTCCCTTGCCGACCCCCGACTCACCCAGAATCAGTACGGAAGAGCTGACCGTGCTCACCTTCAGCGCCTGGCGGAGCGCCTTGAGCATACAGGGGCTCTTGGCGATTACCCGCCGCGATTCCAGTTCCAGCTGCTGCATTTCCAGCATGTGGTGGCGGAACTGGTCCTTGATGGATTCCTGCTCCTCCAGTTCCCGCTGCAGGGTATCGATCTGGGTGATATCGCGCTCGCTCACCACTACCCGGATCAGCTCCCCCCTGGCATCGAAGACCGGCGTGCCGGTGATGAACAGTTTGCGTCCGACCCGCTGTTGCAGGAGGTGGGAGACGGTCCTGTTCTTGATCACTTCCAGGGTGGCGGAGCGATCGATGAAGCCCTGGCCCAGCAGTTCGTTCATGTTGTGTCCCACAACCTCCTTGGCGTTGATCTGGTTGATCCGCTCCGAGGCCGGGTTGATGCGGAGTACGTTGGCCTCGGCGTCACAGATCCAGAGTCCGTCCGAAGACGAATCGATGATGGCGTCCAGCTCGCTGTTGATTTCCTGGAAGAAGCGCATCTGCATGGCGATCTCCTCCAGTTCGGTGCTCTCGATGAAGGTGCAGGCTATTCCGACCCTTTCCGAGTCGAGCAGGATCGGGCTGACCCTGACCAGATAGTTGGATTGCCCCCCCTGGACGGACAGCTCTATGCGCGGTTTGCGCTCCCTGATTTTCTGGGTGATTTTATGCCACAGGTCCGGCAACACATCGTTTAAGTGGACGCCGGGTGAGATGTTGAAGCTGTCCCTGGCGATCTTGTTGGCCAGGATGGTCATCCCTGAATTGTTGATGGCCAGAAGTCCCACGTCGATGGCGTTGGTCAGGGACTGGTAGAAATCTTCCGAGTGAAGGGGGGCATTACTGTACTGGGAGCCGATGAACAGTGTTGGATCTGCGTGGGGTGGCATGGCGCCTCCTCTTCAAGAGGGGATTGTGCGGCTGAAATATAACGATCCAGGCAATAAAAAGTCGTTATAGAGGTCATTATGCATGAATGCATGGAATATGCAAGACGGAATAATTTGGGGGTCGGGATTGCCGCTGTCGTGAGGGTATCCGGACGGGCCAGGCCGGTGGTAGCGGGGAAGTAATATTTAAAACGAGCAATTTCGGTTGATTACATTGCTTGGCATGGTCTTTGATAATGTAGTGCTGGAAGAGGGCTGTTGTTGCACGCCTGGCAGGAGCAGTCTGCAGATAAAACGAGTTGTCTCAACCTGTGCCGGTCCATACATAACCAGAAAAGGAGTATCACCCATGTCCACGCGAAACGAAGAACTGCTGCAACTGCGCAATAAGCATGTCCCCCAGGGGCTGGCCAATATCACCACTGCCTTCATCAAGGAAGCCCGCGGTGCCATCATGATCGATGTCGATGGCCGCGAGCTGATCGATTTCGCCGGAGGCATCGGGGTGAACAACGTCGGCCACTGCCATCCCAAGGTGGTGGCCGCCATCAAGGATCAGGCCGAAAAATTCATCCACACCTGCTTCCATGTGGCGCCCTACGAATCCTATCTTGAACTTGCCGCCAAACTGAACGACCTGGCGCCGGGTGATTTCGACAAGATGACCATGTTCGCCAACTCCGGCGCCGAGGCGGATGAGAATGCCATCAAGATCGCCCGCTATGCCACCAAGCGTCCGGCGGTGATCTCCTTCGAAAACGGCTTTCATGGACGGACGCTGTTGACCATGGCGCTGACCAGCAAGGTTAAGCCGTACAAGCTGGGTTACGGCCCCTTCGCCCCGGAAACCTACCGCATGCCCTACGCCTACTGCTACCGTTGTCCTTTCGGTCAGAAGTATCCGGCCTGCAATGTCTCCTGCGCCGACTATTTGGAGGAGTTCTTCATTACCCATGTGGCTGCCGAGCAGACCGCGGCGGTCATCGTAGAACCGATTCAGGGTGAGGGGGGCTTTGTCACCCCGCCGCAGGAGTATTTTGCCAAGCTGCATGCCATCTGCCGGAAGAACGGCATTCTTCTGATCGTTGATGAGGTTCAGACCGGTATGGGGCGCACCGGAAAAATATTCGCCATCGACCACTGGGGCGTCCAGCCCGACATGATCACCTCGGCCAAGAGCCTGGCCGGCGGCATGCCGCTCAGTGCCATTACCGGTCGCGCCGAAATCATGAATCAGTCCCACGTGGGCGGTCTGGGGGGAACCTACAGCGGCAATCCGCTCTCCTGTCGCGCTGCCCTGGCGGTGCTGGAAATACTTGTTGAGGACGGACTGCTCAAGCGGGGCGTGCAGCTGGGCGAAAAACTGCTCAAGCGTTTTCAGGCCATGCAGGAGAACCACGAAATCATCGGCGAGGTGCGCGGCAAGGGACCGATGCTGGCCCTGGAGCTGGTGCGCGACCGGGAAACCAGGGAGCCGGCCGGCGACGAGGCCAAGCAGCTCACCAAGCTCTGCTTCGAAAAGGGGCTGGTGCTGCTCTCCTGCGGGAATCACGGCAACGTGATCCGGGTGCTGATGCCGCTGGTCATCACGGACGAAGAGCTCGAGCGTGGCCTGTCGATTCTCGAGGAGTCGCTGCAGCAACTGAAGAAATAGAATTTCCGGCCGGGAAGCCGGATTCTTCCTGATAGACAATCGCAGGCTTGATGCCCCCTTCCGTTACGGGAGGGGGCTAGGGGGAACCATGAAGCTGGAACCGGATCAGAAAGTACAGATAAAAGTCGTCAAGTCCGACTGTTCACTGATGAAGCTGGGCGAGAGCGTTTACCTGAACGGAGCCCTGATCGATTATGCCCGCTCGGCGCCGGTCTGCGTCACCGCTCTGCTCGGCATCTACCCCTGGATCATGACCTCCCGCTTCGGGATTGAATCGGAGAAGCTGGGGCATAACGACGGCTACCGGGTCTGCTGCCCTGACCGGTTGGTGGAATTTGTCGTCTCAACCTGTAGGGAGTAGACGGCAGGCGCGATGACTGATTGGAAATTTGTGGCAGGAAACAGAAAAAGGCTCCGGGCGGCATGTCCGGGGCCTTTATCATTTCCTGTAAAGCCAGGCCGTTGAACCGGGCATGAGATCATCCGCTCCCTGCCCTGATTTAT
>DBMM01000076.1 GCA_002298925.1 Geobacter sp. UBA698 | reverse complement strand
AATTAATTGTTGTCGTTTTCTACCTTCTCACGTTCAAGTAGCTCTTCAGAACCTTCGAATATATATTTTGCAATACAGATGCTGGCGATAAGTATCAGGGTAATCACGTTAAAGAGTGTCATGGGGTAATTCCTGATGGTTACGCCATACAGCAACCAGAGAAAAATGCCGGCCACACTCATGGAAAGCCACCACCAGGATAGATCCTCAGACGATCTGGTGCGAAAGATGCGGGCGACCTGCGGAATAAAGGCTAATGTTGTCAGAGTTCCGGCGACGTATCCGATCACTTCCATGACACCTCCAATGCAATTTGTAAGATTATTGCTTGATTCTAGGTCTCAGTATCGCCAAGTGTCTGCAAGGGGTAGCGCTCTGCTAGCGCCCTTCGGATCATGATAAAGATGAAATAGACGAATGCGCAGCATTGCAGGGGTATAAATCCGGTGAAAGCAGCCCTGATCCCGAACTGCGTGACCAGGAATCCGCTTAAAACCGGGCCGAGGGAAATTCCTGCCCCGGTGATGAGATAGAACAATCCCGTTGCCTTTCCTTTTTTGCCGACCAGATTACCCAACATCGCGTAGCTATTGGTGGTCATCAACCCTGCCCCCAGCCCCAGACTGACAGAGCCGGCAGCAATAAGCCACAACCTGTCGCTGTACCCGACTGCAACCAGACCGCCGATCTGGAGCAGGTAACAGAGCGCATACAGGCCGTGTGAACTTATTCTGCGCATGATTGCCACGCCGCAGAACATGATCAGCACGAAGGCCGCCCCCTGAACCGAGATGATCAGTGAAACCATGCCAGGTGAACAGTTAAGGGTCTTCACCAGGAAGATGATGATGAAAACCGAGAAGGCGTTGAAACTCGACATGGTCAGGCTTTGGTTCAAGGCCGTGTTCATGAGCAGTCGGTTGGCAAGCAATTCCCTCAGTTGTGCCGGAAACGGGACCGGTTCCGTCTCCGCAAGCTGCAAGGGAGGCGGAGACGAATTTGGCTGCAGAAGAAGCAGCAGACAAACCGGTACCAGGATACACATCCCGATCAGCAGATAATTGATCTGAAAACTGAAGGCATGCGCCAGGCTACCACCAATCAGAGGCCCGAGAAAACTGAGCCCGATTGCCATGGCCGCCCTCATCCAGCCGGCCCTGCTTACACCGATACTGTTAAGGCGTTCAAAAAAAGCCGTGTTCAAGGCTGTCCAGCGAATATTCCCGACGCACCCTTCAAAGAGCAGAAACAGCATCAACAGGCTAAAGGTCGCAGCTGTGGGAATAATACAGATTGCCAGAGCATTCACCAGGCCGCTGACAATGTACATCCTGCGAGCACCGAAACGGTCGACCAGAAATCCGCCTGGCAGCGTGGTCAGCAGACCGCACAATTGGGTGCTCCCCCGAATCAGACCAATGTCGCCGTCACCTATGCTCAAGCTGAGGGCATACAGCGGGAAGACCAGCTGCATGATACCGGCGGCAACCCCTGAACTTGTACTCAGGAGAATGAAACCAACCAACAGGCGGTTATCTGAAAACCATCGACCAATCATTGGACACCTGGTGTTGTCATGTAGATTCGAACGTACCGTGAATTCATAAAATCAACTTCCATATCCATCCCATCACACTCTGACATCATGGTTTAGTTACTGAAGCCGGCAAAAGTCCATCCTCGATCTTGTAGATGTCGTGAACAAGGAAGGTGGGCGAAGGGGCGGTGTCATAGAGCTGCTCATAGCTGAAACCAGCCTTGCGGGCGATGGCGGCGGCCTTTTTTGCCAGATCGAAATGCCAGGCAGGCTCCGGTGTGCGATGTCCTTCCAGGGCGGAACCCGGGTTGGCGCACCAGGCGCCGGTCAGGGTGATAACACCTTTTGAAGCAAAGTATTCAATACCTTCCAGGGTCTTTTCCTTCGGCTCGATGCCTGCCACGATCCCTGATCTCACCCGTCCGTGGCCGAATACCGACGCAGCATATTCAATCGCTTCGATCCAGTGTTCCCAACTGCCGCAATTACTGACCTTGCCGGGACAGATGGTCTTGAAATAGTTTTTATCCCAGCATTCGATGTTGATGGCCAGGGTGCGGAAACCGGCCTCCTTGTATTTGTCGATAACCTTCAGGTCCCGCGGTGCACCGATCACCGCCGTGCCGTTAAAATCATCCAGCCCGGTATGATTTTGAATCGCTTCCGCCACATCCAGGTAATAATCAACCTCGCGACGCTCAGGGATGAAACCGCCGGTAAGCGTGACATGCCGGGCACCTTCCCTGTAGGCGGCAGCCACGGTTTCACCGATCTGCTGGGGATTTTTCCAGAAAATGCCCTCTTTCTCGGCGTAGGTATCCTTGGTTGCATTGGCGTTGCAGAACAGGCAATCTTCCCCTTTATCCTTCAGGGCACATTCATTACTATAGGCGGAGATGATCGACCCTTCCTGATTATAAGGGGCGATGGTAGACATTCTGGTGCCGTCGGCGGTGCTGTTGCGGTAGTAATCCGGACGCTTGAAAAAATCGATGGGGAACAGGTGCTTATCCCGTTTGTTCAGAAAATAGCCACCATCTTCCAGAGTAATGGAATAATCGGATTTGCTGTCCCATTGAAACGGAATCTTCAGTCCGTTCGGCGACTCAAATCCGCACGGAAAGGCAATATCATCATGTTGCTCATGATCCATTTCGAACAATGTATGAACCTGTTCCTGATACGCTCCACCCAAGTCAAGATCCCTGAAGATTGCCGGGTTGACCGCAATCCCTTCCACCGAGGCTTCATTCTTTATGGCCAGTTCCTTGTATAGCTGTTGTTTCAGTTCACTCATGCTGATTCCCTATAAATACCCGCCACGCAGGCCGAGCATTGTGCATTGGATTGTTCAGGCAGCCTTGCTATTGAAAACCGGCAGCAACCCGTCTTCGATCTTGTAAATATCATGCGTCAAGCCGGTCGGGGCGGCCGAACAATCGTACAGCTGATCGTAGGTGAAGCCGGCTTTTCTATGAATGGCCGCGACCTTCTTGGCCATGTCCAGGTGCCATTCCGCTTCCGGAGTACGGTGCCCCTCCAGTTGTGATCCCGGATTCGGACACCAGGCCCCGGCAAAGCAGATCACCCCTTTGGAGGCAAGGTATTCAACTCCATCCAGAGTGGATTGCTTCGGCTCTATGCCGGCCACGATATTTGACCTCACCCGGCCATGACCGAATACATCTGCCGCATGTTCGAGCGCCCTGACCCAGTGATCCCAGCCCCCACAGCTGCTCACCTTGCCGGGGCAGATGGTCTGGAAGATGTTTTTGTCCCAGATCTCGATATTCATGGCGATGGTACGGTAACCCGCTTCCTTGTATTTCTCGATCACACCCAGGTCGAGGGGAGCGCCAATTACACCGGTACCGTTGAAGTCGTCAAGCCCGGTATGTTCGCGGATCGCATCGGCAACATCGATATAGTAGTCAACCTCGCGCCGCTCCGGAATAAAGCCGCCGGTAATGGTGATGTGACTGGCGCCATCCTTGTAGGCCGCCGCAGCAGTTTCAGCGATCTGTTTCGGCTGTTTCCAGAAGATCCCCTCATCTTCGCCGTAGGTGTCCTTGGTGGAGTTGATATTGCAATAGAGGCAATCCTCCCCCTTCTCCTTCAGTGAACACTCATTGCTGTAAGCAACAAAGATGGTTCCCTCACGAGTGTACGTGGCAACATGCGACATCTCGGAACCATCCGAGGTTTTCAATCCATAGTATTTGGGCCGGCTGAGAAACTCTATGGGGAACAGCTCCTCACCTTTACGGGCCAGGTAATAACCGCCACCTTCATATTCAATTGAATATGCAGAACGGTTGTCCCAGCGGAAAGGCAGTTTTAGACCGTTCGGAGAAGTAAAGCCGATCGGGAAGTCAATCCCCACATGATGGTCATGATCCATCTCGAAGAGGACGTGAATCTGTTTTTGATATTTTTTTTCAAAATTAAGTTTTTTGAAAATGGCCGGGTTGACTCGAATCCCTTCGACTGATGATGCGTTTTTAATTTCCAGTTCCTTGTACAGCTGACTCTTGAGATCACTCATGAGAACTCACTCCCCTCTACGATTTTGTTTGGTTTAAGGCCTGCCTTTCAAGCAGACATACACTACGCCGCCTTTTTCTGAAATACCGGCAACAGTTCATCTTCAATCCGGTAAATATCGTGAACTACGGTATTCGGTGCTGCCATGCAGTCGTACAACTGCTCATGGGTAAAACCATTCTTGCGGAAGATCGCCGCGATCTTCTTGTAGAGATCGAAGTGCCAGGCCGCTTCCGGGCTGCGATGCCCTTCGAGTTCGGAGCCGGGGTTCGGGCACCAGGCGTTGGCAAAACAGATCACCCCTTTTGAGGCCAGGTATTCGATCCCTTCCAGGATCGACTGTTTCGGTTCGAGGCCGGCAACGATGTTGGAACGGACCCGGCCGCGGCCGAAGACCTGGGCCTCGTATTCCAGCGTTTTGACCCAGTTGTCATATCCGCCGCACTGCTGATCCTTGCCGGGGCAAATCGCCTTGAATATGTTTTTGTCCCAGATCTCGATATTGGTGGCGATGGTGCGGTAACCGGCCTCCTTGTACTTGTCGATGACGCTCAGGTCATGGGGGGCGCCGATGCAGGCGGTGCCGTTAAAGTCCTGCAGCCCGGTATGTTCCTTGATGGCATCGGCCACGTCGAGATAGTACTCAACCTCGCGCCGTTCCGGGACAAAGCCGCCGGTGATCGTAAGGTGACGTCCACCTTCCCTGTAAGCAGCGGCGACGGTTTCGCCGATCTGTTTCGGATATTTCCAGGAGATCCCTTCCTTCTCGGCGTAGGTATCATGGGTCGCGTTGATGTTGCAGTACTTGCAATCCTGTCCGGTTTCCTTCAAGGCGCACTCATTGCTGTAGCAAATGGCGAGCACCCCATCCTGCAGATAGGTGGCGATATTCGACATCGGTGTGCCGTCGGAGGTCGTCAAGCCGTAGTATTTCGGCCGATCAAGGAACGTCACCGGAAAAAGAGTCTCTTTTTTATGGGTGAGGAAGTACTGCCCCTTCTCATAACTCAGCCCGTAGGCTGAATTGCGGTTCCAGCGGAAGGGAAAGTTCAGTCCGTGGGGTGACGTGAAACCGGCCGGAAATTTAATACCGACGTGGGTTTCGTGATCCATTTCAAAGGCGCCGTGAATCTCTTCCTGAAAGCGCCTCCCCAGGTCGAGATGTTTGAAGATGTGCGGATCAACATTGATCCCCTCGACAACCGTGATGACTTTCAGTTCCAGTTCCCTGTAAAGTTTGTCTTTAAGATCGCTCAAAGCTATTCTCCTTTAGCCGGTCAAGTGATTAAACATGCAAAGATTTGATGCAGGGGGATGACTTGCCCAGCCCGATGGAGCGAGGCAAGCCCTCCCTTGTCATTCATGCAGCCTTATTCTGAAAAACAGGCAACAATTCGTCCTCAATCCTGTAGATGTCATGAATCGCCGTGTTCGGTGCGGCATAGGCATCGTAGATCTGATTATAGGTGAAGCCGTTCTTACGGAAGATCCCCGCCACTTTCTTGAACAAGTCGAAGTGCCAGGCCGGTTCGGGCGATCGATGTCCTTCCAGGTCGGAGCCGGGATTTGGGCACCAGCTTGTGACAAACCCGATGACACCTTTGGAGGCGAGGTATTCGACTCCTTCCAGTGTGGACTGTTTGGGCTCGATACCGGCGACGATATTGGATCGCACCCGTCCCTGACCAAAAACCTGCGCCTCGTACTCCAGCGCCTTGACCCAGTGGTCCCAGCCGCCGCACTGCTGTTCCTTGCCGGGACAGATCGCCTTGAAGATGTTCTTGTCCCAGATTTCGATATTGGTCGCGATGGTCCGGTACCCAGCTTCCTTATACTTGTCGATGACGCTCAGATCGAGCGGGGCGCCGACGCAGGCTGTCCCGTTGAAATCGTCGAGCCCGGTATGCTCACGGATAGCATCAGCAACATCAAAGTAGTACTCGATTTCCCGCCGCTCCGGCACGAAGCCGCCGCTGATTGTCAGATGCCGGTTCCCCTCCCTGTAGGCGGCGGCAACGGCCTCGCCGATCTGCTTTGGATTTTTCCAGGCAATTCCCTCATGATCAGCGTAGGTATCCTTGGTAGCATTGATGTTGCAATATTTGCAGTCTTGGCCTTTATCTTTCAGGGCGCAATCATTGCTGTATGCTATGAAAACAACGCCTTCAGTTGCATGAAGGGCAATATTCGACATCGGTGTACCGTCCGAGGTCTTCAGTCCGTAGTAGTTTGGTCGTTTGATGAATTCGTCAATCGGAAACAGTTCCTGTCCTTTATGGGTAAGATGAAATTTACCGTTTTCGTATACCAGCGAGTACGGAGACTTGCGATTCCACCTTGCGCCAAAGGTCAAGCCGAGAGGTGAGTAAAAGCCGACAGGAAAGTGCGTCCCAACATGGCTTTCACTGTCCATTTCGAAGAGACAGTGGATTTCTTCCTGGTACTTGCCGCCAAGATCGAGGTGTTTGAAAATATGCGGATCGAAGTTTAAACCTTCGACTCCGGTGAAGACCTTTAACTCCAGCTCCTTGTACAGCTTCTCTTTAAGTTTGCTCATGGTCCAATCCTTTCTGATGTGGGTAAATTGTCTGTGTATTTATTGCTATATCGAGTATGCAAAATGTTCCTCTGCCTGCAGATGAAACTCTTTCAGCACCTCTTCCTTGATCCGCATGAAATCATAGCTGGCGCGATCCCTTGGTCGGGAAAGCGGCACCGGGATGATCCGCTTGATCTTCCCGGGACGGCAGGACATGATCACGATCCTGTCACTGAGGTACACGGCTTCTTCGACGTCGTGGGTCACCATGACTGCCGTGATATTTTCCAGCTTCCAGATTCTCTCCAACTCATTCTGCATGTACATGCGGGTCAATGAATCCAATGCTCCCAGCGGCTCATCCAAGAGAAGAATCTCGGGTCTGTTCACCAGGGCACGCGCAATCGCCGCGCGCTGCGACATCCCCCCGGACAACTGATATGGATAGGATTTGCAGAATCCTTTGAGTCCAACCAGATCAATGTGATCCTGCACAATCTGAGCTTTATTGTTCCCTTTTTTGCTCTCCAGCCCCAAGCCCACATTTTTTTCTATGGTGAGCCAGGGGAGCAGACGGTGATTCTGGAAAACGATCCCCCGGTTTATACTGGGGCCATTCAGCCGCTTTCCGTTCAACAGGATGTCTCCCTGGTACTCCCCCTCCAGACCGACGAGAAGTCGCAAAAAGGTCGTCTTGCCACAGCCGCTGGCACCGATCACGCTGACAAATTCCCCGGCGGATACATTGAGATTGATATCCTCCAGGACGTCGATATCCTGTTTTCCTACTCGAAATGTTTTATGAACATTCTTAATCTGTAATGTTTCAGTGTCAGCCATAGCATCCTCCCTGGCCTGTTATTCCGATTCCATATCAAGGCGCTATCACTCTTGATGTGGAATTGGTATTAGTGAGAAGTTTTTCGCCACTGCAGAAAGTAAGTTTCAAGCAGTTTTACCGATTTGCTGAGCGTAATGCCGATCAGGGTGATAATGATCAACCCAACGATCACAATATCCATCCGGAAGGTATCCCGTGCCGACCAGATCATGTCACCCAGCCCTCCGGCGCTGACCGAGAATATTTCAGCACCGACTACCAGCATCCAGGAAATAGTCAGGCTGAACCTGACCCCGGTCAGGATATTGGGAAGAGCAGCGGGAAGGATTATGGTTGTTATTAGCTTCAGCTGTTTGAACTCAAATACCCGCGCTACCTCCAGGTACTCTCTGGAGATACCGCGGACCCCTTCAAAAGTGTTGAGTACCATGGGGTAGAGGGCGCCAATGGCGATGAAGACCACCTTGGAGGTTTCTCCTATACCGCACCAGAGAACGATCAAGGGCATCCAGCCAAGAAGCGGCACCTGTCTGACCGCGTGAAACAGGGGACCGACAAGCTTTTCCGCTGTTTTCGAAAGCCCCATCAGGATTCCCAGCACGAAACCGAGCGTCCCTCCGATCAAAAACCCTTTTATGACGCGCAGGATGCTCATCTTGATATGAAAAACAAGGTCACCTTCTTTAGCCAGCTCCAACAGAGTTCGCAGAATTTTAGACGGGGGTGGCAGGATAGTCGGATCAGCCAGTTTGTACGCTCCAACCAGCCACCAAGCCGCAAAGATGATTAGGAGGACGATTGATTTACTGTAAACATCACTAATTTTCCTGCTCACATAATCTAAATAATTCATACTCATTCCTTTTGTCTGCCGGCTATCAGGCGTGCATCGTGTTTCGCCAGTGCAGCAGTCTCTGTTCAGCAATCTTGAGGATGTGATTCATGAGATAACCGGTAGCACCGACGAGAACCACTCCCACCATGACGACATCCATCTGGAACAGCTGTCTTCCCATGGTCATCATGTAGCCAACGCCTTCGGTAGCTGCAACGAGTTCGGCGCCAACGATAAGCATCCATGCGGTTCCGAGTCCGAGTCTGATCCCGGTGAAAATTGAAGGGACAGCCGCAGGCAGAATAATTTTACGCAACAGTTTGAGCCGGCCGAATTCGAACACTCTTCCGACTTCCCGATATTCATTGGAAACACCCTTGATCCCCTCAAAGGTATTGAGCGTCATGGGATAAAAGGCCCCCAGTGAGATAAACACGATCTTGAACAGTTCGCCAAAACCGAGAATCAGTAGTAGAAATGGCATCCAGCCCAGGATCGGAATCTGCAGAAGAACTCTGAAAAACGGTCCGCCATATTTTTCCGCTCTCTTTGACAGCCCGAGTATGGCCCCAACCAAAAATCCGGCGCTGGTTCCCAGGGAAAAACCAAGCAGAACCCTGAGGATGCTGATTTTAAGATGCCCCTGAAGTTCTCCGCTATTCAGAAGATCCAGAAAAGTCGCAAGTACCTGCCGGGGGGGGACAAGTAACTGGCTCGGGACCAGTTCAATCCTTGTTACCGCTTCCCATGCCACCAATAGCAGCAGTGGAATGAGTCCACCGAGTAGCGCCGTTTTTACTACCTGCGGAATAGCCACACGTGATATTGACGGCGTCTGCAACTTAAATGATGTGGAGATAGCCTCTGCTGCCGGCTGAGCCGGCAGCAGTGTTGTTACTGCGGCAAATAAACGTTGAATACCCGCCGATTCCATGATTTGTCTTCTCATCTGAACTATCCCTCCATGGCTGTTTCTACCGCATTGTTTCGACCATTGTCTGGACGCTTATTTTTTATTGCCTTTGGCATCGAATTTATCCCAGTAGTCCTCTTGCTTCAGTTCATTCAGAGCCGCATCCAGGTACTTGCTGTCAATGAACTTATCAACGTCGAATTCTTTCCTGATAATCCCCTTCTCTTTTGAAGCATGGACTGCGTCCTTGAGATGGGTGACATAGAATTCATCGAACAAGGGGGTAAAGATCTGTTTGCCGGGATCAGTTCCGTAATCTTTCTTGAAAGCGGAGAGCGGAATGCCCGATTTGGTCCATACCTGAAAAGCGGCATCCTTGTTATCAGCACCCCATTTGGCTGCCTGCAACCAGACCTTGACAATTCTCTTTGTGATATCAGGATATTCCGCAGCAAATTTTTCCGTTACTAACACCCCTGTTGCGTATTTGCTGGTCTTGTCGTTCTTGGTGGAGTCGATGATCTTACCCACCCCCTGGGTCGTAAGGGTAAAGACGTCGGAACCAAACAGACCGGCGTCGATGTCCTTGGATTTCAGCGCCGCGGCCGCTGCAGCCGGATCAAGATTGTAGACCTTGAAATCCTTCTCGGTCAGCCCATAGCGGGCAACAATCCTGTTAAACACCAGCGAATAGACCGTCCCCTTGAAAATAGCGACTTTTTTCCCCTTCAACTGAGTTACTGAAGTTATGGATGAATCAGAAGGAACGGCAAGATAACTGTTTCCTGCAGGAGCACCACCGGCAATGAGCCTTGTTTTCAATCCACCTGATTTATTGATGATAAAGGCAACGTCTCCAAGCAGAGCAAAATCCAACAGGTTATTGGCAAAGGACTCGTTCACGGCCGGCCCGGCTCCCTTGAACAGCGACCATTCCACAGCAATACCGTCTTTTCTGAACTCTTCTTCAAAAAGCCCCTTGGCATGGACGATGCCGCCAACACCGCTAGTAAACGGCTTACCGTAACTTGCTCCGGGGATACCAAAACGAATGACGGAAGGCTTCTTCACAGCTGCCTGAGCTGGCGTGGCTGCATGAACCAGGTTAATCCCCATAATACCGAGTAACAGCATGGTCATAAGTTGAATGCGTAGAATCGTTTTCATCGTATGTTCTCCTTTTGTTTGCAGTAATGTTAGAAGCCGAATTGGAACTGTGCCAAGAACTCGTTATTGTTGCGTTCATTTGTCTGTTCCTTCTTGATGTTGTAGTTCAGCTGGAGCTTCGTTGTTTCGGCAAAGAACCAGTTGAAGCCGATGGTGTAGATATCAGTCCGATCACCGCCCTTATGGGTATTTGGATCGAAGCGGTCGTAGCGGAAAAAAGGCTGATAGGTCAGGGGGTACCAGTCATCGTACCTGTCCTGAGCCTTGTAGTTTTTCACAAACTGCTCACCGAAGTTGTAGAAGAGGGTAAAGGTGAGTCCTTCGCTTTTGACAGTGCCCTTGACAGGGCTTGCCGTAGTGCCGGAGAGAGCCTCATCTTCGCCACGAATATATTCCAAGGTGAAACCGACCGGCGTGTTGACGTAGGCAAGGTCAACACCCCATCGGTTCTGAGTTCCTGTATCTGCAATGGTAGTTGTTCCAGTCGTTAGTGAAAGCTGTTTCCTTCCGAGGTAGTAGTTGGCACCCAGTGAAAGACCGCGTAGCAGCGAGTTATAATCCACTGCTGCATTCAGAACGACTCTGCCTACATAGTCCTTATCTGAGTTGTTATCCGAGCTGTTTGGCCCACTACCATTGATCAAACCGAGTGAATACTCAATGAGCGGCACCCGATACGCAAAACCGGAATCAACATGAGGAAAGAGATCTCCTTTAAGTACAATTCCAATGTCACGTGGATCAAGGCTAAGCAAAGTCGCTGACTGAGCACTTTTGATAGTCGGCTTCTTGTCTTCAGTTGCCTGTGCCTCCAGGCCAAATGGTTTTTTCTGTTGTCCCAGAGACACGGTCAAATACGATTCATCAAGTAACAGTGATGGCAGAATGGAGTAGCTGATATAGGCATCAAGAGGTTTGACGGTGAAGTCTTTGGCACCGCTCGGACTGACAAGGCTAAAGAGATAACTGATATTTTTCCCTTCGTTATAATCACGCCGCAATACTCCGGCAAGGTTGAGTATAATGGCGCTTATGTCAAAACCGCCGTACCCGTTGGTTACACTTTTATCTTCAGACGCAGTAAATCTCGTTTGTACGATTCCTGAAAACTGAAGCGGTCGCGTGGTCTTTGCCGTTTTGTTATCGTAAGTTCTGGTCCATTGTTCGCGCAGGGTCTCAATTTCAGTTCTGACTCCTTCAATGTCTTCCAATGTCGCGGGTTGACTCTTTAGCTCAGGTTCACCATTTGCCCCTGGAGCAGCCAAGCTGCCACCACCTACGCCTGTTACGGCTTCAGGCGCACTGCTGTCTGTTTCTGCACCCCACGATGTGGGGACAAGCACTAAATGGCTTAGCAGCAGCCACGCAATAATTGACTTTTTATTCATAATTAAAATCCTCCGATTTTGTTTCGTTCCAGCCGGCCGGTCTGAATCGATTTGGGTAAAAAAAAGAGGCCAAGGATTTCTCCTTGGCCTCCAGTTTTCTGGTCAGCCTGCCGGGACCTTTTGATCCCGACACTCGTTTCTGCTATGTTGATATTATTGACTATTCTTTATCAGTCAGACCTTAAATATATAATATCTAGTACTTTAATAGTATTTAGAAATATCAAAGGCAGAGAGATTTGTCAACTCATAAAACATCTAAAACAGAATAATTCAAAATTTTATGCTGCCGCTGTATCAGGAGTATTATACGTCTTCTTCTACAACAGCTTAAACATTCCGTCCCCCTGCCCATCTCAAGAGAGGGTAAAGACCTGTCTGTGTGCCGTCGCCATCGTCACTGGATCATCTCCATGAAGGCCTTGAGTCGAGTGACGTTTTGACCGGTCGGCGCACCAATCTGGAATGATCCATCCAGGATAAGAGAAGGGATACCTTTTGCGGAGAAATGGTTCCTCAGCACCTCGAAGTTAACCGAACTGAAAGAGCAGCCGAAGTAGCCGTAAAATATGATTCCCTTGGCCCCCGTCTCTTCCAGGCTCTTTTCCAGATGGGGTATCGTATCCTTGGCTCCACCCGGACCGCCCATGCCGATGACGGTGTTGTGGGCAAGCGCCCTCAGCGGGGGCAAATCCTCATCAAAATCCCGCAACAACTGACCGGTCATGGTCCAACTGGAGATGTAGCCCCCCAGGTCGTCAAACAGTTCGTAAAGGCCGAATTCCTGGCCACGACCACCAGCCCAGATGACCGGCACACGATTCGTTGGAGTAGCGCTAGCCTGATACTGTTCAAGCTCCTGTATCAGTTGATCACAGATTTCTTCAAACTCTTTCGGTGCACCGTAATGATGGTTAGCACCGTTCCAGAGAAAGAGCGTTTCCAGCGTACCGATATAATCAGGGTTAGACACCTGCAACGTAAGAATCCTGCGCACTTTCTCATGAATCTGGTTCGTTCTGCGAATCTCATGACGCAGCCTGTCTTCATCGATAGGTCCGCCCAGCCATTCCCCCAAACCCCGCAGCTCCACCTCTGCAAAATCAACCAGGCTCTCAAAGCGCTCGCCGGTGACACCTGCGGGGCGATAGGGAAGATCCACGGAATAAATATTGAACCCTTCCTCTTTCAAAACCTCAAAGGCAGTATTGTATGGTTCGCAGAATAAACAGTAATTTATCAGCCGCTTGAAAGAGTCTTTACGTTTCAGGAGCTCACCCATGGTTGCCTTGACCATGGAACAGGTTTCCCTGGCAATCTGAAAGTAGTCTTCGGCCAATGAGACGGAATCGTCATCGGCCAGCCGACCGAGCTCAGTAAAGACGCAGGGAAAGGCGTCATAGCTGTGAACGAGGGGAGAATCGAAAATACCGCCGCCATACACGACCTTCTGGCCGTTTTTGTGCGCCTCGTCAGCCCGCTGGATATAGTCAAGAGCCAGTTCGAATACCCGGTTGATGGCGGGAGAAGAGGGATGACGCCGGAGAAATTCACGTTGATTCAATGTTGCCTGCTCGTGCTGATGTATCGGCACGACTTTTTGATTATGCGGCTTTTGTGCTGGCACTCTTTTCTCCTTTCTTGATCAATTCGAAAAATGCGCCGACCCTGGTTCTCAGCTGACCAAGGTCGCTCTCGGAATAGTCGGCTGATATATCCAGTACCGGTATGCCAACTCCTTGAAAGCGTTTTACGAAACTGTTCAGGCTGATCGAATAGCAGCTGCAAAATTTCAGGCTAACATAAACAATGGCGTCAACACGGTATTCCTGCGCCAGCTTTTCACTGAAGTCGAGCCGCTCCGTAAGCGGTTTCATGCGTGCACATGGTGCAGTATCGAGATACCCGTCGGAAAGGGCATCCAGTGGCGTTTTATCCTCGGAAATCGGATAGTAGAAGGGGCGAAGTCCGGTGCAGTGATCTTCGACAACAATCCGTGCACCCAGCTCTTTTTCAAGGAGATCAACCAGCCGGTTGTCTCCGTCGGCGATTATCCCGCCGGAAATCATGATCCTGAGGGGACGCTCGCCCGTGTCCTCTTGAGCGGAAAGATGCCGAAAAAAATGTTCAAACTGTTCCAGGTTTTTCTCAACGGGAAGGTAGTAGAATGCTTTTACCAGCTCGAGAAATTCCCCTCCGCTGATCGGCGGTTCATCCCGTTTGCGCAGTTCAGAAATCTTCTTCAACCAGAGACGTGCACGGTTGTGCTTGACAATCTCTTCCGAAAGTCTCTCATCCGTCACCAGGTTTCCGGTCAGCCCTTCCACATCATTTCTGAACACCTCCACCTCGCGGCGCATGAATGCCCTCGACGACTCGCGGCTTTTTTCACGCGGCAGGCAGAGCATCTGGTACGGAACATCAAAAAACTCCCCGATCGCTTCAACCGCCTTTTTCATCTGATCACAGGTATTGAAGTGGTAGATTTTATCAATCGACGTATAGAGCGGATCACCCTCACGAAACGCTCCTACGCTATGCTGGGCAAATTGACAGAATGAACTGCGGGTGTGAACCTCACCGCTGCTGACGGTGTCAGCGTCGCCACCCTTGAAGAGCCTGATGGGCGTAGCACCGGCGGCCGTAATCAATTCGATCGGCGTGTAGATGCAGAAGTAACCAGCCCGTTTAGGTTTGTCAGTAACAACTTCCTGCGTCATGCGGCCTCCTTGATATTTCCGAGATCCTGGCGTAACGATGCGAACAGATCTCTCTCCTTGTGTATTTTAGTCACTTTATGGCTCGCAGTAGCAAGTTCACTCGCATACACTGCGGCGCCAAGGGCACCGGCAAACTGGGCGTCAAGACTCAATTCAACGAAGTTAGCCTTGGTGACCTCTTCCAGTGCGCGACGCATCCCCTTGTTTTTTGACACTCCTCCGGTGAAGACCACATCCGACTCGATCCCTACCCGGCTCAGGAGATTACCGACCCTTCTCGCCACCGACAGATGAACCGCTGCGGCGATATCAGCCTGACTCTCATCCTGTGCCTTCAGCGATATAACTTCCGATTCGGCAAAAACCACACACTGGCTGGTCACTTTCACCGTTTTTGTCGATTGAAGGGATATTTCTCCCAGTTCTTCCACCGTGAGGCCGATTGAAGTCGCTATCATTTCCAAAAATTTGCCGGTACCGGCGGCACACTTGTCATTCAAAACGAAGTCAGTAACCTTGCCGGTTGTGGGGTCGACCTTGATCGCCTTGCTGTCTTGCCCACCGATATCGACAATGGTACGCACATTGGGGTGCAGATAGTGTGCCCCCTTGGCGTGGCAGGAAATCTCGGTGACATCCCCGTATGGGATGTCACCAAAATTGAGAATTACACGCCCATAGCCGGTCCCGACTATGTGGGTTATTTCCGACTTTTTTATCCCCGATTTCTGCAAGAGCTCATCAATGAGGGCGTCTCCTGTTTCCTGCATGTTGAAACCGGTTGGTCGTATGGCGGTATGAATTTCACCGTCAACAAGAAGAATACCTTTGGCCCCCCGTGAACCGATGTCCAGCCCGATAAATTTTTTACTCATTTTCATTCCCTCCTGTTTAATGCCCGTCAAGGCGGGCTCCCTGAAATTTGCTATCTCTGGAAGTATTGTGCGGCCTTCGACCATACAAATAAAAAGAGGCCAAGAATTTCTTCCTGGCCTCCGGTTGTCCGGTCAGCACTTTCAGACGATCGATTTTCACAGCATTATTGGCAATATAATTGTCAGGTACAGTCCAGCTCTGCCGCCGCTTCAACTTCCGAGTCATCCGCCGCAGGTTGAGATCGATAGACCATCAGCCCAAGAAGTGCAAACAGAGGAACGTAAATCATGAAAACCGCTTTATTTCCCAAATACTGACCAACGAGACCGCTGACCAGGGGACCAAAAGCAAGACCGAGACCACTAGCCACTGCAAACAATCCCACCACCTTCCCTTTATCACCTTCCACTGCTCCGATTCGAGCGGAAGTTATAAGATTGACCAGCCCGAGACCGTGGCCCAGGACGACAGTAGCCGCTACCAGGGTAACGAAGTTGCCGGCCAGGGCAAGCCCCAGAAACCCGAGAGCTGACAGAGCAAAACTTGCCATGGTTACTGCATGGGTCGTAAACCGGTCGATGAAACGACCGCAAAGAAAAGCGGTGGTAATGAAGATGGTCCCCTCCAGGGTCAAAAGAGTCGAAGCAACGGTAGGCTTGAGGTGCCAGTTCTGAACGACCAGAACGACGATGAACGTTATGAATGTTGATATGCTCGCAGCGGCAAGACCTTCCATCAAGAGCGCCTGACAGATAGATCTCTGACGAAGCAGACTCTTGAACCCCTGCAGCTGTCCGTTCACCAGCTCCCGCACCCCTGCTGCCTGTTTCTGGTTGGGTTGCTCGTCATGAAAGAAATAGACCAACAGGGTCGGAATCAGCATGAGGCCTACCAGGAGCTTGATGATGAACGGAAAGTCGGCGCTTTTTGCCAGATAACCGCCTAAAATTGGGCCGATGAAGGTCAGGCCGATCGACATCGACCCTTTGAACCAGCCGGCCTTCTCGATGCCGATTGACTTCAGTGACCTGTAAAAAGAGGCACTCAGTGATGTCATCTTGATTGAGCCGAAAAGCCCCTGGCAGCCAGTCAGTGCGATCAATGCTGCCGGATTCCTGGCCGCAAGCAGTGAAAATGCCGTCACTGCGCCGGCAATGCTGCCTACGATGAAAAGCCGCTTTGACCCGAAATGATCAACCAGAAAACCGGCCGGAATGACGAGCAGGAGCAGCCCCAAACCGGAGGCACCACTGATCAATCCGATCTGCCCAGTAGTTGCTCTCATACTGAGAGCATAGAGCGGCAAGGTCATCTGGAATATTCCTCCGGCCGTTCCCATGGTTATATTTAGGATTACGAAACTGATGATCAGCTTATTTCGTGAAAAAAAAGCAGGCATTCCATCCCTCTTTCCAGCCCTCGTACTCTAGCCTTACAATCCAATCGGTCTTATTCCATTTCCATATCAAAGCGCCCTCTTCGTTGGTTCGTCTTCNNTCCTCACCGCCTTGAGTGCATCTCTGATCTGAAATTGGAATTAGAACGTCACCTTCTGAATTGCCGCAGGACCAAAGCCCTTACTGAAATCCAGAATCGTCGCTTCACTCGGATCAACCCTGTAAAACAGGCTATCCTTGAGATTCCCCAGTTCAGCCCTTTCCCTGAATTTAGGGACCCTGTCACCAATTAACTTTATGACCTTCTCCAACTCGTCCTGCTCCGTAATCTTTTGAGCTGTGCCGGTAACGGAAACATTGATGAACTGTAGCAGTTCCTGCTGTTCCTGTTGAAATAGCACTGAGACCCGTGGATTGGCTTCGATTTGCTCAACCTTGTTTGCATCCTTGCTGGTTGAAAAAAAGGTTGTGTAGCCATCGAGAGCAAAGGCGCCAAGCGTCCTTTGTACCGGAGTATGATCGCTGTTCACGGTAGCCAGAACAATGTACTTCGTCTTATTCAGGTAATCGTTGATCTTGCATGGTTTGCACATACTGTTTCTCCTAGTTTTGTCGTTTTTTTACTGAACATTACAGCAAATGTGCCCGGTCGGTACGTTCCCAGGGCAGATCCAGATCGAGTCGTCCAAAGTGACCATAGGCAGCGGTCTGTCGGTAGATCGGGCGCCGCAGGTCGAGCTTTTCAATAATGGCCGCTGGCCTGAGGTCAAAGTGCTGGGCGATGATTGCGGAAAGCTTGTCATCCGTCACCGTCCCGGTTCCGAAGGAATCCACGAACACTGCCACCGGACGGGCCACGCCGATTGCATACGCGATCTGGATCTCGATCCGCTTGGCCAGACCGGCCGCGACAAGATTCTTGGCCACGTAACGGGCGGCGTAGGCACCGGAGCGATCGACTTTTGTGGGATCCTTGCCGGAGAAAGCACCGCCGCCGTGGCGGGCCACTCCCCCGTAGGTATCGACAATGATCTTGCGGCCGGTCAAACCGGCGTCGCCGTGGGGACCTCCAACCACAAAGCGTCCGGTGGGGTTGATGAAGTAACGGGTCGCTTCATCCAGCAGACTCTCTGGAATGATCGGCTTGATGATCCTGGCGATGACATCGGCCCGAATCTGCTCCAGTTCGACTTCTGGAGCGTGCTGAGTGGAGATCACCACCGTATCCACCCGCTTGGGGATGCCCTCCTCAAACTCGACCGTAACCTGACTCTTGCCGTCCGGGCGCAGATAGCCGATTTCACCTGATTTGCGAGCCAAAGCCAGTTTTCTGGTCAAACCATGGGCAAGGGCGATGCTGGTTGGCAGAAATTGCGGTGTCTCGTCCGTGGCATATCCGAACACCATTCCCTGATCGCCGGCTCCGACCGAGTCAAGATAACCGTCATGACCAGCACCGTTACGATGCTCCAGGGCGGTATTGACCCCTTGGGCAATGTCGGCCGATTGCTGGTCAAGGGACACCAGCACCGCACTGTGCTCGGCATCCAGACCATATTCCGAATTGGTATAGCCGACATCCGCGATCGTATCGCGGGCCACCCGCACGGCGTTGATCTGGGCAGTTGATGAAGTCTCGCCGATGATCACCACCAGACCGGTTGTAACGCTGGTCTCGCAGGCTACACGGGCCAGGGGGTCTTTCTCCAGCAGGGCATCCAGAATGGAATCGGAAATTTGATCGGCCAGTTTGTCGGGATGCCCTTCAGTGACCGATTCGGAGGTAAACAGATAGTTGTTGGAAGCCATTTTTATTACTCCTCAGTAACGTTAGTAACGGTGACAATTCAAAAAACAAGAAGGCCGGAGAATGCCCTTGTGGCATGACCCCCGGCCTCCGGTTTTCCGGTCAGCACGTTTTTAAACTAATACATATGTTGGTTGATATTTCAGATTCCGCTGCCGTCGATATGGCCAGTCCGGTTCAGCCTGATCTTCTCGCCCTTATCGACCTGGATTACCCTTCCATCCTGCACCACCAGGGTAACGGTCCCGAAACGGATTGATTTGAGAGCATCCCGCACGACCTTTTCCAGGTCACGGCTCCAAGGGTCCGGTTTTATGATCACCGCCATATCATACGCCTTCAAACAGCGCTGTTGAGAGGTAACGCTCGGCGCCGTCCGGCAAAATGACTACG
The DNA here is from genome assembly GCA_002298925.1 of Geobacter sp. UBA698. Taxonomy (GTDB): domain Bacteria; phylum Desulfobacterota; class Desulfuromonadia; order Geobacterales; family Pseudopelobacteraceae; genus Pelotalea. The sequence continues at coordinate 41,112 of DBMM01000076.1, read as the reverse complement.
ATTGTTTTCCCCTCAAATTCATCCAGCCGGGCCAGCCTGACGGCCACAGCCGCGGCCGCCCCGCCGGAGATGCCCACCAGCAGACCTTCTTCCCTGGCCAGGCGTTTGGCGAACTCGATGGCGTCATCGCTGGTGACCTGCTCGACACGATCGACGAGCGACAGGTCGAGGGTATCGGGGACGAATCCGGCGCCGATGCCCTGGATCTTGTGCGAGGCCGGCTTGATTTCCTGGCCGGCCAGTTTCTGGCTGATGACCGGGCTTTCCTTGGGTTCAACCGCTACGGAGATGATCTTCTTGCCCTTGGTGTTCTTGATGTAGCGTGAGACCCCGGTGATGGTGCCGCCGGTGCCGACCCCGGAAACAAAGACGTCGATATCGCCGTCGCTGTCGCTCCAGATCTCCGGGCCGGTGGTCTTTTCGTGGATCTCGGGATTGGCCGGGTTCTTGAACTGCTGGGGGATGAACCAACGTTGCGGGTCGCTAGCCGCGATCTGCTCGGCGCGAGCAATGGCGCCCTTCATCCCCTCGGCGCCGGGGGTCAGGATCAGGTTGGCTCCCAGGGCAGCCAGTACGCGACGCCGCTCGATGCTCATAGTTTCCGGCATGGTCAGGGTCAGCTTGTAGCCCCGAGCGGCGGCCACATAGGCCAGGGCGATGCCGGTGTTGCCTGACGTAGGTTCGATGATTTCAACACCAGGCTTCAAAACGCCACGCTTCTCTGCATCCCAGATCAGGTTGGCACCGATGCGGCATTTGACCGAGTAGGCCGGGTTGCGCCCCTCGACCTTGGCCAGAATGGTGGCCTTGGCGCCTGCGGTGATGTGGTTGAGTTTGACCAACGGGGTGTTACCGATGGACTGCGAATTGTCTGCAAAAATGCTGCTCATTGTAGTTCTCCTTCCCGTGGTAGTTGCATCGGCTTTAAATACAATAATCGATTATCTCTGATTTGCGACGACTCTCATGTTCTATTTTTTCGATCATATCGGCCAGGGTGGCTGTTTCCAGAACTGCAGCGATGGATTGCTTAACATCTTTCATGACAAGATGGATGCCGCAACAGGCCTGGTCATTGACTTCCCTGCACTGATTCTGGCCGCCATCATTCATACAATGCACCTCGGTAAAGTCGCCTTCCAAAATCCTGATAACACTTAAAATGGTGACCTGGGCAGGTTTTTGAGCCAAACGGTAACCGCCACCTTTTCCGATTCTACTCTGGAGCACGCCCCCCTTACGCAGCGACAACAGAATGAATTCGAGAAACTTTTTAGGAATATTATTGGCCTGGGCGAGATCAGCAATCAGAATTGAACTGTTATCCGGTTGTTGTGCCAGATGACACAACGCTTTGAGTGCATATTCGGTTTTTTTGGATATCAGCACGATTCGTCACCCGGGATTTTTAAAAAAAAGAGGTCAAAGGATTGTTCTCCTTTGACCTCTGGTTTTTCCAGTCAGCCGCTGTTTAGCACGTTGTCTTGATATGAATACTATTTTTGTAGATTTTATATACTAAACCTGTATGGATTGTCAATATTTTTTTCACAATTCAGAGGACATGGAGAAGTAAATAAACTTTATATGCGGACATGCTCTTCTGCATGAGCCCTCTGGTAGATCGCCGCCACGGCATGACTGCGATAATAATGGCTGATTCTCTTCAGGCCAAACGGGTTGAGCAGCATGTCCAGCTCCCCATGGGTTAGTGTCTTGGCACACTCGGCACAGCCGAAATAATCACTGCAGGCAACATCGCAGGCTGTTTCCGGCCTGCGGCAGCGCACTTCCATCAACAGGTAGCCACCCGCCTTGAGATTGGCCACCGCAGTTTTCAGATAATGATGCCGCTCTTCCTGATTCATTATGATGTTGAATACATAGGTTGAAAGCACCAGATCGACATTGAGACTGCTGTTGGTGAGTTCATCGGTAGCCAGCAGTCGCTCCACATGCAACAGTGCCGGGCAGTTACGAAGTTTTTCGACCTGTTCCGGCAGATCAGCCGCAAACACGCGGAAACCATTGTCTGCCATGAAGAGGGCGTTGCGCATGGTGCCGGTTCCGTAATCAAGGACATCAAGAGCCTTCTGCTTTTTGAAAAAGGACGAATAACGCCGTACACTTTCAGCTGCTCTGCTCATGCCGTTACCTCGCTCGACGTCTTCGACGTCTTCATATTGCTGCGCCATCGGATACCAGGCCATTTTCCAGTGCATAGAGTCTGTCGGCCCATTCATGGGCCCACGCACGGATTCTGTCTGCTGACATGGCTTTCGGTTGCGATTTGCCGGGAAGCTTCCCTGAAATATCCACGATCTGGTTGGCCAGCCTCCGGTAGAAATAGGACTGATTGGAAAGCGGGGAGGCCTCGATCACTGTTTTCCCATACAGTTCAGACTGTTTCACCATCAGCGAACGCGGCACCCGCCCCAGAACGTGCGTGGAGGTATTCTTGGCAAAGTCTGCGATGAAGGAATCCTCAAAAGAGCTGCTGATGCCATTGGGGATGAGACCGCCGAAGGGAATCGAGCTCTGTGAGCCTCTGAACTGCTCCAGTGACTCGAATATGGAGTTGGCCGTTGTGAGCGACATGAAATCGGCTGTGGTGACAACATACATGCGATTGGCTCCCAGCCTGCTCACTAGCTCATAATATGCTCTGAAGGTGCTTTCCCCGGAAATGTCATAGAGGATGTAATCCGCCTTTACGCTTTCGAAGATCTGTGCCTGTTCAATCTGATCGAAAATCCGAACGATTCCCTCTGCCGCTGAATAGCCGGGTTCGGTTTCAGGCGCTCCAATCTCCATTAACGCGACACCTTTAAATCCGTAGCGAACGACATCGGTGACCGACACCCGGCCATTCCTGCGCAGCAGGTCGCTTACCGCCGCTATGGGAAAGCCGCCATTGAGCGTGGAGCATGAATCGGCCCGGGGATCGCAGCCGATCTGCATGATTTTGAAACCCGCTTCCGTCAATGCGGCGCTGATGCTGGAAACGAGCGTTGACTTGCCAACGCCACCCTTGCCGTAGAATACGATATGTTCTGTCATGGCGACCTCTAGCTGACAATAATAAGAAAGCCGGAACAAACCCCTGCGGGGAAGTGCTCCGGCCTCCGGCGTTTCCGGTCAGCATGGTGTTTTCTTGTCAATCGAATGTTCCTAAATTCCGCTTCCGTCGATATGCCCGGCCCTGTTCAGGCGGATTTTCTCGTTTTTGTCCACTTGTATGACCCGACCATCCTGGACAACCAGGGTGACTGTTCCGAAACGGATTGATGTAAGCGCCTCACGCACCAAACGTTCCAGATCCCTGCTCCACGATTCGGGACTGGGATGTGACATCAGATCCCCTCAAACAGTGCCGTAGAAAGATAGCGCTCAGCACCGTCGGGCAGTATAACCACAATCGTCTTGCCGGCGTATTCATCCAGCCGGGCAAGCCTGACTGCAGCTGCTACTGCCGCACCGCAGGATATGCCCACCAGCAGACCCTCTTCCCTGGCCAGACGTTTGGCAAATTCTATGGCTTCGTCACTGGAGACCTGCTCTACCCGGTCAACAACCGACAGGTCGAGTGTGTCCGGGATGAAACCGGCGCCGATGCCCTGGATCTTGTGCGGGGCCGGCTTGATCTCCTGACCGGCCAGTTTCTGGCTGATGACCGGGCTCTCCTTGGGTTCCACGGCTACGGAGATGATCTTCTTGCCCTTGGTGTTCTTGATGTAGCGCGAAACCCCGGTGATGGTGCCGCCGGTGCCGACACCAGCCACCAGGACGTCGATGGCGCCGTCGGTATCGTTCCAGATCTCCGGACCGGTGGTCTTTTCGTGGATTTCCGGGTTAGCCGGGTTCTTGAACTGCTGCGGCAGGAACCATTTCTGCGGGTCGGAGGCAGCTATTTCTTCGGCACGGTTGATGGCGCCCTTCATTCCTTCGGCACCCGGGGTCAGGATCAGGTTGGCGCCCAAAGCGGCCAATACGCGGCGCCGTTCGATGCTCATGGTTTCCGGCATGGTCAGGGTCAGTTTATAGCCGCGGGCAGCGGCCACATAGGCCAAGGCGATGCCGGTGTTGCCACTGGTCGGCTCGATGATTTCCACACCCGGCTTGAGAATGCCGCGCTTTTCAGCGTCCCAGATCATATTCGCGCCGATGCGGCACTTGACCGAGTAGGCCGGGTTTCGGGCTTCTACCTTAGCCAGGATGGTGGCCTTGGTGTCTCCTGCGATACGGTTAAGCCTAACAAGCGGGGTATTGCCGATGGACTGCGAGTTATCCGGATAAAATGTACTCATAACTATCTCCTTTCGCTTTATACGCTTAATATCTATAGAACTTATATACATACATGGCAAAAAAAAATCAGATGCTGTAATCGACTACATTCTGAAGCTTATTGCGCGCTGCTTCGCTTCGCTCGATCATGTCTGCCAGCGTCAGGGCATCCAAAACCGTGGAGAGAGCCACATTCACATCGGTCATGGTAAGGCGGATGCCGCAGGTGGCCTCATCCTGACACTCTTCACAACGCGCATAGTTGGTTGTGCTGAGACACTGAACCGGAGCGATATCTCCTTCGAGTATCCGAACGATCGAACCGACAGTGATCTTGTTGGGCGGCAGAGCCAGGCTATAGCCGCCCCCCTTGCCAACCCTGCTATTAAGCAATCCGCCTTTACGTAACGACAACAGAATAAACTCGAGAAACTTCTTGGGTATGTTCTCATCCTTGGCCAAGTCGGAAATCAGGACGGGCTGTCCGCTGGGAATAGCGGCAAGATGTATCAGCGCCTTGAAGGCGTATATTGTTTTCTTGGATATCATATCTAGTAAGACTATAGATATACAAAGCTAGTAGCTATGTCAAGTTTTTTCATTGTTTTTAAATTTATACTTGACGAGCACGCGCTCACCAACCGTCACTCCCATCGTGGAAGCTGTTTAGAATCAGCTGCGTAAGGAAGGTCCACAATAAGCGGCACTGCGGACAGAATTAAAAATGCTGACAGGCCGAGGATAAAAACGATTCGACCGTTCGGTGATTATGCAATGTGGTCACTTGAAGTTTATCAGTTAGCCTTGACAAAAGCTTCTTTACAGCGCTCGGAACAGAAATAGAATGTCCGTCCATGTCGCTCGACAGTACTTGCTGCGGATGTTGACGGAATATGCATTCCACAGACGATGTCAATAACGGTATTGTCTTTTTGGTAGAGAGGATGGGTTTCCAGTCGGAGGTAGGTATCAACGAAATCGAGAATTCTGTCTTCCACCCAACCAGCAAGAGCTTCTTCATTACCTTCAAGTGAAAAGATTTCTTCAACGTTCCGGTTATATTCCATCAGTACGGGGAGGATGATCAAATCATAGCGGGCGGTGAGGGTTTCATTACTACCAGGCAACAGGGCTATGCCAAGCCTGACAGATGCCGGGAATCGCGGTGTATGGGTGAACTCGCAAATGCAATTATAATTTGCATCCGTATGTAGAACATCAACCTTGGCATTGTCGAAGTGCCGTGCCAGCTCCTCCACTCGAGGAAGAACAATTGTTTCGATCTCGCGTTTGGCGACGGTGGACAGTCGTTCCCTTTGATCCAGCAGTTCTTTCATCCTGCTGTCGATCTGCTGCTGTTTATCGGCAAGATCATGTCGGTGTTGTGCAAACCGGTTAAGAATTCTTTCTGCCAAACTGTTTAGATTTTCCATACTCTTACTCCTTCAATGTTGCCGTAGGGTCAATCACGGAACTTCCCATGACATGCAGCACAATTCGCCTCAACCTTTTTGAAAGCTGCTTTAGCTCCGGAAAGGTCATCATTTATTATTAGATCAACCGTGGATGCTACTGTTTTTCAAGTTTTGTTGCGAGCTCCACGAATATTTTTCGCTGTTTGATATTTTTATGCGGTTTAAACTTCATCAGATCAGGAACTGCTGTCAGGATCTTGTCGGTTTGGGGCTTTGCAGCAGTTGCATCACCTTTTTCGAGAGCCGATTCCTACCAAATCAAAAGCTTCGGGACGTCGTTGGCCCGTCGCTTTTTGTGCATTAATACTATTTTGCAGGCTGAACCAGTAATGATGAAGTATCTTTTTTGACTATGTCGCCGATCTTGATCTCGCCTTTGATGATTTCCGCTTCGAAATAGTGCTCGCCTACGAACGAGAGCACCTTTACCGCTCCGACTTCCTTCTCCTGACGAGTCTTGCCGCTCATACGAAAGACCGGAAGTACATCGTTAATGGCGATCTCCTTCTGTACCTCCACATTGCTGCTATGAAACAGGTGTACTTTGTTGCCCATTTTCATGACGACTTCGCTCTTGGTTTTTTTTTCAGCAGCCTGACTTAATACAGGAATTGCCAGCATGACTGAAAGAGTGAGCAGCGTGATGATCTTAACTAAGTTTTTCATCTTCGTACCTCCTTTTAGTGGTTACTTCACCGAGGCCAGGGGAATCTCTTTAATAATGCACCTCCTTTTTACCAAAAAGCTTTTCATGACTCTATATCCCCTGTTGATTTAGGCCATTACTCAGCGCGGATAGCATCCGCTTAACCGGTTTTCTACCCTTCCACTTGAAGTCTGATATCCTTGACGCCCCTGAACTGGCGTAAAGTCAAGGCAAGAGCATGTGTGAGCCCTGCTTCAGCCGATGTGCCAAACACCTTGTTGAAGTTTATTATTATCGTTCCATTATAATCGTTGATTGCTATCAGTCTAGTTAGTATGTAGTTGTCTTACTAAAAAGCATTTGCCGTGCCAACGCATAACAAGCTGTAATAACACTACTTTTTATCTGCCACGGCATGTAAAAATAGAGAATATTCAACACGGTGCGTAGCATATTCCTCGATGGTCATTCTTTCAGACTGACGTTAATGATGCGAATGACCACTGTGGCTGCCGTATCCACTGTCATATTGATCAGAATGGTGAAGAAATGACCGTTGCCGATCGAACAGCCAGCCAGGGATATCGCCCGCCACCCAAAATCCCGTCAACTCTCCTATTTGGTTAGTATGCGCGCATTTTCCTCCAGGTAGAATCCAGATCAAACCCATAAGCAACCCGCGCCTGAAACCTCATCTAGCCTAACTTTAATTTTTAGTCTTGACAGCGCTCCACCATTAATGTATTTGATTATCACTTTCAATATCAACTTCCGGAGCACACATGTCCTACTCTGCCGCCGCAGCTGAAAAAGACCCCCGACCGCTCTGGTCCAGGCTTGCCGAGCGCTTTCCCAACGAAAAGGAGCACCTGGCCACATATGTAGCACTGGAAACGGCCGAGGTACTGGCTGAAGCCAAGCCAGCCTCCCTGCTCAGCATTCCCAATCGCGAACGCGCCTGCGGACGCAACCTGAATAGCATCTGGAAAGAACACGGCCATGAACTGCTCGCCGACACACCTCTCCACGCCAAAAATTCTTATTACACTTACACTGATAAAGATTGTCATTACCAGAAGACGGTGCACATTTCGCGAATTGGTAAGGAGGGGAACGCCTGACATGTCGACAAAAACCATCGCCAGTGCGGAACTGTTCGGTAATCTGCGTGAGATCGTAATTCTGCACGCCGGCGAAGAATACAGGCTGCGAATCACGAGTAACGGGAAACTGATTCTTACAAAATAAATACAATAAACCTGAATCCAAGCCAGCCACGCGTATTTCCTCATTCCAACGCCGCCAGCCAGGAAACTCATTAAAAGGAGGAACTTGGCCATGACGCGTACCATCAGATTACCCCGAACTCTTTGGAAGACAGCAACAACACTGGCACTGGTGACCCTGACCGCCGGCACTGCCCTTGGCAATCCTTTGCTTGCCAATGAAGATATTGAAAAAAAGACTGAGGTTTCCCAGACCGTAATTAGGAGCGAGGGACAGGGTGGCTCGGAGGAGGGTGATCGGCGGATCCCGCAACAGGTAACCAGCGAACATTGGGCCTACAAGGAAATAGCTGATCTGCTGGAAAAATATTCGGCGCAGAAAAAGCTGCCCGAGGGGAAGTCCTGCCCTAAAGGCGAACTGGCCCAATGCCTTCTTTCCGTGCTGGACAAGGTTGTGGAAAAATACGAAAAGGAGGGGGGACAGGCGATTCTTCGGGACGACCTGGTACGCATCTCTGCTCTCCACGAAGTCCTGGAAAGTGAATTGACCAGTCAAAGCGGATATGGTGCGAAGCGGGCCAGCATCGAAGAGATTCTTGACCTGATCGAACCAGAAACACCCGCTTTCACCTACAAGTTCGGCGTGAACGGTTTTCTGCGTGGAGAGATGGGGGACAACTTCAGGCTTTTCGATGGTCACGAGCCTGGGTTCAGGATGGGACAATTCACCTGGCGGGTCAAACCGTATGCCTACTGGCACCCAACCGATTACCTGGATATCCACCTCGAAGGCCAGGGGTACGGCTTTACCGGCGGGAACGGGCTTTTCGACCGGTTTAACCTCTACCAAGGTTTTGTGGAAGCCAAAACCCCGGATAAGAATTGGGCCTCTCTCAAGGGTGGCCGCCAGGAATTCGTGTACGGCAGCGCCTTTGTCCAGGGCGCCGACTCGGCCTTCGATGGCCTGACCTTCGACGGGGCCAGGCTCAGACTGCAACCGATGGAAGCCCTCAAGATCGATCTGCTGGGGGGCGCGTATGCCACCCCGTTTTCGGGCGGAGTCGCCGGCAACCTATGGGGCGCGTATGCGACCTACGCCCCAACCGAGGACAGCACACTTGATCTGTACCTGTTCCGCGACAACGGAGCGGAAGAGCGTCACAAGGGGACATACCTGGATACCTGGGGGCTCCGAAGCACCTCCAAGCTCGGTCCGCTCTCATTGGAGATCGAGCCGGTCTTTCAGTCCGGTAAAACCTTCAACCCGACCAGTGGCGTCAACGAAGATATCAACGCCTACGGCGGGCATATCGATCTTTCGGGCGAGGCAGAGCTGGGCGGATTCAAGCACACCTTTACCGTGGGGTATGCCGTGGGCTCCGGCGATCAGAACGCGGCCGACGGTATCAGCTCCAACAAGGAATTCCGCAATCCCAACAACGACACTTCCATAGTGGGTGACATGCACCTGTTTGGAGATCTTTCCGGCATCGACGTGGGCGGCAGTCGCGCCAGCGGTCTACAAGTCTACACACTCGGCTGGGGAGTTGAACTCACCGACAAGCTAGGTTTCTCGGCGACCGGCCACAAATTCATCGCCAATAACGTTACAACCGGCATCAGCAGCCGCCATCTTGGTGTTGAGGCGGATTTCGGCCTGACCTACAAAATCCAGAAAAACCTGGCGCTGACCCTGGCCTACGACCATTTCTTCACCGAGAAATTCTTCCAGGAAGCCTCCGGCAGTGATAAGGACGTGAGCTACGCCTATGCCATGCTGACCTTCAATTTGGACAGGACCAAACGCAAGGCTGTCAAACAATGAGACCGGCTTTAGCGGCCAACTGAGACCTCCGCTCCCCCTGACACGGGAGCGGAGGCATGGAGCCCGGCAGTGGTGAACCAAGATCGCCACCGCCGACTGCCTCAGAGAACACACAACAGGGTGGCAAGGAAATTTGTTTGGAGAGAGGCAGATATGAGAAAAACTGTACGTATTGTTAGAGCCGTAAGCGTCGTTGTTGTCGTAGTGGCGGTAACGGCAATGGGGCTTGTCTCCGTCGCGGCTGCCCAGGATAAGCACGCCCTGAATTACCGGGAGCTTATCAATGAGACCGGAAGCTATCTGAACGAGGCCCTCGGCCAGTACAAAAAAGGGGATATCCAGGCGGCAAAACGGAAAGCTCAGGCGGCCTATTTCGAGGTGTATGAAAACCTGGAAGGCCCGATCCGTGTCAACGTTTCCGCCAGAAAGAACATCGAGCTGGAAGAAGAGTTTGTATCCATCCGCAAAATGATAGTGACCAAGGAACCGGCGAGCGCCATCGAAAAGAGCATCAATGACTTTATGGCCAAGCTCAGGGCAATAGCTCCAGAATTGGAGGGGGGTGTCGAACTGGTCGCCGAGGTGGATAAGACGGCGAAACCGAAACAGGCCAATACGGGTGCCGGCGGCAACACGGGAAGTATCGAACCGGCTTGGGCCCAGGCCCTTGACGGCATCCGCAGCGGTCTGGGCAACGCCCTTGACGTGTATAAGCAGGGGGACCGGAAGAAGGCGGCGGAACTCGTCGTTCAAACCCATTTCGAAGAGTATAAGAACAGCCTGCTTGAAACTGCGGTCCGACGTGGGGTCTCCCCGAAGAAGGACTTCGAGAACAATTCGGGCTTCTCCGATATCGAAAGTATGATCAACAGCGGAAAACCGCAGACGGAGGTCGAGGCGCGCATGACCCGCCTGACGGAAGAGTTGCAGGCCGATCTGCCGGGACTCCCTCTGGTCGATGGCGCCGTTTCCAAGCGGGAGGCCGCTAAACCGGCTGGAGGCGAGACCTCCGGCAAGGATTGGCACAAGGTAACCGCGGACCTGTTCCGGGAGATCGACAAGGCGCTGGCCCTGTACAGGCAGGGTGCGCTGAAGGATGCGCTCGTTGCGATGCAGGACACCTACTTTGACATCTTTGAGGCCAGCGGCATGGAGGCCAAGCTCGGTAGCCGGGACGCGAATTTCAAGGCCACGCTCGAAGGGCATTTCAGCATGCTCGTGGGTCAGATGAAGAACGGTGCCGGCGCAGCGGAACTGGAGGCATCACTCGGTGCTATGAAGAGCGACTTTGCCAAAGCCGCCGACATGCTCGGCAAGGGGCATGATTCGCCCATGGCGCTCTTCTTCTACTCCCTGATGATCATCCTGCGGGAAGGATTCGAGGCCATCCTAGTTATCACAGCCATCATCGCCTATCTGGTCAAGACCGGCAACCGCGACAAACTCAAGGTCATCTACAACAGCAGCATTGTTGCCCTGGTGTTGAGCGTGATCACGGCCATCCTGCTCAAATGGGTCTTCAAAACCTCCGCGGCCAGCCAGGAACTGATGGAAGGGGGCACCATGCTGCTTGCAGCGGCAGTGCTGTTCAGCATCAGCTACTGGCTGATCTCGAAGGCGGAAGCGCAGAAATGGAGCGCATACCTCAAGGACAAGGTCGGAGGCTCGCTCTCCTCCAACTCCCTCAGGGCGCTGTGGTTTGCGGCGTTTCTGGCGGTCTACCGCGAAGGGGCCGAAACGGTACTCTTCTACCAGGCCCTGGCGGCCGACTCCACCTCCGCCTCCGGTTTAACTGCGGTAACGGCAGGGTTCGGTATCGGATGCGCCCTGCTGGTGGCGATCTATCTGGCCATGCGGTACGGCGCGATTAAGCTCCCCATCCGGCCGTTCTTTCTCTTCACCGGCGCGCTCATGTACTACATGTCGTTCATCTTTGTCGGCAAAGGGGTAATGGAGCTGATCGAGGGAAAACTATTTTCACCCTCCTTGGTCGCGTGGATACCCACGATGCCGTTTATTGGCGTCTATCCCTATCTGCAAACCCTGGTCCCGCAGTTTCTCATCATACTGGCTGCCATTGCGGGCCTTGTCTTGGTGTCGAGACAGCGCGGCCTATCTGTTGAACAGGGATCGAAAAAATAATTTATTCGGCAGTCACACGCACCACATTGATGCACAAACCGTAAGAACCGGAATCATCCGGAAAAATAACGAGGAGGTAGTTCAAATGAAGAAGCTGGCGGCAGGTTTTATGATGTTTACTCTATTGATGGGGCTCTCACTGGTTGCATACGGGGCCGAGAAACTGAAGGAGTATCCGGCGGGCGAAGAAAAAGAAATCAATCACATGAAGATCGCTGCCGTCTATCTGAAGCCGATCGACATGGAACCGAGGGGGTCGGATCTGGCCGCATCCCAGGCGGATATCCACCTGGAAGCGGACATCCACGCACTCAAGGGAAATCCGAACGGCTTCGGCGCCGGGGAGTGGATACCCTACCTGACGGTTACCTACAAACTGGAGAACCTGGACACCGGCGCCAAAAAGGAGGGTAAGTTCATGCCGATGGTCGCCAAGGACGGTCCCCACTACGGAAGCAACATCAAGATGTTCGGCGCGGGAAACTACAAGGTGGCCTATACCATCGAGTCTCCGGCCAAGCAGGGCTTCGGCCGTCATACGGATGCAGCCACCGGCGTCGGCAAATGGTTCCAGCCCTTTACGGTGGAGTACAAGTTCAAGTTCGTGCCTCTCAAATAGGGCGTTCATTCAATCTTGGATGGCATACATGAGACGCCCCACCGGGGCGTCTCTCGAAATTGAACGGAGAAGAAGATGCTTGCCTATCTGGTGAATTTTATCCATGATTTCATCCCTTTATCGCTGGTAACGGGGATGATGATCGTCCTTGAGACCCCGGACGGCGGGAAGAAGCCGTACCGCTCCTTTTTCATCGCCATCGTCTGCGGGGTACTGGCCGGTTGCGTCATCCATCCGGTCGCCCTGCGCCATGAGATGTCCACAGCGGCGCGCACCGCTCTCCACGGAACGGCGCTTGCGGCGGCTCTGCTCAACGCTGCTCTGATCGCGATTTCAGCTAACTGCAGGCGGGGATGGGAAAGTTTCACGCGAGGAGCGGCACTTTTTTTCACCGCGGCGCTGGCAACCGCCTCGGCCTACTCCTTTTTCGTCTTCATCGCCGAAAAAGCCATAACCACCAGCTCGGTCCTGAACACGGAAGTAATCCTGAACGTGGGGGGGATCCTGGCCGGATTCGCACTTACCTCCTTCATGGTCCCCCTGACGGTCCACATGAGCGCAAGGAACGGGAGACGCGCCGTCACAGGCATCCTGCTGTTTGTTTCGGCGCTTCTGATGTCGCGCTGGTCCGCCGACCTGCTTCTGGGGATGATGCGCCTGGAAATGATCGAGCTTACCAGCACACGGGTATCGATTGTCGCCAAGAGCGGCAAATACTCCGCCCTGTTTTCCTATCTCGACCTGCTGATGGTCGCGCTCCTGTCCCTGGCTTATTTCCGCAAACGGCCGAAAGTTACTGCCGTCGAACTGGCGGAAATGGAGCCGGCCGGGCGCAGGAAGAAATGCAGCGTGGTACTGCTGGAGCTGCGCTGGTTCAGGGGCTCCCTGGCCTCGCTTCTGCTCGCGCTGACCCTGCTTCTGTACCATGACTTCTACGCGTCCCGTCCGCCAAGGATATCCAAGCCGGTCAACATGACTCCCGACGCAAACGGAGTGATCAAGGTGAAGATCGAGGATTTGGCCGACGGCAACCTGCATCGTTACTCTTACGTGACCGACGACGGTCATGTGGTGCGTTTCTTCATGATCAACCGCTCCGGAGGCAAAAAGATCGGCGTGGTCTACGACGCCTGCATGCTCTGCGGTGATATGGGCTACCTGCAGGAAAACAACGAGGTGATCTGCATCGCCTGCAACGTGCGGATATTCATCCCCTCCATCGGCAAGGCCGGGGGGTGCAACCCGATTCCGCTCCCTCACCAGATCGAAGGGGGCTTTGTGTCGGTAAGCGTCGCAGAATTGGACAAGGGGGCCAAATATTTCTCCGAGGTGGCCACCGTCAAGGTCAAGGACCCGGTGACCGGCAAGGAGATGATCAGCCGCGACGCGCCCCAGCGCGATGAATACAAGGGGCGGACCTATTTCTTCGATTCGGCGGAGTCGCTGGAGCGCTTCAGGGCCAGCCCCGAAAAGTACATCGGTGAAAAAGAATCGCGCTATTACAGAACAGAGGGCTTTCAGGGGGCATAAACAATGTTTTTTCGCATGCTCAGACAATCCTTTTTCCGCGGCTGGCGGAGAAAGGCGCTGGCTACCGCCACCATCGTCCTTTCGGCCAGCCTGATCACCGCACTGATGAACATCTCTATCGATGTGGGGGACAAGATGTCGCGGGAGATGAAATCCTACGGCGCCAATATCAACGTCGTTCCCAAGAGCGAGGCCATCCCGCTGGAGATCGGCGGCGTAGATTACAACCCGCTCAAGGACCGTGCCTTCATCAACGAGGCAGACCTGCCCAGGATCAAGGAGATCTTCTGGCACAACAACATCGTCGGATTCGCCCCCTTCCTGAAGACGGGGGTGGTAATCAGCGGGAAGGAGAAAAAGCGCATCAACCTGATCGGCACCTGGTTCGACCGGCAAGTCCCCATATCCGGGGATGACGAGTACCGGACCGGCATAAAGCTGGTTTCCCCCTACTGGCAGGTGCGGGGGGAATGGCCGAACGAGCAGGGGGCGCAGAATGGAATGCCGGGCGAGGTTCTCGCAGGTGCACTTTTGGCCCGTGAGCTGAACCTGAAGGCCGGCGACCAGATAACGGTCAGGACGGGTGACAAGGCCCCCAGGGAAGAAAACTTCGTGGTTAAGGGGATCCTCACCACCGGCGGCGCCGAGGAAAAAGCCCTGGTGGCGTCCCTGGCAACGGTGCAGCGGCTTGCCGGACTGGCCGGCAAGGTGCAATCGGTCAGTGTCAGTGCGCTGACCGTCCCCGAGGACCGGCTTTCGCGCAAGGCTCGACACAGCTCCGACAGCCTTGATTCGGCGGAATACGATCGTTGGTACTGCACTGCCTATGTCAGCTCCGTGTCGCTGCAGATCGAGGAGGCGATCCCCAACGTCACTTCCCGCCCGATCTGGCAGGTGGCGGCCGGCGAAGGAGCGGTGGTCAACAAGATCCAGCTGCTGATGATCGTGGTGACGATCGCCGCCTTCATCGCCTCCGGACTGGGGATCTCGTCCCTGACGGTCACCACCATCATGGAGCGCGCCCGGGAGATCGGTCTGATGAAGGCGCTCGGGGCGGCGGACTGGGAGGTCTACCTGCTGTTTCTGAGCGAATCGGCCGTGGTCGGCGTCGTGGGCGGGCTTTTGGGATGCGTTGCCGGGGCCGGGTTGTCCCAGATCATCGGCCTGTCCATCTTCGGCTCCACCGTCTCCTTCAGTCCGATCGTCATCCCGGTCAACATCGCCGTTTCAGTGCTGATAGCGCTCTCCGGCTCGCTCATGCCTTCTAGGCTGATAACGAAACTCTACCCCGCGGAGGTGCTCCATGGCAGGCGATAGACGGCCGGATACCACGAAGACCGCCATGTTCCTGCGGATCCTGTTCAAGTCGCTCAAGGTCCGCAAGAACCGCGTCTTCATTACCTTCTTCTCGATCATGATCGGCGCGTCGATCATCACCGCCCTGGCCAGCGTCTACTTCGACATATCCGCCAAGATGAGCCGCGAGCTCAGGGCCTACGGGGCCAACTTCTTTGTCGGGCCGTCATCATCGGGTGGGGAGCGGAGCGTCGAGAGCGCCACCATCGCCAAGGCCATCGGGATGGTGCCGCCGGACAAGCTGGCCGGAGCTACCCCTTACAGCTACGGCGTGGTGCGGCTCGACCTGGGGAATGCCGTGCTGGCCGGGGTGGATTTCATGGGCCTGAGAAGACTCTCCCCCTACTGGCAGGTGGAGGGGAAATGGATCACGGTCGATTTCGACGAAGAATCCTGCATGATCGGCAAGACCCTGGCCAAAAAGATGGAGCTGAAGGTCGGTGATTCGGTCAACGTGATCAGTAACGAGATCGGCTTCCAGAAGACACTAACGGTGAAGGGGATCGCCGAGACCGGTCAGGCCGAGGACGAGCAGATCTTCGTCAATCTCCCCCTGGCCGAGAAGATCCTGGGGAGTGGCGGGCGGGTCAACCATGCCATGTTGAGCATCGTCACCGATGGTACCGACGTCGACGGTCTGGCGGCGAGGATGCAGAAGGAATTGCCGGGGGTGGACGCCAAGCCGATCCGCAAGCTTTCCTATTCCGAGGGGCGGATCCTGGAGAAGATCAAGGGGTTGATGGCGATCATCGCCGTGATCATCCTGACCGTCACTACCCTGTGCGTCATGACGACCCTGATAACGGTGGTTTCGGAACGGACCCGCGAGATCGGCCTGATGAAGGCCATCGGCGCCGAGGATCGGGAAATCGTGCTGCAGTTCCTGGCCGAGACCATGATCATCGGGCTGGCGGGGGTGGCGGCGGGGCTGGTAGCGGGTTTCGCCCTGGCCCAGCTGCTGGGGCATGCGGTCTTCGGCTCGGCCATCACCTTCCGCATGATCGTTCTGCCGATGACGCTGGTCCCCTCGATCCTGGCCTCGCTGCTGGCGGCGGCCCTGCCGGTGCGCATGGCGGTCGGGATCGTCCCGGCCAAGGTGCTGAAGGAAGATTGAAAAAAACAAGGAGAACAGAGATGGCAAAGAAGATAGTCCTGGAGACAAAAGGGCTGACCAAGCGCTTCGGCAGCGTTACTCCGCTGGACAGTATCAACATGCAGGTACGTGAGGGAGAGTGGGTGGCGATCATGGGACCGTCCGGTTCCGGCAAGACCACTATGCTGAACCTCCTTTCCTGCCTGGACGCGCCCAGCGCGGGGGAATACATCCTGGACGGGGTCGCTACCGCCACCCTGACCGAAAAGCAGCGCGTAGCGGTGCGACGCGAAAAAATCGGCCTGATCTTCCAGCAGTTTCACCTGGTACCTTATCTGACGGCGCTGGAAAACGTCATGCTGGCCCAGTACTACCACAGCATGATCGACAGCAAGGATGCGGAGCAGGCCCTGGCTCATGTGGGACTCGGACACCGGACCGGCCATCTCCCCTCCCAGCTTTCCGGTGGAGAACAGCAGCGAGTCTGCATCGCCAGGGCGCTGATCAACCAGCCCGCCATCATCCTGGCCGACGAGCCGACCGGCAACCTGGACGAAGCCAACGAAGAGGTGGTCCTCGATCTCTTCAAGGGGCTGCACCGGGAGGGACGTACGATCATTCTGGTCACCCACAATCCGGAACTGGCGGAGTTCTCGGACCGGGTTGTCAGGCTGCAGCACGGGAGGGTCGTGCACGATGAATCAGCACATTAATCATATCAGTTTGCCCCTGCTCTGCGTTGCGTTATGGGCATGCGTTGCGTTCATCGGCGGATGCGAAAAGGATCAGACGTGGAAGGTCGGCTCCAGGGCACCGCAGATCAGCGTCCTCGATCTGCGCGATGGGACGGTGAAGCTCTCCGATTTCAAGGGGAAAGTTATTGTACTCCGCTTCTGGGCAACGGGGTGTAGGGAATGTGTCTCCGGAATGCCTCTCCTCGACGGATATATAAAAAAGTACTCCGAAAACGACCTGGCGGTGCTTGGGGTGAACGTCGGAGGCTCGAAGGAACTGGTGGAGGCGTTTGCCAAAGGTCTGAAAATATCGTATCCGGTTCTGCTCGATCCGGCCATGATGGCTTCTAAAAAATACCTGGTCAGGTCTGTCCCGACGACCTTTTTTATCGACCGGAACGGGATTGCAAAACAGGTTATTGCCGGTGAAATACCGCAGAAAGTGTTTGATGAAATTATCCGGCGGCTGCAGCAGTAAGGACAGGTAACAAGCTTTCGGTGCTTTTCTGGTATCCGCAAGGCTGCCCACGACTTGAAAATTTTGGGAGATATGGTAGCTTTTATTAAGATGACCAAATTATAGCCATGAAGAAAAATCGAAGGGAGGAATTTTTATGCTGAGCAAGGCCATGGTTGACAACCTTAACGAGCAGATCCAGCTTGAGAGCTATTCGTCCAACCTCTATCTGCAGATGAGCGCCTGGGCGGAAGTCAAGGGGCTTGAGGGGTGCGCCGCATTTCTCCGGGCGCAGGCCCAGGACGAGCTGGCTCACATGCACCGGCTCTTCAAGTACGTTTATGAAACCGGGGCGCTTCCCATTATCGGCACGATCAAGGCGCCGCCGACAAAATTCAAATCGATCAGCGAGTTATTCCAGCAGGTCTTCGAGCATGAGAAGTCCATCACCGGCAAGATCAATGCGCTGATGAGCCTGGCTCTCAAGGAGCAGGATCACTCGACGGCCAATTTCCTGCAGTGGTACGTGTCCGAGCAGCACGAGGAGGAGCACACCATGCAGAAGATTCTGGACAGGATCAAGAATATCGGCGAAACGGGAAGCGGGGTCTACTTCATCGACCGGGCCATCGGCACCCTGGCCGGGGAGAAATGATGTCGATCTTTCCGGAGACCTTACCAAATTTCAATCTTAACCCTCAATAGGTGTGACGACTTCTTACTGCGCCCTGTAAAAGACCGCCCCCTGTGACCCAGCTATATGCCGTCACAGGTGGGAGGGGAAATTATCAACTGGCTCTACCCGACCACTTTCAAATACAACATGATCTTCACTGCAAAATGAATCCCGCTTTGCATTAGCCTTGATCCTGATAACGCCCGGCAATCTCTCGTAGCTGTTCAGGTGCTATCGTCATGAATATGTCCACCACGACTGGATCAAAATGGCTGCCGCTTTGACGTTTGATCTCTGCCGCCGCTTCCTCGTACGTCATGGGCGAGCGATAAGGTCGCTCAGAAGTCAATGCATCGTAGGCATCCACCACCATAAACATTCGCGCCCCGAGCGGGATACTCTCTCCCTTTAGTCCAAGCGGGTAACCACTGCCATCAAACTGTTCGTGGTGCGCAAAGACAATTTCCGCCGCTTCCTTCAAAAAACCAATCCGTTTTACAATGCGATAGCCTGCATCGGGATGCTTGCGCATTTCACCCCATTCTTCTTCCGTCAACTTGTCCGGCTTCAGTAAAATCTGGTCCGGCACGGCTATCTTTCCCACATCATGCAGAAGTGCGCCGAAACCAATCTCCCGTTTCGTCTTTTCGTCGACTCCAATCCGGTTGGCGATCAATTCGGTATACTCCCGTACCCGCTGGGAATGCAGACGGGTATTATGCTCGCGAAGATCCAGCGCAGAGACCAGGCCAAGGAGTGTTTCCTCATTGGCATTGGCAAGCTCCTGAAGAAGTGACCGTTGCCGGTCGAACAACCAGCCAGGGATAACGCCCGCCACCCAGAATCCGACCAACTCTCCCACCTGGTTTGCCTGCTCCATGTAGTTGCCCGGCCAGTCAAGAAAGGCATGCAGGATAAAGAGCAGGCTGACTACCAAAGCTGTTGCACACGCCCCTCGCAGCCCGAACCAGGCTGCCGCCATGACCGGCGGCAGGAAGTAGAGCTTTCTGAAAATGATGTGCAGCTTGTGGTTATACATGGTCTCGGTAGGCGTCAGGTAATGCAGCAGAGCAATTAGTACAATTACACTCGCCAGAAAAATGATCTTGTTTCGAGATCCGTTTTGTTTGCTCACCAATACCCCCCTTGCGTAATCATCGGACGTTTTTCGAACGTAGCACATAATTCAGGCCACGATGGTTACTGTAGATAATTCTCCGACAACAGCGAGTCAATGTAGCATATTCATTACCATAACAATCACCCCCGGCAGCAACCAGAAGTAAATTCATGACTATATTCAGCATGTTAGCAAATATGCACGAATGTGGCACACAAGTTGATAAGGTTACGAATAGCAAACGGGCATATGCTTTACTACAAATCAACACAAAGGAGAGTAAAAAATGAAAAAGAACATGATAGTCGCGATCGCTTTGGCAATGGGAATGCTTTCAGTTGGCGCCATATCAGCTTCAGCCGCAGGCTCGTGCTGCAACGACGGCAAATGCGCGGACAAGCAGGCCGTCCAGCAGTTCACCCAGGAGACTGCTGCCCTGTCCAGCGCATTGAAGGCGAAAGACATCGAACTGCGTGGGCTGTACGGCTACGACAACATTGATATCCGCAAAGTGAACGAGCTTGAGGCGGAACTCAAAGAGTTGAAAGGCAAGATCAAGATCGTTGCAGAAAAATACGGCATTCCGGCCTGCTGCCGCGGTTAATGATTCAGTGACATGCTTGAGGGCCGGGGGGCAAATCGCCTCCCGGCCCTTGACCGGAGGTTGCAATGAAAACAATTGTTCGTGATCCGGTTTGCGGCGAGCTGCTCTTCTGGGAAAAAGCCGCTGCGCTTCTCAACTAGCGGGGAACACTTCAATATTTCTGTATCGACCCAACAGCTGCCAGGCCTGCAGATAAAAACCCACCAGTTATCGAGCAAATCGCAACGCCTGTTACAATCTGGCGGTTACGCCAATGGATAGGCCTGAATAAACAACTCCAAGCTGATTGTGTCGTGAACCAAATGCATCCCAAGCCGCTCGAACAACCTGCACGACCCGTAGCAGACATTCCAGAGGGTGCGGTCAATGTCGAAGGCGGCATGCGCCTTGATGCTGCCATCCTGCTGCTGGGCGACAATGGACGGGAAACTGATCGATCGGGTGACATCCCTGATGGACAGGTCACCCGTAGCCATCCCGTACGGCGCTTCAGGAGCTGCTCCCGCCTGCGTTTCCCATCCGGTCAGGGTGAACGCGGCGGTCGGAAAACGCTCCACGGCGAAAAAGTCGTCTGACCGCAGGTGGCGCAGCAGCATCTCGTGCCAGGCCGGATCCTGCAGGTCCAGATTGGAAATGGTCGTCATATCCAGTACGATGCTGCCCGCCGACGGTCTGCCGTCGGCAATGACCAACTCTCCCCTTTGGATGGCGATGCGGCCGTAGTGCCGATTGTTGAGATTGCGGCCGATCCATTCCAGCCTGCTGTTTTCCACATCGACCCGGTAGCTTCCGTCCAGCTGCGCCGGCTCGGCCGCAACAGCTTCCCCCTCCCCTCTCTCCATCGGCAGCCCTGCCGCGCACCAGGCAGCGAGACCTCCGGCCAGAACGGAAACATGGCGGTATCCGGCCTGGAGCAGCCTTTCCCGGGCCAACTCGGCCGTGCGGGTAGTTCCGGTGGCATCATAGACGATCAGTTCGGCTTCGCGATCCGGGACGTACTCGGCGGTGCGGTCAAGAAAAACCATCTCGTAGATGCAGGCGTTTTGAGCGCAGGACAGATGACCGGCGGCGTACTCTTCCGGCGTCATCACATCAATTACCAGCGCACCTTTGGCGATGCGCTCTTTCAGTTCACTGCAAGTCAAGGTGGTACTCATGGCAATCATCTCCATTCCATTCACTCTCAGACCGGCTTGATGTTCTGGTTCATCCGGAAGAGATTGGTCGGGTCGTACTTCTTCTTGAGTTCCACCAGCCGATTAAAGGTCGCACCGTAGGCGAATGAGATGCGCTGGCTCTCGTCCTGGGTAAGGAAGTTGATGTACGCGCCGCTGCTGGCATACGGCTGTGTCTTGGCGAAGAATTCGCGCGACCAGCCGATGCAGCGATCATCCTCGGCGGCCGACTCCCAGCGGCCATGAACGTTCATCACGTACTTGGCGTCCCGGCTGGAATAGGCCATCGCCTCCGGCGCTACGCGGGCCGTCTGGCCTCCGATCGTGCCGATAAAAATCTCGGTCTGCGGCGACGGCAGCGCGCCGGCGTATGCGATGATGGCCTCGATGACACCGTCGCTGATTTGCGTGAAATTGTGCGACTTCCAGTAGTTGCGCACACCCGGCGTCAAGAGCGGATCGAAGGCCCGCTGCCAGGCGGTGTACGGCTGCACGCCGATGTGTTCGCCATGCGCCGTGCCGAAACCGCGCAGCGGCTCGATCAGCTTCCCGCCCTCAGCGGGGTCACCGACATAGCACAGCGCCAGCGCGACGATCTCTTTCCCGTGGACTTCCGCAGGCAGGAAGGGGAGCGGGGGCGCCTTGCGGGTAACCATCCAGACGTTGAGCTCGTCCGGCATCGCCTCGGTGAAGCGGGCGAACTGAGTAAGCACCGACTTTGCCTCATCGAACGGGAAGACGATCAGCCCGCTCAGCATATCCGGCCCGACAGGATGGAGCTGGAACTCGAAGTTGGTGACAATGCCGAAATTCCCCCCGCCACCACGCAGACCCCAGAAGAGATCTTCGTTTTCCGTTTCGCTGGCATGCACCAGACGGCCATCGGCCGTGACGACATCCGCGGAGAGCAGGTTGTCGATGGTCATGCCGTACTTCCGGCTCAGCCAGCCGAAGCCGCCGCCCAGCGTCAGACCGGCCACGCCCGTTGTCGAATTGATGCCCAGCGGAGTGGCGAGGCCGTGCAGCTGTGCGGCCGCGTCGAAGTCAGCCAGGGTACAGCCAGGCTCGACGCTCGCCCGGCGGCTGACAGGATCCACCACGACGCTCTTCATCAGCGACAGGTCGATCATCAGGCCGTCCTCGCAGACGGCGTTGCCGGCAATGTTGTGGCCGCCACCCCGAATAGATGTAAGCAGGTTGTGCTTGCGCGCAAACCCGACGGCCTGAACGACATCATCAGGCGACGCACAACGGGCGATCAGCGCAGGTCTGCGGTCGATCATGGCGTTCCAGATCTGGCGCACCTGATCGTAGCCCACGTCGCCGGGCAGCAGCACATTCCCCCGGAAGTGAGCTTTGAACTCGTCGATATCTTCTTTATGTATCGGTATCATGATTATCTCCTTTCCTTATGTTCGGGTCGGCCGCTAAGCCCTGGCGGTCAATGCTGGCGACGCCGAAAGTCATCTATAGGCTGAAAGTCAATCAGGATCATGGCTGAGTTTTGTGGGTTCAATAGTTCGGTTTTCATAACACCCCCTAATAAGACAAATTCTGTCTTCTACTTTTTTATAATAATCTTTTTTTCTGGACATGACAATTAACTGTTCATTGGCAAGCGGCCTGCGGCAGCAACGGGGAAGGAGGCGACGCCCGGCATTGGCCAGCGCTCCTTCACAAGCGGAAAAAACCGGCTATACTTCAAAGAAGAAATTTGAGCGAAGCATGTACCAGAAAGATCGGAAAGGAGCGCGCGATGATCGTATTCCATGTAAACGGCCAGGAGCGAAGGGTTGACGCCAACCCGGAAACGCCGCTGTTGTGGGTGCTGCGGGACAATCTGGGACTGAACGGCAGCAAGTTCGGTTGCGGGGAGGGGTTGTGCGGTGCCTGCACGGTCCAGATCGACGGGACACCGCAACGTTCGTGCATCACCCCGGTGGGGGACGTGCAGGGCAAGCAGGTGGTGACCATCGAGGGGATCGCGGCCGACCATGCAGTCAAGCAGGCCTGGCTGGCCCAGGAGGTTTCCCAGTGCGGCTACTGCCAGCCGGGACAGATCATGAGCGCAGTGGCGCTGCTGGAGAAAAAACCGGCACCGACCGACAGCGACATCGACGCTGCCATGAGCGGCAACCTCTGCCGTTGCGGCACGTACGGACGCATCCGTCAGGCGATACATGCAGCCAGTAAAAAAAACCGCGTGAAGGGAGGCAGCAAATCATGAGCAAGAAATCAGGCATGACGCGGCGCCAATTCATCACGACCAGCGCCCTGGCCGGCGGCGGATTGCTGCTGGCCTGCCACGTCCCCTTCGGGAACCGATATGCGTCCGCGGCAGCTGACAGCAGTTTTGCCCCCAATGCCTTTCTGCGCATCGGCAGTGATGAAAGTGTGACGGTGATCGTCAACAAGTCTGAAATGGGACAGGGAGTCTACACCTCGCTCCCCATGCTTGTCGCCGAGGAGTTGTGCTGCGACTGGGAAAAGGTAACCTTCGTCCCCTCCCCGGTTGCCACCGAATACAACCATGCCCAGTTCGGACCGATGATGGTCACCGGCGGCAGCACCAGCGTGCGCTCCGAATGGGAGCGGCTCTCCCTGGCCGGAGCGGCCGCCCGCGAGATGCTGATCGCTGCCGCGGCAGATGAGTGGCAGGCCGACCCGGCCGCATGCCGGGCGGAAAAGGGGGTCATCCATGGCCCTGGCGGTAAAATGCTCACATTCGGCAAGCTGGCCGCCAAGGCCGCCCGACTGACGGTACCGAAACAGCCCAAGCTGAAATCCGGTTCAAAAACCCTGCTCGGCAAGCCGCTCCACCGCCTGGACAGCCCGGCCAAGATCAACGGAACAGCGCTCTTCAGCATCGACGTCACGGCGCCCGGCATGCTGACGGCCGTGATTGCCCGGCCGCCGGTCTTCGGCGGCAAGGTGAAAAACCTGGATGCAAGCAAAGCACTGGCTGTGCCGGGCGTGAAACAGGTGGTGGCGGTGGACGCCGGTGTGGCCGTGGTGGCTGACGGCTTCTGGCCGGCCCTGAAAGGGCGCGAACAGCTGCAGATCGTATGGAACGAGGGCGAGGGGGGCACTGTCTCCACAGCCGCCATGGCCAAGGAGTATGCCCGCCTGGCAGCCACTCCCGGTCTGGTGGCCCGCCGGGATGGTGACGCCAGCGCCGTGCTGGAAAAATCGAAAAAACGGATCATGGCCGAGTACGAGCTGCCTTACCTGGCCCATGCCACCATGGAACCGCTGAACTGCTTTGTGGATCTCAAGAAGGACAGTTGCCTGATCCGCACCGGCAGCCAGAACCAGACCGCGGACCGCAATGCCGCCGCCCGTGTGGCCGGGCTCAAGCCGGAGCAGGTCACCCTGGAAACCACCTTTCTGGGGGGCGGCTTCGGGCGGCGGGCCTGCCCGAGCTCGGACTTCGTCGTCGAAGCGGTACAGGTGGCCAGGAAAACCGGCTCACCGGTCAAGGTGATCCGGACCCGCGAGGACGACATGCGGGCCGGCTATTACCGTCCCATGTGGTTCGACCGGATAACGGCCTGCCTCGACGGGCAGGGCCTGCCGCTGGCCTGGCACCACCGCATCGTCGGGCAGTCGATCATTGCCGGCACCCCCTTCGAATCGGGCATGGTCAAGGAGGGCATCGACGCCACCTCGGTGGAGGGGGCCGCCGACACCCCCTATGCCATTCCCAACCTGCAGGTAGAGCTGCACAGCCCCCGTAACGCCGTGCCGGTGCTCTGGTGGCGCTCGGTGGGGCACTCCCACACCGCCTTCGTGATGGAGAGTTTCCTGGACGAACTGGCCCATACGGCCGGCAAGGACCCGTACCAGTACCGCCGCGCCCTGCTGACCAGGTACCCCCGCCACCTGAAGGTACTGGAAACCGCAGCCCAAAAGAGCGGCTGGGGATCACCCCTGGCCAAAGGGCAGGGACGGGGCATCGCCCTGCATGAATCCTTTGGCAGCTTCGTCGCCCAGGTGGCCGAGGTCTCGCTGGACGCCAAGGGACAACTGAAGGTGCAGCGGGTGGTCTGCGTGATTGACTGCGGCCGCATCGTCAATCCCGACACCGTCAAGGCCCAGATGGAATCGGGCATCGTCTTCGGCCTGTCGGCCGCCCTCTACGGAGCCATCACCCTGAAAAACGGGCGGGTCGAGCAGGGCAACTTCCACGACTACCCGCTGCTGCGCCTAGCGGCCATGCCCTTGGTAGAGGTGCATATCATCGAGAGCAGCGAGCCTCCTGGCGGTGTGGGTGAACCGGGTGTCCCCCCCATCGCACCGGCGGTGGCCAACGCCCTGTTTGCCGCCACGGGTGTCAGGGTCCGCTCCCTGCCCCTGACGCCGGACAAGCTGAAAGCCGCCCTCAGGGACAAGACCTGACCGATGCGGGCACCAACAGGGAAGTTCCCGGAGAACACCCGCGCCTGTGCCGAATGCTTGCAGCGTGATTGATTCTAATAAAAAGCAGTTCAACACAGAGTCACTGAGGCACAGAGATAACATAAGAAATCAAATCAAATGGTTATGTCAAGTTATGCGGTGTTTGTGGATTCACCTGACAGGTTATTAGTTCTTTTTTATTTTTTTCAATGAGTTCTCAGTGTTCTCTGTGTCTCAGTGTTTCAACTGCCGATTATAAGTTGATTGTTTTCAGCAGGGATCGGGTGAAGGATAAAACTGTCTGGTCGCAACTGTGGTAGATCCAGCGGAGGTAACAACTGCCATGCCTGAAGAGATCTGCGCAACAGTGGAAGTACGACGCTTGAGTGTCCTGGCCGCGGACGGCAGCGTCGACGAGGCGCTCATGCCCCCCCTGGCGGAGGGCGATATCCGTCGAATGTACGAACTGATGGTGCTGACACGGACCTTCGATCAGCGGGCCGTGGCCCTGCAGCGCGAAGGGCGCCTCGGCACCTACCCTCCCAGCCTGGGCCAGGAAGCGGCCCAGGTCGGCAGCGCCTTCGCGCTCCAGCCAGAGGACTGGCTGTTCCCCTCCTTCCGCGAACTGGGTGTTCAATTAACCTGCGGCTACCCCATCCAGCAGATATTCCAGTACTGGAGCGGTGACGAACGGGGCCAGCAGGCTCCGCCGTCATTGAACATCTTTCCGGTGTGCGTCTCGGTCGGCACCCACATCCCCCATGCGGTGGGCGCCGCCCTGGCCGCCCGCTACCGGCGCGACCCGGTTGCCGTGGCGGCCTGGTTCGGCGACGGAGCCACCTCCAAGGGGGACTTCCACGAGGGTTTCAACATGGCCGGAGTCTTCCGGCTGCCGCTGGTCTTTATCTGCCAGAACAACCAGTGGGCGATCTCCGTACCGCTCAGCAGCCAGACCGCGGCGGCGACCCTGGCGCAGAAGGCGCTGGCCTACGGCTTCCCAGGGGTACAGGTGGATGGCAACGACGTCTTCGCCGTCTACCGGGCCACCCACGATGCCCTGCTCAAGGCCCGCAGCGGCGACGGCCCGACCTTCATCGAATGCCTGACCTACCGGGTGGCCGACCATACCACTTCCGACGATGCCGGGCGCTACCGTTCCGCCGAAGAGGTGGCCGTCTGGAGCGCCCGCGATCCGCTACAGCGGCTGGAAAAATATATGGAGCGGCGCGGGATCTGGAGCGAAGCCTACGCCCGGGAGGCCCGCCAGCTGGCGACCAGCGCAATCGATGCCGCGGTCGTCGCCATGGAAGCCGTTGTAGCGCCCGACCCGGCCGACATGTTCACCCATACCTGGGCCGCGCCCGGACAACGCCAAATGCGGCAGAGAAAGGGGGCTTGACATGGCCCAGCTCACCATGGTGCAGGCCATCAATCAGGCGCTGGCCGAAGAGATGGCGCGGGACGAGCGGATCGTGCTGCTGGGGGAGGACGTCGGGCGCGACGGCGGTGTCTTCCGCGTCACTGAAGGGCTGCAGGAACGCTTCGGCAGCGAACGGGTCATCGATACGCCCCTGTCCGAATCGGGCATCGTCGGCGCGGCCATCGGCATGGCCGCCTACGGACTGCGGCCAGTGGCGGAAATCCAGTTCCTGGGTTTCATTTACGCCGCTTTGGACCAGCTCTACACCCATGCCGCCCGTCTGCGGACCCGTTCCCGCGGCCGCTACACCTGTCCGCTGGTGGTGCGGACCCCCTATGGCGGGGGGATCAAGGCCCCCGAGCTGCACGAGGAGAGCAGCGAGGCACTGCTCTGCCACCTGCCAGGCATCAAGGTGGTGGTGCCTTCCGGTCCCTGCAGTGCCAAGGGGCTGCTGCTGGCGGCCATGCGCGACCCTGACCCGGTCATTTTCCTGGAACCGACCCGCCTCTACCGGATGTTCCGCGAGGAGGTTCCCGATGGCGATGTCACCATCCCGCTCGGCAGGGCCAGGATCGCCCGCCCCGGCCAGGACGTGACGCTGGTGGCCTGGGGCAGCATGCTGGAGCGGGTGCTCAAGACCGACTCGCCCCACTCCCTGGAAGTGATCGATCCCCAGACGCTGACCCCCTTCGACTGGGAGACGCTGCTGACGTCGGTCAAAAAGACCGGCCGGCTGGTGATCGTACACGAAGCGGTCAAGACCGGCGGCCTCGGCGCCGAGATCGCCGCCACCGTTGCCGAGGAGGCGATCCTGCATCTGCGCGGACCGGTGCTGCGGGTGACAGCGCCGGATGTGGTCCTGCCCCTGCCCAGGCTGATCGACAGCTATCTGCCGACCGGCCAACAGATACGCACTGCAATCGATGAAATCATGAGGTACTGACCATGGGTTTTGAATTCAGACTCCCCGATCTGGGCGAAGGGATTGCCGAGGTGGAGTTGCGCAAATGGCTGGTTGCTGAGGGTCAGCAGGTGGCGGAACACCAGGTGGTGGTGGAGGTGGAGAGCGACAAGGCGGTGGTCGAGGTGCCCGCCCCCCATGGCGGCCGGGTAGCCGCCTTGCACGGTGCGGAAGGTGATATCATACGGGTGGGTGACCTGCTCATGACAATCGCCGATGAAACTGCGCCGGTGGCGCGCCCGCGCTCGACCGGCATCGTCGGCGAGCTGCCCGAGGCCGAGGACACCCCGCCGGCCGCACAGCCGGCTGCCGCCGGCAACGTCAGCGCCACCCCGATGGCGCGGCGGCTGGCCCGCGAGCTGGGCATCGATCTGCAGACAATCCGGGGCAGCGGCCCCCATGGCTGCATCACCCCGGAAGACCTGGGAAAAGCCCCTCCGGCAGTGCCGGCCGCCGGAGACTCCTTCGGTCCGGTCGAGCGCCTGCCGCTGCGGGGGCTGCGCCGGACGGTGGCGCGCAACGTCCTGGCGGCCCAGCAGCGCACCGCCTTTGTCACCGCCATGGAGGAGGCCGACATCAGCGAACTGGCGGCAGTGCGCAGCCGTGAACAGGCGGCGGGCGAGGCACACGGCACGCACCTGACCTTTCTCCCCTTCTTCATCAAGGCGGTCCAGCACGCCCTGCGTGAATTTCCGACCTTCAACGCTGAGATCGATGACGCCGGCGAGACGATCATCCTGAAGCGGCACTACCATTTCGGCGTCGCCGTCGAGACCCCGGAAGGGCTGATGGTGCCGGTGCTGCGCGATGTGGACCGCAAAAGCATCCTCGATCTGGCACTGGAGATTCAGGAACTGGGGAAGAAGGCCCGCGAGCGGACCATCACCCTGGAGGAGATGAAGGGGAGCAGTTTCACCGTCACCAACTACGGACATTTCGGCGGGCTGTTCAGCACACCGATCATCAACTGGCCCGACGTGGCGATCATGGGGTTCGGACGGGTAGCCGAACGCCCCTGGGTGCATGCCGGCCAGATCGCCATCCGCACGATCCTGCCGCTGTCCCTCACCTTTGACCACCGAATCACGGACGGCGCGAACGCAACCCGGTTTCTGTCCAAGGTAATCGCCTACCTGGAAGACCCGGCCCTGCTGTTCATCGAAAGCGTCTAGTTAAAAACGAACGGTCATGTCGCCAGGGTGATAGCCTCGCCCGCCAGGACTATCCGATCGTCTTCCACGGAGACCGGGTGGGCGCTATGCTCGAGCCGTTCATAGAGGTGCAGGTACTTGGCGATTTCCGTCAGCTGCACCGTCTTTCTTCCGTAATATTTGCCGGTCTGGGGGAAGACGGAGGTCACGGCCCGGTCATCATAGATGGCAAAATCGAAGGAACCGTAGGTATCACTGCCGCTGAAGTCGATGGTCGAAGGGAGTTCGTCGCGAAAGGCGAGCCGCACCTCGACCCCGTCCTTGAGTTGCACCTGCAGCACCTTCTGTACCTCCGGGTCGACCAGGTCGTCGCGGCTGGTGATGAAAATACGGGTGGTCTTGGTGCCGCGTTCGATGGCCCGCAGGTTGGACTGGTAGAAGTTGATGAGGGTACCACGGCTCAGCCATCCCGTTGTCAGCGGGTCCACCGCGCGTATCTGGTGAACGACCTGGTCGGACTGCCTGGCACCTTCCAGATAGAAGTCCATCTCGTCCAGCGGGATATACCCCTGCTGCAATAGGGTGATATTTTTCAGGGTGCTTGCGATGAGGTCCTGCGCCTTGATCTGGCATTCGGCGTCGCTTATCTGCGCCAGGGCGAAGGGCAGCGCGTGAACCTGCTGATACTGCGACAAGAGCTCGGACTTGGCCTTGCCGATATCCTCCCGCACCAGGTAGGTCCCCAATGACAGCAGGATCCCCACTCCGAAGATCATGTAGGCCGACTGCTCATTGTGCAGCACCACGTGGAAGAAAATAGCCAGACCCGATCCAGCCAGAAACTCGATGAATACCGCCATTTCATATATTTTTTTGTTTATGTCTATCATGTGTTCTCCTGTTGTGTGCGGCGTGCTGTTTCCCCGCGGTTCAATTCTGTACCCGGGAGCACGCACCAAATAAAAAAAGCCGGGGCTTCAATATCGTTAAGATATTTTGGCGACCCGGCTGTCTCGTTGAGACCCGTAGGCTTTCCGTCCCACCCTCACGGGTGGTTTAGTATTGTCATTATCTGAAGCATATTCGGCGCAATTTATTTCGTTAAGATAGCCTGGGGCGGCAGTCCTGTCAAGGCAAAACCACCCACCCAACAGCTAATACACTGATTTTACAGGATATTAAGGTTGTATTCATAATAATAAAAGCTAAGTGACGCACGAAATTACATCGGAGAGTCAGCCGTTTCTCAACGCAATGTCCTCTGCCGACAACTTTGCTGTCAGCTCTACCAGATGGTCAATCAGCTGAGCTTTTCGGGTCATGCTTGCACCTGCTTAGCTTTTTGATATGCTTTGTTCTATCACATCATTCGAAAGGAGAAGGATCATGGCGAAAGTACAATGGATCGAGTCTTATCAGGACGGCCTTGCCAAGGCCCGGGCGGAAAACAGGCTGATATTCGCCGATTTTTTCAACCCCAACTGAATTGGTTGCAAACAGATGGACGCGGTCGCGTACATCGATCCTGCCGTAATTTCATTCATCAACGACAACCTGGTTCCCCTGCGCCTGGCGGCGGACGACCCGCTTCTCGGACCGCAGTACAAGGTCAAATGGACGCCGAGCCTGCTGGTGCTGGATGCCGATGGGACTGAGCATTACCGCACCCTGGGGTTCTATCCGCCGCTGGAACTGATCCCCTCGCTGCTGCTGGGGATGGGCAAGGCCAAGTTCAACCGACCGGACCGGCCGGGTGCCTGTCAATGTTATGAAAAGATACTGAGCGACTACCCGGCCAGCAGCCTGGCGCCGGAAGCGGTCTACCTGAACGGCGTTTCCCGCTATATCGAAAGCCATGACGTTTCCAACCTGATCGCTATCTACGACCGCCTGGCGGCCGAGTATGCCGATTCACCCTGGCTGATCAGGGCAGACCCTTACAGATTGCTGAAAAAGCAACCCTAGGAGTCTGCAGGACTTGATGAATTGGCCAAAGCCACTCTTCTCGTAAGCAGGGCCTGCGTTTCCCGCTTCTGACCTGCAAACCGCTGGGGGAGCCGATCGCCTGGCAGGGACCGATCGTCATGAACACCCGCGAAGAGCTGCAGACCGCCTTCGCCGAAGACCACAACGGCACCTTCGTCAAGTAGGCAACAGGCTTGGCCGGTTTATGGTTGCCTGAGTCGATTCTTTAATGATAGAACGATTGCTATCACTTCACCCGAGGGGGTAGTCAGTCATGAGACAGGTATTGATCGCAACAGCCGCTGTACTTGCCATAACCGTTTCAGCCTGGGCGGCCGAGACAAAGCCCGCCACCAAAAACGGCCCGGAAGTCATCGAACTGAAGTCCAGCAGCATGCAGCTCAAGTTTCCACACAGAAAGCATCAGACCGATCTGAAGATCGAATGCTTCACCTGCCACGGCTCTGGCGGCGACAAGCAGAGCGTCTGGGGCAATCAGGGCGCCCACAGAGTCTGTATGAAGTGCCACCAGGGCAAGCTCAAAGGTCCGACGGAATGCCGCAGCTGCCACAAATTCAAGTAGTCCCCGTCTCCAGTGCCGGGCCGGTCATCCGGTCCGGCCATTTCGCTAGAACACTTACCGCTGCAATTCCATAGAACAACCCTTAACCCTACCTTACTCCCACAGCGCCTGACGCAGTCCTGACCGACGGGCGATGCGCCGGTTGACCGTCGAGATGAAGATCTCATCCGGGCACCACAGCAGGGCGCTGTTCCTGGCACGGGTCAGACCGGTGTAGAGGATCTCCCGGGTCAGCACCTGATTGTCGAAGGGGGGCAGGACCATCAGGATCCGTTCGAACTCGGACCCCTGGCTTTTGTGAACCGTCATGGCATACACGGTTTCATGCTCGGGCAGGCGAAAGGGCGAGAACTTGCGCACGCCCCCTTCCGGCGACAGGAAGAATACCGCCAGCTGCTCGCGGTCATCCGGATCGGGCAGGGTGATGCCGATGTCGCCGTTGAACAGCTTCAGGTTGTAATCATTGCGGGTGACCATCACCGGCCGCCCCCGGTACCACCGCTTATAGGGCGCTATCAGCCCCTTGGCGGCCAGACCGGCCTCGATGGCCTGATTGATGCCGGTCACCCCATGACTCCCCTGGCGCATGGCGCACAGCACCCGGAAGCGGTCGAAAGCCCGCAGGGCAGCGGCCGGATCCGGCTGCTGCAGATAATCCCGGTACCCCGCCAGCACAACCCCTTCCAGCTGTTTGCGCAGATCATGGGAAGCCGGCAGCGCGGCCAGGGTAACATCGGGGTAGTGGCCGGCCTTGAGCCGCTCCAGGGCTGCGCGCCCCTCCCCGGCATTAATGGCCCGGCTCAGGGCAGCGATGCCGCTCTGCTGGCCGAAGCGGTAATTCCTCTGCAGTACCACGATGGCGTCCGCCAGCAGGGGGATCCGGCTGGAGAGCTGTTCCGGCGCAATCGCAGCTCCGGTCACCTCGACGACAAACCGTGAAAACTCCTCCGAAAAGGTATGGACCGTGCCGGTATCGCAGAGATCGCCCAGCACGGCGCCCGCCTCCACCGACGACAGCTGGTCGCGGTCCCCCAACAGGATCAGCCGGGCCCGGGGCGCCAGGGCAGCCACCAGCTTGGCCATCAGGGGCAGCGGCACCATGGAGGCCTCATCGATGATGACAACCTC
This sequence comes from Geobacter sp. UBA698, assembly GCA_002298925.1. GTDB lineage: Bacteria > Desulfobacterota > Desulfuromonadia > Geobacterales > Pseudopelobacteraceae > Pelotalea. Next base: position 8,541 of record DBMM01000076.1, on the reverse strand, counting down.
GAACGGCAGGTGGTTGTCCCTGCCATGCCTAAAACGGCTGGATGCGGGCACGACCCCCAGCAGGCGGTGGATGGTGGAGACATCATCGGGCAGCCCTTCCGCCAGCGCGGTTTGCCCCCGCAGGCCTTCCCGGGCCGAAATGATGGACTCCTTCAGCCGGGCGGCCGCCTTGCCGGTGGGCGCGGCCAGGGCGATGCGCTGCTCCGCCCCGCCCGGCTGTTCCAGCAGCAGGGCCATGATCTTGACCACGGTGGAGGTCTTGCCGGTGCCCGGTCCGCCGGAAATGACACTGAAGCGGCTGCGCACGGCCGTGGCCGCCGCCACCCGCTGCCAGTCCAGTCCACTCTGGTCGTAGACACCGAACAGCCGGGTCAGTCCGTCCTTGAGAACTGTCTCGTCAAGCGCCGGCCGGTCGGCGGCCATGGCCCTGACCGCTTCGGCCAGGTCCCGCTCGTACTTCCAGTAGCGGTACAGGTACAGCCGGCCGAAACTGTCCAGAATCAGCGGCCGGTAATCCCCCGCCCCCCCTACCAGATGGCTGGCCCGCAGAGTGGCGGCCAGCGCCTCCGCCTCGGCCCCGAAGGACTCCTCCAGGTCAAGGCAGATGTTGCCCTGCCCCACTGCGGCGCTCAACCGGCCGGCGGCGTTCCACAGTTCCGCAAGGTCCCCGCTGTCCGCTCCCCCGGCCAGGCGGCAGAGAAAATCCGCAAACTGAATGTCGATATCCCGCAAGGGCAGCATCGGCTCCATGTCAGACTCCTTCACAGTCAATCAGGCCGGCGGTCAGCTCGGCCACCAGGTCGGCGGCCGGCTTGTCGCGGAACAGGCCGCAACCGGGCCGGCCCGGATCGACACCGCGCAGGAACAGGTACAGCACCCCGCCGAATTGCTGCTCGTAACGATAGCCGGGAACCCTTTTGGTCAGGTGCCGGTTCAAGGCCACGGTGTAGAGCAGATACTGCAGGGGATACAGCTTGCGCTCCATCTCGGCGGCCAGCCGCTCCGGATGGTAATCCTCCAGGCGGTTGCCAAGGTGGTTGGATTTCCAGTCCAGGATGTAATAGCGGCCGTTGTGGCAAAAGACCAGATCCATGAAGCCGCGCAGCATGCCGCCGGTCTCCCTGAAGTTGAGCATGTCCGCCATCAGTCCCAGGTCGGCTCCGCCGCTGACCGCATGTTTTCTGAGGAGTGTCGCCAGCTGGGCGGAGGTGATGAACTTGAGCGGAAAATAAAATTCCATCTCGCTGACCCAGCTTCCCGGGGCCAGCCGGGAAAGGGCCAGCCCGCCTTCCTCCTCGTCCAGCGGCGCGTCCAGCACCTGACGGACCATGCTGCACAGGGCCGGCTGCCACTTGTCCGCGAAACCGGACGAGGCCAGCTCCCGCCCCACCAGGGTGCTGATCGCCTCGTCCCGGGCAGCGGCGAAATCGATCCGTTCGAAGATGCCGTGCAGGAACGTGCCGGCCCTGGCGCCGCGCGGGAAGGCGAAGAAGGAGCCCTCCGGCGCCAGCGAGTCGGCCTCGGCAAGCGGGGCGCCGCTGCCTTGGTCGCGGTCGGGCAGTTCCACCGTTTCCAGGTGCCCTTCCACGAAGGAGGTAAAACTGGACACGCGCCAGTCGGACTCGATCACCCGGCCGACGGCCCGGCAGGCCAGACGGTCGCCATTCTCCCCGCTCCGGACATAGCGGCCAGGGTCAGGCTCCGGATCCACCGTCACGGCCAGCAGCCCCTTTTTGCTCTCCTGCAGGGCGGCCAATGTCTGCAGCATGGCCGTGTCGGCGATCTTGTCCAGCTGAGCCCCCAGGTAGGCCAGCAGATCGTCACAGGGCTGATCCCCGGGGCCGTGCAGCAGATAGGCCAGGGCCGAACTCTCCGCGAATTTGAACCGTCCCCAGACCAGATAGCAGCGGTATTTGGCCCGGGTCAGGGTCACGTACAAAAGCCGCAGGTTCTCGGCCAGCGACTCCTTGAGCGCCCGGCGGCGGTGTTCGTCGAAATCATCGGAACCGTAGTCGGCCACGATGCGATAGCCGTCATGGCAGACCACGGTCTCCTCGCTGTCATGCACGCCGCCCCACATGAACGGGCAGAACACCACCGGAAACTCCAGCCCCTTGCTGACGTGGATGGTCAGAATCCTGACCGCCTTTTCATCGGATTCGAGCCGGATCTGGTGCTCTTCCCCCTCGGGCGGTCGGCTTACCTGCTGGCTGAACCAGCTGCAGAGGGCCTCCGACCCGAGGTCGGAAGCGCTCTGCTCGGCGTGGATCAGCTCGGCGCAATGGAGCAGGTTGGTCAACCGGCGCTCCCCGTTCGGCATGGCCAGCAGCCGTCCCCGCACCCCCTCCCGGGCCATCAGCTGGCGGAACATGGCCATGAAGCCGCGGCTGCGCCAGAGGTCGTGATAATCACGGAAAGCGGCCAGACGCTGCTCCCATTCGGCCTCCCGGCTGTCATCCAGCAGTTCCGCCAGTTCATTGCCGCCGACCCCCATGATCGCGGTCACCAGGGCGGCCCGCAGCCGTCCCTCCCGCCCCGGTTCGGCGAGCGCCGCCAGCAGCGCGCACATCTCGCAAGCCTCGTCGGAGGCGAAGATGCTGGCATTGCTCCTGACAACCGACGGGATGCCGCGGGCGGCGAATTCTTCATGCAGCAGACCGGCCTGGGGATGGCTGCGCACAATTACCGCGATGTCGCCCGGTTCCAGCCCTTTATCGGCGATGGTCACAAGTCCGGCGCGGCCATCGGCCAGCAGGGCGGCGACTTCATTCACCACGGCCGCCACGATGCGCGGGCGGGCCCTGTTCATGTCGATCGGCTTGCTGCTCCCCTCCTCGCGCCCCATGAACCAGACCTGCATGGGCGCCGGATCCCGTCCGCCCACATCCAGCGGCTGGCCATGGCAGGCGGAGCTCACCCGGGGGTAATCCAGGTCATCAAAAACCAGCGGCCGCTGCTGTTGCTGATCGAACAGCAGGTTGACCGCCTCCACCAGCGAGGGGGCCGAACGCCAGTTCTTGTCCATGGTGAAATGGTGCTCATCCGGAATGTCCTGCTTGGCCTCCAGGTAGGCAAAGATGTCCGCCCCGCGAAAGCTGTAGATGGCCTGCTTGGGGTCGCCGATCAGAAACAGGGGTGTTGCGTCGTCGTGGAAAATCCTCCGGAAAATGCGGTACTGGATCTGGTCGGTGTCCTGGAACTCGTCGATCAGCGCCGCCCGGAACTTGCCGCGGATGCGCCCGGCCAGTGCCTCGCCGTTAACCCCCTCCAGCGCCCGGTAGAGATCCACCAGCAGATCGTCGTAGAAGCGGATATTGCGCTGCGCCTTGGTGCCGGGCAGACGGGAGACGACATACTCGTACAGCCCCCACAGCAGGGTCAGCTCCTTCTGGCGGATGGCATCGGCCAGCATTTGACAGGCCTCGAAAAACGGGTCTTCCGGCGGATCGTTCTTTTTCATCCGCTGGGACTGGATGAAGCCGGCGGTGAACTTCTCGAATCCCCCGAAACGCTGGTAGGGCCGGCCGCCCCGCAGATAGGCATCCATATCCGCCAAAAGCTGAGGCAGCAGGTCCGGACGATAGCCCTTCTCGGAGCGGCTCAACCCCTTGTGCTCCGTCAGCAGCCCGTTGATCTCGGACCGGCGCTCGTTCCAGATGGCGGCCGCGGTCTGGAAGGCGGCCCGGCAGCGGGCCTCCACCGCTTCCACCTCGGCGGCGCTGAAGAGGGGAATCAGCTCAAGTTCCGGGTTGGAGAGTTTCCCCTTCAAAAAGGCGCTGAAGCTGGCCGGGCTCCATTTCCTGTTCTCGGCCAGGGGGAGCAGCGAATCATCCTCACCGAAGAAGGTCAGGCGCCAGTAGTCGTCCACCAGCCCCTGCACCAGCTGGGCCTGATTGGCGGTCAGTTCGGTATCGTAGAGCGAGCCGCTCTCGAAGGCATTTTCCTGCAGGCAGCGATTGCAGAAACCGTGGATGGTCGCGATGGCGGCGCAATCGAAACTCTGCAGCGCCGCTTCCAGCCGCTCCAGTGCCAGCCCTCCCCCCAGCGCAGCCACCGGCGCCGAACGCAGCAGCCCGGTCAGAAACGGATCAGCGCTCTCCACCCCGGCGAACATGTCGCGGGCCTCGCGGATCCGGCGCCGGATCCGGTCGCGCAGCTCCTTGGTGGCCGCCTCGGTAAAGGTCACCACCAGGATGTTTTCCGGCAGCAGCCCCTGCTCCACCAGCAGCCGCACGTACAGGGCCGCAATGGCGTAGGTCTTGCCGGTGCCGGCGCTGGCCTCGATCAGATTGCGGCCGGCCAGCTTGATTGTCAGGCTGTCGAAGATTTCCATGGTCATTGCCCCCTGCAGTCAAGATACCGGCCGAAGAGAGCGACCGCCAGTTCCATGAACTCCCCGTCAAGGGGGTCCTGATCCCCGAAGCAGAGCCGGTAACAGGGGTCGTCGTTTTCCGGATAGCGCTCGCCGCTCCAGACCGTCTGCGCCTGCCCCAGGTTGCCCGATTCGGCGTACTTGAGGGACGAGCGGGGGAAAAACTTGAGCGGCAGCTTCAGCCCCTGCCAGTAGTTTTCCAGCAAGAGCCGCAGACAGTGCTCACTGTCGCTAAACGGCATCAGTTCAACCGTCCGGTCACTCATCACCAGCGTGCTCTTTTTAGGATAGCCCTCCTTATCCAGCAGATTGAGCAGCAGGTGCTCGATCCAGAGCCCGATCTGGTCCTTGGCGGCCAGCTTGGCGCAGCGGTAACGCAGCAGCCGGCCGGGGCGCAGGCCGGCCAGACGCCCGTACAGCCTGAATTCGCCGATGGCCAGGTCGAAATCCAGCGGCGGCAGTTCTTCCTCGCCGGCCAGACAGGCCCTGACGCTGGCGGCCAGTGCCAGGGCCGACTCCGCGCTCTTCTCGAAGGCCAGCTGTCCCGGCCCGGCCGGCGGCAGTATGCCCCGGGCCCGGGCCAGGGGCAGCAGATCCTGCTGGTCGCCGCCGGCCAGCGTCACTGCGATGATCTTCTGCTTGAGGGCATAGGCTTCCAGTCCGTCGATCTCGAACGGCTCGCGCTCTTCCAGCGGCGCGGCCGGCTCGTCCAGGCGGATCCCCAGCCGGTTGCGCAGCAGGTATCTGGCCGGGTTGGCATAAAAAGCGAGCAGACTCACCAGCGGCACGGTACGCATCCCAGGGGGCGGTTCCGGCAGTTCCCGGGAAATGAAGCTGCGCCGTAAATCCGCCCCGGACAGCCGTTTGGCAACAGCTTCGCAGTTTTCATGGGAGTAGCTGAACAGCCGGCCGGTGCCGTTGAAATAGTCCGGGCTGAAGGGCTGCAGGCGGTGCCGGGTCACCAGGCTGTCCAGCAAATCACCCCCCGGAAGCTGGTAATGGCGTTCCAGATAGTCGAGCAGCTCGCTGACCAGCACCGAAGGGGGCACGGCACTGTTGTCGCTGATGCTTTGGCCGATGTAGCTGATGTACAGCCGCTCCCGCGAGGAGAGCAGCGATTCGAGGAACAGGTAGCGGTCCTCGTCCCGCAGGGAGCGGTCCCCCGGCCGGGGCGAGCGGCTGATCAGGTCGAATCCGGGCCCCCGGTTCTGGCGGGGAAAAGCGCCGTCGTTCATGCCGATCAGGGCGATCACCCGGAAGGGAATGCTCCTCATCGGCAGCATGGCGCAGAAGGTGACCCCGCCCGACAGAAAGCCGAAACCGCGCCCCTCGCTATCCAGGCGTCCCTGCAGCCAGGCACGGATCACATCCAGACCGATCTCGCCTCTAAAGGCCGACAGCTCCTGCATCCTGGCCAGGTCTGCGATCACGGTAGTAATGGTGTCCGCTTCCCGGGCGTCGTCATCGTCCGAATCGAAAAATCCCGCGAAGATCCCCGAGAGGATCTCCTGCCAGGCCACCAGGGTGGCCGGCCGCTCCAGCCCGCTCACCAGCCGGTGCAGGTTCCTGACAAAGGTCACCAGCCGGCCGAGCAGCAGCGGGGCACTCCCCTCCATGTTGTCGTAGGGGAGCAGGCCGTCAAACAGCCGGTCATCCTGCTCGGGCAGGGCATAGCCCAGGAGCAGCCGATCCAGGCCGGCCATCCAGCTGTGGTCCCGGTAGGGGGGCAGACCGGCCGCTTCCCGCTCGTGTTCGTCCAGCCCCCAGCGGATCACGGTTTCCTCGATCCAGGTTGTAACCTGATCGAGATCCGCCTCCTGCAGCCCGAATCTGCGCTGAATGGCGGCACAGGCGAGGATATCCGTCACGGCCGGCGCGCCGAAACGCTTGCCAGGCAGTTCCAGAATGGCCAGAAAGGCCTTGGCGAGCCGCCCCTCGCAGCGGATGGTGCGGTCGGCGATCGAATAGGGGATCCGGTTGTCCGTGCCGGGGGGCGCGTCAAAGACTGCGCTGATGAAGGGGGCGTAACTCTCGATGTCGGGGGTCATCACCAGAATGTCCCGGGGCTTGAGCTCCCTGTCCCGGGCGAACAAATCCAGCAGGTTGTCATGGAGCACCTCCACCTCGCGCATGGCGCTGTGGCAGGAATGCAGCGCAACCGTCCGGTCCTCGGGAGCGATGGTGGTTTTAGCTTCGTCAGCGGTCGTGCTCAGGTTGAGGATCGAATTCTGCAGATCCGCCAGGAGCGTCTGGCCGGCCGCCTCCCGGTAGAGGCTCTGCTCGCCGCCGGACAGATCTTCGCAGGCCAGGATCACATTGGAAAAATCCCGGCCGAGCCGCCCCAGGGAGGCCAGCAGGGGATTGCCCTGATCCACGTTTTCCCGTGCGAGCGGGGGGAGTTTCAGGCGGAGCCGTTCCGGCAGGATGTCGCCCCAATACTGCTGGCAGGGACTCATGATGAAGAGATTGACCTGGGTGAATGCCGCCAGGCTGGCCAGGACCTGCAGGTGAAAATTGGGCAGATAGGATATGCCGAAGAGCGTGATCCGCTCCGGGAACAGGGAGCGCTCGATCCGGCCGGCGGCCAGCCGGCGCAGGAATTCGGCCTGCACCGAGCTGCGGTGCTGGCTTCCCAGCTCGGCCACCAGAGCCCGCCAGAGCAATGCCTGCCAGCTGTCGTCCCCGCCCGCTTCCCACCCCGCCAGCAGATCACCCCGAAAGATCGTGTACTGATCGAAGGTATCGGCGATCTTGCCGGCCAGCTGGTATTTTTTCAGCCCGAGGCTGGCGCCGCTCAGGTACCCCTTCAGCTCGGCAAAGGCTTCCTGATCGAGAAAGCGGTCCACCAGCCCCATGATGCGCCAGACCATGGCACCCAGCTCGAACTCCTCCGGGACGGGCATATCCGCCATGGCATCCCGGAAGATGTCCCCCACGAACTTGTTGGGAAAGGGATAGCTGCAGTTGGCCCAGACGCCGAAACGCCGGGCCAGCTCCATCGCCAGCCAGCGCTGCATCCCCTTGCTCTGCACAACGATGACTTCCCGGGTCAGCGGCGCGGACAGGGGGCCGGACAACACCTCCCCCAGCTGGTCGGCCAGCCGCTCCATGCGATTACTGGTATAGACGGTCAACGACATGATGGCACCTTTCCCAGCCCGATGCGGACATCACATCGGCGCTGACAGGCAACCTTAACCGGCAACTGTTTTTTAGGCAAGTGTCTGATGCGGAACGAGGACCGTCGCGCCGTAGGCGACTAATACCGATTTCAAATCAAAGATGAAATCAAGACGACGAGGCTTGAGGCGACGAAGGCATACAGATCAGTATGTTGAGGAGCCGAAGACGAGCCAACGAAGATAGCGCTTTGGTTTGGAATTGGTCTAAGAGGATCCGGGCACCGGAAAGGGCGGTGCGCCAGACCGGCTCGGGGGAAGTTGACATGAGCTGCACTCCTATTTCGTGCCGAAGATCTTGTCCCCGGCATCGCCGAGTCCGGGAAGGATATAGCCCTGTTCATTGAGGCGTTCGTCAATGGAGGCAACGTAGATTTCCACGTCGGGATGGGCCCTGCTGACCTTCTCCAGTCCCTCGGGAACGGCTACCAGGAAGAGCCCCTTGATCCGCTGGCATCCGGCTTTTTTCAGCATATCGATAGTGGCCAGCAATGACCCGCCGGTGGCGAGCATCGGGTCGATGATCAGGGCGGTGCGTTCTTCCATTCCGCTGGCAAGCTTCTCGTAATAGGCGACCGGCTCCAGCGTCTCCTCATTGCGGTAAAGGCCGACCACGCTGACTTTGGCGCTGGGGATCATGTCGAGCACCCCGTTCATCATCCCCAGACCGGCCCGCAGAATCGGCACAACGGTGATCTTCTTCCCCTTGATCTGCTGGACGGAGACCGGGCCGGCCCACCCGCTGACCGTAATGGTTTCGGTTTCCAGATCCTTGGTCGCTTCGTAGGTCAACAGGCGCGCAACTTCGGAGGCCAGCTCGCGAAATTGCTTGGTGCTCAGGTCGGACTTGCGCAGCAAGCCGAGTTTGTGCTGGATCAGGGGGTGTTTGACTTCATAAACGGCCACGTCGGAGCTCCTTGCCTAAAAAAAGTTTGTTCAAAGCAAACGGACGTAAAGGGACACTCCACAATTAATTGGTAAAACGAGGAG
>DBMM01000080.1 GCA_002298925.1 Geobacter sp. UBA698 | reverse complement strand
AATACCAATCTCAATTAACCAAATAACATAACCACATCAGGACAGCAAGGGGCCATTAGGCTCTTTTTTTGTGCCTGAAATCAAAAGGAGATCAATCATGTCTGTATATAAACGAGGAGCAAAGGGCGTCTTTTATATGAACTTCACTGTCAACGGTCAAAGGGTATTCAAATCGACAGGCAAGTTTACCAAGAAAGAGGCTAAGCAGGCGGAGGCTAATGAAAGGCAAAGGATGATCAATGAAGCTTCTATGTCTCCACAAGAGAAGGCAGCAAAGATGTTACTGTCTGATGCTGTTGAGCATGTCTACAATACAAGGTGGAAGAATACCAAGGATGCTAACGGCGCACACCGCAGAGCATTACGATTAGTTGAATTGATCGGCAATATTCCCTTGTCTAAAATCAATGAAGATGCAGTCCACAAGATGATTCTGATCCTGGAGGCCAGCAAAATTGAGGTGGCTACGATCAACAGATATCTTGCTGCTCTGAAAACATTGCTCAAGGCTCTTAAGCAGCCAACGGACTATATCAAGCTGAGAAAAGAACGTATTGGCAGGATTCGCGTTATTAGTGAGGTTGAGGAATTAAAGGTAGTCAAGCTGCTGAAAGAAACCAACCACAGCAAGAGGAGACATTTCTATTATGAGGTAGCTGACTTGGTGCAGGTTCTTGTTGATACAGGGATGCGGTTGTCCGAGGCTCTTAATCTCAAATATGACGATGTGAATTACACAACAAATCTGATCTCAATATGGTTCAACAAGGGTGACAGACCAAGAAGCATACCAATGACAATGCGGGTAAAAGCTATCCTGGACAGAAGACAGACCAGCAATCCTATCAAGCCATTCACTCTAAGCGTATATCAAGCTGATAAAGCGTGGAATTGGGTTAGGGAGGAAGTTGGTTACAAGGATGATAGCGAATTCGTATTACATGCTCTGAGACATACTACAGCCAGTAGGTTGGTGAATAAGGGTATTGATCTATACACTGTAAAAGAATGGTTGGGGCATGCTGATATAACCACCACTCAGAAGTATGCTCATCTATCACCAATGAAGCTTGCACATGCTGCAACTGTACTGGAAAAAGAAGCATGATATTTTGCTACATTATTGACGCAGTTTTTACACATTGACGCAAGAGATACGAACGAAGTGTGTTCGTATCTCTTTGATATTATTAGCCAAGTAAAGCAACTGATATGCTACGAATCCGTAGGTCGGGAGTTCGAATCTCTCCAAGCGCGCCACAAAATGAAGGACTCAGCCGAATCGGCTGAGTCCTTTTTTTGTTTCAGGGGCACTCACGGCCCCAGAAGTCGACGCCGCTGCCAGTAGCAATCAAAATACCCATTTGAGCATCAGGTAGGGTGTGTTTCTTTCGTAATGTTTGTAGAAAGCTGATTCGAGACGGACACCTGCCTGGAGCTGCCCCTTATTGAGCACGTCAGCTAAGAGGTCCAGTTGAGTGAACGCATTGGCACCTTTGTCGGTTGACTTGATCAATGCTAGGCCGTCGAAGTGCATCCCCACCGGTCCGGCCGAAAACGGTGCCAACCAGACGGTTCTCGACAGGAATTCCGGACCTTTGTCATAATTGGTCCTGCGAGCGTAAAAGTCCTGCTCGAAGAACACGGTGCCGGGGATTTTCAGGTCGAAGGAGATGCCGATGTTTTCAGCCTCGAAGCTGCCATAACTGGCGCGCTCGAGTCGTCCGGCCAGGTAAACATCCTTGATAAATCCGGAAAGGGGTGCATTGGCGATTTTGGTGATGCTGAGACGAGGAACGTAGACCAAGAACAGTTGAGAATCCGTATGAGTTCCAAACGAACCGGCGGTATTACCACCAACATTGCGCCCCTCAGTCAGATCGAGGCAAAAGAAGTTGTCGCCATACTTCCAGGTCCCGTAATGTTGAAGTCTGACCGCGGTGATACTATTGTCTTTGGTGAAGATACCGTTGCCAAGATCCGGATCGCCTCTGTCCAGAAACGGAGTGTAGAGGATTTGAAGATCGGTCGATGAGAATTCTTCTGCCTGACTGGGTCTGCTGACCTGCAGCAGCAGCAAACAGACAACTACGCTCAAAAAACCGATAGTCAGAATGCGTTTTTTCATTATGTATCTCCTTATCTTTAAATGTCTGTCATAGGTCGAAATCTGCGTGTTTGCCCGGCCATCGGAAACCAGCTGTTTACGCTTTTACTGCTTTTACTGGGACTGTTTTCTCGCTGGGCCTGAGCGCCATGTAGAGGACAAAGCCGGCAATGGCGCTGCATGGCGACGAGAAAGATGTTACCGCCGGAATGTTCATCATCGCGATGCCGATGGCCACCGAGCCGAACCAGGCAATCAGACCGCGCGAATTATAGGCAGGATATTCACTGTCATCCTTGGAGGCTTCGTCAGCATGCTCGCTTCTTGCATCTTTCAGTATGTAGGCCAGGGCAATGGCCACCCAGGCCACGACAAAGATCCCCTGATAGGCCAGCGCCTTGAGCAGGTAGCTGAATACGTTCATAAGCATCAGCGCATAGACGATCGCACCGACCAGGATTCCCCAGAAATATTTTGACAGCTTCAGTCCCAAGGTCAGTTTGCCCAGTGTTTCGAAGTTGACCGTGGCCAGATAAAAATTCGCCGTGTTGATGCGGGTTTGCGTTGCCCAGACGAAGAGCAGTCCGAAGCCCCCCATCATCATGATGATGGCTTTGACAGCCGACACCTCGGACAGGGCGCCTTCAATCGGGATGGTCTGTACCAGGAAGATGCCCGCAAGTCCCCCAATCAGAAATGACATGATGAAGAACGGCGCACCGAAGTTGAACTTCGCATGATACTCCACATCGGCTTTCTTGCCGAAACGGGCGTAGTCAAAAACGTACATCATCAGAATCCAGACCCCCATGTAGGCCACATACACCTGCCACCACCCCATAGCCGGGGCGCCACCTTTGGGCACTGCCGTCAACCAGGCATTGCTGTAACCATACTTGCTGATTGCCAGGCCTACGCAGGATGCAAGCCCGATCAGATAGATGGGGAGCAGGACGCCGTTGAACTTGTCCAGCCAATGCTGGACGCTCCCGAAAATAAGCGGCACGCTGTAGAGGACAACCAGCAGCGCCGCAACCTTGTAGTCAAGACCCGTAAAGAGAAAGGTGGCTGCCAGGGCCATGACCGAGCCTTCAAACACGGCATAGTAGATCGCTGTCGCCGCAAAGATCAGCGTGGCCAGGGCAGCACCCGACCTGCCGAACAGAATGCGTGAGAACATCGCCACCGACGACCCGGTACGGATGGCGTAGCGGCTGATAACCGCGTTGACCGCGGCGTAGGTGACAACCGACAGGCCCATACCGATCAGCGTATTGACCGTACCGAACCCCGCAGCAAGGGTGGCGGCGACAACAACGTAGAACATGGCGCTGCAACAGCTCCACCACGCCATGGTGAGCGAAAACTTGGACATCCGCCCATCTTCAGGCACCGGGTTGCATGAATAATCCAATGCCGCTTCGCTGACCTCTGTAATTTTTTGTGCCATGGTATCCTCCTGAATTTACCAACGTTTTTACGTCCAATACCGTAATGACTCTGCCGGCCGTTTTTCGTCCCTCTTCTTCAGTTCAGTTATGACGCACGTATCCCACCGCCTGAAATCAGACGCAAAGAGAGGGAGTCGCCTGGGCATCCAAATCAATTCAGTGTCATAACCGATTGATTTGAATGCCCATTGCGCTTGTTTTCAACAAACTGAATGGGGGGTTGGATCTGTTACAGTTTTGGCGGTTTTCGTCTTGCCTGGAGAGACTCCCGGAACTGACTGGTGGTTTTCGGCAGAAGCGACTTGTCATTCCAGTTACAGATGACTCCATAATGGCGGATCACATCGAGGGTATCGATCTCCCCTGCCTGGAATTTTTGTGCAACGGAGACCGGATCTTCTTCCAGCAAGGTGGCACGGTTCTCCCTGATACTGGCCCGTACCTGTTCCGTGGCTGCGAGATCCAGCGCGTACTGGTTAAGATCGGGATTTTCCGGGATGACTACCACCCCGTAATCGCTGCGGGCCCTTTGCACGCTCACGTAGTCATCAATGACATCTTCCATGACCGCCTGCGGGTCACGCTCCAGCGGATCGCCTAACCCGCCGCCACCGGATGACGGGCGATAAAAGGTGTCTCCTTCCTTCACCGACACATTTGAAAATACCGAGCCAAGAAACTCGACCGCCCCACTCCCCTGGCGGATCAGCGAAACCCCGTGGGGGCGGGAGGGCAAGCCGCCCCAGATCCCCCAGGTGACCGAGCGTGATCGGTCGCAGCAGTATGACATGACCGCCTTTTCCACCCTGGTCAGTTGTCCCCCCCTGCGCACGCCACATCCGCCGCGATATTTGCCCGGGCCTCCGGAGTCGGTTTCGATCTGGTGTTCGGTTGTCAACACGGGACTGAGCCTTTCCTGAGCCTCTACCGATTGGATTGCAAGGCCGACCCCGAAGACAGGCGAGGTCGCATTGGAGCCGTCCTTGCCGTTGCGGCCGCCCCAGCCGCCGGCCATCCAGTCGTAATTCATGAAGTAGCGACGGTTGTTCTTGTCCCGCCCGTCCCAGCCACCAACCAGCAGGTACTCGAGGTTGAAGGAGCAGGCCAGCGCCCGTTCGGGCATTATGTTGGACCATAGGGCAAAAATAGCATTCATGATTTTTTCATAGCTGCCCGAACAGTAACCGGCGACAGCGACAGGCCAGGGGGCATTAACGACGCTCCCTTCCGGAAAATGAACGTCGATGATGCGGTAGAAGCCGGAATTAAGCGGAAGCTCCGGAAAAAATGTCTTCGTGCCGGCTATCACCCCCGAGAATGAGGCGCTGTAGGTTGAGTTCAGGAAGCAACCGATGGAAGGATGGGTTCCGGTAAAATCATAGAAGACGCGGTCATCCTCGATGGTCATGGCCACATGAATGGGAATCATGCCTTCTTCCCCGGAGGGATCCTGATCGATGTAATCCGTCGCGCTCCAGGTCCCCTTGGGCAGGTTCTTCAGCTGGCCGCGGGCATAGCGTTCGACGTAATTCTGAACCTCTTCGAACGCCAACAGAATCGTGTCCTTGCCGTATTTGTCCATCAGCGCCAGCAGTCGTCTCGCTCCACACAGCGTGGCTTCGGACTGGGCTCGCAAGTCACCGAGTGAATCATTGGGAGCACGCATATTGGAAACCAGCATCTTGGCGACATCTTCCTGGAACACCCCTTCCTTCCAGATTTTCATGGGGGTGATGCGCAGCCCCTCACCAAAATGTTCCTTGGCGGTGATGTCGAAAGAACCGGGGACGCTACCGCCGATGTCGGCCCAGTGACCATTGGACTGGGTGAACGCCACCAACTCATCTTCATAAAATATGGGACGTATAATCCTGACATCATTGAAATGGGTGCCGCCGTCGTAAGGGTCGTTGGTTATGAAGACATCCCCTGGCATGATGTCGGAGCCGAACTGCTTGATGACCGACTTTACGCTGAAATGCAGTGTCCCCACATGCACGGCGATATCCTGGGTTCCCTGGGCGACCGTGTTGCCGTCCCGGTCGCAGATGCAGTTGCTGAAATCGCGACTATAGATGACGAATGAATAGCAGGTGCGCAGCAACTGTTCGGACATCTGGTCCACCAGGTTGATGAAGGCATTCTTGAGGACCTCAAACGTAATCAGGTCAAGTTTTTTTGCCGTTTTATCAGCATCTTGGAATGATGCGTGAGAACTTTGGTGTTGTTCGGTGCTTTCCATTGGGATTCTCCTTTCAGGTCGTTGCAAACTTGGTGATGATATTCAGATAGGGGTCGACGACACTTGACGTTTCCGGTGGGAGCACAACGGTCGAGTCCAACTGCTCCACTATGGCCGGGCCCTGGATCCGTGCCCCCGGCAGCAGCTTGTCCCGGTCGTAGACCGGCGTTTCCACATAGCCTCCGGACTCATCGAAATAGACCGGACGACTGCCGGTCAGTGCACTTTGGGCTTCACCGAGTTCCCTGACCTTGGGCATGGTCGGCTTGGGAATGATCCCCTGGGTGACCAGTTTGAGCGCAAATATTTCCACTTCCCGGGACGGGTCGCTGTAGGAATAGGCCCGCTCGTGTTCTGCATGGAATTTTTTCAGAGCCGTATTGAGGGTGTTCTCCCCATCGGCGAAATCCACCGGCACGGTCAGGGTTCGCCATTGGCCCGCATAGCGCATGTCGATCTGCCGGACAAAGCGCATGTTCTCGGACGGCACCCCTTCTTCCAGCAGGTGATCCCGTGCCTCTTCTTCCATGGATTCGAAGCTATGCTCCAGTTGCCGGATATTTGCTTCCTGAGCCTTGCCGAGATACATAAGGCTTGAATCGTGGCGGATATCCACCAGCAGGCACCCCATTGCGGAGGCGATACCGGGGTAACGGGGAAATATGACCGTTGGAATCTCCAGTTCCTGGGCCAGGTAAGCCCCATGCAGCGGTCCGGCCCCCCCGAAGGCAACCAGGGCAAAGTCACGTGGGTCGTATCCGCGTCCGATCGAAATCAGCCGGATGGCATTGGCCATATTGGCTTCGGCCACCTTCAGCATGGCACTGGCGGCACCAGCCAGATCCATCCTGAGGGGGGTAACCACCTTGCTGTTGATGACCTTTTTGGATGCCTTGAGATCGAGCTGCAAGCGCCCGCCGAGCAGGGAGTGGTTCAAGCGCCCCAGCACCAGATTGGCGTCGGTATTGGTTGCCTCTTCGCCCCCTTTGCCATAGCAGGCCGGACCGGGGTCAGCGCCGGCACTCTGGGGACCATTGCGCAGGGAACCTCCTGCGTCGATCCAGGCGATGCTCCCCCCGCCGGCGCCGATCGTAAGCACTTCGACGCTGGGGAACATGATCGGATAGCCATACTCCACCTGCCAACTATTGGCTGTCTTCAGCTCACCCTTGTAGGTAAGGGCAACGTCGGTGCTTGTCCCGCCCATATCGAAGCTGATGGCATTCAAGTATCCGGCCTGTTTGGCAATGTGAGCGCCGGCAATGGCGCCGGCCACTATGCCGGAACTGGCCAGACGGGCCGGGAAACGACTGGTCCCTTTGGCGGTAAGCACTCCCCCGCCGGAATGGAGGATCAGCAGGTCACCTTTGTAACCCATCTCCTTGAGACGCTTATCGAGATCGCTGATGTAGTTCACGATGCATGGCCCCAGGACCGCATTGATCATGGCGGTGCTGAAGCGCGGGTGTTCAAACATCTCCGGAATGGTTTCACTGGAGGTACAGATATAGGTTTCGAGGGGGAGATACTCAGCCAGGATGGTTTTCATGGCCTGCTCATGGTCTGCATTCACGTATGAATTTATAAAACAGACGCAGACCGCCTGGTACCCCAACTTGGCGATCCGCTCGGCTATTCTGCGCGCCTCATCCCGATCGAGCGGAGTGACCACATCGCCGTTATAATCGACCCGCTCACTCACTTCAAAACGGTCACGACGGCGGATATAGGGAGTGGGCTTATCAATATAGGCATCCCACAATTCCTCCTTGGTGCCATCACAGATCTCCACCACATCGCGAAAGCCTCTGGTGGTCACCATGGCAGTTTTCGGGAAATTGCGCTCGATCAGGGCATTGGTCGCAACGGTAGTCCCATGGGTAATCAGCTTGATCTCCGATGCCTTTAAGCCTGCGGCTTTAATGGCATCGGTAATTGCTACAGCCGGATTTTTGGGTGTAGAAGGAACCTTGCCGACAAAAGAAGTGCGGGTCTCTTCATTAAAGATGAAGGCATCGGTGTTGGTTCCTCCCGTATCAATGGCGACGCGATACTTCATGATATTCTCCTTTGCTTAGTATTTATTTGCGGCTACTGACCGCAACTGGAACGATCCACTCGCATCCGAATTGTGACACCGTTTTGCTGTTGTCATTTGCAGCATGCATGCCAAGCGACAGGAGACAGACCGCAATGCCCGAGGTACAGCCGGGTGAGACATCCTTGCCCCGCAAGATACAGTCGAACAAAAACGGCATGTTATGATTATGAGCAGAAGGTCAGTGGGGGCATTTCGATTGTATCGGCATCAGGCCGGCAAAGGCGCCAACAGTAACTTGTGGCAGCAATCGCTGCACCAGGTGCAACCTGCCATCGGAAGGGAGTTCTTTTTGATCAACAAAATGAAACAATGTTTGCCCTGATTGGGGAGAATTCCGGAAAACGTGATTCATATTTGAATCAAAGCCTGCGCGGATTATTTCCGGCCACTGGCGATCAGCAGCATGTTGTCCGAAATGGCCCGGCTAGCTTAGGCCGTATTTTTTCAGCCTTCTGTTTATGGTGGGCTGGCTCAAGCCAAGGAATTCGGCTGCCCGGTACTGATTGTCAAATCTTTCCATGGCTTCGGTAAGCACCTGTTTTTCCACATTGTCCAGGATCTGCTGCAGCGCCATCCCTTCCGTCCAATCAACCGCAGCCAGCCCCTTCTCTTCAGTGCGGCCAGCGATGTCGCTGGGAAGGTCCTGGAGCGCGATCAGCTCTGATTCCGACATGACCACCAGCCGCTCGCAGACATTCATCAGCTCCCGTACGTTACCGGGATAGGGATATGCCAGCAGGGCGTCCGAGGCAGCACGGGTAAGGCGCCTTTTCAAGCCGTTTTTTTCACCGAAGTAATCGATGTAATGCTGGATGAGTGGCAGGATGCAATCCCTGCGCTCCCGCACTGAAGGGACATGGATCGGGACGACCTTCAGGCGGTAATAGAGATCGAGACGGAATTTGCCCTGCTCAACCATCTCCTCCAGGTTGCGGTGGGTCGCCGCCAGAATGCGGACATCAACGTTACGGCTCTTGGTCCCCCCCAGACGAGTGATCCGGCCATCCTCCAGAAAGCGTAGCAGCTTCACCTGAGAGGAGAGCGGCAGCTCAGCGATCTCGTCCAGAAACAGGGTACCGCCGTCGGCCAACTCGAAGTACCCCGGCTTGCCGCCGGCCTGGGCGCCGGTAAAGGCGCCTTTTTCATAGCCAAACAGTTCCGATTCGATCAGGGACTCCGGTATGGCTCCGCAGTTGATCTTGATCAGCGGATGCTCCGCCCGTCGCGAGTGCTTATGGATCAGATCGGCGAACAGACCTTTTCCCACCCCGGATTCACCGAGAATCAGGACCGACGAATCTACGGCGCTGACCTTGAACGCCTGGCGCAAGGCCTTAAGCATGCAGGGGCTCTTTGCGATCACCCGGCGGGACTCCAGCTCCATCTGCTGCATCTCCAGTACATGGTTGCGGTACTGATCCTTCATGGCCTCCTGCTCCTGCAACTCCCGCTGCAGATTGTCAATTTCGTTCACATCCCGCTCGCTTACCACTACCCGGATCAACTTTCCCTCGGCGTCAAAAACCGGAGTTCCCGTCACCACCAGCGTGCGCCCTTGCCGCTGCTGAAGCATGCTCACCCCCCTCAAGGTCTTGATAACCTCCAGGGTGACTGACTTATCGACAAACCCTTCCTTGACCAGGTCAAGCATGTTTCGACCGACATAATCGACAGCTTCAATCTGGTTAAGTCGCTCGGATGCCGGATTCATGCGCAGCACGTTGCCTTCTCCGTCGCAAATCCAGAGCGCGACCGAGGAGGAGTTGATGATGGTGTCCGACTCCCTGATCAGCTCCTGAAAGATCCTCATCTGCATGGCCATCGATTCGAGACCGGAGTTCTCCACAAAGAAACAGACGGCACCGATCCCTCCCCGATCAAGCACGATCGGACTCACCCTGCCCACATAGTTCGCCTCTCCGCCCCGCACGGAAACCTCAATTGTGAACGTTCCCGACTTCAGTTTATGTGCGATCTTGGACCACAGATCCGGAATGGCATCATTCAGGTGAATGCCGGGATAGGCGCTGAAACTCCTGCGGGCGGTCCTGTTGGCAAGAATCGTCATCCCGGAGGCGTTGACCACCAGCAGCGCCACATCCATGGCGTTAATCAAGGCCTGGTAAAAGTCTTCCAGGAAAGGAGGCTTGCTGTTAAGGGGGGAGCTGACCATAAAGGCAGGATCGTTATTCAGAGACATGCTGCGACCTCATGCGAGAGAATTTGACAGGCACTGTTAATACCAACAATAATCCTAAAAAAACGTTATATCAACACAATCCATAATTGAATTTAAAATTCAAATTAGAATTATGTCAACAAGTGAAGCAGGCCTTGTTGGCGCAAAGCAGAACATGGCCAGCACCTGCTTTTAGCTACCAGCGTCTTCCCAGCCCCTCCAGCGTGCAGTTTGCCCGGCGTCAACCCGAACTGCCGCACCAGCGGCCACAACACTCCCCGCAGCGAACAACAAGGTTCTATTATGGAATTAATGAGTTAAAGGCAAGGATCACGCCTGGGTTCCGACAAAGCTTATAGTTGGCGGCGATTGAGCGGGGGCCGCGACGCCAGCAGGGAATTGCGGACATGAAAACTTATACCGGCAGGAACGGGGTAAGCAGCACTACCTTGATCCTTCATTTCTGATCAGCACTCCACACCGCCTCGGTGGTTCTTTATCGGGCAGCAAGTTCCGCTGGATGCGCTTCGACTCCGCTCAGCGCACGTCTGTTCCCTGAGCGGAGTCGAAGGGAGCTTTCTCAGAAGCTGGAGGGGGAACGGGATTACAGCAGGGGGAGGGGCAACTCCGGTTTTTCCAGCAGGTGTGAATGGCGGTGGCAGCCAGGATGATGCCGCCGCCAGCGAGGGCTGGCACGCCGGGGGGTTCCCCGTGGAGCAGCCAGGACCAGAGGGGGTTGAGAACCGGCTCGATCAGGAGCAGCAGTCCGGCCTCGATGGCGGTGACCTGATTCATGGCCCTGCTCAACAGTATAAACACCAGGGCGACACCCACCCCGCCCAGATAAAGGACCGTCAGCAGGTCCGCCCCACGGCCGGCGCTAACCGGCACAGCCCAGGGCAGCGTCACGGCACAGGCGATCAGGCAGCCGGCGGTTACTGCGGCTGCCCCCGGCTCGAGATCAGTTTTTTTGGAGTGAGTCAGCCAGCGCAGGCCGATGAGGGTAAATGCCCAGAAGAGCCCGCTCAGCAGGGCCAGCAGGTTTCCCAGCGAGGGATTTGGCGCGCTGGCGGTCGGATGGTGCCCCCCGAAGAAAAACAGGGACAGACCCGCGGCCAGCGCAAGCATGAAAAATCCGTCTTCGCGCCGTAACGGCTCCTTAAGCAGGAACGTACTGAGCAGAACAATGGTAATCGGTGACGTGCTTTGCAGGAAGATGGCGTTGGCCGCCGTGGTCAGCTTGGTGGCCAGCACAAACAGGACCGAAGCGGCAGCATAGGCACAGCCAACCGCCAACGTTCGCCGGCTGAAGCCTCGCCAGACAGCGGGCAGCACCAGCAGCAAGACCACTGTGGCTGCACCGGCACGGAAGCAGGCCACCTGCCAGCTGGACAGGGAGGCACAAGCCTTGATGGCTGCGCCGCCAGTGGACATCAGCAGCGCGGCCAGCATGATATTGAGGCGTGCGGACGAAGAAAAAGGAGACACGAATATCCCGGGATAAAGCCCGATCAGGGCAAGGTCGGAGCAGGCTACATCATCCGGAAGCGGAGCGTTATTGTCAACCCTTCCACTGTTCGGGCCTGCTCATTGAACCCATAAAAAGCAGTTTTTGGTTGAACGGCCGAAGAATTGATGACTGACTTGCCCCGCACGAGCTCCGGATGAAATCAGATCACCGCGGCTGCCCGCAAACGGGCCTGCTCATCCCCGCTAAGGCCGAGCATCCCCGCCAGGATCTCATCGTTGTGCCCCCCCAGCAGCGGCGGGGGCTGGCAGTCATCGAGGGGTGAGCGGGAAAACTTCATGGGACTGCCCACCAGCGAGAGCTGCCCCGCCACCTGGTGCGGCACCTCGACCCGCATGCCGCGGGCCTGAACCTGGGGATTGTCAAAGACCTCCTCGATCGTGTTGATCGGGCCGCAAGGGACCCCCGCCGTTTCCAGCGCGGCGATCCACTCTTCACTGGTCCGCTTTTTGAGCAGTTCCTTGATAAGCGGGATCAGCTCGCCACGGTTGCGCACCCTGGCGGCATTGGTACGGTAACGCTCATCATCGGCCAGCTCCGGACAACCGGCCACGGCGCACAACTTGGCAAACTGGCTATCGTTGCCCACCGCCAGGATGATGTACCCGTCGCTGGTCGCCAGGGCCTGGTAGGGGACGATGTTGGGATGGGCATTGCCCAGCCGCTGCGGTGATTTGCCCGACACCAGATAATTGGTGGCCTGGTTGGCCAGGGTCGCCACCTGGACATCGAGCAGGGAGAGGTCGATGTAATCCCCCTCCCCGGTCCGCTCGCGGTGCGCCAGAGCCGCCAGCACCGAGGTAGCGGCGTACATGCCGGTAAAGATGTCGACGATGGCAACGCCGACCTTGACCGGCCCACCCCCCGGCTCCCCATCCGGTTCGCCGGTGACGCTCATCAGGCCGCCCATCCCCTGGATCAGAAAGTCGTAGCCGGCCCGGTTGCGATATGGTCCGGTCTGGCCGAAACCGGTGATGGAACAGTAGATGATCCCCGGGTTGATTTCCTTGAGGGAAGCATAGTCGAGGCCGTACTTGGCCAGCCCCCCCACCTTGAAGTTCTCAAGAACGATATCGCAGTCGGCCGCCAGACGGCGCACCAGCTCCTGACCCTCCGGGAGGGTAAAGTCGATGGTGACCGATTTTTTCCCCCGGTTTGCCGCCAGGAAATAGGCCGCGTCGCTGGTCGGACGCCCTTCACTGTCGTTCAGGAAGGGGGGGCCCCAGCCGCGGGTGTCGTCCCCGGCACCGGGGCGCTCCACCTTGATCACCTCGGCCCCCAGGTCGGCCAGGGTCTGCCCGGCCCAGGGACCGGCCAGGACCCGACTCAGATCCAATACACGTATATGACTTAAAGGTCCTGCCATTTTATAAACTCCTTTGCCGGTTGGGAACCGCCGAAACGGTCAACAGCCGGGTAACCATATCCACTCTGATTATTTTCATCTGAAACCTCTCCTATGCCCTGCCATGAATAACTCCGCTCTACCCCGCCAGCCTGGCGGTCA
>DBMM01000116.1:4094-10389 GCA_002298925.1 Geobacter sp. UBA698 | reverse complement strand
GGCTGGCCGGTCAAAGGTCAAAGCTACGAACGGCTGCGGGTCTGTCTCAGCCGCATGCAAGCGACGGCGATCCGCATCCAGTCCAAACGACTGGGGTGTTTCATCAGCGTCTCCCTGATCCAGATGTTCAGGTCGAGGGACGAGCGGATGGAGAACCTCTCCCGCTGGCAGGTATGGCTCTGCAAGGAGATGTTGCTGTTATTCGACGAGGAATTCCTGACCAGGGTGAACTGGGAAATCCGAAAATCCCTTCCGGACGGGATTGCCTCGAAGCTGTTCGGGTACTGGGCCAGTCACCGGGAGCCGTATCCGGTAAAGGTCTCCACGCTGATGCGGCTCTGCGGTTCGGAGATGTCGCCAAAGCACTTCAGGGAGGAACTGAAAACCTCCCTCCGCTTGCTGCGAGAGGCCGGTTTCCTGGAAAGCTGGCAACTTCGGGATGACACCTTGACGGTCAGGAGAAGGAGTTGACCTTTGACCGACCGACTATTGACCTATGACCGGCGCTCTGTTGACCTTTGACCGGCCGGTATTGACTTTTGACCGGCAGGAGTATTGACCTTTGACCGGCGGAACTATTGACCTTAGACCGACCGGGTTGATTCTAAATATCCAATTAACTTGCTGAGTTGCATCGTTTTTCACGGCTACCTAACCTTCTTTTAACCATTCTTTAACCAAAAGAAAGGAGAGTTGGAAAGGGTGTCATGAATTGCCACTTCCGAGACCAGGCGCTGCAAGCCGTGATGGGGTATCTGCGCCGGACAGGGCAAACCCTGAATTTCTCCGGTAGCGTTTATTCTCTCGCACGCGGTGAGGTCGATGAAAAGATCGTCGAGAAAGCATTCAACGCCAACGCAGTCTCCCTTGCGTTCAACGGCGTGATCCGTATAGGGGGAGTCGAGATACCCATCGGATGGGATATCGCCAGGATAAGGCGAAGAGTCGAGGACTACCTCAGGAAAAAGGCATCCGGTGAGGAAATAATCAGAATCGCCGTTTGTCTCAACGTGAGGCTGAGATAAACGTTGAAGGAATGGATGAATCGCATGACCGCTTTTCATCATCCACGGGATCGTCCCGTTGAATAGAACCAGAATCCGCCCCTGACTTTTCTAAAGGCACGGCCGCGCGTTCAACAGAAACGCGGGCAAAGCCGGCAGACGGAGAAATCCGTTGCCGGCTTTTTTTGTTTTTCAAGGAGGATTCGATGAACGTTATCGGGACGGTCGATTGGGTCAACGGAAACCTGAACAGGTTCAGCCGGAGGATCGCGATCTGCCGCGTCTACTCGCCATTCGAGGAGCGCGACTACACACAGGAGGCGCATCTGGCAGCGATTGATGCTGCTATGCGGAGCAGGAGAAAGGGGATTCCCTTTGAATCGGTATTCTGGATCCGCTTCAAGGAACTCACCGCCAGGATGACCCCCAATCCCGGGAATGGCTCGTCAGGCTCGAAATCGATCCCTTCGAACCTCTGCGTTGCCGACATGAACATTGCCGAAATACGCATGCCGGAGAAGATGCGTGAACCGGATATCGACGGCATTTTTCAGGCGATACAGGGGTACTTGACCAAGCGAGAACAGAGAGTCCTTTGTCTGGCGCTGGGAATGACCTACGAAGGGGCCATGTCCAACCACGAGATCGCCAGGTGCCTCGGCTGCGGTGAATCGAACGTCCGTGATGTCCTTAACAGGGCGATTGCGCGCATCCGGACCCTGGTGAAACAGGGAAAAATTAGGCCGGACGATTTCCGGTGAGGAGGATCAATGGACGGTAACGATGCCATAGCTTGGGTGGACCGATACATGGGGCTGGTGAACAGGGAAATCCGGAAATCCATGACTTTCTCTCCCTATGACCCGGAAGACTTTCTCCACGACGCCTATGAGGCGCCTTGCTGTCAACTGGGGTGAGCGAACGCAAGGGGATCTCCTTTTCCACCGCCTTCTGGCACATGTTCGGCAAAAGAGCCTTCCGGGTTTCCCATGGTAATGCTGAGAAAAGAAAGATCGGTTTCTCCCTGTCCGTATCCACTGTTCAGGCGTACTCCGACGAAGTTTTTTACGGTGGCGAAGCTTATCCTCCCGATCCCGAGAATCTCTTCCTAGCGCGGGAACTCGGACAGACCGAAGAAGAGGTCCTTTCTCTTCTGGCCGAACGCTTGAGCCCGGTTGAGAAAAGAGTTTTTACCTGCATCTGCGGCCTGGAAGGGAAAAGGATGTCCCTGGCTGAAACCGCCCTGTTCCTGGGTACCTCGAAGGGGGCGGTCCACCAGTCGTTCCGGAGGATCATGAAGAAGACGCACCGGTTCCGGAAGGAGAGGGAATTCACCGGACAAACGGAAAACGGTTAAGCATCAGACCGGAAACAGCAATTCTATCACCGGAGGTCATGACATGGAACTCAAGGAAGCAAGCACGACATTCGGACTACCTTCGAAGGTCATCGCCAGGATGGAGAACGAGGGGCTCATCAGTCTGCCCCTGGATGATGCCGGGATCAACGCGTTATCGGTGCTGGGCAGGCTCTGGGGCCGGACGTGGTTCGTAGCGGAATCTCTCAGGAGTATCAAGGGCGCACGGGAGAGGGGCATGTTGCTCCTTTTTCCGGATCACGACAAGATCGACCGGTACATCCTGAACACCTTCCTTGGTGAAACCAACCTGAGGAACCTTTCCTCCGAGGTTGTCAGGTACCGGGTGAACAGGGCCTTTGGCATGGAGGTTGAGATGGAAAAAATTCGCAGGCTGAGGAAGATCGCGGTAGACATCAGGCGCAAGAAACTGAAGTTCCAACTTGGCAAACTCAACCTGAGCTACGCCGATATTCTCGGCCTCTGATGGAAGGAGCAGAACATGAACTCAAGAGACGAACAACTATCGAAAGCAGAAGAGCTCTTTATCGAAGCCTTCGAAGAGCGGAAAGATCAGAGGAGCATCGAATACAAGCGGGGTGTCATGGCGGCGTTGATCAACTACTTCGCCGGAATCGGAATAGGAGACAACTGCCCGTACAAGGCTGGGACGGCTGAATTCGACGCATTCGACGCCGGTCTCTCGGAAGGACATCGCATCTGGAGAGCATATCTGTCGACAGTCAGTTTCAGAGGCGAGCCGGAAGAAGAGGTGAGACATTCAACCAGATCAAAATTGCGCGTGGTCCGTTACGAGCCGAAAACGGTGGAAGGTGAGAATAAATCGTTAATAACTATATGAATATATAGTTACTGGAACAATTCCGAAGTAGCCATAGGAAATGAAATCCAAGCGAAGGAAAAATACGGAACCGGAGGGCAGGCTTCAGTGATCGGACCAGTCAGAGACAACGGCTATGAAAACCAAGCCTTGAGGCGGATAGAGCAGGAATACGAATTACTCGTTACCCAGGCGTTTCTGTCCGGATTCAGCGTGGTGGAGATTTCCCGGGCCATAGGGGCCAAACGGGCGCTGCCAATCTACCGGATTCTCCAGAAGCGCGGGCTCATCGGAACATCCCTCAAGCGGACAAGATTCAAAGGGCCGGCTGAAATGCAAGGAGCACTGCGGCGCATGGGATTGTCCTTCACCCAGTGGTGCAACTCCTATGGCTTTGACATCCGGATTGCCGAAGCTGAACTCACAGGAACAGGGACAGCATCAGCATCAGGAATCCGTCAGGCGGCCGTGAGGGATTTTCCCGGAATCTACGCTAAGGGAAAACCTTCGCTCGATCTCGAAGAGTGGGAAAGGCAACTATCCTCGGCTACCACCGGATATTCCTACCGCATTAACTGGGACCAGCGGCTCGAAAGATACCTGGGTACGATTCAGGGGATCGAAGATCTCACGGTTATCGGAAAGTACCCTTCGGTTGTGATAATGGAACTGGTCAGGGTGACATGGCTCCTCAAGGCAATCGACCGCCTGGGAGGTATCTTGAATATCTCGCCCGCTGATGAAAAAAGTTTCGTGAACAGCTACACCCCGGCTGGATAATTATTGGCAGGAAAGCAGTTTTCACATTCGAATAGTGGCGGCACGGCCGTGGGCAAGGAGGAAGGCCCAGGCAAAGCCGGTCAGATGGGAAAATCTCCCACGGCCGGCTTTTTTGTTGTGGAGGAGAGTATGACCAAATTCATCACTGCAGTTACGCTAACCCTGTTACTGGCAACATCCAGCCAAGCTGCCAGCGTGTTTCAGAAGCACTACGGCTACCGCTACGAAGCCGCAAATGACCTGGGCAGCGACCGGGAATACGTCATCTGCGAAAAGATGCACCATTCCCCACTTGTCCCGGAACTCAAACGGCCGCCGCTTTCTTTGAAGTTCGGGAACCAGTCAACTCCGGCAGTTACGCCACCGGCCTCCTTGAGCCCAGCCAACCCCAACGAGTACCGCCTCGAAAAGACCATCCTTTTCGGCTTCGACAGTTCAAAAGTCGAGGACGTCCATGAACTGAGCCTCCTTGCCGGTTTCCTTAAAACCGACCCGTCAGTGACCGGAATCCGGATTAAGGGTTTCACCTGTGACATCGGTTCCAAAGCCTACAACGACCGGCTGGCGATGCGGCGGGCCTTGTCGGTCGGCAGCCTCCTGGGCAGGAACGGTCTTCAGGTCGATGAAGTCTCCGGAGAGGGGAAGTGCTGCTACGTCCCCGGCGAAAAGAGGCTTTCCAGGAGGGTCGAGATCTCGGTGATCAGATCACCGGAAAGCGGGGTGAAGCATGAGAAGTAGAACGGCAAACCGCATGGTGCCGGTCGGGTTCTTCCTTTCGTTCTGTTCCTTCGCTGCCATCTTCGCTCTGAACGCCGGGGGAGAACCGGATCCGTCCACCAAGGTTATAGAAGCCTTCAAAAAAGCCTATCCCCACACCCAGGTCGAGAACGTTGCCGGAACCGGGATTACCGGGCTCTCCGAAGTGGTGACCGGCGGCAATATCCTCTATTTCGCGCCAGAAGGAAACTATCTGTTCTTCGGCGAGATCTACACTCCCCAGGGAAAGAACCTGACCGCCGCGAGACAGGAGGAACTGGCCGCCATTCGTCTGAAGAACCTTCCGCTTGACCTCGGGGTGAAGATCGGCAACGGCAGAAACCGGGTGATCGAGTTCACCGATCCGGACTGCCCCTATTGCCGGAAGGCGGAGCGATTCTTCAAATGTAGGCGGGATGTGACCAGGTATGTCTTCTTTGCCCCCCTGGTCCAGCTCCACCCTGACTCCGAAAGAAAGGTCGCCTGGATTCTGTCATCAAAGAACAGGGAGAAAGCCTTTCGAGAAGTCATGGCCGGGGAGCACGACAAGGACAGACTGCCGCAACCGGACAAACGTGCCGGCGAACTGGTCGCCCGGCATCGGCAACTGGCAACCATCATGGGGGTCATGGGGACCCCACTGTTCTGGGTCAACGGCAGAATGGTCCGGGGAGCCGACATTCCCGTCATCGAAAAGCTGCTTGAGGAGAGGAGGTGGGGAGAGGAACAGTCACTGAAACCCCGCAGATAGTTTTCGCGGGCAACCGTCAACCATCACCCCGGCCGGTAAGGCCGGGCAATTCCAGAACCGAAGGAAGCAGGCTCTATGCAGGCAATCGTTCAACTCGGAAAATATCGTTTCAGCACCGGAAGACTGATGCTCTTCATGGCCACCTCCCTGGCCGTGCTCATGCTCTGTTCGGCGGCAATCGCCATCGTCGCTCCGGCTTCCGGCACCTTCGCCTACGACGTGTACGACGTGGCGGTGCTCAAAATGCTCCAGGGGCCGATCGGTTTCGTCGGTGGCGTGGCCGCGATGATCATCGGCGCGGTCCTGGCCATCCAGGGGAAGATCATGGGCGCCATCCCCTCCATCTGCGGCGGCGCGGTGCTTCTCAAGGCGGACGCCCTGGTAACTAGCCTGGGCGCGATCATCTGACCAATCGAAAAGGGAGGAGAGGGCCGGTTCCGGCCGGTCCTCTTTTGGTCATGACCACGTGCAGATTCCCTCAGTATCTCGGCGCTCCCTTGCAAGTCCTCTGGCTTGAATCGGACGACCTCTGCCTGTTCTTCACTTTCCTCACCCTGGCCATGATCTTCGGCGGGATGTTCTGGATCCTGATGATCCTTGTGCCGTGGATCTACGGCAGGATCAAGAAACAGTACTCCAAGGGACTTCTGGTCCACATGCTGTTCATGATCGGATTTGCCAGGCTGCAAGGGTACCCGTTGTTCTTCGAAAAGGAGTTTTTTGAATAAAGGAATAACCATGCGCTTCAATCTCTTCATCCAGCGTCATTCCAACGTCAAGGGCGAGAACCGGCTGCTCAAGTATGC
>DBMM01000116.1:0-4061 GCA_002298925.1 Geobacter sp. UBA698 | reverse complement strand
TCCCGCCGGTGATCAACACCAAGTTGGAGATCGTCGGCAACTCCGCCTCGGAAGAGTACATCCGGGTCTTCGGCAGGTACGCCATGTGGCTGGCCCTCAACTATTCCCCGGCCACCGCCCGGAGCCAGTTCAGCGAGCTTCTGACCATGTTCGCTCCTGAAAAGTACGCCGAGGTGAGAAAGGCTTTCTACGGTATCGCCGACACGGTCGAGATGGGGCATGTCTCCAGCGTCTATCACATCAACGGGATCAGGATCGACCGGGTGAGAAAAGAGATGGAGATTCACGGATTGCGGCGGCAGTACGCCAACGACCAGCTCCTTGAGGAAAAGGAACGGGTCTACCTGATCGAATACCGGGTAACAGACGGCCGCTTCCTGATCAGCAGGCTCTCCGAGCAGGAGACCGGGAACCAGGCCGACACCAATGGGAGGCACTGAATTGCGCACAATAACACTGTCAACAGTTTCCATTCTTTTGACCGCCACCTGTCCGGCTTTTGCGGATGGTCCGGCTAAACCGGTAGTCAAACCAAGCGCCACAACCTCGGCGCCGCTCCGCCTACCCGGAAACCCGGTGGCCGGCGTCTTTCCGGCCGAACTCCAGCAGCAGAACATCATCCCCGAGGTAAGTACCCAGGTCTCCCTGTCAAGCTCCGACGCCAACCGGATCGTCTGCACACAGGAGATAAAGGACGTGATCTTCTCCGCCGAGAAGGGGGTCGGCGTAAAGGTGGTGGAGAAAAACGCCTTCATCAAGTTCCGCATCACCAGGAAGGAAGACAGGGAGGTCTATTCCACCACACCAACCGAGTTCTTCGTCGTCTGCGGGGAGAGCGTCTACAACCTGATCGCCATACCCAAACGGATTCCTTCCCAGACGATCAAACTTTCTCCGGGAACGGAGAAGATCCGGCAGAATGCCGCCCTCTACGGTTCCCTCCCTTTTGAAAAGAAGGTTATGGCCGTGATCAAAGCCGTTTATACCGGCGAGATACCGGAAGGCTTTTCCGCACGTACCGTGAACAGAAAGCTCCCGCTCTTCAAGGACCTGGATCTGACCCTGGTTCGCAGCTTCCGGGTGGAGGGGGAAGGGCTGGTGATCAAGGAATTCTCGGTCTCTTCCAGAAAGAGCGGGGAGGAACTGAAAATCAGGGAGAAGGATTTCCTGTCCGAAAAGGTTGCGTTGCGGCCGGTGGGAATCGCCCTGGACCGTCATACCCTCAAAACGGGGGAGACCGCCCGGCTGATCGTGGTCGAGCAGATCCAGGGAGTTGGGGAAGGAGGTGCTGATGTCGCTCACGGAGAGAATTAGGTGCTTTTGGGACAATCTGGCGCCGAAAACCAAGCAGCGGATTGTCCTGCTCTCGGTCATCGGCCTGATCCTGGTTGCCTCGGCAGCCGGCTACTGGGTGCGGAACAGTACTCCGCCGCCCCCGAAGCAGGCCGGCGGGAAACGGGAAGACGTGGCTCTCGACCCCAGGCTGCTGGAGAAATCCATGTATATGGAGGGGCAGAAGGAGATCGCCAAGCGGGACGAAAAGATCGCCGCACTCTCCAAACAGATCGATGAGATCGTTAATGGGAAGAACGAAGGCGAGGAAACCTCGGCGATGAAAGCGATTCAGGAGGAGAAGAAAAACCAGACGGCAAAGGGACCGCAAGGCAGGGTTGAGCGGAAAATCACCGGAAAACGTGAAGAGAAACTACCCGGTATACCGCTCCCCGCGCCACCCGGACCGGCAGCCGCAACCAGTCGGTCTCTTGGCACATATCCACCTCCAAGCGGTTCCGTTGCCCAGGGGCAGCAGTTCGCGGGGCAGTCGTATCCTCCGGCGTTGCCTTCGGTCTCTTCCAAGCCGGATACCTTTGGCGAGATTGAGATCGTTTCGAGCCGCGATGTCCGAGCCGGAAAGGACACCAAGTACGGAAAAGACGGAGATCAGAATAAAAAAAAAGAGCCGGGCGACCGGATCTATCTGCCTCCTTCTTTCATGGCGGCGACCCTTCTTTCCGGCTTGGACGCCCCTACCTCTGAGGGGGCCAAGGGGAACCCGGCGCCGGTTTTCATCCGGATCAAGGAACTGGCCGTGCTCCCCAACCGGGTAAAGGCCAACCTGAAGGGATGCTTTGTCATTGCCGAGGGACACGGCAACCTGGCAACAGAGCGGGCAGAACTGAGGCTGGTGTCGCTCTCCTGCCTGGACCGGAAGGACCACGCGGTCATCGACCAGAAGATCAAGGGCTTTGTCGTGGATTCGGACGGCAAGATCGGACTGAAAGGCACGGTCGTCTCCAAGATGGGAGCCGCCGTCGCCAGGTCACTCGTTGCCGGTTTCTTCGGCGGCATCGGCGACGCCTTCCGCCAGAGCGCCGCGACCCAGTCGGTCAGCGCCCTGGGTGTCACACAGATCGTGGACCCGAACCGGGTCGTGCGGGCCGGGATCGGCGGCGGAGTCGCCACCGCGGCTACGGAGCTGCAGAAGTTCTACCTGGAACTGGCCAAGCAGACCATGCCGGTCATCGAGGTGGGAGCCACCAAGAACATCACCGTTATCGTCAGCGAGGGGATCGAGCTGGCCATCAAGGAGCTGAAACAGGGAAAGAGCGGGAGGAAGTATGAAGACGAGATCTAGCTTTCTATTGCTGGCAATCATCCTCTGTGGTTGTTCGACGGTCCTGAACCCCTACCAGTCCAGCTTCAACTGCCCAGAGACCGGCAAGGGGAAATGCGTCTCGGTGCAGCAGGCCTACAGTGACTCCCTCAACCCGCTGGTGAAGCCTGAAACCGGGGCAGGGGAGGGCGAATGCCGCGAGTGCGGAAAGGAAACGAATACCGAATCCGGATCGTCCAGGGAAGAATCGCAGTACCGGGGCGCCCTGTTCAAGCGGCTCTCCGGGCTCCTCAATGAACCGGAGACCCCCATGGTGGCTCCGCCCCAGGTGATGCGAGTGCTGCTCCTGCCCTACCGGGGCGATGGCGGCGAACTCTTTATGCCCAGGTATGCCTATTTCTTCCTCAACCGGCCCCAGTGGATTTTGGACGGTTACCTGGTGGAGAAGGGGGACTGACCGGATGCTGAAGCATATCTTCGGCGACAAACTCTCCTCACCCACCAGACGCGAACTCATCAAGAAAGTCGAGCGCAGCTCCTTTTCCGGGTTTCTGCCCTGGATGTATTACGACTCCGAAACCGGTATGTACACCAACACGGACGATACCTGGGGATTTCTCTGGGAATGCCGGCCGCTGGCCTTTGCCGGGGATGCCACGGCCCAGGTACTGGAGGGGCTTTTTCGTCTCAATCTCCCCTTTGGATCGATCATGCAGTTCATCCTCTGGGCCGACAGCCACATCGACCCGGTCCTGGAACGGTATCGCTCGTTGCGGAAGCGGGAGAGCGACATCGGCGCCGAGTCAACAACGCGCTTCGTTGACTTCATGTCATCGGGCAGGGACGGTCTGGCCGCCATGGCCGGGATACCGGTGCGCCAGTTCAGGTTGCTGGTCTGCCTCAAATTCCCCAAGAGCGACAAACTCTCGAGCGGAGGGAGCGACATCCGCGGCGCGGTCTCGGAAATACTGAAAGGGGCTCACCTGCAGCCGCGATCCCTGGAACCCACCTCCCTGATCGATGGCATGCGTAGGCTCTTCAATGACCGGATCTCCCTGAACAACGACGAGTACGATCCGGAAATACCCATCAATCGCCAGATCATCTTCTCCGACACGGAGATCGCCAAGGACAACCGCAGGCTGATGGTGGGGGAGAAGATCCTGCGCTGCGCCACGGTCAAGAAATTCCCCCTGGAGGTGAACTATCTTCAGACTAACGAAATCTTCGGCGGCATCTCGGGGTTGGTGGGCAACTCCAGCCAGGTGATCACCCCATTCCTCTTCTGCCTCAACATCGTCTTTGCCGACCTGAAAGCAAAGCTGCACGCCAAGTGCAACCTGGTCCTCTCCCAGCAGGCATTCGGTTCCTTCGCCCCGTCCCTGTCCAGGAAGAAGGAGGAGAACCTGGAGGCGACCGACAAGATCGAGCGGGGAATACCGTTCGT
>DBMM01000042.1 GCA_002298925.1 Geobacter sp. UBA698 | reverse complement strand
TCCAATTTCAGATCAGAGATGAACTCAAGGCGGTGAGGATTGATGCGACGAAAGCATACAAATATTATGTTGAGGAGCCGAAGACGAACCAACGAAGAGGGCGCTTTGATATGGAAATGGATTAACAGGGTCACACCTGCATCCCAAAGGATGGTCGCATGCAAAAACATTCCAGGATTTTCTCCCTGACCGGGTTCCTGCTCGGCATCAGCGCGCCCATTGGCTGGCTGATCATCAAACTTGTGCTGTTTTATGACAGCGAACAGACTTTCTGGGGACAAATCTACGACGACATCTTCCAGTCCGGAGAGAACTTTGCCAGACACACCTACATGGGACTCGGCACCGCCCTGGTGCTTTCCACCCTTGGGTTTCTGATCGGCAAAAACGGCGACGAACTGCAGGAACGGGCCAGCGAACTTGACGTCCTGCACACCGAAGTGGCCTCACAAAAGGAGATCTTCGAGAACCGCTACCGCGTGCTGGACAACAACATCAAAAACTTTCACCACATCAGCAGCAAGATGCAGACCTCTCTCAACCTGGAAGAGATTCTGCTGCTGTGCGCCGAGGGGCTGCACGGAGTATTGGGTTACGAGCGGGTCAACATCCTGATGCGTCAGGACGATCAAACCCTGCGCTTCGTCACCACGGCGGGCACGGACAACTTTGATCCCAATTCCGTGAGAATGCCGCTGGACCCTTCCATCGGCGTCATCTACAAATGCTTCATCGACAAGAAAGTCTACCTGATCGACGACATCTCCCGCTACCCCAACGACTACCACCTTCAGCCCCCCTTCAACAACCTGAAGCCGCTCCGCTCCAAGAGTTTCATCCTCTGCCCGATCATCGTCAAAAATGAAACCATCGGTGCCTTCGCCATCGACAACAAGTCCAGCAAACGCGCCCTGAACGATTCCGATATCGACACCATCATGCTGTTCTCCGGCCAGGTGGCCTCTGCCTATACCCGCATCAAGCTGCTGACCTCCATCGACACACTGACCAGGGAAATGGAGAATTCCTTCGCCTTTCTGCTGGAAAGCCGCAAAATCTATTCAAACAACGTGGAGATGCTGAAATTCAATGTAAATTCACTGGCTGACGGCACCGCCATCATCGCATCAGCTTCGGAGGGGGTGATGGCCTCGGTGGATGAAACCGGCACCGCGGTCAACGAAATTTCCGTAGCCATCGAACAGGTGACCCGCAACCTGGACCATCTGGCCGGAATCGTTCACAAGTCTGCTTCGGCCATGGAACAGATCAACTGCACCATCAGTAATGTGGAACAGAACGCGGCCATCTCCCATGAGGTTTCCAGCCAAGTCAAGTCCCAGGCCGACGAGAGCATCGCCGTGGTAACCGAAACCATCAACTCCCTGGCAGAAATCCAGAACTCCGTTGAGCTGTCCTATGCCGCCATCAAGCGACTGGTGGAAAACAGTACCCGCATCGAAAATATCGTCGATGTCATCAACGACATCACCAAGCGCACCAATCTGCTGGCCCTGAACGCTTCGATCATCGCTGCCCAGGCCGGCGAATACGGCAAGAGTTTCGGAGTCGTGGCCGACGAGATCCGCAACCTCTCCTTGCAGACCGGACAATCCACCGGAGAGATAACCGGCATCATTGAAGAGATCATGTCGGAGTCCAAGACCGCCGCCAGCAATATCACCGTCAGTAAGAGCCTGGTCAAGCGGGGGGTCGAACTGGGCCACTCCACCGGGGAAACACTGAAAGCCATCTACGACCGTTCTGTCTGCTCCATGGACATGACCCAACAGATCAAGCAAGCCACCCGGGAGCAGGTCATCAGTGTCAAGGTCGTGGCGAAATCCATGGATGACATCAGTTCCATGACCACCCAGATCTTCGCCGCCTCCACCGATCAGGCCAAGGCCACCCGCAGTATCGTGCGCTCCATCGAGACGATCAAGGATATGACCCACGAAATGGTCAATTCCACCGCACAACAGGTACAGGACGGACAGCAGATCAGCCGTACCGTGGAATCGGTCAGCACCATGGTCATGGAGATGTTCGACAACATGGAGGCGCGTCGCGCCCAGAGCGCGGCAGTGGTCAAGGAGCTGGAATCCATGAAAAACCTGAACCGTCAGACCTGATGATATTTTAATTAACTGGAAATCGTTATTACATTGTATTTTTTATTGGCAACATAAACAGTTTTTTGCTATAAGCAATTCTTCCGGCCAGACGGCTACCCATTTCGGGAACTGATCGACACCAGACCGGGAGCAGAGCAGCTACATACCGCACGGATTCCATGGCGAACCGGGACGGAAGGGGGATACCCCAACAGTGAAAGCGGTTTGTCCGCATTGAAACTGTCCGTCTACGCGCCCTCCGGCGCGTTTTTTAGTTTGAGAGGATTATATGAGAAAAAAAATCACCATTCCGGATCTGCTCAACATGATGCGTGAAGGGCACAAAATCAGCATGCTGACCTCCTACGACTTTCCCTTCACCCGCATCATGGATGCTGCCGGGGTCGATGTCATCCTGGTGGGGGATTCGGCCGGCGTGGTTTTTGCCGGACATGACACCACCCTGCCGGTCACCATGGAGGATATGCTCTACCACACCAGAGCGGTGGTACGCGCTCTGCCCAAGGCGCTGGTGGTGGCGGACATGCCCTTCATGTCCTACCAGACCGGCATCGAAGAGGCCTGCCGCAACTGTGGCCGCATGATCAAGGATGGGGGCGCCGAAGCCGTAAAGATCGAGGGGGGTACCAATATGGCACCGGTCATCCGTGCCGTCAGCTCCATCGATATTCCGGTCATGGCCCACATCGGCCTGACCCCCCAATCGTTTCACCGCATGGGGGGCTACAAGGTCCAGGGGAGGAAAGACCAGGCCGAAAAGATCATCGAGGATGCCCGGGCCGTGGAGGCGGCCGGCGCGTTTGCCGTCGTGCTGGAGGCTATCCCCGCCAAACTGGCGGCACAGATAACCGCCGAACTTTCCATCCCTACCATCGGCATCGGGGCCGGCCCGTCCTGCGACGGCCAGGTGCTGGTGATCCACGACATCCTTGGCCTGTGCGAAAAGTATTCGCCCAAGTTCGTCAAGCACTACGCCGAACTGGGGCCGATCATCGACGACGCGGTCAAGCAGTATGTCCATGAAGTCCGGGAAGGTCACTTTCCCACCGAAGATCATTCATTCAATTGATTTCATTCCGGTTTCAAATCAAAGATGAAATCAAGGCGGCGAGGATTTTGGCGGCGGAGGCGTACAGATAGTACGATGAGAAGCCGAAGACGAGCCAACGAAGATAGCGCTTTGATTTGGAATTGGATGTCATTTCGGGAGCAGCATGCAGCTCATCGCATCCATAGCACAAATGCAGTCCCTGGCTCTCGCCCTTAAGCAGCAGGGCAAGCACATCGCCTTTGTCCCCACCATGGGTTTCCTGCACGAGGGGCACGCCTCGCTGCTGCGGGAGGGGCGCAGACGCGGCGACCTGCTGGTACTGTCGATCTTCGTCAACCCAATCCAGTTCGGAGCCAACGAAGACCTGGAGCGCTATCCCCGCGACATGGAGCGGGACTGCCGCATCGCCGCCGAATGCGGTGTCGATATTGTCTTCACCCCGGCCGCTGCCGCAATGTACCCGGCCGGCTTTCAGACTTCGATTTCCGTGCGTGAACTGACCCGCCCCCTGTGCGGCGCCAGCCGTCCCGGCCATTTCGACGGTGTGGCCACGGTGGTGGGCAAACTGTTCAACATTGTCCAACCCGACCTGGCCCTGTTCGGCACCAAGGACTACCAGCAACTGGCGGTCATCCGGCGCATGACCGCCGATCTGAGCATGCCGGTCACCGTGGTCGGCATGCCGATCGTCAGGGAAGCGGACGGACTGGCCATGAGCTCCCGCAACGCCTACCTCTCCCCGGACGAGCGCCAGAGCGCACTCTGCCTGTACCGAGCCATCAACGCAGTCCGCGCCATGTACACCGCCGGCGAGCGCTCCGTGGCGCTGCTGCTGGACAGCGCTCAGGCCATCATCCGACAGGAACCGGCAGCAGAGATCGACTATCTGGAATTTCGTGACGGAGAGACACTGGAAACGGCAGCGACTGCAGTTGATGGCACGCTGCTGGCCATGGCCGTGAAAATCGGGAAAACGCGACTGATCGATAACACCCTTTTGGGAAAGGAGTTGTAACCATGCAGAGAATCATGCTGAAGAGCAAGATCCACCGCGCCACCGTTACCGGAGCAGACCTGCACTACGAGGGGAGCGTCACCATCGACCGCGACCTGATGGATGCCGCCGATATCGTTTCCTACGAAAAGGTGGCGGTTTGGAATGTCACCAACGGCAGCCGCCTGGAAACCTACGCCATCGAGGGGGAGCGCGGCTCGGGGGTCATCTGCCTGAACGGCGCAGCCGCCCGCCTGGTGGCTCCCAAGGATCTGGTCATCATCGCCAGCTTCGTGAACATGGAGAACCAGGCTGCCATCCAGCACGAGCCCAAGCTGGTTTTTGTGGATGAGCAGAACCGCATGCTGCCGACCCGCAAGGAAGACGCCGGTCAGGCCAAACTGAAGTGCGTAGTGCACTGACAGAGACGGTAGCTGCATAATCGTTAAATCAAAAGAGGGACTGCCGTCAGCGGCAACCCCTCTTTTTTTTAAATCGATAAATCCGGTCAGCAGGCTTTTCCCGATTGCTCAACTCACAGCAACTTGCGCAGATACTGTCCGGTGTAGGATCTGGTCACCTTGGCCACCTGTTCCGGCGTGCCGCAGGCGATGATCTCGCCCCCCCGGTCGCCCCCTTCCGGCCCCAGGTCGATGATCCAGTCAGCAGTCTTGATCACGTCCAGGTTGTGCTCAATGATTACGATGGTGTTGCCTGAATCCACCAGCTTGTGCAGCACATCCAAAAGCTTGGCGATGTCATGGAAGTGCAGGCCGGTGGTCGGTTCGTCCAGGATGTAGATGGTGCGGCCAGTGGCGCGTTTGGAGAGCTCCTTGGCCAGCTTGACCCGCTGGGCCTCCCCGCCGGAGAGGGTGGTGGCCGACTGCCCCAGGGTGATGTACCCCAGACCGACCTCCTCCAGGGTCTTGAGCTTGTTCCGGATGCGGGGGATGGCCCCCAGGAACTCCAGCGCCTGGGAGACGGTCATGGCCAGCACCTCGGCGATGGACTTGCCCTTGTAGAGCACCTCCAGTGTCTCGCGGTTATAGCGGGCCCCCTTGCAGACCTCGCACTCCACATAGACATCCGGCAAAAAATGCATCTCGATCTTGATGATGCCGTCGCCGGAACAGGCCTCGCAGCGCCCCCCCTTGACGTTGAAGGAATAGCGCCCCGGTTTGTAGCCGCGCAGCTTGGATTCGGGCAGATTTGAAAACAGATCGCGGATATCGCCGAACACGGCGGTGTAGGTGGCCGGGTTGCTGCGCGGGGTGCGTCCGATGGGGGACTGGTCGATGTTGATGACCTTGTCGAGATGCTCCAGACCGAGCACATCCCTGACCGCCCCGGCCTTTTCGCGGCTGCGGTACAGGCGCTGGCTGAGCACCTTGTGCAGGGTATCGATGATCAGGGTCGATTTGCCGGAACCGGAGACGCCGGTGACACAGGTCATGATCCCCAGCGGGATTTCCGCATCCACGTTCTTGAGGTTGTTCTCGCTGGCGGTCAGGATCCGCAGGTGCTTGGACGCTTTGCGCCGTTTTTTCGGCACGGCGATGGTAAGTTCGCCCGACAGGTACTTGCCGGTCAGCGATTCCGGATTTTTCATCACCTCGTCCGGCGTACCCTGGGCCACCACCTCGCCGCCATGCACGCCGGCGCCCGGCCCCATGTCGATCAGGTGATCGGCCTCCAGGATAGTCTCCTCGTCATGCTCCACCACCAGCACCGTATTGCCGATGTCGCGCAGCCTTTTCAAGGTAGCCAGAAGACGGGCATTATCCCGCTGGTGCAGACCGATGGATGGCTCGTCCAGAATGTAGAGCACCCCCACCAGTGATGAGCCGATCTGGGTCGCCAGGCGGATGCGCTGTCCCTCACCGCCCGAAAGAGTTCCGGCGGTGCGGTCCAGCGACAGATAGTCCAGCCCCACATTGACCAGGAAGGAGAGCCGTTCGCGCACCTCCTTGAGTATGCGCCGGGCAATCTCCTGTTCCTTGTCGGTCAGAGAAAGCTCCTCGAAAAACAGCAGACAATCCCGGATGGCGAGCGCGGTCACGTCGCGGATGGTACTGCCCCCCACCAGGACATGCAGCGCCTCGGGCCGCAGCCTTGCCCCGCCGCAGGTGGGACAGGGCATGACGTTCATGTACTTCTCCAGCTCTTCCCGGGCCGTGTCAGACTCGGTCTCGCGCCAGCGGCGCTGCAGGTTGTTCAGTACCCCTTCGAACTCTTTCTGGTAGGTGTGGCGCCGGTCCCCCTCCTCCTCCCACCAGAATTCGATCTTTTTACCGGCTGATCCGTTCAGGATCACATCTTTCACATGGTCCGGCAGTTCCTTGAACGGGGTGCGGATATCAAACTTGTAGGCCTTGGCCAGGGCGTCCAGGATCAGGTGATACCAGCCCGAAAGACGTTTCTCCCAGGGCGCGATAGCCCCCTCCCTGAGGGACAGCTCCGGGTTGGGTATCACCAGCTCGGCGTCGAAATACATGCGCGTCCCCAGCCCGGTACACTCCGGGCAGGCGCCATGGGGATTGTTGAAAGAGAACAACCGCGGGGTGATCTCCTGGTAGGAGATGCCACACTCCACACAGGCCAGTTTTTCTGAAAAGATCATGGTCTGCAGGGGCGCTGCTTGCCGCGTCCTGCCTTTCTTTGCACCGTCTTCGGGCGGAGCAAGCTCCGCTCCTGTGGGCTCATCAACCTGCGGCACGACCACTTCCACCTTGGTCACCCCCTCGGCATGATGCAAGGCGGTTTCCAGGGAGTCGGCCAGGCGGCGTTGGACGCCATCCTTGACAACGATACGGTCCACCACGATATCGATATCATGCTTCTTTTTCTTGTCCAGCTCGATCTCTTCGGCCAGTTCACGCATCTGGCCGTCCACCACCACGCGGGTAAAGCCCTCCTTGCGCAGTTGGTTGAGTTCCCTTTTGTACTCCCCCTTGCGGCCGCGGATCATGGGCGCCAGCAGAGTCAGCTTGGTACCGGCCGGCATAGCCATGATCTGGTCCACCATCTGGGAAACGGTTTGGGAGGTGATTTCCTTGCCGCAGGATGTGCAGTGGGGGTGACCGACGCGGGCAAACAGCAGTCGCAGGTAGTCGTAGATCTCGGTGACCGTGCCGACGGTGGAGCGGGGATTCTTGCTGGTGGTCTTCTGCTCGATGGATATGGCCGGCGAGAGCCCTTCGATGGACTCCACATCCGGCTTTTCCATCTGCTCCAGAAACTGGCGGGCATAGGCCGAGAGTGACTCGACATACCTTCTCTGCCCCTCGGCATAGATGGTGTCGAAGGCCAGGGTGGACTTGCCCGAACCGGAGATGCCGGTGATGACCACCAGCTGGTCGCGGGGGATCTCAACGTCGATACATTTGAGGTTATGCTCGCAGGCGCCTTTGATGATGATCTTGTCGTGGGGCATGGAACTCTCGGAAAACGGGGAATTGGCTGAAGAAAGGCCTATATGAAGATTATCCGCATATCCGCCTAAATGCAAGCCCGTCAACCTTGATTATTCGGACCGGTCAGGCCGGCAGAAGCACGCTTCAGTACTTGATGCCATCTCTGATGAGCCGGACGATCTCTTCGGCCCGAACCGGACGGCTGAACAGGTAGCCTTGCATTTCAACGCAATCGCGGAATGAGAGCATCTCCATCTGGGCCCGCGTCTCGACTCCTTCGGCAATGACCTGCAGCTTGAGGGTCTGGGCCATGGCGATGATGATCTCGGCGATGGCCGCATCGTCCTTGTTGGTGGTGATGTCCCGCACAAAGGAGCGGTCGATCTTCAGGCGGGTAATGGGAAAATGTTTCAGATAGGAGAGCGACGAATAGCCGGTGCCGAAATCGTCAATGGAGAGGGAAATGCCCATGTCGCGCAGTTTGCGCAGCATGCTGGCATTACGTTCGGCATTTTTCATGATGGCGCTCTCGGTGATCTCCACCTCCAGCCATTGCGGCTCCAACCATGTTTCCAACAGAATCGCGGCGATCGTCTCATCCAGCCTCTGCTGGCCGAACTGTTTGGCCGACAGATTAACCGCCACCCTGATCGGCATCAAGCCCTCGTCCTGCCAGGCCTTGTTCTGGCGGCAGGCGGTCCGCAACACCCATTCACCGAGGGGGATGATGAAACCGGTCTCCTCGGCCAGATAGATGAACTTGTCCGGTCCCAAAAGCCCCAGATCGGGATGCTGCCAGCGCAAGAGCGCCTCCATGCCGGTGATCTGCCCGGTACGCACATCCACCTGGGGCTGATACACCAGGAAAAACTCCTCCCGCTCCAGGGCCTTGCGCATGGAATTCTCCAGCATCATCCGCTCCAGCACCTTGATGTTCATGTCACGGGAGAAGAACTGAAAGTTGTTGCGATCCAGATCCTTGGCTTGATACATGGCCAGGTCGGCATGTTTCAGCAGGGTGTGGCTGTCATCACCGTCCATGGGGTAGACGGCTATGCCAATGCTGCCGGAAGTATAGATTTCGTGGCCTTCGATGTAGACCGGCTCGGCAATCAGCCCCAGAATTTTTTTGGCAACCGTGGTGATGCCGTCCTCACTAGCCACGCCGATCAGAATGGCGACAAATTCGTCGCCCCCCAGACGGGCCAGTGTGTCGCTCTCACGGACACAGGCCGAAAGACGCTTGGCAACAGTCTTGAGCAGCTTGTCGCCGGCCCGGTGACCGAGGGCTTCATTGATCCCCTTGAAGCGGTCAAGGTCCAGCAGCAGAACCCCCACCAGCTTTTGATCCCGGGCAGCCTGGGCAATGGCCAGCCGCAGCCTGTCATGCAGCATGCTGCGGTTGGGCAGCCCGGTCAGGTTGTCATAATTGATCAGCTGCTGGATCTCGCTCTCGGCCCGGATTCGAGCCGTGATGTCCAGGGTGGTGCCGGCGACCAGCTGCACCCGGCCGGCTTTGTCGAACTCCACCTCGCCCTGGCTGTTGACGACAATTTCGCCGTCGGTGAGGGAATTGATGCGATAAACAATATTGAAAGGCTGACCATTCTTGGCCGCGGCCAGCATGACCTTCTTGAAAGCCGCTATGTCGCTGGGGCTGACAAGGTCGAAGATCCATTCCATTGTAATCGCGGACGGTTCGCCCGGGGTCAGTCCAAAAATGCGGTACAACTCCTCGGACCAATAAATCTCGCCCGTGGGCACATTCCATTCCCAGCTTCCCAGGCGGGCAATTTTCTGGGCGCGGGCCAGGCGTGTCTCACTCTGGCGCAGGGACTGTTCGGCGTACTGCAGGCGCTGACGGGTTTCGAGTTCCTGCAGGGCGCGGACAACAACAGCCGGCAGACGATCCAGAAAAGCCGAATCCTTGAGCATGTAATCGCAGGCACCGATCTTCATCATCTGGACAGCCAGGCTGGAATCATCCCTGCCGGTCACCATGATAAAGGATATTGGGCTGCCCAGGCCCTGCATCTGCTCGATGAAGGCGGAACCGGTCATGTCGGGCAGGGTGTAATCGAGAATGACCAGGCTGGGGGTGTTGGAGGCAAGCCAGTCAAGTGCCTCGCGGCCGCTGGAGCTGCAGACGCTGGTAAAGCCCTGCTCCTCGAGGGTCGCAGCCATCAGCTCCGCCAAGCCGGCGTCATCCTCGATGATCAGAATCAAGGAGGCTACTGTCATGTCCTGTCGGGGGTTGGTCACGGATGTTCCCTTTATAACTCATTCTGTCAGTAATCTTAGAGCAGCCTCGCCGGGCGCCTCTACCTTTTTTTCAGTCGCCAGCCTTCCTTGTTCACTTGGGAAACACGGGAGATGGCCAGGGAATCGGGAGGCACATCGGCCGTGACGGTCGTACCGGCCGCCACCAGCGAATTGCGCCCGACAGTGACCGGGGCCACCAGCTGCACATCGCTGCCGATGAACACATCATCG
Source organism: Geobacter sp. UBA698 (assembly GCA_002298925.1). Lineage (GTDB taxonomy): Bacteria > Desulfobacterota > Desulfuromonadia > Geobacterales > Pseudopelobacteraceae > Pelotalea. The sequence goes on along the minus strand of DBMM01000042.1, from coordinate 11,647 downwards.
CCGATCACGGTGCGGTGTTTGTTGACGCCGTCATAGTTGCAGGTGATCGTGCCGCAGCCGATATTGACATTGCAGCCGATCTCGGCATCACCCAGGTAGGTCAGGTGGGAGGCCTTGGACCCCTCGCCCATGACGATCTTCTTGGTCTCCACGAAATTGCCGATCTTGACGTGATCGTGCAGCACGGTACCAGGCCGCAGATGGGCCATGGGACCGACGGCAACGGCGCCGTGCAGTTCGGAGCCCTCCAGCACCGATCCGGCCTTGATGTGGCAACCATCACCGATGCGGCAGTCGTCAATGGAAACGCCGCACTCAATGGTGCAGCCGCTGCCGATAACCGTACTGCCGGAGATGGAACAGGTGGGATGAATGGTCGTGTCAGGGCCGATCAGCACCCCCTGGTCGATGTAGGTCTGCTCCGGGTCGACCAGGGACACGCCCGAGCACATCAGCCCGTAGTTAATGCGCCGGCGCAGGATGCGGGCAGCCTCGGCCAGCTGGGCGCGGTCATTGACCCCCATGATCTCGGCGCTATCCCCCGTGCAGATCCCCAGACAGGTGAGCCCCTGGCTGACGGCAATCAGCAGCAGATCGGTCAAATAGAACTCCTGCTGGGCATTGTCGCTGCCGATCAGACCGATATTGGCGAACAGAAAATCAGACTCCACGCAGTAAATGCCGCTGTTGATCTCGCGGATGGACTGTTCCTCGGGGGTGGCGTCCTTCTGCTCCACGATGCGCAGCACCCGGCCACTGTCGTCCCGTACCACCCGGCCGTAGCCCTGGGGATTGTCCATCATGGCGGTCAGCACCGTCAGGACGGCGCCGTTGGCGCGATGACTGGCAATCAGCCCCTTGAGCGTAGCGACCGTAAGCAGCGGCGTATCTCCGCACAGGATCAGCACCGTCCCCTTGAATCCGGACAGTTCGTTGCGGGCACAGGCCACGGCATGGCCGGTCCCCAGCTGCTCCTCCTGCATGGCACAGCGAATATCATCTGATTCACGGAAGGCGGCACGCACCGAATCGGCCTGATGACCGACCACCAGCACGATCGGCTCGGCCCCCGCTGCCCGGGCGGCATCAACCGGCCAGGCGATCATCGGCCGGCCGGCGGCCGGGTGCATTACCTTGATCAGCCCTGATTTCATTCGGGTTCCCTTGCCGGCAGCAAGGATAACCGCAGAAACATTTTTCATAACGGACCCATCCTGATTCTGACGTTGTAGTAAGCCATTTCACAGCATGCCACTTTATTCCAAGCCATGACCATCGTCAAGTTAATATGAGGCGGATTAAGGCTTTACTTGCGCACGCATTTGGTTATATCTTCAGCACTTGGCACTGTGTAAAAAACGCTGCCTTTCCAAAGGTCTCTCAATGGCAATAACCGAAGATCTGCCCCAGCTGGAACGGCAGCTGGCGGAACTGATTACCCGATATGAGCAGTACTTCATCGGCCTGGAAAAGCGAGAGCCGCTCCAGCTGCTGGCTGATGTGGAAAAACTGGCGCGACGCTACGCCGGCATCCCCATCAACAACACCATGTACAAGCACAGGTTCAACATGCTGGTGGCCCGCTTCAATACCTACCGCGAGCACTGGAACCGGAGCCTGCGCCTGATCGAGGAAGGCAAATATTCCCGGGACCGGTTCATCAGGGACCTGCGCCAGCGCCAGCATGCCGACGGGGACGTCTCCCTTGTAAAAACAGCCGGCAAACCGCATACTGATCTGGAACTGGAGCGCATTTTCAATGAACTGCGCGAGGCGCGCAAGGCCTGCCACATGCCGGTGGAAAAACTGACCCGTGAAATGGTAGCCGCCACCCTTGAAAGGACCAGAGCGACCCTGGTCGCCAGACTGGGCAGCGATGACCTGATCTACCGGGTCGTCGTGGAAAACGGCAAACCCAAGATCAAAGCCGGCCGTCGAAAACCGGACTTCTGACAACCAATCCAGCACCTTCCTGGTTTAATCCTATGACACCCAGCCCTATGCACGCACTGATACCGCACACCATCGAAATCCTGGCCGAACTGCGGCGGGGCGCCAAACGCGTGGCCCTGCCGGGATTGAAAGGCTCGGCCGCCGCCTGTGTCGTGGCCGACCTTTTGCACCTGAACAGCACGGCACTGCTGGTCATCACCGCCGATCAGGATGCGGCCGACGAGTTCAGCCGCGAACTGAGCTTTTTCGGCGGCAGCCAGACCACGCCGCTCTCCTTCCCCGCCTGGGACGCGCCGCTCTTCTCGGCCGCCTCGCCCCATCCCGACATTTCCGGAACCCGCCTGGACACCCTCTTCCGACTGCAGAACGGTCTGGCCCGGGTAACGGTCCTGCCGGCAGCCGCGGCCCTGCAGCGGGTTCTGGGGCGCCGGACCTTCAGCGACGCCTCCTGCTACCTGGTGGCCGGCGAGGAGATCGAGCGCGATGACCTGCTGGCGCGTCTGATGAAAATGGGTTACGCCAATGTGCCCCTGGTGGAGGATCGCGGCACCTTCGCCGTGCGGGGCGGCATCCTGGACATCTTCCCCCCCAACCTGACCGCCCCGGTGCGCATCGAGTTCTTCGGCGACACGGCCGAAACCATCCGCAGCTTCGATCCGCTCACCCAGCGTTCACTGCAGACCATGGAAGAGCTGGTGCTGCTGCCGTCCCGGGAGGTGCTGCTGACCGACGAGGTGCTGGAAAACATCACCCCGCGCCTCAAGGCCTGCTGCGACGATCTGGAGATCCCGGCCGACCGGCGGCGGGCCCTTCAGGACGACTTGCAGCACGCCGTCTACTTCAAGGGGGTCGAATTCCTGCAGCCGCTGCTGCACCCTGGCCTGGAGACGATCTTCGACTATGCCCCCGAGGCCACCCTGGTCCTGCTGGACCCCGAAGCCATCCGCGCCTCCCTGGCGCGCTGTTGTGAGGAAATCGCCACGGCCGAACAACGGGCCCGGGCCGCCAGAGTGCCCCATGCGGCGCCAGGGGAGCTTTTCCTGACCGAAGCCGAGCTGGACGGCATCCTGACCGGACGGAGCCGACTGGAACTGTCCGGCCTGACCCTGTCCGGAGACGGCCAGACCTCCTCGGTGGCCATCCCCTGCCGGGACAACAGCAGTCTGCGGGTGACCGTTTCCCGGGAAACCAGCCATGCCCTGGCCCCGCTGGCAGCCAAGCTGAGGGAATGGCTCGACCGGAGCTTCCAGGTGATCATCGCCTGCCACCAGCGCCCCCAGGCCGAACGGCTGAAAGAACTGCTCGTACCCTACGACATTCCCTGCACCGTCAGCGAGTCATCCTTCTCCGAAACGGCAACCGCTGCCGGCAGGACCACTGTCACCCTGCTGCTGGGGGACATCTCCCGCGGCTTTTGCCTGCCCGATTCAAGGCTGGCAATAATCGCCGAGGAAGAGCTCTTCGGCAAGCGGGTCCGGCGGCGCGGCATCTCCGAGGTGCGCAAGAAGCAGATCCTCTCCTCCCTGGCCGAGCTGAAGCCGGGGGACCACATGGTGCATGTGGATCACGGCATCGGCCTGTACCGCGGCCTGCAGCACATCAGCGTCAGCGGCGTGGGGGGCGATTTCCTGCTGCTGGAGTACGCCGGCTCGGACAAGCTTTACCTGCCGGTGGACCGCCTGGGACTGGTGCAGCGCTATGTCGGTCCGGAAGGGAGTTCACCCAGCCTGGACAAGCTGGGCGGGGTTTCCTGGGAGAAATCCAAGGGGAAGGCCAGAAAGTCCATCGAGGAACTGGCCGGCGAGCTGCTGGAGATCTACGCCCAGCGCCAGATCAGCCAGGGCTTCTCCTTTTCGCCGCCGGACGAGATGTACCGCGAGTTCGAGGCCTCCTTCGCCTGGGACGAAACCCCGGACCAGCTGAACGCCATCAACGACGTGCTGGCCGACATGCAGCATTCCCGTCCCATGGACCGCCTGGTTTGCGGCGACGTGGGCTACGGCAAGACCGAGGTGGCCCTGCGCGGGGCGGTCAAGGCGGCCCTGGACGGCAAGCAGGTCGGCGTGCTGGTGCCCACCACCATCCTGGCCCAGCAGCACTACGAGACCTTCCACGAACGGCTCAAGGATTATCCGGTCACGGTGGAGGTCATCTCCCGCTTCCGCACCCCCAAGGAGCAGAAGGCCATTCTGGAGCGCCTCAAAAAGGGGGACATCGACATCATCATCGGCACCCACCGCCTGCTGCAGAAGGATGTGGCCTTCAAGGACCTGGGGCTGATGATCATCGACGAGGAGCAGCGCTTCGGCGTCAAGGACAAGGAGCGCCTCAAGCAGTTCCGGGCCGTGGTGGACGTCATGACCCTGACCGCCACCCCCATCCCGCGCACCCTCTACATGTCCATGATGGGCATCCGCGACCTGTCGATCATCGACACCCCGCCGGTGGACCGTCTGGCCATCAAGACCTTTGTATCGCGTTTCTCCGAGGAGTTGATCCGCGAGGCGGTCATGCGTGAGCTGCGCCGGGGCGGCCAGGTGTTCTTCGTCCACAACCGGGTCACCAGCATCGCCAAGCGGGCCGAACAGATCGCAGCCATCGTGCCGGAAGCGAAGATCTCCGTTGGCCATGGCCAGATGGGGGAGCACGAGCTGGAAAAGGTCATGCTCGGCTTCATGCATGGCGAGACCAACCTGCTGATCTGCACCACCATCATCGAGTCCGGCCTGGACATCCCCAACGCCAACACCCTGATCGTGGACCGGGCCGACAGCTTCGGCCTGTCCCAGCTCTACCAGCTGCGGGGCCGGGTGGGACGTTCCACCCAGCGCGGCTACGCCTACCTGCTGATTCCGGGTGAAAGCACGATCTCTTCCGATGCCCGCGAGCGGCTGCGGATCCTGCAGGACATCTCCGAACTGGGGGCCGGCTTCCGCATCGCCACTCACGACATGGAGATCCGCGGCGCCGGCGACATGCTCGGCAGCCGCCAGTCCGGTACCGTGACCGAGATCGGCTTCGAACTTTACAATCAGATGCTGGAGGAGACCATCTGCCGCCTGCGGGGCCAGGAGATGACCGAGAAGGTCGAGCCGGAGATCAATCTCAAGGTGCCGGCCTTCATCCCCGAAGCGTACATCAAGGACACCAACCACCGCCTGGTGATCTACAAGAAACTGACCCAGGCCGAATGCGAGGACGATGTGCTCGACGTGCAGAACGAGGTCAGCGACCGCTTCGGCGCCTATCCGCTGGCCACCTCCTATCTGTTCGAGATCATGAAGCTGCGGGTCATGCTCAAGCGCCTGCTGGTGCGGCAGATCGACTACGACGGCAAGCATGTCATATTTTCCTTCCACCCGGCCACGCCGGCCTCGGCCGACACGATCATAACCATGATGCGCACTGAGCCGAAGAAGTACCAGTTCACCCCCGATTACCGCCTGACCTGCACGGTTAGCGGCAACGCCTTCGAAGACATCATCGAAACAGCCCGCAAGGTGCTGCTGCGGCTGATGCCGCCCGCAGCGCAGGATCGCGCAGGTTAGTTCCCTGCGATCAGAGAGGAGCGATCATGACCATCGTTTTTGTGTATAACGCCGACAGTGGCGTTTTCAACACCCTGACCGATATCGCCCACAAGATCTTCTCGCCCCAGACCTACGAGTGCAACCTGTGCGCCATCACCTACGGCAACTTCAGCATGCGGGCCGAGTGGAAAGAGTTTCTGGATTCCCTGAATACGGAGTTCGAATTTTTTCACCGCGACGAACTGGCGGCGCAGTACGGTCTGACGGATGCGGCACTGCCGGCGGTATTCCGCAAGGAGAACGGCACGCTCGTGCCCTGGATCGGGCCGGAGCAGATCAACGCCTGCCGGGATGTGGAGGAATTAAAGCAGCTGATACGAAGCAGGCTGGCATGACGCGCTGCACATGGGCCGGCAGCGATCCCGACTACATCGCCTACCACGACCGGGAGTGGGGTGTGCCGCTCCATGATGACCGTTCCCTGTTCGAGTTCCTGACCCTGGAGGGGGCCCAGGCCGGTCTGTCCTGGCTCACGATTCTCAAGCGGCGTGCAGGCTACCGCCGGGCTTTTGCAGGCTTCGACCCGGCGGTTGTGGCCGCCTTCGACCAGCAGAGGCAGGCCGAACTGCTGACCGACACCGGCATCATCCGCAACCGTCTGAAGATTGCCGCTGCCAGCAGCAATGCCCGCGCCTTTCTGAGCGTACAGGCCGAATTCGGCAGCTTCGACGCCTACCTGTGGCGCTTCGTGGACGGAAAACCGCTCCAGAACGCCTGGTTGACACCGGCTGACGTTCCGGCCAGCACCCCGCTGTCAGACGCCGTGAGCAAGGATCTCAAACGGCGCGGTTTCACCTTCGTCGGATCGACCATCATGTATGCCTTCATGCAGGCGGTCGGCATGGTCAACGATCACACGCTGGACTGTTTCCGCTGGAAAGAGCTGGGAGGGGAGCGTACTGAAATGAGTGCCGCAGGTTTTTAAAAGCGGTAGAGGAGTTAAATGCAGACCTTGAGAATCTGCTCCATGTCGGTGTACCCCTTGAAGACCTTCATGATGCCATCCATCTTCAGAGTCCACATCCCTTCCTGCTGGGCAAGATGCTTAAGTTCTTCGGCAGCGGCGCTTGCTTTTATTGCCCGCTTGATTGCCGGGGATGCCACCATGAGCTCATGCAGGGCAATCCGCCCCCGGTAGCCGCTGCCGCCGCATTTCTCACAACCGCCCGGGGCCATCAGCTGGGCCTCTGCGAATGATGGCAGGTGTTCGGATATCCGGCCGGCCTCATTGACAAAGGCCTCGATCAATTTGTCGTAATTTTTGTGTCTCGGTTTAATCGGCTTCTTGCAGTAATCGCACAGCTTACGGGCCAGGCGTTGGGCAACGATCAGCAAAATGGCATCGGAGAAATTGCACGGGTCCATGCCCATGTCGATCAGCCGTACCGCGGTTTCCGGCGCGCTGTTGGTATGGAGCGTACTGAAAACCAGGTGACCGGTAAGAGAAGATTCTATGGCGATCCGTGCCGTTTCAGCATCCCGCATCTCACCGATCATGATCACATCAGGGTCGGCCCGCAGAAAGGAGCGTAGCGCCTCGGCAAATGTAAAGCCGATCTTGTAGTTGACCTGAACCTGACGCAACCCGGCCTGGGTTATCTCGACGGGATCCTCGACAGTCCAGATTTTCCGGTTTGGTGTGTTGATGTGGCCAAGGCCGGAATGCAGGGTGGTGGTCTTGCCGGAACCGGTGGGGCCGACGCACAGTATCAGGCCGTACGGTTTTGTAAGAATATCCCTGAAAGCGTCCAGGTTGTAGGGCATGAGCCCCATTTCATCAATGGGCAACGGCTTGGAATGAGCCAGCAGCCTGAGTACGGCATCCTCGTTTCCACCCACCGTAGGGGTGATCTCTACCCGGTATTCCAGTTTGCGCTGTTCATAACGGATCAGGATCTTGCCGCTCTGGGGCTTGCGATGCTCGGATATATCCAGGCCGGAGATGATCTTAATGCGGGAAATGATCGCGGTTTTGAAGGTGGAGGCGATGGAGTGGAGCACTGAGCACTCGCCGTCGATAGGGTAGCGGACGGTGAGCGGCCGTTTTCCGCTGCCCGGCTCGAAATGGATGTCGGATGCTCCTTTTTTATAAGCATCGATCAGGATTTTATTGATCAGCGAGATGACCTTGGAGTCTGGTTCAATATAATCGGGTCGCTCGATATCCTCCTCGATGGTCAGGGGATGCCCTTCGTCTCCCATCTCCTCGAGCAGTGAGTCGACGGAATATTTGCTGAGATTGTAATACCTGTCGATAGCTGCACTGATCTGGCTCCGTGTAGCGACAACCAGCTCCACAAAGTAGCTTGTGTTGAAACGCAAGCTGTCGCCAATGGTCGTATCAGTCGGGTTTGAGGTGGCGACCCGGAGCTTTCGGTTGCAAATCTCAACCGGAAAAACCTGCATGCGGGTAATCAACCCCTCTGACAGCGATGCCAAGGCCTCATCGGAGGGACTTATTTTATCAAGATCCACAAAATCCAGTTCAAATTTGGTGGCCAGTGCCAGAAGCAGCTGCTCTTCGGTCACGAAACCCAGGTTTATGAGCAGTTCGCCGATCCTGACCTTTTTTCCGCTCTTCTGCCGATCCAATGCAATTTGAATCTGTTCGCAGGTCACCAGGCCGGCCTCAAGCAGGATGTCCCCGACCCGAACGTTGCCTGGCTTAGTCTCATGACGGGAGGATATCTGCCGGGATTCTTCCGTCATGGCGCTGCCGGCATGGCCGGCAGCGGCGAGGTGCTCTCTCCTCTGTTTCCTGGTGAGATCCTCCCGGGAATTCAAGCTTTCATCTGAGACCGCGCCTGGTGCCAGTTCCTGGCTGACCTGTCCTACCAGGAGTTCCTGGCTACGGCAGCGCACGCCGCTTGACGAGAAGAATATGGTACGGAATGGCGCTGATCTATCCTCCAGGAATCCGATAAAACCTTTGTCAAAGACCCAGTTGGGGAGTGTCTCCACCCTGAATAGTTCGCCGGTGACAGTTTCGACGGACTCCAATAATTTCTGTTCCCCGGAATGCGCCCAGGCAGGAACAAAAGAGAAATAGATGTAGCAGACCTCTTCCAGGGGAAAAGCCTGTTTTTCATGGGTGGCATCGACTATTGCCTCGATCTCCAGACTGTTGCTGGCAAATGAACTCGCCAGATGCCCCGGGACCCGTTGTCCGTTTTTCAGATGAATGAACCAGTTTGTTCTTCAAGTTTTAACCCTCCCTTTTCCAGGAGTCATAAGACCGCTGCATGATTTCTTGCAGAATATTCTCAGCCTTGTTTCTTCAGGATTTCCTCCGGGCATCTTGTTTTGAATTTTTACACTTAACGCAATATAAATCAAACAAAATTACGCTCTTGAGGGGCTTGATTGTCATTCAATGAACCTGAAAGTGCGCTGAGGTTTTCCGGCTGGTAAGGCTTTCTTCTCTCGCGCCTGTCTTGCGGTGCGGCAGCACCTGTACGACGAAGAAAATCGCAGGATGATCAGCTTCAAGGAGGCCGGTTTCAGCGCTGACCGAAAAAGCAGCCGGCGCACGAGGGGACAGCAGCAAAGAGCAATCAGCCTCCATTGAAGTTATTTTCCTCCACAAATAACGAAAGGCGGCCCATTGGCCGCCTTTCGTTATTTCAACTCGTTATTTCAAAAACCCGCCCGTCAATGTTCTGCATCAGGCTGCCAAATGTTCTCCTGAACATAAGATATAAAACAGGCTACGCAGCGTCACTATTCTTGAAGCCGCTATTTGTAACCTGCCCCACGATCTCGCCACTAAAGCGGAGCGGGGCTTATTTTAGCTTTTTTCGCAACCTTGGGCACTCGGGCAGCTTTCACCGCAGGAAGAACTTCAGGCAGAGGCGTAAAGGAGCCCGGAGCGGCCGGCTGTAGGGTCGTAAAATGGGAAGAGGCAATTTTCCGTTTTTTGCCGTCGCTGAACTGGATCATCGCCAGGGTGGCCGTAACTTCCAGAACCTTGCCGACGCCCCATTCAATCGCGCCTGAGTGGTTTACAATGGTACCGACTTTGATTTTCATTGATTCATACCGCTTTCTTTTAGTGGAACTGCGTGAGTACAACTTTTATTAACCCGGGTACCTTCCAATACGACAAAAAAAACGGACCAGTGCCGATTCAAGCTGATTCATCTATTTAATAATACGGCAATGCTGCCATATTAGCAAGGATCATCCACAATACTTATTCTGCCCGCAGTCTGACCACATACTAACTATTCTCGTTAACATGCCATTTTAACAGGATTTTGCCGCTTGACTTCAACCGTACAAAGCTGTTAGTGTCAAATAAAGTTCGGTAAACATCCGGATAAAATCAAACAGAAACATCAGGAGAACGTGTAAACATGGTAAATGGAACCGTAAAATGGTTTAACGACAGCAAGGGATTTGGTTTTCTCGAACAGGAAAATGGCGAAGATGTTTTCTGTCATTTTTCCGCCATCGAGGGCAATGGATTCAAATCTCTTGCCGAAGGCGATAGAGTGACGTTTGAAGTAACCAAGGGTCCGAAAGGGCTTCAGGCCGCGAACGTAAACAGGATCTGACCAGCGCCTTACAGTAAACCCCAAAAGCCCCGGGAACAACTCGGGGCTTTTTTGTTTATAACCAGGCATGGCAGCAATCAATATTCCCCGTTCGCAGAGGAGTGACGCGATGGCAAAACCCAATTTTCAGTTTCAGAAGCGACAAAAAGAATTAGAACGGAAGAAGAAGAACGACGAAAAGTTGCAGCGCAAGCTTGAGAAAAACAGCGCCGCCACCGACGAGACCCCCGAAGAATCCCCGGCTGAAGAAGAAACCGAATAGTTCTGATTTCCCTGTGGTTAAGGCGAGGAGATCCGACCCGCTCCCAGCCTGATCACAGGAATCAAGCACCTGCAGATACCATCAATCCTGATATCCGCAAAACCGCAGACAGGCCAGCCCCGCCCATACCATGCAGTTCGAAATCGTCGCCGGGGGTTATTTCGTCAGAGTTTTCTGGCCCGGCTTCCAGTTGAGCGGACAGAGCTGATTGGTTTGAAGCCCTTCCAGCACCCTGAGCGTCTCATCTACGCTTCGCCCCACGGAAAGGTTGTGCACCACCTGGTACTGGACAACGCCCTTAGGGTCGATTATGAAGAGTCCGCGCAGGGCAACACCTTCAAGTGCGTCAAGAACACCGTAGCTCAGGGACGTCTCCTTCCTGATATCGGCGAAGAGCGGGTACTTGAGGTCCCCCAGGTCGCCACGTTTGATCCAGGCCAGATGTGAATACTTGCTGTCCACCGATCCCCCCAGAATTTCGGCATTCAGCTTGGTGAAACGATCAAGCTCCCTGTTGAAACCGGTAATTTCGGTGGGGCAGACAAAGGTAAAATCCGCCGGGTAAAAGAACAGCACCAGCCACTTGCCGCGGTAGTCCGCCAGGCTGACGCTCTTTACTTCCGACCCCAATACCGCCTCCATCCTGAAATCAGGGGCAGGTTCGCCAACCTTCGCCACTGTCTTCGGATGCGCACTCTCCGCTGGCATCTGATCCGCAGAGCATGATATCGCCATCCCCAGCATGAATGTCACTACCGTCAGGCAGCACAACAGATACAAAACAACCGGATTCGTTCTCATCGCCCCGTTCCTCCCGCAGTCATCACATCAGTTTGTCGTCGTTTTCGAGCGAACCCGCTCAACCGCCTGCTCGAATTCCGCTTTGGAAAACCCCTTCAGTATCTCCTGATCATTGCCGATAACGACAACCGGCACACCGGAGCTCTTGTAGGTGCCGGTCAACTGCTCCATGGCAGCCGAGTCAAGCTCAACATCGCGGTTGATGAACGGAATGTTGTGCGAAGTCAGATATTCCTTCAATTCACGGCAGTGGGGACACCAGGAAACGGTATATATTACGACTTTGGGATAGACCGTCTCCCTGGGCGCTCCCGGCGTAACAATCGTCTGGGGTGCTGCGCCGAAAGAGGGAACGACTGGTGTCAGCACAAGCAACAGCATTGCAGCTACGATTAATTTTACCATCGGAATCCTCCCGGTTCACTTAGCTGATCAGCTATTTTACCTGATTTTAACTTATTTGCTGAATTCGCAACAGGTATAAT
>DBMM01000055.1 GCA_002298925.1 Geobacter sp. UBA698 | reverse complement strand
CTGTCCTTGTGTTGGCCGCTGACAAACAGCATTCCCTCCGGCACCTGGCCGTTGTAGACGAACAGAGGAAGGGTCTTCCCCTTCAGAGTGATGACTTTGGCCATCCCCAGGTAGTTCCCGTTGCAGTAGAAGAACCGGTTCCGGATATCGACCTTCAGCGTGTCTCCGGGTTCACAGGTAACCTGTTTGATCAACCGTTGTCGTTTTCCGCTCTCTAACAGCGGCGAGGCGAAGCTGAAGATAACGTAGTCCCCTTTGCGGGGAACCCTGCCGGATCTTTCCAGCAGGAAGAGCCTGTGGGATACGGATGGTGAGATGGCGAACGCCAGCCTGGAACACAGCCAGTATCCACTAAGCGAAAGGGCCGCCAGAAACAACCACAGCCGCCGGTCCCTGTGGATGGAGTATCCGTCCAGTGATCTTCTCAGTCTTAGAAACGCCCCAATCGCCTTACGGCTTGATCTCTTCCACATTCTTCCTCACCAGAACGTCCCCCAAGATGATGATCCTGTTCCCGGGGACCTTGTCCTTTACTCGCTCCAGCCGGTCGAAGCTCTCCTTGAGTTGAGCGTCATTGATCTTGCCGGCCAGATAGAGGTCGCGCTGCTCGGCGATATACCCTTTCACGTCCAGGGCAACGATCTTCTGGACGAAATAGCAGTCGTACGCAGCCAGTATGCCGATCGTGATCACCGCGTTTACCAGCGCGGCCTTGACTAACATCCACCAGTCGCGTGTCTGATCTTCGTTCACGATTACCTCCTCTCCCCGACTCAATGACCTTTCGACTCTCTACTCGGATTTCCCGTTTTCATAGAACCCAGCACTCAAAATCCGGATCATGGGCTCAAGAGCCTGACTGTTCGTTTCGCTCCGGAACCTCTCCAGGGCATAACTCAGTGCCACATCGCCGTAGATGGTGTAGGAATCACCCACAGTCGCGTTCTTCCCCATCCCCTCGCTCAATCTGGTATCCAGAGGGCTCACGTTGCGGGCGTAGACAATGGCCGGAACCCTGTCGATCCCGTAGCGGCTGAACAGCAGGGGATCGACATTCACCCCTGCGGCGTGCCGCTCGCAACGGGACTTTTCCGGATCGCAGGCCGGGTCCTTGAGGAGGATGCTGCTTACGAAACGCATGGTCGGCTTGATGAACCTGACCCCGCCCACCAGCCCCCGCATGACCAGCTTCACATTGGGATCCCTGAGTCTGGCCACGTCCCGGACGTAGTTCCTGAGAGTATTCCCCTGCATGGAGGAAGAAATGAAGATGTAGAGCCGCTCATTCGTTGGTAACTCACCAGCCATTGCCGCGGCAACCTCCGGCGAACCTTGGTAGAACTCCTGGATCTTGCTACCGAAGATCTCCCGCTTGAGACGCTCCTGTTCCACTGTCAGCCTCCTCTGAAACTCACCGGACCTGAAGAAGTCGTCGGTCACCTTCGCCCTTTTTTCTCCTTCCGCCTTGAATGGGTTTTCAGGGATTGCAAGGGTCCTGGAGAGTGTATCTCCACGCATGTTTACCTCACTGAGGCTATCAATGCTGAACCGGGAAACTGCCTGGTTTTTCCAGAACTCACCGTTGACGTAAATCTCAAGTTCACTGGTCTTTTCTTCAGCGGGTACCGCCACCTTGCCCTGAGTTTTGGGACAGTCTCCCTTCGAGAGCAGGTAAACTCTGTTGCCCTCTGTCTTCTCCACCTTAGAGCAGAGATTAGGAGTATCGATGTAGACCGTTTCACCAGCCCACGTGTCCAATGCCGGGAGAAACAGTCCAGTCAATGCCAAAAGAATTTGAACCACGAATAAACACGAATGGACACCAATGGATTTCATGAAACAATCCGCTTCTGTTCGAGGTTTGCTTGTTTGAAATTCGTGTATATTGGTGTCCATTCGTGGTTCCTTCATTGGGCAGTTAATCTCCCGACATGCAGCAGTCCCGCTTCCGGGTAATGATCCAGAGAAAGTTCCCCTCCGTGCCCTTTTCCCCGGCATACAGGGGATTCTTCAGGTACTCCCAGACCATTCCCGACCTTCCGATGGGATGACACATGAAGTCACTCGTAGGCTTGGCAACCTGGATGCGGTAGTTATGCTTGACCCAGATGGGAGTCGGTACGCAGAAGCAATACCAGACGCCCGGATCACAGATGACCCCCTCGCGGCCAAGCTTGTAGATCAGCCTTCCCGCAACCGCGGCGTTTCCCTGCACATAATCGTTGTCGTTGATGTGCCCGGTCAGGGGATAGGCCGAGCCCCAACTCCCCATGCACCAGAAGAGCGGCGAGAGGGGAAGATACTGGGAAGCAACCGCGTCGGCCATGCAGGCCAGTTGCGCCACGGGGTTGGCGAAGAGCAAGGCCTCCGGCTGGAAGATTGCCGTCATTTCATCGTCCTGCCAGTAGGGATCGACCTCGGTGATGTACCCGACATCCACGCCGGCCACCTCCAGGCATTCGTAATCGATCAAAGCCTCCATCACCGACCAAAAAGGCATGATCCACCAGTGGGCCTGGGCAAACACCGAGGCGTCCTGGGCCTCGCCCCCTTTCCCCTGGACGTGGGAATGGGTGCCGCGTAAAAACCCCTTGGTGCCGCTTCCTCCAACCGAACTGCCGATGGCCGGGAAACAATAGGGATCTTTCACCGTTTCGATCATCCTGGCCGGTTCCCAAAGGGAAGCGGTTATCCCGTACCTGACATAGGGAGCGACCGGTATGGGACAGACACAGACGGAAGCGTCGGCGCTGGACGGCGCCTCGCCGTTCTTGCTGTCCCCCTCGATGATCGTCATTCCGCCGATCTTGATCGGGAAGATGCACTCCCAGCAGACATCGTCAACCGGGTTAAGGGAAGAACCCTTGCAGACGGCAAAGGCATGCACCGGGGACAAGACAGCCAACATCAAGGCCATAAGGTAAGAGAATCTAACGCACCGCATATTCCCGGACCTCCATGAACCGGCCTGTCCGCACCGCCACCGAAGGCACGGCCTGGAGTTTCAGGCGGGTAACCATGAGCCTGTCGGCATAGAAAACCGGTCTCTTGAGACGCTCGCCGATTTTGGACCAGCTTCCGCCACTGAGGAGCAACATGGCGTTCATATCTTTGCGCCAGGGTGATCTCTGAAACCACTCAACCTGCCTCCGGTCACTCCCGTCAATTATCACCAGCGTCCGGTTAAAGCTGATGTAGTCGAGCGGGTTGAAGGTGTAGCCTTTTTGATAGAGGATCCCCCCTTTGCCGTCGGGAATGTCCCGATCCAGCGTGTATGTCATATCAACCAGGAACGCCCGGTCATGCAGGGCTGCCGGGAGCTTTCGAAGATCCTTGGGCCGGTATCCCCTGATCTTTCCGGCCACCCTGTCGCGGCTAAACATTTTGCTCCAGTCAACCCGTGCCGCCTTCGCTTTCAGCTCGTACAGCGCGTCCGACTCGGTTATCGGATAGACGGCGCCGTAGGTGCCCAAATCCTTGCCCTCCGCTGGCACTGAAAACTTGACCAGCGCTGCCAGGCTAATGGCCAGTATTGTTGTAATAGTTCTGGGCATTAGTTTTCATATCCTGTTGAATGGCGGCATCGGACTTGGTTTTAATGTCCGAGAAATATTCCGAGAGGTCCATCTTGCTGAAATCAAGGGACTGGAACTCTTCCGGAGTAAAACCCCGGCAGTGCGGCGAATCAGCCGTTCCCCAGGAGTGGATGGAAGTCGAGAGTTGCGGTCTTCCCTGCTCCTGAATGATTCGGCCCAGTTTCGACTGAAAAACGCAGTACACCTGGGCAGTCTGGACACAACCGATCAAGGGCCATTCGTCGATACAATGAGTTCCCACGAAATGGCTCCGCTTGGCGAACATGGCCTCGGAGGTCTGGCGGTCGCCGGAACCGCAGGCCGCCTCGACAAACAGGAACGATCCCGGATCAGTGGTGCAGCACTGGAAGAAACTGGTATCGACTCCCGGTTCCTTGCAGCTCCCGTTTTTGCCGTTGAAAAAATATATCTGCCCGAGACACTGACCGCTGTTCGTGTCCACGTTGCCATTGGCACAGGTCATGTCCTGGTTCGCCCCTTCCAGAACGTTCATGATCGTGGCCGCCTCGGCGAATTCGTTGATCTTCTGGCAGTTGATCACTATTTGTTCGCCTGAGGCGGCATCTACCGGGCAAACCCCGCTCTCATCGCATCGCTTATAGTAAAAATCCCAACTGGAAGGATCGGAGAGGTATTGCGTGGCGTTACCGGACAAGACCGCATCGGTCTTCTGTGAAGGCTTTTTCGTTTTGCAGGCAAGAATAGGGGCGGAATAATCGGTCCGCGTTCCCAGTGTGACCGTGTCGTTATCACTTACCCAATTACTTCCGGAGTCCTTTCTCAGGTCCTGGTACGTCATAGTCGTAGTATTATCGGTTGTGGTGTTCGCCACGTTGTCCGTTCTTTTTTTGGCGTCCGAGAAGTTCCAGGTTGTGTTGCTCTTGCATGTGTAGACCCGCTGTTTACTCCACCAGTTGCGGCACTCCGTGAAACTGCTGACCGCTCCGCTGAAGGTCCGGCAGGAGGGAAGCGGAGAAATGCCGGTGGACATGTAGTTGTTCCAGGTCGTGACGCCATCGACGGTTTCGCTCTGGAGAAAACAGTTCTGGTCCGGCTCCAGGGCGGAGCAACCGTCGCTTATGTTTTCGGCATAGGTATCCTGGGTCCATTGAAAGTCGTAACTCCAGTTGTAGGTGGGGTACTGGGCACTGCCTGCCGGGCAGACGACGCCGGAAACAATCGTGGTGTCGAACCCGTTCAGCAGGCCGTTGACCGAGGCAGACCCGCTGGTGCAGCCCGCCCCCTGGATGTTCAGCATACTGAAAATGGCGGTGGTGAGTTGGTAGTTCGTCCCGTTCCCAGGTAAAAAGGATACATTGGCCACATCGTGCCAATGGTCCGAGCCTATGGGAGCCTCCCCTGGAAAAGCGCCACCACAGTTACAGTGAGCGCTGCCACTTGGCGAGGTATCGAGATATTCGAGCTGGTAATTCAGGTTATCGATCTTGTGAATCCGCATGTTGATGTAATGGTCGGTGCAGAGCCGGCCGGCAACGAGAGCCTGGGTGAGCTTCTTGACGCTGGTGGCAACCGAGCCCAGCCGGTCGATGGCGCAGGAGGCGGACTGAGACGAATTGGCGCTGTTCGCATAGGATGTATTCAGCAGAGAATAGTAACTGGTGGGATCGGCGGACTGTGACTGGGCCACCGCCGTCCCGTCACCGGACAGCAGAGAACCGTTGCTGTAATAGTTCGTGGGAAGACTCTGGGAAGC
>DBMM01000010.1:15989-46592 GCA_002298925.1 Geobacter sp. UBA698 | reverse complement strand
CTAGCTTATTATCTCTTTCATCAATTCCAGTGAGCATTCCACGAATGAATTGAATGCCCTTTCGTTCGATGGACTCTTCAAATACTTGTATCGATTTCTTAAAAGCATTTATTGGGTCATTCACTCGCATGGCCAATTCATGCGCAAATGGGAATGCGTTATGAAGTTCCTCTGCGGCCATCACTTGGATTGCGCGATGTGCAAGTTCTAAATCTACAGCTATTTCCTCCGCGATCTCCCTTGCTTTTCTTGAAGAATATTCATAATCATTATCTGAACCTTCATTTTCGCCATAATTCAAATCAGGATTACGTATATCTGATGACCAGAATTTCGTGTAAAGACGTGCTCTCTGTATCAGGTCAGTTGGCATTAGATTGTCGTATAGCTCCCTGATTTTTATCGAAAACTCTTCAGATGCACCTTTTCGATCAAAATAAAGCCAGTCACCAACACCCTCAATTGCTTCAAGCCAAATTCCCTTCTCTTTGGCAATATTCAGCACAACCCTCTCAACATCGCTAAAGAGGTTTTCGCAGAGAAGTGTTCGTATGTGAGAAGCAATAACCTTCTCACACCTATCGGCGAATAATTCATGTTTGTACCGAATATCATTGAGCCTTTGTAGCCCGGCCTTATGAAAACCAAATACCTCACTCCAAAGTTTTGGTTGCCAATCTTTAAGGGGAGGTTGGCTTCCAAGTTGTTCCGATCCACCTGTGCGAGAAAAGTGCCCACGATTCAATGTTTTTACTAAGGCTTCAATACAAACAGAAATGATCCTATTGTCGTCGGTAACAAGCCCCTCATCAAGGACAGCAAATCTATCTATCGGATCAGCTTCGGTTCCGCACAGATGTAATTGAAAAAAGCCCTTGAATAAACCCGTCGCACTGTTTCCATATGTTTCATTCTCAGCAGCAGCTAACCGCATGAGTAGTCGTGCAGCTAATGGAAATGAATTTTTTCGAAAAGCAAGCTTCTCCAATGCCCACACCAAGTGACGTCTTCCACTCTTAACTTCTGTCAGTTCATCTACTGTGAGTGGGAAAAATATGCGGTTGACAGCATCTAAAGCAGCATCTGGGGATACATGTACAAGCGCATCTAGGCATTGAGAACCAAAATCTGTATTCAAGACCTCTAGTGAGCCAAATTTCCCATCCCTTGATAACAGCCGTTCTGTAACAGCAACAGCGGTTTTACTTACATCGAAATGGCGCCATTGACTCAAAAAAGAAAGCAAAAGGTTATGCGGTGCATTTTCAATGAAATGAAGAATGGATGTAACGCTCAGTAAATCAAGTCTTCTTGTCCCAAGAAAAACTGCTATTGGCAATGGTTGCGCTATAAAGAATCGATTACGACGATCAACAATATGATGCTTAGACGCTTCAGCTAAATGTTCATACATCTCGTCGCCGGTTTGACGAGCTAATTTCTCCGCAACAAGGTCAAGTTGACTACTTAACTCTTCGTCAGCGCCTATACGCTTGAATAAAGCAAGACATTCAATTGCTCGAACCTGATCATTTTGGGTTATGTTGCATCCAGAAAGAATTTTCTCAACAACATCTTCAACGGATTTCAGTATAGGTGATTTATCCGAATAATTATCTGTCGCCAACACAGCAATACGTGGATATCCTCCACTGAGGTTTTTGATAAATGAAACATCTGAGTCTTCCGCTTTTGGGAAACGTTGACGAATTATACCTTCAACAAGAGCGTCATCAGCCGGTGAAACAGAGATATTCAAACAATTTGTTTTATCAATTGGGCGGTCATCATTTCCAATTGTGAGAATTCTAAACTTGCATCCCTCGACCGACACATTATCACATATTTTATCTGCTGCCTCACGTGGACACTCATCGATAATCAAAAGCGCTGAGCTTCCGGATTCTGATAAACTCTGAATAATCTGGAATATTTGATGGTCAAAATCTCTGAAATCAGCATAAATTGCTGATGTAGATAACGAATATTTTGCCAGTGTGGTTTTATCTTTTAACACTTCATATACGAATCTAGTTTTTCCTACACCCGATGGCCCTTGGATTCTGGCACAATTTTTTGCTTCCGCTAAATGGTCTGCTATACGTTCTCGAGCTTGCTGGTATGTGAGAACATTTTTACCCGGTGCTTCTCGTTCTTGTTGACCTAATATATCCTTACCACCAAGCGAATATCGTTCAGCTTTATCGTCAACGCATTGTATTGATGAAATTTCAGGTTTCTTACCCCAACTTTCAATCGTTCGAAAACTCTTTAAGGCAAAACCAGATTGCAACTCATTGAGCCAGACGGCAACCGCAGGGTGTTGTGAAGACCAAATAGCGATCTTGTTAGCATCGTAAATATCAATAGCAATTAAACTATTTGGATCAGCCCCCGTTTCTCGAATTCCAAGCTTGATTCCCTCAATTCGTTTGTCATATTTGGTTCCAATCACCGTAGAAGATGTGAATCCAATATATGAACCATGTTCAGAAATAGCCTTTGATACGGCTTCGTTTAGCTTCCGAATTTCACCATTTTTCTGACTGTTTTTTGTCCAAACCTCTTATTTCCATCCTGACGGACCAGGATCAGTAGCTTTACATTGCAATATGTTAAAACGTGACGGTAAATAATCTGTTTGTTCAAGACCTCCCATCCATGAAATACGAGCGTCCTCTCCTCCGTCTGGGACTGTAATTTGAAGAGGAACCGAAACACCGCGCAGACTAATTCCGGCACGCTGGGCCTCAGCATGTAACAGCCTTTTCAAAAGCTCGACAAGCTGCTTGCTGTTTAAGCTCTCAATTTGGTGAGGTAAAATATCAAAAATCATTTTTTAGAACCTCTTTAATCGTTATCGTTTCACAAAGAATCCAGAATTATTACCCACCCCCCGATTATCCTCAAACATCGCCACCGACTGAAAGCAATTATGAACTATGAAGTATGAATTATAAAAACGACCTTTACCGAAGCAATTATGAATTTTAGGGGAATGCCGTAACCTCATACTTCATAATTACCCTTGTTCCTTACTCTTTTTTGCAATTGTCGTAAAGATTGCCAGCAGCATTAAGCCAACATATGAATTTTGAGGGATGAATTTTGAAACACTACTTTTGCACTTTTTAACAATCGCGGTGAAGATGGCCTGAAGCTCGTCGCATTCCCTATGCAGAGCTTCAATACCAGAAGTCGCCACAACTCCGCTCTCATCAAGCAACTCGAACCAGTAGTTGCTTTCATCAAGCTCTTTCAGGCTGTCTCCCAATTTTGCGATAAATTCCGCCTTTGGCCTGGCACAGTAGGCCTCACGGTAGTTGGCACCAACTGATGTTCCTGACTGGAGAACCTGTTTACCCATTACCTGGGCTTCTGTTGTTTTCGGCAAGGAAGAATACATCCGAATAACCAATAGCGCAAACGCCTTCGTCCGATCTCTCAAGTCCTTCCTCTCATCCTTCATAATTGCCTTATCGTTTTCATACTTCATCCTTCATACTTTAAGCAGCCTTGTCGATGGAAAAACGATGCCGGGGGAGGAGCGCTTTCAGCTTGGTATCAACACGGTAGCGGCGGTGGGTCTGGCCGACAAAATCGAGCACGGTGAGACAATCCTTGCCCGGAGCATGTCGCAGTCCTCGACCGAGCTGCTGCAGGAAGACGGTCAAGCTCTCGGTGGGGCGGCGGAACAGCACCGAGTTGATCTCCGGCACATCCACCCCTTCACTCAGTTTGTCCACGGTAAAGAGGAAGGTAATCCGGCCGGTTTTCAGGTCAGCCAGTAGCTCACTGCAACGATCACCGTCTACCCCGGAAACAAAGGCAGGGATTCCCATGCTGGCGAAGGTATCCGCCATGAACTCGGCATGCTTGATGAAAACACAGAAACTGATCCCCTTGATGGCGGTAAGATCGGGCTCGTAGCGGTGGAGCGCCGCAATAATGGCATCGACGCGCTGCTTGGCGCGGATGTTATCCAGCACATAAACGTTTTCCAGAGCCGAGGCATCATATTTGCCGTTCTTCCAGAACTGCTCGCCGTTGATGGCGATCGGGCGGCAACACCAAAATAGTGGAAAGGACAGAGGAGCTTTTCCTCCAGAGCTTCCGGGAGACGAATCTCGGCGGCAAAGCAGTTACCAAAATCGGCGGCCACGTTGTCACCATCCATCCGCTCCGGGGTGGCGGTCAGGCCAAAAGTGTTCGCATACAGCTTTTACAGATTGTATGACTAGTCCCTTTTCAAACTCTGCGAAAAACATCCTCACTTAGATACCTTTCACCCCTGTCAGGAAAGACCGTGACAACGTTCTTGTATTTCTCAGCAGCTTGCTTGGCAGCAAAGAAGTTGGCGCCCGAGCTTATTCCAACGAATATTCCATGCTTGCAGCAAAGTCTTTTTGCTTCTGAAATTGCTTCGGCAGTGTGGACTGTTGTTACAACATCTATCAGTTTTATGTTGTCCTGTACAATCTTTGGAATAAAGCCCTCCCCGATTCCTTGTATTCCATGAATTCCTGGCTTTCCGCCTTTTATGACTTGAGATTCAAAAGGCTCAACCGCAATTATCTTGACGTTAGGGTTGGCTTTCTTTAAAGCCTTTGCAACTCCAATGAGAGTCCCGCCTGTTCCGGTTCCTGCAACAAAAGCGTCTACATTTGCAGTGAGTTCGTCAATAATCTCAGTTCCAAGCCCCAACTCATGTGCTTTGATATTGTCAGGATTCGCGAACTGGTCAGGAAACCATGCATCAGGATATTGCTTCTTGAGCTCTTCATATTGTTTAACCGCTCCTATCATATCGTTTTCTGCAGGGGTCAAAACAATATCTGCACCAAAGACTTCCATCATCTTCCTTCGTTCAAGGCTCATGCTCTGTGGCATTACGGCAATGAACTTGTAACCCTTGGCAGCAGCCAGCATGGCAAATGCGATGCCGGTATTCCCAGAAGTGACTTCGATTATCCTGGAACCCGGTTTTAGCTCGCCCCGTTCTTCGGCCATTTTTAGCATGTAACAGGCCATTCTATCCTTGACGCTACCTGTGGGATTGTAAGCCTCCAGTTTTGCATAAATGCCCTCTATACACAGCAAAGGGGTCTTCCCAACTATGGAGATGATGTCTTTTTCCCCAACATCGATTTTTCTTTCATTTTTAACTTCCATAAGCATCACTCCGTTGGTCTGCGGTTGAGATACGAATGCAAAGCTCGGTGCTATGCCCCAGAACTGGATCTGGTTTCGAAAATGATCTGAGAGATACTAGCTAACATTACCCATCTGCAAGGCCAAACCGCGGGCAACAGCTGAACCGATTTTCAATCTGGACGATAAAAAAGCCCACCAAGTCAAACGGTGGGCTTTCTCTTTATAACAAAACTTTGCTCCCTTTTCAGGGGTTATTCCGATTCATCTTCAATCGGATCAATTGCACTTTCTATGTCGAAAACCTACCCGGTGGAGTAA
Organism: Geobacter sp. UBA698; assembly: GCA_002298925.1. Taxonomy (GTDB): domain Bacteria; phylum Desulfobacterota; class Desulfuromonadia; order Geobacterales; family Pseudopelobacteraceae; genus Pelotalea. Next base: position 41,120 of record DBMM01000010.1, on the reverse strand, counting down.
CTGTCATAGGCAACTCCTTTCGAAGGGAACTCACTACATCCCTTCATTTATATTATACCACCTAAAGTTTTAAATTCTAGCATTGTCTAATAAATTTTGAATGATATTCTTCAAATTTGTGTGCCAGGGTGACCTCATTGGGATCGTGTCTCAACTCCATACAAGTTCATAGTATTCTGAAAGCCATGACCAACCTCACTTACTCCATAAAACAATTCGCCTCCCTCAACCGCGCCCCCGGCGCGACGTGGACTGAGGCCACCAAACGCAAGGCTCCGCACAAGCCGCCCCTCCTCTTGGCATTACTGGATCTGGTACACCGTGGTGTCATTACTGCACCGTTCATTGCCGTCACCGGCGATCTGGTGGAGCTGAACGAGCTGTTCAATCTTTACTGGCGGCGGATCATCCCCCTTGGCCAGACCAGCAGCATCGCCTTCCCCCTTCTCCCGTCTCGACCGGGTACCGTTCTGGGAACTGGTGCCGCAACCGGGCACGACCATTACCCCGGCGATCATCAACAACACCTCCTCCGTCACCTACCTGCGCAAGTGTCTTGGGTGAAGAATGGGTTGCTATTTCATATAGCCAAAGGCTTTTGCTTGATGTAAATTTAATAATATTACAGTGACGAAAGAGGTTAACTTTCATGCCAATGACGATGCAAAAAATTGAATCAGAGGCTCTCAACCTGGACATGCGCTCACGTGCCAGTCTCGTCGGCAAACTTCTGTTGAGCCTGGACGAACCTACAATGTCGGAAGTCGAGCAACTTTGGCTGGATGAAGCAGAAAGACGACTTGATGATTATCGCGCCGGCAAGGTTCGTGGTATACCAGGCAACGACGTTTTCAAAAGAGCAATCGCCGAATTATCATGAAATACGAATTCCTGCCGGAAGCTGATGAAGAGTTTCGTGAGGCTTCCCGCTACTACGAAAACGAAGCACCCGGAGTCGGCCTGGCATTCATTACGGAAGTGCACAGGGTGATATCTGTTGTCATCTCACATCCCCGCGATGCTAAAAAAGTGCGGGGCACTATCCGCCGTAAGGTACTCATGCATTTCCCCTACAGCCTGCTTTATTCCATCGAATCCGATTTGGTCCTGATCGTCGCTGTAGCCCATCAAAAAAGGCGGCCGACATATTAGCGAAGCCGTTTAGAGAATAAATAGCGGAAATCTGGTGGAACTGAATGAGCTGTTCAACCTCTACTGGCGGCGGATCATCCCCCTCGGCCAGACCAGCAGCATCGCCTTTCCTTTCTCCCGTCTCGACCGGGAACCGTTCTGGGAACTGGTGCCGCAACCGGGCACAACCATCACCCCGGCAATCATCAATAACACCTCTTCCATCACTTACCTGCGCAAGTACGCCCTGGGCGCCAAGCTGGACGAAGGACTACGCAGTATTCCCGAATTTAATAGGATGAATGTATGACCACGACAGATAACGCAATAGTCCTGTACCAAGGCGCGGATGGTTCGGCTTCTCTTGAAGTCCATCTTGATCACGAGACAGTTTGGTTGACGCAAAAGCAGATGGCGGAGCTGTTCCAACGTGAACGAAGTGTTATTACCAAGCACCTGCGTAATGTTTTTTCAGAAGGAGAATTGGATGAAAAAAGCAATGTGCAAAATATGCACTTTGCTTTTTCAGATAAACCGGTGACTTTGTATAACCTCGACGTCATTATCTCCGTCGGCTACCGGGTCAAGTCGCAGCAGGGCACCCGTTTCCGTCAGTGGGCGACGCGGATGCTGCGCGACCATATAGTCAATGGCTATTCACTCAACGAACAGCGACTGCGGGAGGAAAGCGCCAAACTACAGGCGATGCGGCAGACCGTGGAACTGCTGGCCCGGACCCTGACCAACCAGGCACTGGTGAGTGATACTGGCAGGGATGTGCTGCGGGTGATTGCCGACTATGCCTATGCATTGGCCCTGCTGGACCGCTACGACCACGGTACTCTGACCATCGAGGGGACCACCCAAAAGGCGCTGCACGTCATTCAGTATGAGGAAGCCATCGGAATTGTCACCTCTATGAAGGGTGAATTCGACGGGCTTTTCGGCCTGGAAAAGGACCAGGGTTTCAAAAGCGCCCTGGGGGCCATCTACCAGACCTTCGGCGGTGAAGAGCTCTATCCCAGCGTCGAAGAGAAGGGAGCCAACCTCCTCTACTTCGTTGTCAAGAACCACGCCTTCAGCGACGGCAACAAGCGGATCGCTGCTGCCCTGTTCATCTACTTCCTCGGCATGAACGCGATTCTCTATCGACCTGACGGCAGCAAGCGCCTGGCCGACAACGCTTTGGTGGCGCTTACCCTGCTCATTGCCGAGAGTCGTCCGGAAGAGAAAGAGACCATCGTCAAGGTGATCGTCAATCTGATCAACCAGAAGAACTGATTGTATGCCGTTGTCCGTTGATTGTTGTTGGGACAAGTTTTGTGACCGATATTTCCACTTCCATCAAACACTTCACCTCCCTCAACCGCGCCCCCGGCGCGACCTGGACCGAAGCCACCAAGCGCAAAAGGCCCCGCATAAGAACACAATTATGAAGGATGAATTATGAGGTCTGAAACCGGTTTTTCCTCGTGGAACTGAACGAGCTGTTCAACCTCTACTGGCGGCGGATCATCCCCCTCGGTCAGACCAGCAGCATCGCCTTTCCCTTCTCCCGACTCGACCGGGAACCGTTCCGGGAGCTGGTGCCGCAGCAGGGCACAACTATAACCCCGGCGATCATCAACAACACCTCCTCCGTCACCTACCTGCGCAAATATTCCTTGGTGTGAAGATGGGCTAGGGGCTGTTCCGGGTTATGTAGAGTGGAGAAGGGAGGAAGGCACTAGCCGGCCCATCAGTATCTTGTCGAACATCGACGGGAATGGCGACTGTGACAAGACCATCAACGGCAACAATGAAATTATGGGTGAACTGAGGGGGCTGCTCAAGAATAGGATGATGTTTTTTGGGGGATCGTGCCGTGAATCTGATTATCTGTCAGTATCCTGCAACTCAATAACCAACAGCTTGTCGTACTGCGGATTGACCTCCACATCTTTGTAGCCATAAGGGTTTACCACCACCCGGGTCTTGCCGAGTGTGTAGTCGAACGATTTGTGCGTATGGCCGTGTACCCAGAGATCCGGGCCATGGTCGATGATCTCGTTGGAAAGGTCGGTCATGAAGGCGCAATTGAGGCTGTCTCCGCGGAACTCCTCATGAATGGAGAACTGTGATACTCCATGGTGTGTTACCACGACAGTCTTCTTGTCGCCGGCAGTTGCCAGTACCTCAAAGATATAGCGTTTTGACTCCTGAAACTGCTCGACCGTTTCTTCCGGACGGAGTTTCAGTCCATCCGTTTTCTTGATAACTTCAAAATCATTCATGTTCTTCCGGGCGTACTGCATACTGAAGAAATCCTTCCCGCGGAAATCTGTCCATAACGTAGCTCCGACAAAAATGACACCATCGATCTCTACCGATTCGTTCTCAAGAAAATGGACATTCGTGGGAAGCGGGACTTTGGCCTTCAGTTCCTGGATACGCCCGAAGAAGTCGTTGTGGTAGAAAAAGTGATTTCCCTCCACATAGATGACCGCCCGGAAACGCTTGGCAAGAATGCACAGAATTTTGAGCCAGGTCTCCTGCTTGTGCGCCAACCCGATGTCACCGGCAACCAGAGCAACGGTTTCCTTGTCTGCCGGCAGCGGTGGAACCACCATACCGAGGATGCGATCAATCTTGTTTGCCGGCCAGAACTCGGCATGGATATCGGAAAAGGGGCGGACCAACATAAAACTCTCCCGGTGATGTTACAGTCGGAAATGATAACACCGCCGATTTGGATACTAAAATTGTCCTTAAAATGCTGACTATCAGAAATATTGTACTCCAAACTGATAGCCGTTACTATTTGGCAAATTTGGGTATTTATTCTTAACAGACTGTTTTATTTCAGCAATATGGAAATAATAATTGAGGTCAGCAGGCATACATGTTCTTAAATAATAACTGCCATCACGTAAAACACATGATTTTAAATGAGAATAGCCCTTGCTTAAGAGGTCTCATAAAAGGTCTCACTTAAGGCAAGGGCTATATTAATGCAACAATATTTGTTGCTTATTTTTGTGGCGGAGAGGTAGGGATTCGAACCCTAGGTACGTTGCCGTACACCTGATTTCGAGTCAGGCACCATCGACCACTCGGACACCTCTCCGCGAGCGGAAGAGCACCCTACCCCATTTCTTCGAAAATTTCAAGCCCGGATGATTGTGTTGTTACAGGTAAACTGGAACGGGTGGTTGGCGGTTACTCGAACTTTCGCCGCCAACCTTGATGAAAGGTGAAGCAGGACCCCCCCGTGCAGCAGGATCGGTCAGCGGGTTATCGCAGGGTATCGGCCAGGCTGGCAAACATGTCATCCTGAAAGCCTGACTCGGCGAAACTCAGTTCGTTTCAGCTGATTCCAGGGCACGGGCCAGCTGATCCGGGCAAGACGTATTCCCCTGGCAGGCGATACCCTTCAGGCGCCGAACCGCTTCCGCCACCGGCATTCCCTTGACCAGTGCAGCCACCGCGCGGGTATTACCGGCGCAGCCGTCGATGAAAGCGGCATCGACAATAACACCGGACTCAATCTCGATATCGATCCGCGTGGCGCAGGAGCCGGATGTTTCGTAACTCAATCGCATTTATATTCTCCTCTTTTGTTGTGGATAAGCAGCGCTTACTGCCCATGGACTGCCCCCTCCCGGCAAGCCCGCAGTGGAGATTCATAGTACGACAGCAGCCTCTCGGGCTCAAGCATTTCCTGACAGGGACTTGAAGCGGGTAGGTCCAGCTGGGGGCGGCCTTAAGCCAACCCCGCGGCCAGCTCCCGCCAGTAAACTATGTCCAGACGCCTGCAGGCTCGGGTAACGCAGACATAGAGCAGATTCCGGTCTAAAGCCGACTTCCTGAAATCCTTCGCATTCGGGTCGTAAAGGATCACGTTGGCGAATTCCACCCCCTTGACCTGATGGGCAATCGTGACCACTGCTCCGGGCTCGAAGGTCAATTCCCCCTGTTGATGCAGCCCGTTGATACCGGTTAACGCCTTGTGGAGCATTTTCTCGTCCGACTTTTTCTTGCAGATGACAGCAGTCAGGCTGTTCGGATCCTCGTCCACCAGTTGTTCCACCAGCCGGCGCAACATTACCAGGGCGCCCTCCTCATCCGCGGCCCGGTGGTACTCAAGCACGCCCGAATGCAGGCCTATCTGCTCGCTCTCCCGGCTGCTGATCCTTGCAGCCAGCGCCATGATCTCTTTGGGACAGCGGTAGGAAACGGACAGGGTCTCGTTGCTCACCCCGACCTCCTTCAGGTTCTTGTGGAAGATATCGAAGTCGGCCCCATCGACCCACGACAGTATCTTCTGCTTGCTGTCAGCGCTGAGCGTTATGCTGTTGCGCTTGTCAGTTGCCGCCAGAATCGCCTCAAGCTCCAGCAGCGAAAGATCCTGCCCTTCATCAACAATGACATGGGCGTACCAGCCTAGGGCCTCGCGGACCGGACCGTCCTGCTCGCGCAACTGGCACAGCCGCAATAGAACGCTCAGGTCGGCAAACGACACAGCCTGGCTTCTGATCGAGTAGCGCCGGCGCAAATCGGCCAGAAACGTTTCTTTCCCTTTCCCGTCGACAAACATGGCCTCCAGCACATAAGGCTGACCGTAAAAGCGCCACAGATCCTGAAGCGGGTCCGCCTCCTGCACTTCTTTGACATAGCGGGCCAGCAGACCGGAGAGCCGGGACGATTTCTTCTGCAGCGTCAGGACATCGCCCACTACCGGTTTGATGACCTTGCCCGTCAGGGCGGTGATGGCGCTCAAGGCCCAGGCGCTGAACGTATCCACCCTGGTGCTGCCGAGCAGGTCGGCGGAAGTCTGCCTGACGTAGTTGCGGAGCACCTTGTTGAACATCAGCACCAGACAGCGCTCAGGGGTGAATCGGTCGGGATCGTTGAACTGCAGGCAGGACAGCCGGTGCAGGCTGACCACCGTCTTGCCGCTGCCGGCGCCGCCGGTGATCATGGTACAGCCGTCAGTGGCTTCCGCGGTTATCATATGGAACTGGTCGGGAGAGATCAGCGAGACGATATCCACCATGCGATGGTCCTGGTTGGCCAGCTTGGTGTCACTGGTCGTATGAAACTGCTTTTCTTTTTTCACCCATCTGCCGCCGGCCAGCTCGTACAGATCTTCGCCGCACTCGAAGCATCGCAGACTGCGCTTCACAATTTCCACCGTGTCACGCCGGGTGATCACCCCTTCCCGCTCTCTGCCCTGAATGGTTTCGAGGTACTCTTCACCGACTTCGTAGTCATAAAAAAAGCGGGAGATGGGGGCCTTCCTCCAGTCGACCACCAAGGCCCGGTTGTCATGGGATAGGAAGCCCTGCTTGCCGATCAGATATTCCTTTTTGCCGATCCGCTTGTCGCTGTCGCTGATCCCGACAATCCCGAAGTACGGGCTGTCTGTCATTGTGAACTCGGTTAGATATCTGGCGGGATCGAACTTGTCGTTCTCGATCAGCTTCTCGGTTAACGAGTTCTTTTCACGCCAGCTGACCGACTCAAGGCGTTCCTTCTCCAGTTCGGCCGTGTAGGCATCGTGACTGGCGATCTTCATCCGGTTCTGCCTGGCCGTCTCCTCGATAGCGGAGAGCACGTCAGACAGACGCTGCTGCTCCTGCAGGACAATGTCAAATTGGGGTTTTTCACTCATATGCAGGCCAAAACCAATCCTCGTTATTTGATGACAGATCGTTATCATCAGGGGGGACTATACAATTTCTGCCCCTGCGGACAAAACGAAAGGCTCCGGATTCAGAGGGGGTTGATTCCCTTTTTCCAGAGCCTCAGAATGGAAAGACATTATTCCAATTCCAAATCAAAGCGCTATCATCGTTGGCTCGTCTTCGGCTCCTCAACGTACTATCTGTACGCCTCCGTCACCGAAATCCTCGCCGCCTGATTTCATCTTTGATTTGAAACCGGAATTACACGTTTCGGATCTTTTTATACGCCATATCCGGCCAAGCTGTCAATGTGTCAGCCCGGGGCCGGGCTGATGCCGAAGAGCATGTCCGGCTGCAATGCCATACGGAACGGAACCGGCATTACCCTCGTTTCTCGTGGGCTTTTTTCCCGTGTACCCGCTCGTAGGCTTTGCAGAACGGGCAGATGTCCTGCTCGATGTTCTTCACAAACTCGAAGACCACCCCCTTCTGATGATAACGGGCGTGGAGGCAGACCGGGCAGAATTCACAGATCTTTGCCAGGGATCTGTCCAGGGCTGAAGGCTGCGCACTCATAACAGTTTCCTCCCGATGGAGAAAGCCTTGCCGAGCAGTGCTCCGACCCCGTGATACCCCTTGTGGGCGACATCATAGACCAGCGGCTTCAGCTTGAGGATGTCCGGGAGTCCGTCCTCGCTGAGCGCACTCTGGTCAACCTTCACATCGACGATCTGGCCAATGAACTGCGTGTGCAACCCGATCTCCAGCGTATGCAGCAGGCGGCATTCCAGGACCAGCGGAAACTCCTCCGCATAGGGGGCGTCCACCAGTTCACTCCTGACAGGGGTCAACCCGGCAACAGCGAATTTGTCGGCGTCACGCCCGGAGGCAATGCCGACGTAGTCTGCTTCCGCCATCTGCGCTTCGTTGGCAATGCCGACGGTAAATGCCTTGCGCTCCACGATGCTGTCATAGGAGTGCCTGGCCTTGCGCATGGATACCGTAACGCAGGGGGGATCAGAGCAGCAGATTCCTCCCCAGGCAGCGTTCATCAGATTTGGCTTTCCGGCCTGGTCATAGGTGCCCACCATCAGCACCGGCGCGGGGAAAAGCAGTGGTTTTGCTCCCAATGATTGTTTCATGAGATCTCCAATTTCAGTTTATTATCTTACCATTTCTGCCGGTTTTCATAGATTGTTCCATTTTCAGAAGTTTTTTTACTACAAACCAGCTGTCGTCACCAGCGTGAATATATATTCATATTCTGCCAATCAATGTATCACCGGCGCAGACAACGTCACCAAAACCGTCGGCAGGTTCGAATTCATCACTGCCGACCGGAATTTTCGCTGCCGCCAGATTTGGCTTTGCGAATATCCATGGCTTCACCTACGCAGATGAAATGCAACGTGCCCCTGTTTCCTTTGATGCGAATTTAGTTGGTTGAGCTGGTCTGGAGGGGCTTAAGCCGGTTCAGGATCGTATCGTTGACAATTTCCCGGAAAGGGTCTCTAAGCTGCAAGGTGGGCGCGGTGTTTTTGACGACAGAGCAGACGGTTTCACCCACTATCCTGCCGATCTGTTCACGGTCGGGCTCGATTACAACCGCGGCACCATTTTTAAGGTAGTTATCGCTGAATACATAAACCGGAATATTGCTCTCCTGTGCAAGATGCAGGAGGCGTTCAGCAGAGGCTACGGTCAGGACATTGCTGTCGGGCAGTATCCACAGGGAATCTGCCTGTGACTTGAGCGACAAAAACTGGTCGATGGCCTCGGATGGTGAAAAAGCCTCGCGGTGAATGAGAGTGATGCCGTAACTGCCGGCAAGTTCGGCAGCCTTATGCAGATAAGCAGCCGTCTTCTTGCTGTAAATAACAACGACGGACTTGTGGCCCAGCTTGCGCATGGTGGCCAAATATTTCTCCGGCGGAGGCAGATACGAGATGGTGTTGGGCTTCTGATCGGTAGTCAAAACGCCGATTACATTAACTTTCAGTGCAATAGAAGATGCGAGCTTGTATGCCTTGTCTCCAATCGCCACCACAACCTTTGCCCGGGTAGAATACAAAACCTGTTGCAGGTTGATCTCGCCGATCTCTGCCAGGTTAATATACTTAACGCTGTTCATTTCGCAAACAGATTGGGCCGTAGCCAGTATCGCCATGTTTCCAGTCGTATTGATACTGAGAAGAACAATAATGTCCTCCGCCAACACCATTTGAGTGTCCCCCAGAGTGGCAAGAACTGCTACGAGTATCAGAAGTATCAGTCGTCTCACTAAAAGTTCACATTGAAGCCTGCGTTTACCCGCAGGGGTGGATTTGTGAATAGCGGCGATGATTGCTGTGAAGCATTGGTAATATTCAAAGCATTAAAGGTTAGATTCGCATTGCCGGTTTCCCAGGCGAACAACCGCTGCGAGAGCAGAAAATCCCAGACAACCTGGTCTCTGGCGGAGGGGCTATTCCAATTGATGTATCGTGCATAGAGTGACGCATCCGTGCCGTGAGCGCGGTAGTTGGCGCTCAGGATCAGATGATGGCGCGGCAGACCCTGGATGTCGGTGCCAAAGTCCGTATTGAAGATGTGAGCATAGGTGTACCCCAAGCCGAATGTGGTATTGAGTAGCGGCAAGGTTTTGACCTCGATCTCGAAACCTTCCCTCGTGAGGGAGCGGTTGAGCTCGGGCGAGGTATCAAAGGGTTGGAACTGCAGTTTGACATTACTGGTCTTGTCGTAGAAACCGTTGAGTTTCAGCCAGAGGAACCGCATGTCATTGGTTTCAACACCAACCTGCGTCCTCCAAAGGGTTTCAAATTTACTGGAACCGGAGCTTAATGTCGGAAGACTGACGCCATTTCCATAGGTGACACGGAACAGGGTCTTGTCGGTAAGCTTGTAGATCAAGCCAACGTTTGTAGAGTGGGTATCATCGAGGTAATTGTACCAGTCGTAGCGATAGGAACCGGTCAGGGTCAACGTGCTGGTAAAGTTGTAGCCGGCAGACAGATATTCAGCAACATTATAGACATATCTGTTAGCCCGCTTGTAGTCTGGAGGCAGACCGAGCCTGAAATCTGAGTTACGCAAAGACCCAATTGATGAGTCAACACCGAAAGTGACCCAGTAATTCTTGGCTGATCTGGTATATGCGAGTTGGACGCCCTCGATTTCCTCACGGAGACCTTGAGTTTGCAACAGAATACCAGACACCGGCAGGAAAGGCGGTACAGGGTTCAGATTATATATATTCGAATCAACCCTTAGATCGTACAAATACATGGTAGCTTCCAAAACGGACCCGGGCGAAAACCGATGGTTCAGTTTCCCGATCCCGATTAGGAGGGCTGGCTCGTTACTGCCACTGATATTCTGGGATGGCTGATAAAGGAAATTGCGATTAACCAAAGAACGGGCGAACAGCCCGGTTATATCGGTTTTGGAGCCGATATCCTGTGTGATTTTGGCATAGACGGCCCGACCCTCTCCATCGATACCTTCCTGGAACCCCTTGGTTTGATTGGCAGTAGCCCCAATATAATATCCGGTTCCCGTTTTCGGGAAAAACCCGCTGAAGGCAACGTCTCCGTACCCGCTCTGATTGGTGCCGAGAGTGCCGGCAATCTGGCCCGAAAGAACTCTGGTCCTGTCAGGTTCCTTCGTTACCAGATTGATAACCGCACCGACAGACCTTCCCCACACGGAAGCGGCCGGACCTTTGACGATTTCGATACGTTCCAGACCGCGGACCGGCACTGTACCGATATCAACCAACCCGTCACTGCCATTATTCAGCGGGATGCCATCATAAGTGACCAGCGTCTGGCGGTTGGGCAGCCCCTGTACCATCGGCACCGAAAGATCGTTGGAATAGCGAAACGGATAGGCGAGCACGCCGGGGAAAAACTGCAAAACGTCTCCAAGACTGTGTGCCTGGAGACGATCAATGTCCTCTTTTGTTATTACGGTTACGTTTTCTGCAACTTGATTGACCGGCCTGACCTGACGGCCAAAAGTTGTGATCGGGATGATGGTGTCGCCAAACAGTAGCGCTGCTTCCTTGTCCCGATCGTATTCATTATCATCGGCAAACGAGAGCTTTTCCAGCATGAGGATTGAAAGGCTTAGTATGAGAAGGGATATGCTTAGTCGGAGATATTTCATTAGGTGTTGTACAAGTATCTAAATGCACCCTTCAAGTCAAGAAATACCTGCTGCCCGCAAATTACTGAATGGTGGAAATGGCACCCTTCGGGTTGACGGGCGGCCCATGACAAGAGTTTTCTCATAGGATCGTACTTGCAACAACGTTTCTACAAACAAAACAGGACCATGCCGGTCGCCTCCCGACAGGCAGCCGCCTTAGCGGAGCATCTTGCGGAAATCGATGCTGATCCTTTCCCGCTCCTCCTGCAGCCTGAATCCCCGTTTGAGAACCTCCGCTTCGACCTCCTTCATGTGCAGCGCCCCCCAGGGGATTACTACGGTGTCGTAACGGGCCAGGGCCTTATCCAGATAGCTGACCACGGCCATGTTCCTGCGGTGCAGGATATCGTCCATGATGACTGCGGACATTTCCGGGGTCAGGTTCTTCTCCCCCCACCTGTTAAGCGCCAGGAACCCCTGCAGGAAGGAAGAACTCTCCTGCATATGCTTTCCGACGGCGTTCAGCAGGAGCAAGGTCGCCGGGCGAAAGTCGCTGAGATCCACGTCGGCCCTGAGAATATCGGTCTGATGCGGCTGTTTCCCCTGCTCCGCCCCCCCGAAAACCGGACGGGGCTCATCCAGCTCTTCCGCCTCGATGTACCTGCCCCGGAAATCCATATCCTTCTGGGACGTCAAACCCAGGAAACCGGCCACTCTCCCGTAATCGATGCTGTCGTGCAGCAGATTTCTGTCGTCGCTGACCCCTTCGGCCAGCACGATGCTCCGGCCCGCTGCCAGCGAAGCTGCCAGATCCTCATAATAATCCTTGTCCCCCACGTGAATCATGGCTGCCAGCCGGATTGTCCGGCCGTCACGCCGGTAGACCCGCTCGGTCATGCGGAGTCCGCCGGGGCCAAGATGCACGAAGCCGGAAGTATGGTCGGCCATGTACGAGTCCGCCGCAGAGAGTCCGAACAGCAGCAGGGCCAGCGGAACAACGAACAGGCTGGCCCCACTGAAGAGCAGGGTGTTCCTGAGGCTGAAAAAGGGGACGCTGAACATCGCCGGCGGCATGGTCAGCGTGCGGACGCCACCATTCCGGAAACAGCAGAGCGGGAGCATGCCGAGCGCGACCTGGGCTGCCGCCGCCAGGAGTCCGTAGGTCCGGATTTCGATGAGATCCGGAAAAAGCCAGCTGGAGAGGGGGACGAAGAAGACGAAGAATATCTGGGGAAGAAAGACCCGCTTGGGCAGCCGCCGGTCAATGCCGAGACAGAGGTAGACGGCGGCGGCCATGACGATGACGTTGGCTGCCAGAAAAACCCTGAGAATGGTAAAGGGGGCCAGCGGGGTAAGCAGAGGCACAAGCTCGTCAACCAGGGAGAAACAGCCGTCGGCAAGAAACAGGATCAGGAACAGATTGGCAAAGACTCTCATCGGTTAATTTTCCAGGTCAGTAGTATCATTGCGGCAGCCCCGCGAAGAAAGCCTCCGGCAGGTCCGGCGCGAGCAGGGATCATTACAGGGCATCATAAACTTGACGAACCTCTTCCTGGCCATGCAGACGTTCCAGCCTTCTCACTATAAAATGGCCGCGGCCCATGTCTTGAAAATGATCGATGAACAAGGTGTTTATGGCCGCACCACCGAAGGCTCCCACTACGGGAATCGCTTGAACCGCCACCTTTTCTGATACGACTATGGAAAAGCGTGCCGCTACCCTGGCAAGCAGATTGACAAGTGCCGGTGCTCCTTTTTGAGACATCCCTTTTGTTGCCAAATGTTCGGCTGCTTCCGAGACCGCCTTGGCAAGAGCCGTTCTTGCCGCGAAATAGCCTGCCTCGGCCAGATCATCGCCTTTTGATTTTCCGCCGAGGGCCAGAACCTGAATGCATTGCAGCCTGCCATCGGGGTGGCGCAAATCCTCACCTTCACTGCGGGCGATATCGGCAATGGAACGAAGCATGATGGCAGTGGAAATGGGCAGCTCTATTGCCAGTGCCGGCATGCCGAACAGACCTCCGGTGGCACCGACTGCCCCAACCGCAACTTTGTGCCACCAGTTCGATGGCGGTTCCCGATCATCTTGATCCATGGTCATCAAGGCAACATCCAGAGCCTTCTCAACTGATTTTCGTGCAACGGCATTGATGGCTGCGTTCAACGATTCGGGCAGTTTTTTGAGCCCGGCCTCAAGGGGGGAACCGACAAAATTGCTCAGTTTTGCTGCGAGTCCCGGATTTTCAAGGAGAGACTTTGCTGCCCGCAGATCATTTATTTCCGATGGTGAAAGTGCCACAACCAACCCTCCAATCCAAACAAAGGTGCCTACAGTCAGGCCCTGAAAGATGACAACCTGACGTTTCAAAACCCCGCCATCTCGTTACCAGGAAGCTCCTGCTCACTCCCCGCCGCCGGTCATGATCGCCAGCACCCAGCGGGCAAGCAGCTCCAGCTGCTCCAGAGGCATCCGCTCAGCGGTCGTGTGCACCCCTTCGTAGCCGCAGCTGAGAACCACCGTCTCCAGGCCGCGGCTGTTGAAGATGTTGGCGTCCGAACCGCCGCCGGTGGACTTGAAGCGGACCGGCACCCCTACCCGCTCTGCGGCCCGGGCGGCGCGGCGGGCCGGGTTGCAATCCTCCCCAAGAGTGTAGGAGGGATAACAGGGGCTGACACGTATCTCCACCCGGCCGCCGAACTCCCGGGCGGCAGCCTCCATGGCAGCGGTGATGGCCTCCACCTGGGCCCGTAATTTGTCCGCCTGCAGGGAGCGCACTTCCCCCTGCAGCTCGCAGCGCTCCGGGACGATATTGGTCGGCCCGCTGGCACAGATGCTGCCGATGTTGGCGGTGGTCTCCTCGTCGATGCGCAGCAGCTTCATCCGGCCGATGGCAGCAGCGGCGACCTGGATGGCCGAAACCCCCTGCTCCGGGGCAAAGCCGGCGTGGGCGCTTTTGCCGTGGAAAGTCGCCGCAAACTTGACCTGCTCCGGCGCCCGCAGCACGATCTCCCCCACCGGCCCGGCCGCATCGATCACGAAGCAGGCCCGGGCGGTGATGCGTCCGGTGTCGAAATGGCTCGCCCCCACCAGGGCCAGCTCCTCGGCGACCGTCAGCACAAGCTCCAGCGGCGGGTGGGGCAGACCCGCCTGCTTCAGGGCCGTCACCCCCTCCAGGAGCGCCGCCAGTCCCGAGGCGTCGTCGGCGCCCAGGACGGTGTTGCCGTCGCTGACGATGTAATCACCCGCGATACGCGGCCTGACCCCCCTCCCCGGTACGACCCGATCCATGTGGCAGGAGAAGAGCAGCGCCTCGCCTGCTCCGCTCCCCTCCAGGCGGGCGAACAGGTTGCCGGCGCTGCCGCCGATCAGCTGGCCCGTGCCGTCCTCGCTGACGGTGAAGCCGAGCTCCAGAAGGAGCTTGGTCAGCCGGTCGGCCATCAGCCGCTCCCCCTTCGGCTCGGAGTCGATGGCGCACAGCTCCATGAACGTGCGGCAGAGCCGCTCCCTGTTGATCATATCAGTTCCCTTTCCTGCACTCATTTTCGTCGTCCCGTCGGAGCTGATCCCCTGCTTTTGATTTGCAGGTCAGCCGCCGTCAAGCCATGGGCAATCTGGCGATAAATACCGCCGCTGCTATGCTTCATGGTGCTATAATGAATTGAGAAGCACCGTTCTTCTCCAGATCCCGCTGACGGCAGGCGGTTGGAGGTGAGATCATGTTACGGAGATTATTGTTACTCGTCATACTGCTGACAACCCTGGCCACCCTCCCCGGCTGCATCATCCATGACCCCGGTTACTACTCCTATGACCGGGAGTTCTACTATGACCCCTACTACTCGTACTACCCCTACTACCCCTACTACTATGGGCCGTATCTGTACGCCCCCTTCTGGTTCGGCAGCTACCACTTCCACGGCGACTTCGGCCGGGGTGGTGATTTTCGCGGGCTCCGGGGCTTTGAAGGTCGTGGCGGCGGTGGTGGCCGTGGCGACGGCGGTGGCGGTCGTGGCGGCGGCAGTGGCGGTCGTGGCAGCGGCGGTGGCGGTCGCCGCTGACGGCAAGCGCTTCGGGGCGCACAACGTCACCTGCGGCTGGATCACACGCAGCGGCTAGCGGGCCAGTACATGGGCCAGATCGAGCAACCGCAGATCGAGAGGCTTCTTCCTGGTCACCACCTCGTCAAGGGGTGTGGTGGCGACATTCCCCTTGATCATCCCGACCAGCACCCCCTGCACGCCGTTGGCCAGCTGTTCTGTCGCCGCGGCGCCGAGCAAGGTCCCCAGCAGCCGGTCATAGGCACCGGGAGCCACGCCGCGCTGGACGTGACCCAATTTGGTCACCCGCAGATCGAAGCCGAGCCGCTCATGATGCACCTGAAAGTAGTTCGCCATGCCTTCGGCATTGTTGCGGGCCCCCTCGGCAACCACAACGATTGCATGGGCCTTGCCGTTTTCGTAGGCCGCCCGCAGATTTTCAGCCACGCTTTCCGGGTCAGCTTCCTGCTCGGGGATGACGATGGCATCGGCACCTCCGGCCAGCCCGGCCATCAGGGCCAGATAGCCGCATTTGCGCCCCATCACCTCCACCAGGAAGGCCCGCTGGTGCGAGGCAGCGGTGACCTTGAGCCGGTCAATCGCCTCCAGGGCCACGTCAATGGCGCTCGTCACGCCGATGGTCACATCAGTGCCGCTTAAATCGTTGTCGATCGTCGAGGCGACCCCGACGACCGGAAAGCCGTGCTGGGAAAGAGCATGGGCGCCCGCCTGGGACCCGTTGCCGCCGATCACCACCAGGCCGTCGATTCCCCGCTGGGCCAGTTGGGCCAGGGCCTTGCGCTGCCCTTCAACGCTCTCGAACTCACGGCAGCGGGCGCTCCCCAGCATGGTTCCGCCACGCTGGATGATGCCGCCCACCTCCCTGGCCCCCAGGGGAACAATCGCGCCGGAGATCAGGCCGGAGTAACCGTTGCGAACCCCGAAAACCTGCCACCCCCTGGAAAGGCCGGTCCGGACGACCGCCCGGATGGCCGCGTTCATACCCGGGGCATCCCCCCCGCTCGTCAATACCGCAATTCGTCGCATAGCACCTCATCTTCAATAGAAAATAAACCAGCGTATCCTGCATTATATAGCTAAAACAGAACTGCCTGCCAAATTTATCTTCGTTATGGTGGTGGTTGAGAAGGCCGGGGCACGTCAGGGTGAGACAGGTGCGCATGTAAACAGACTTCTGCGGGAGCTGTCGGAGAGCGCCTGAGCCGGGCACATTGCCCGAAATGGATGTCTTGAATACTGCTTGACATACAGCATACCGTCAGAGCCGGTGGTTTACGGAACTTCATCAATTAACACCGCAGACAGATACCTATTTGTAATAATCAAGCCAACATCTATACTTGGACAGAGCATCCACAAACCGTGCTGTCTTACTAATGCCCTGGCAATTCCGTTCAAGCTGCTGATGCAGTCGCAGGAATCTGTTGGCGGATCTCCCCAGGAAGGGTCTTCACATGGCAGAACAAAAAGAAATCATGTCCGGCACCACCCGCAGCAGGCTGCTGGGCTCGAAGACGCTACGCTGGGCCCTGGGAATACCGGCAGCCCTTGTGCTGATCCTCTTCTTGACCTCTTATTTATTCGATGAGCCGTTGCGCAGGACCATGGAGAAAAACATCAATCGCGACCTGAAGGGATATTCGGTCCGGCTTCCGAAGCTGCACGTCCAGTTGATCGGCCTCTCGCTGACCCTGAAAGGGCTGACCATCCGCCAACAGGCGCATCCGGAGCCTCCGGTCGCCTATTTCCCCTTTTTAAAAACAAGCATCCACTGGCGCGAAATCCTCTCGGGGAGACTCGTCGCCGAATTCAGGCTGGACAAGCCGGAACTCAACATCAATCTGCAGCAGCTGAGAAACGAGGCGGCCAGCAAGGTTTCGCTGAAGGAACGAGGCTGGCAGCGGGCGCTTGAAGACATCGTTCCCCTCAAGATAAACTCCCTGAAGATAAACGACGCGAGCATCGCCTATATCGACCAGGACCCCAAAAGGCCTCTCGTCCTGAGTCATCTCAACCTCCAGGCCAGCAACATCCGCAACATCAGCCTGCCGGACAAGGTCTATCCATCCTCCTTCCATCTTGAGACGGTGATCTTCAATAGCGGCCACGGCACTATCGACGGCAAGGCGAATTTTCTATCCGAACCATTGCCCGCCATCAAGGCCGCCATGCAGCTGGATAAGATTCCGATCGACTATTTCAAACCGATGTTCGCCCGCTCCAGTTTCTCCGTCAGCGGTGGAGTGCTGAGCGCCTCCGGGGACGTCGAATATGCGCCGAAGGTAAAGATCGCCCACTTGAAGGATCTGACCATTCAAGGGATGAAAATCGACTACATCCATACGAAAAAAACCACCGCCGCAGAAAAAGAAAGCGCGGCTGTGGTTGCAAAGACTGCCAGAAAGCTGAGCAACAAAGCCGATGTCCTGATCAGCGCCGATGAGTTGAGACTGACGGAATGTAACCTGGGATTTGTGAACCAGGCGGCGGGGAAGCCATATCGAGTTTTCCTGACCGATACCGATTTCCGTCTGAGCAATTTTTCCAACCATTTTTCCCGCGGCCCCGCCAAAGTTCTGCTGAACGGCAAGTTCATGGGAAACGGCGGCACGAAAGTAACCGGTGTGTTTCGACCCGAGAAAAAAGGGCCCGACCTGGATCTCTACGCCAAGATCGATACGACCCAACTGACTTCGATGAACGAACTGCTGCGGTCCTACGCCGATTTCGACGTTTCAGCGGGAACCTTTTCCCTGGTCACGGAACTGCACGTCAAAGATGACGCTGTTTCCGGTTACCTCAAACCGTTCTTCAAAAACATGTCAGTCTATGACAGACGCAAGGACAGGAATAAAAGCTTATCTCACCAGGTGTACGAGATGATGGTCGGGGGTGCCGCGATGCTTCTGGAGAACAGGTCGCGGCAGCAGGTTGCCACCAAGGTGGATATTTCGGGTTCGCTGGAAAAACCGGAGACGAGCTCCTGGCAGATCATCGTCGAGCTGGTCAAGAACGCATTTTTCAAGGCCATTCTCCCGAGCTTTGAGAGGGAGGTCTCAGGGGCGGGCAAACGCTAGGGTGCGTCAGGGGTGAGCGGGGCATCCACGTAATGGGCCACCAGCCTGCGTTCGGCAAAATAGCGCATTGTCAGCGGAAAGATCACCGCCAGAAAGATCAGTCCGCACCCCAGCCATTCGCGTTGATCCAGATGCTCCCCCAGCACGAAGAATCCGGCCAGCAGGCTCCAGACCGGATCCAGGGTATAGATCAGTCCGGCCCGGGTGGGCGTGACGTAACGCTGAAAGGAATTCTGCAGGGTAAAACAGAAGACGGTCGGAAAAACGGCGCAGTAGACCACCGCCATCAAGGCGCCGGACGATGGAAGCGGGGTCGGCACGGGCAGCGCCAGGACCGCCAGGCCGGACATGACGGCCACCGTGGCAAACTGCACCATGGAGATCAGATAGACATCGTCGTTTCGCAGAACCTTCGAGACCGTGATGATATGGCAGGCGATGAACAGGGCGCAGATAGTGGAAAGCAGGTCACCCCGGTTGAAGCCGGCCCCGCCGCCGGTGGCCAGCAGCCAGATGCCCGGTACCGCCAGGGCAATGCCGGCCAGGTTGGTGCGGCCGATGCGATCCTTCCAGATCAGCTTGGTGATCAGCGGAATGAACAGCACAAACAGGTTGTTCAGCACTCCGGCTCGCGAGATGCTGGTGCCCTGTATGCCGAAAACGAAACTGAGATTGGTCAGCCCCAGGGCGAAACCAACGATGACGCCGCGCTGCAGGATCCCGCGATCCATCGTCCTGAGCCGGCCGGCAAAGACAGCCGCCATGATCACCGCCGCCAGCGTGAAGCGGACAAACACGAACATGGGCGGGGCGACCTCGCGCAGGCCGATTTTGGTAAAGAGAAAGCTGCCCCCCCAGAAAACGGTGGTCAGGATCAGGAAAAAATAGATCCGCCCCTGACTGGGGCGTACTGGTTCAGCCATGATGCAGTCATCCTTTGCAGCAGGTTATTTTTGTTCGTGGGATTGTTCACCGATATGCACCGCCAGCCAGACCGTCTTTTGGGAAGTATCGGTCCAGACCACCCGGTGACGACGGTGGGCCGGGATCATCAGGTAGTCGCCCGCCGCGAGGATCTGCGGCTGCTCATCACCCTCCAGCAGCAGGCCGGCACTCCCCGCCAGGAGCAGAATCCATTCGTCCCAGCCCTGATCGTACCAGTGGTTGTCGGGCGTGGCATGGCCGCAGGAGACGATCCGCTCGATGCGCACGGGACCGGACCGGGCCAGGGTCTCAAAAAATTCATCCGCCAGAACGGTCGGCAGGCTGGCGAAGACATTTCCGCTCACCGCAGCCCCCCTGCCAGAAGCGAGTCGTTGCGACCTCCGGCATCTTCCCGGAGCAGGCAAGCGCCAGGTCTCATGAAAGAATACCTTTCTTTGGATGTAAAATCATTTTCTATCATGGTATACTGTAAATAGAGAAAAATAGGTGCCCAGCTTTAGAAGATTGCAGGAGGTGCAGCATGCCGCCGATGGTAGAACTGATAGTGATTGTTGTCACGATGCTGGCTGCGTTTTTCCTGATGTTTCTGCTGGTGTACCTGCTGGCGCTGCTGCTCTCACCCATCGAACGGAGCCTCTCCAAAATGATCTGGAACATGCACGCCCCCTCGCCCCCGCTGATAACCAAGAAAGGATCATTCAAGGATTTCAGCCGAAAACACTAGCCGGCCGGCAGACATTTACTGTTGTACCCCTTCCCGGCTGTATCCCGCAACAAAAACCTGACAGGCGGCAGGGTCACATCAGAACCAAAACAATTCAACATTTTCCAATGGCTGTTTCCCACCGGGAACAGCCTTTTTTTCCTGCGCTGACCGTCTGCGATGGCGCTTCATGCCAGACATGCGCGACATCAGTGTCAGCGGCAGCTTACCCCGTAACGTCCTGAATCTTCCCCGGCAGCACGTCATTTTCTTGTAATTTTGATCGTTTTCATATATTTTGAGCCGTTAAACTTTCCCGGATAATTACCTCCCCGTAACCGTACGACCAGCAAACTCAGAAAACGCCTGCCGGAACCGTCGCAGCGACTGGAGATGCAGCATTGAAAAACGCTCACCACAACCTTGACACAATCCCTGTTTCCGAAGCAAAGTCCTGCGCCGATGCCCGAAATTTCGGCGACAACAGCGGCCGGCCCGTTGCGAAGGATCTCACGGAGGCATTACGACTGGTTTCCGCCCCTTTCTGCGTACGGGACACCAGCGGCACCCTGACGATCGAGCCCGGCGTATTTGCCGCACTCGGCAGCCAGCCGACAAGCGCCAGCCGCTCGGCATTCGCGCCCCCCTGCCGGCCGGAAAAGCTGGGCGACCCGGCCTTCTGCGCCGAACTGGGTATCCGCTACCCCTATCTGGGGGGCTCCATGGCCAAGGGCATCAGCTCGGTGGCCATGGCCGAGGAATTGGGGCGCGCCGGCATGCTCGGCTTTTTCGGGGCCGCCGGCCTCCCCTTTGCGACGGTGGAGGCTGCCGTGAACCGTCTGGCCGGCTCTGGTCTGCCCTGCGGCTTCAACCTGATCCACTCCCCCCACGAACCGGACCTGGAACAGGCTCTGGTCGAACTGTACATCCGCAAAGGGGTGCGCCTGGTGGAGGCTTCCGCCTTCCTGGCCCTGACCATGACCCTGGTGCGCTACCGGGTCCATGGCATCCACCGCCGGGCTGACGGCACGATCGTGGCCCCCAACCGGATCATCGCCAAGGTTTCGCGGGAGGAACTGGCTGAAAAGTTTTTCTCACCGCCGCCGGAGAAGTTCCTGAACCAGCTGCTGGCCGAAGGCGCAATTACACCTGAACAGGCCGCGCTGGCCGCCCAAATCCCCATGGCCCAGGAAGTTACCGCCGAGGCCGATTCCGGCGGGCACACCGACAATCGTCCGGCCATGGCCCTGTTTCCGACCATCCTCTCCCTGGCCGGCCGCATGCAGGCCAAATACGGCTACCCGATGAAGCTGCGGGTCGGCCTGGGCGGCGGCATCGCCACCCCGGCTGCCGCTGCAGCCGCCTTTACCATGGGAGCCGCTTATATCATGACCGGTTCGGTCAACCAGGCCTGCCTCGAATCCGGGACCTCGGACGAGGTACGCCGCATGTTGGCAGAAACCCGTCAGGCCGACGTAACCATGGCCCCGGCCGCCGACATGTTCGAGATGGGTGTCACCGTGCAGGTACTCAAGCGGGGCACCATGTTTCCCATGCGGGCCGCCAAACTGTACGACATCTACCGCTCCTGCGCAGGGCTGGAGGACATCCAGGCCGCTGAGCGGGAGAAGCTGGAAAAGACCTTTTTTCTGGCTCCGCTGGAGGATATCTGGCAGCAGACCCGCAGTTTCTTCCTGCAGCGCGACCCGCGCCAGGTCGAACGGGGCGACCGGGACCCCAAACATCGCATGGCCCTGGTCTTCCGCTGGTATCTGGGACAGGCGGCCCACTGGGCCAAGGACGGCAACAGCGCCCGCAAGATCGACTACCAGGTCTGGTGCGGACCGGCCATGGGCGCCTTCAACGAGTGGGTGGCCGGCAGTTTCCTGGAATCACCCCAGCAGCGCCGGGTGGCCACGGTGGCCCTCAACATACTTTTCGGGGCATCCGTGCTGACCCGCGCCAACATCCTGCGCTGCCAAGGCATCGACCTGCCGGCGCAAGCCCTGCAGACAGAACCGCTTAATGAATCACAGATCAAGGAGTACCTCGCGTGAAACAGGAAGAAATGGATCGCAACACACCTCCCGGCGGGGCTCCGCTGGCAATCATCGGCATCGGATGTCTCTTTCCGAAGGCCGAAGACCAAAGCGCCTACTGGGCCAATATCCGCGAGGGCGTTGATGCCATCACCGAGATTCCCGCCAGCCATTGGCGCGTGGAAGACTACCACGACCAGGACCCCAAATCGCCTGACCGGACCTACGGCAAGCGGGGCGGCTTCATTTCACCGATCGACTTCAACCCGATGGAGTATAATATCCCCCCCAACACCCTGGAGGCCATCGACACCTCCCAGCTGTTGGGACTGGTGGCGGCCGGCCAGGCCCTGAAAGACGCCGGCTACGGACCGGAGCGTGAGTACGACCGCAACCGGGTCAGCGTGATCCTGGGCGTCACCGGCACCCTGGAGCTGGTCATTCCCCTGGGCGCACGACTGGGACACCCCCACTGGCGGGCGGCCCTCAAGGATGCCGGCGTGGACGACGCCGTCGCCGAGGATGTTGTCCAGCGCATCGCCGACTCCTACGTTCCCTGGCAGGAAAACTCCTTTCCCGGCCTGCTGGGCAATGTTGTCGCCGGCCGGATCAGCAAACAGTTTGACCTGGGCGGCACGAACTGCGTGGTGGACGCCGCCTGCGCCAGTTCCTTCAGCGCACTGCACCTGGCGGGGATGGAACTGACCAGCGGCAAATCCGACATGGTGGTCACCGGCGGCATCGACACCTTCAACGACATCTTCATGTACATGTGTTTCAGCAAAACCCCGGCCCTCTCCCCCAGCGGCAACGCCAAGCCCTTTGACGCTTCCGGTGACGGCACCATCCTGGGCGAAGGGCTCGGCCTGGTGGTGATCAAACGCCTGGCCGATGCCGAGCGGGACGGCGACAGGATCTACGCCGTAATCCGCGGCGTCGGCTCATCCAGTGACGGCAAGGGTGAAGCGATCTATACCCCCAGCGCCTCGGGCCAGAAGAG
Organism: Geobacter sp. UBA698; assembly: GCA_002298925.1. Lineage (GTDB taxonomy): Bacteria > Desulfobacterota > Desulfuromonadia > Geobacterales > Pseudopelobacteraceae > Pelotalea. The sequence continues at coordinate 18,351 of DBMM01000010.1, read as the reverse complement.
AGCCATCCTGGACGCCTGCCAGCGGGCCGGCGTCACTCCGGACAGCATCGGCCTGGTGGAGGCCCACGGCACCGGCACCAAGGTCGGCGACGCGGTGGAGGTTTCGGCCCTGCGCGAGATCTACGGCGAGGCGGAACGCCCCTGGTGCGCCCTCGGCTCGGTCAAGTCGCAGATCGGCCACACCAAGGCCTCAGCCGGTGCGGCCGGCCTGATCAAGGCGGCCCTGGCCCTGCACCACAAGGTCATCCCCCCCACCATCAAAGTCCAGCAGCCGCTCAAAGAGATCACCCAGGGCAAAACCCCCTTCTACATCGCCACCGAAAAGCGTCCCTGGGTTTCCCGTTCCGGTCTGCCGCGCCGGGCGGCGGTCAGTGCCTTCGGTTTCGGCGGTTCCAACTTCCACACCATCCTGGAAGAGTACCAGCCGAGCGCCCCCCAGGCGGACTGGGACGGCAACACCCAGATCCTCCCCTTTTCCGCCAGCGACAAGGGCGGACTGGAAGCCGCACTGGCCAGCATCGCCGCCGACATGGCCTGGAACGACCTGCGGGCGAAAGGGGTACTCCTGCGCAGCGCCTTCGACCCCGCCGCACCCTGCCGGCTGGCACTGGTGGTGGAACGCAACCGCAGCAACCTGAGCACGCTGTGCGCCAATGCCCTTTCCATGCTGCGCACATCACAGGCTGCCAGCTGGAACACCCTGGACGGCGCCTGGTACGCCGCCGGCCCGGCTCCCGGCACCCTCGCCATGCTCTTCCCCGGCCAGGGGGCCCAGTACAGCGGCATGCTGCGGGACCTGGCCTGCAGCTTTCCCCAGATGCTGGACGCCATCACCGCCGCCGAAGAGGGCTTCACCACCCCGGACGGCCCGCGCCTGTCCGACCTGATCTACCCCCAGCCCGGCTTCGAAGCCGGCGCCAAAGAGCGCCAGGAACAGGAGCTGCGCGCCACCGACGTGGCCCAGCCGGCCATCGGCGCCGTCAGCCTGGGCGCCCTGCGGCTGCTGCACTCCTTCGGCATCGAACCGCAGGCGGCGGCCGGCCACAGTTACGGCGAACTGACCGCCCTGTGCGCGGCCGGCGTGCTGGACGAGCAGGACTTCCATGCCCTTTCCCGTCTGCGCGGCCGGCTGATGGCGGCCGGAAACGGCGACAAGGGGAGCATGCTGGCGGTTTCGGCACCGCTGGCAACCCTGGAAGAGCTGATCAGTGAAGAGCGGCTCGACCTGGTGATCGCCAACCGCAACGCCCCCTCCCAGGCGGTCCTGTCGGGCAGCAGCGCCGAGATCGAACGGGCCGCGGCAGCCTGCTCCAAGCGCAAGCTCTCCTGCAAACAGCTGCCGGTGGCGGCCGCCTTCCACAGCCCGCTGGTGGCCGATGCAGCCGCTCCGCTATTGGCGGCGCTGGCCGACATCCCCCTGGGAGCGGCCCGCATTCCGGTCTATTCCAACACCCTGGCCGCCCCCTACCCGAACGACGCCAACCAAGCCAGAAACCTGCTGGCCAACCAGCTGGCCCGTCCGGTGGAATTCGTGGCCGAGATCGAAGCCATGTACGCGGCCGGAGTGCGGACATTTGTGGAGGTCGGCCCCGGCGCCCGTCTGAGCGGCCTGGTCAAGTCGATCCTGGGCGATCGAGAACATGTGGCCGTAGCCCTGGACGCCTCCAGCGCCAAGCGCCCCGGCATCAATGATCTGGCCCGCTGCCTGGCCCAGCTGGCCGTACTGGGCCATGGCGTGCAGCTTGCCGTCTGGGATGCCGGTTATCAGGCACCAACCGCCGCAACCGGCAAGAAGCCGGCCATGACCGTGCCGATCTGCGGCGCCAACTATGTCAAACCGAAAGCGAAGCGGCCGCCGGTGGCACCCCGCCCAGCTGCGACAATCACTCCCCTGACTGCTTCCGCCGCTGCGGCCGCCAGCACTCCCCACTCCCCGGTCCCGGCCTCTTCTGCCGTTACCAGTCCCTCATCCCCGGTCACCAATCCTCAGGTATTGGCCGAGTCGCTGCGGGTCACCCGGGAAGGGATGGCGCTGCTGCAGAAGATGCAGGAGGAAACCGCCCAGCTGCATCGCCGTTTCCTGGAGGGGCAGGAAACTGCCGGCAAGACCATCCAGAGCCTGCTGCTGCAGCAACAGCAGCTGTTCCAGGGGGGCGTAATCAGCCCCGCCCTGCCTGCTTCGACACCTTCAAACCCATATTTAGCGCCCGCCCCGGCCAGTACCCTAGCTGCCCATAGCCCCCAGCCCGTACAGCAGCCCGCACCTGCCGCTGCTACCGTCAGCATGCCACCCCAGGCGGCCACAGCTGACAACATCACGGAAACCCTGCTGGCGGTGATCAGCGAGAAGACCGGCTATCCG
>DBMM01000010.1:15806-15944 GCA_002298925.1 Geobacter sp. UBA698 | reverse complement strand
CACACCCTGGGCGAGATCGCACGACACCTGGGAGCGGGAGCAACGCCGCTCGCCACCAGCCCGGCATCGCAGGCGGCCGTGGCGAACAACATCACGGAAACCCTGCTGGCGGTGGTCAGCGAGAAGACCGGCTATCCG
>DBMM01000010.1:0-15717 GCA_002298925.1 Geobacter sp. UBA698 | reverse complement strand
CACACCCTGGGCGAGATCGCACGGCACCTGGGAGCGGGTGCAACGCCGCCCGCCGTCAGCCCGGCACCGCCGTCAACCGCAGCGAACAACATCACGGAAACCCTGCTGGAGGTGGTCAGCGAGAAGACCGGCTATCCGGTGGAGATGCTGGAGCTGGAGATGGGGCTGGACTCGGACCTGGGCATCGACTCCATCAAGCGGGTCGAGATCCTTTCCGCCCTGCAGGAGCGGCTGCCGAGCGCGCCGGTGATCGGACCGGAGCACCTCGCTTCGCTGCACACCCTGGGCGAGATCGCACGGCACCTGGGAGCTGGGAATCCGGGGACAGGGGACCGGGAAGTTGGGACCGGTGACACGGTAAGCAACCAGCCAGCACCTAAACAGGCAACGCCGGTCGTATCGTCTCCTGTCAATCAGACCGAACTCAAGCGCAGCACGATCACGACAGTGCCGCTGGAGGCCGCCTCAGCCAGGCTGGATCTGGCCGCTGACGGCATCATCTGGGTCAGCGACGACGGCTCCGCTTTTTCCGGCGAGCTGTGCGCCAGACTGAGCGCTTCCGGTCGCGACGTGCGCCTGGTCAGGGTTGACCAGAGCCAGGACACCCTGCCCATGGACGACATCTCCGGCCTGGTGATCGTTGCCCCGGCCGCCGGAAGCGATGACACATTTCTGGAAAACGCCTTCCTGCTGCTGAAAAGCGCGGCCCCGGCCCTGCGCCGCAGCTCCGGGAACGGCGGCGCCCTCTTTGCCACTGTTTCACGACTGGACGGCGCCTTTGGCTGCGGAAGCGGTACAGCCATCACTGACCCGCTCTCCGGCGGCCTGGCCGGACTGGCCAAGACCGCCATCCACGAATGGCCCGGGGTAACCTGCAAAGCCATCGACCTGGGCCTCTTCAGCGATCCGGCCACAGCAGCCCGGGCCGTGGCCGAGGAGCTGTTTCTGGCAGGCCCCCTGGAAGTCGGACTGGCGCCCAGCGGCCGGAGCGGCCTGCTTCCGGTCGATCTCCCCGAACTCGCCGCGAGCGGGGCAGCACCGATCCGGGCCGGAGAAACCGTGGTGGTGACCGGCGGCGGGCGGGGTGTAACCGCGTCCGTGGCCGTGGCCCTGGCCAAGGCCTGCCAACCGCTCTTGGTCCTGCTCGGCCGCAGCCCGGAACCGGTCGACGAGCCGGCCTGGCTCAGGCCACTGACCGACGAAAGCACCATCAAGCGGGCCATCCTGGAACAGGCTCCGGAAAAGCTGCATCCCAAGGAGATCGAAGAGCGCTACCGCGCAGTTGCCGCCGGACGGGAACTGCGAGCGACCCTGGCTGAAATCGAGGCGGCCGGCGGACGCGCCCTGTACCGCTCGCTGGATATCCGCGATGCTCGGGCCGTCAGCGAACTGCTGGAGAACATCCGCCGGGAGCATGGCCCGATCCGCGGCATCGTCCACGGCGCCGGCGTCCTGGCCGACCGCCTGATCAGCGACAAGACCAGGGAGCAGTTCGCCAAAGTCTATTCCACCAAGGTGGCCGGACTGCGGGCACTGCTGGCCGCCACCACCGCCGACGAACTGCGCTTCATCGCCCTGTTCGGATCAACCACCGGCCGCTTCGGACGCAGCGGACAGGTGGATTACGCCGTTGCCAACGAGGTTCTCAACAAAATGGCCCAGGCCGAGTCCCGGCGCAGACCTTCTTGCCGCACGGTCTGCCTTAACTGGGGTCCCTGGGACGGCGGCATGGTTACCCCGGCCTTGAAAAAGGTTTTCAGCGGAGAGGGGATCGGCCTGATCGGTCTCGCAACGGGCGGTGAACTGCTGGTGCGGGAAATTGCCGCAAGCGAGGCCCCGGTGGAGGTGGTGGTGCTGGCCAACTCGGCCGACAAGGCCCCGGATAGCACTGCAACCGTTTCCAAAACCCTGGCTGAGGCCTTCAGCCTGACCCTGACCGTGGATGACTACCCCTTTATCCGCTCCCACGTGATCGACGGCAAGGCGGTGCTGCCCATGGCCATGATCGTGGAATGGCTGGCCCACGGCGCCCTGCACGGCAATCCCGGCTTCCGTTTCCACGGTTTCAACGATCTGCGCATCTGCAAAGGGGTCATCTTCGACCGGAGCACGGCCTGCCCGCTGCAGATCAGAGCCGGCCGCGCCGAGAAGCGCGATTCGCTCTACATGGTGCCGGTGGAACTGGTCAGCAGCGCAGCTGGCCGCACAACGCTGCATGCCCGGGCCGAAATCGTCCTGGCCAACCGCTTGCCGGAAGGAATCCGCTCCATCGTCGATCTGCCCGCCAGCCCCTACAACCAGAACCAGGGGGCGATCTACGACGAGGAACGCCTGTTCCACGGGCCGGCCCTGCACGGCATCGAGCAGGTCGGCGGCTGTTCCGCCAAAGGGATCACCGCCCTGGTGAAGGCAGCCCCCCAGCCGGACCAGTGGATCAGACAGCCGCTCCGGAATGTCTGGCTGACCGACCCGTTGGCAATGGACTGCGCCTTTCAGATGATGATCCTGTGGAGCTTCGAGCGCTTCGGGGCCGGTTCGCTCCCCTCCTTTGCCGGCCGCTACCGCCAGTTCCAGGACAGCTTCCCCCGCGAGGGGGTCCAGGTGGTGATCCGCATTACCGCCGAACGCCAGCACGGCGCCTCGGCCGACATGGAATTCCTCGACCGGAGCAGCGGCAAGCTGATCGCCCGTCTGGAAAATTATGAATGCGTGATCGACCCTTCCCTGGAGCGGGCTTTCCGTCGCAACCAGCTGCCCCAGCCGGGCACCGTTCAGCTGGAAGCCGCCTGAAGATGGATTTTTCCGGATCAGTAGCGATTGTCGGCATCGGCGGCATCTTTCCCGATGCGCCGCAGCTTGAGCAGTTCTGGACCGCTATCCGTAGCGGGCGCAGCGCGGCCCGCGAGGTTCCGGCCGGACGCTGGCAGATCCCGGCCGACAGAGCCTTTGATCCCGAAGTGGGCGCGGCGGACCGGGTCTACTCCAGGCGCGGCTGCTTCATCGACAGCATCCCGGCCGCCGGAACCCTGCCCGGCCTGGCCGTAGATCCGGCAATGCTGGCGGGGCTGGACCCGCTCTTCCACCTTTTGATCAACGTCGGCAAGCGGGCCTTTGACGACGGCATCACCGCGCCCCTGGACCGCTCGCGCATCGGCGTGATCATCGGCAACCTGGCCCTGCCCAGCGAAAGCTCCTCCCTGCTGGCCCGCAACTGTCTCGGCCGGACCTTTCAGGAAAAAGTGACCGGCCGCTCATCAGCCCCGATTCCCACTTCACCCCTCAACCGTTATGTGGCCGGCCTGCCGGCCGGTCTGCTGGCCCGGGCCCTGGGCCTGGGGGGCGGAGTCTGCACCCTGGATGCCGCCTGCGCCTCCTCCCTGTACGCCATCAAACTTGCTATGGACGAACTGCTGGCCGGCCGGGCCGACGCCATGCTGACCGGCGGCCTCTCCCGACCCGACCCGCTCTACACCCAGATGGGCTTCTCCCAGCTGCGCGCCCTGTCCAAACGGGGCATCTGCTCCCCCTTTGACGCGACGGGTGACGGCCTGGTGGTGGGGGAAGGGGCCGGCATCTTCCTGCTCAAGCGCACCGCCGATGCCCTGGCCCATGGCGACCGGATCTACGGCATCATCAGGGGGGTCGGACTGTCAAACGATGTGGGCGGCAGCCTGCTGGCCCCCATGTCCGAAGGGCAGCTGGCCGCCATGCGCTCGGCCTACCGCCAGGCCGGCTGGTCTCCCCGGGACGTGGACCTGATCGAGTGCCATGCCACCGGCACTCCGGTGGGCGACGCCGTGGAAGTGGCCAGCCTGCGCGAGTTGTGGGGCCCGGAGCGTCCCATAGGCGAGCAATGCGTGATCGGCTCGGTCAAGTCTAACATCGGCCACCTGCTGACCGCCGCCGGCTCCGCCGCCCTGACCAAGGTCCTGCTGGCCATGCGGGCCGAAACTCTGCCCCCCACGGCCAATTTCAACACTCCCCAGCCCGGCATGCAGCTGGAGCAGAGCCCGTTCCGCGTGCTGACCGGCAAAGAGCCCTGGCAGCGCCGGCCTGACGGCAGCCCCCGGAGGGCAGCGGTCAGCGCCTTCGGCTTCGGCGGCATCAACGGCCACCTGCTGGTGGAGGAGTGGCGGCCGGAACAGCAGGCAACATTCTCGGTAAAGGTCCCGGCCGCGACAGCGCAAAAATCGAAAGACATCGCCGTGGTCGGCCTGGATGCCCGTTTCGGCCCCTGGCAGAACCTGCGCGCCTTTCAGGAGCGGGTGCTGGGGGGCGATGGCGAACGGATGCCCACCACACCCGTTAACTGGTGGGGCGTACCGGAGAGCGACTGGTTCCGCCGGGAAGGGTACCAGCAAACCAGCTGCAGCGGCTTCTATCTGGACCAGGTGGCGGTGGCTGCCAATCAATTCCGCATCCCACCCCGCGAGATGGAGGAAATGCTGCCCCAGCAGCTGCTGATGCTGCAGACAGCAGCCGCTGCCCTGCGGGATGCCGGATTGGAGCAAAAGGACAACAGCCAGACCGGCGTCTTCATCGGCATCGCCCTGGACCTGAACAGCACCAATTTCAGCCTGCGCTGGTCATTGGCCGAGCAGGCCGGGGAATACGCCCGCCAGCTGGGTCGGGAGCCTTCCGTCGACGAATTGGCCGCCTGGACCGAACAACTACGGGACGCCAGCGGACCGGCCCTGAGCGCCAACCGCACCATGGGTGCCCTGGGCAGCGTCGTGGCCAGCCGCATTGCCCGGGAATTCCGGATCGGCGGCCCCAGCTTCACCCTTTCCAGCGAAGACAGTTCCGGTATCCGCGCCCTGGAAACTGCGGTGCGCCTGTTGCAGAAAGGCGAACTGGACCAGGCTCTGGTGGGGGCCGTTGATCTGGCCGGCGACCCACGGGCCGTGCTGGGGCGTCACGGCCGGCAGCCTGGTTCAGCCGGCAGCAGCCTCCCCTGCGAGCAGACAGCGGACGGCGGATTGGTCGGAGAAGGAGCCGGAGCAATCGTGCTCAAGCGCCTGGAAGACGCCCAACGGGACGGGGACCGGATCTATGCCGTGATCCGCGGCGTCGGCTCCAGCAGCGGCGAAGCGGGCAGCGCCTGCTCACAGGCCCTGCAGCGAGCCTATGACGATGCCGCCGTGTCACCCGCCACCATCGGCTATCTGGAAACGGCCTTCTGCGGCAGCCCGGATCAGGACAACGGAGAGGCAGCCGCCATGGCGGCCTTCTTCGGCGCAGCCAGCACCCCGCAACGCGCCTGTGCCGTCAGCAGCGTCCAGGCCGATATCGGGCACAGCGGCGCCGCCTCCGGCCTGGCCTCCCTGCTGCGGGCCTGCCTGGCACTGCACCAGGAAATCATCCCCGCCTGGCGGGGTGCTGAAAACCCCGGTCCCGAACTTTCCGCCAACGACTCACTGTTCATCCCCACAGCCTCCCGCTACTGGCTGACCAACCGGGCCGATGGTGTGCGCCGGGCCGGCGTCACCACCCGTGGCGTGGATGGCTCCTGCAGCCATGTGGTGCTGGAGGGGTGGGACAATCAGCACGCCATCAGCACCCCGGAGCGGCTGGCACCGCTGGGCAGCGGCAGCGAACAGCTGTTTGCCCTGGCCGGCACGAGCCCGGCGGAACTACTGGATGAACTGCAACGCCTGCGGCAGGAGTGCCGGGAAACGGCCGGAACAGGGCTGGCAGCCTTGGCCCGCAGCTGGCACAGACGCCATGAAAGTGGGGCCGGCAAGCCGCTGGCCATGGCCATGGCAGCCCGCAGCGGCGATGAACTGGAAGCACTACTGACACAGGGCCGGCTTGCCCTGGAAAATGGTGGCCGGATTCCGGACACGATCCCGGCCCTGCGTGACCGTCTGTTCTACACCCCGCAGCCCCTGGGACCTGCCGCTAAAATCGCCTTTGTTTTCCCAGGTTCCGGCAGCCACTATGCCGGCATGGGGCTGGAGATCTCCAGCCGCTGGCCGGAACTGTTCCGCCGCCAGAACAGGGAGAACCTGTATCTGCGCAGCCAGTTCCAGCCGGAACTGTTCTGGAACGGTGCCCTGGCCGACCTGATCGACGACGATCACCGGGCCGTGATCTTCGGCCAGGTCGCCACCGGTTGCGCCTTCAGTGACCTGGTGACCAGCTTTGATCTGCGCCCATCGGCCGTGATCGGCTACAGCCTGGGGGAGTCGGCCGCACTCTTCAGCCAGCGCGCCTGGATCGACCGGGACGCCATGTATACCCGCATGCAGCAGTCGACCCTCTTTACCCGGGACCTGGCCGGTGAATGCCGGGCCGCCCGACGGACCTGGGGCTTATCTGACGGCGAGACCGTGCAGTGGAGCCTGGGGGTGGTGGAGGCCCCTGAAAGGGACGTGCGTCAGGCACTGGCCGACATGGCCAGAGTCTACCTGCTGATCGTCAATACCCCGGATGAATGCGTGATCGGCGGAGACAGCGCTGCCGTGGAGCGACTGGTGGCGACCCTCGGCTGCCGTTTTTACCCGCTCAAGGGGGTGACCACGGTGCACTGCGAAGTAGCACGCCAGGTGGCGGACGCCTACCATGACCTGCACCTCTTCCCGACCACTCCGCCGCCGGGGGTCACCTTTTACAGCGGCGCCCAGGGCGGCCCCTACCGGGTGACCCGCGAGAGCGCCGCCGCCGCCATCCTGGCCCAGGCCCTGGAGGGGATCAACTACCCGGCGGTAATCGAATCGGCCTATGAAGACGGGGTGCGACTGTTCCTGGAAATGGGGCCGGGCGCTTCCTGCTGCCGGATGATCGGCCGCATCCTCGGCGACCGGCCCCACCTGACCCGTTCCGTCTGCTGGCAGGGGCAGGATCCAGTTTCAACCCTGCTGCGGATGCTGGCCAGCCTGATAGCCGAGCGGGTTCCGCTCAACCTGGCGCCGCTCTACGATGCGCCGCTGCCGGAGAGCAGCTCCCTCAACAGCGCCTCTCTGGTGCGTGTCGCGATCGGTGCGCCAGCCTTTCTGCCGCCGCTGCCTCTGCCGCCGCCAGGCGCCGCCAGTGCGCCCGCTTCCCTGCCAAGCCTCCCGCACCCCGCCCCGCTATCTTCGAGCAAGGAAACAACCAGCGACAGGCTGCTGCAGGAGTTCGCCCGGGCCCAGCAGGCCCAGCTGGAAGCCCACGCCGCCTATCTCAGCTTCAGCGACACCGTCACCAGCTCCATGGCCCAGGCCCTGGAACTGGAAATGTCCCTGCGCCTGGCGCTGGGGGATGAGGCGCTCAACCTGATTACTCCCCCTCCCCTGGCGGGAGGGGGCCGGGGGGCGGGGGAAGCTGCCGCTGTCAGTACCCCTGCTCCTGCCCATGACAGCCTCACCCCCACCCCACCCCTCCCCTTTCAAGGTGGTGGGTGTAATCCGCAGTGTACCTTTGACCGCGACCTCTGCCTGGAATTCGCCCGGGGTTCGGTGGCTGCCATGCTGGGACCGCAGTTTCGCGAAGTGGACAGTTTCCCGACCCGGGTGCGCCTGCCGGACGAACCGCTCATGCTGGTGGACCGGATCATCTCCGTGGAGGGGAAGCCCGGCTCCATGACCCACGGCCGGGTAGTGACCGAGCACGACATCCACCCGGGCGCCTGGTACCTGGACGGCGGCCGCATCCCCACCTGCATCGCCGTGGAGGCCGGGCAGGCCGACCTGTTCCTCTCCGGTTACCTGGGGATCGACTTCATCACCCGCGGTCTGGCGGTCTACCGGCTGCTGGATGCTGTGGTCACCTTCCACCGCGGCCTGCCCGGTCCGGGGGAGACCATCCATTACGATATCCGCATCGAACGATTTTTCCGCCAGGGGGACACCTGGCTGTTCCGCTTCTTCTTCGAGGCCACGGTGGCTGGCCAGCCGCTCATGTCCATGCGGGACGGCTGCGCCGGTTTCTTCAGTGCCGCCGAACTGGCCGCCGGCAAGGGGATCGTGCGCCCGGCCCTGGACCTGCGCCCCACCAGCGGTATCCGCCCCGATGACTGGCGGGAACTGGTACCCATGGCCCGGGAAAGCTACGACGCCGGCCAGCTGGACCGCCTGCGGGGCGGCGACCTGGCCGGCTGTTTCGGCCCGCTTTTCGCCGGCCTGGCGCTGACCCGCCCCCTGACCATTCCGGGCGGACGCATGCGCCTGGTGCACCGGGTGATTGAACTGGACCCGAGCGGCGGGCGCTGCGGCCTGGGGATGATCCGGGCCGAGGCCGACATCCGGCCGGACGACTGGTTCCTGACCTGCCATTTCGTTGATGACCGGGTCATGCCCGGCACCCTGATGTACGAGTGCTGCATGCACACCCTGCGCATCTTCCTGCTGCGCATGGGGTGGGTGGCTGCTGCGGAAAGCGCGGCCTGGGAGCCGGTGCCGGGTGTGGCCAGCAAGCTCTGCTGCCGGGGCCAGGTACTGGAGAGCACCCGGGTCGTCACCTACGAAGTCACCCTGCGGGAGATCGGCTACCGCCCGGAACCCTATGTGGTGGTGGACGCCCTGATGTACGCCGACGGAAAGCCGATCGTTGAGATCAGCAGCATGTCCTGCCGCCTGACCGGGACCAGCCGGGACCAGCTGGAGGCCATGTGGCATAACCCCCACCCTGAGCCTCTCCCCGAGGGCAAGGGAAAGAAGCCGGCCATCTACACCAAGCAGCAGATCCTGGCCTACAGCAACGGCAAGCCTTCCGAGGGTTTCGGCGAGCCCTACCGCATCTTCGACAGCGGCCGCAAGATCGCCCGACTGCCCGGTCCCCCCTTCCAGTTCATGGACCGAGTCACCGCCGTACATGGTGAACCGTGGCAGATGAAGGCCGGCGCCCTGGCCGAGGCCCAGTACGACCTGCCGGCGGACGCCTGGTTTTTCGAGACTGAGCGCCAGGAACGCATGCCCTTCGCGGTGCTGCTGGAGGCGGCCCTGCAACCCTGCGGCTGGCTGGCGGCCTATGTGGGTTCGGCCCTGACCAGCCCCAGCGACATCTCCTTCCGCAACCTGGGTGGCAGCGCCATTCAGCATCGGCCGGTCACGCCCGCCAGCGGCACCCTGACCGCCGTCGCCACCCTGAAAAAGGCGGCCACCAGCGGCGGCATGATCATCCAGGAGTTCGATTTCAGCGTGGCCGACCAGCTGGGCGTGCTCTACGAAGGGGAAACCATGTTCGGCTTCTTCTCCAGGGAGGCGCTGGCCAACCAGGTCGGCATCCGCGACGCCCAGCCCTACCAGCCCGCAGCGGCGGAAATCGCGCGGGGACAGAGCCTAGCCTACCCCGAGCAGGCCCCCTTCCCGGACAAACAGCTGCGCATGATCGACCGGATCGAACTGTTCGTGGCAGACGGCGGCCCGGCCGGCCTCGGCTATATCCGCGGGGTAAAGGATGTTGACCCGCAGGAATGGTTCTTCAAGGCCCATTTCTTCGAAGATCCGGTCACCCCCGGCTCCCTGGGGCTGGAGTCGTTCCTGCAGCTGGTCAAGTACGCCGCCGTGCAGCGCTGGGGCTGGCAGCCGGGCAATGTGCTGGCAGCGGTGGCCCTGGAGAAGAAACACCGCTGGCTGTATCGCGGCCAAATCGTGCCGAGCAACAGCCGGGTGACCGTGCAGGCCTGGATCACCGCCGTGGACGACCGTGAACGGATCATGACCGCGGCCGGCTACCTGGCGGTGGATGGCAAGCTGATCTATCAGATGAATGATTTTACCGTCAGGATGGAGTCTTAAACGATGAAGTACCGCAAGGTTGTCATTGAAGCCCTGGGCTACGAGCTGGCTCCGGTTGTCGTCACATCGACCGAACTGGAAGCCCGCCTTGAGCCGTTGTATCGCTACCTGCGCATTGCTCCCGGTCAGCTGCAGGCCCTGACCGGCATCCGCGAACGCCGCTGGTGGGAGCCGGGCTACCCGCTCTCCCACGGCGCGATCGCTGCCGCCAGAAAAGTGCTGTTGGCCACCGGCATCTCCCCCGATGAGATCGGGGCCCTGATCTACGCCGGCGTCTGCCGCGAACAGTTCGAGCCGGCCACCGCCTGTCGCGTTGCCGCCGGTCTGGGCATCGGCGGCAAGACCGCCGTTTTCGACCTCTCCAACGCCTGCCTGGGTGTGCTGAACGGCATCCTCGATGTGGCCAACCGCATCGAACTGGGCCAGATCAAGGCCGGGCTGGTGGTCTCCTGCGAGAGCGCCCGCGAGATCAACGACATCATGATCGCCCGCATGCTGGAGGAGCGGACCATGCAGCACTTCGCCGCCTCGCTGGCCACGCTGACCGGCGGTTCCGGCGCCGTGGCGGTCCTCTTGACCGACGGTTCATTCTCCGGATCCTCGCGACGGCAACTGCTGGGGGGCATCACCCAGACCGCACCGGAACATCATCGCCTCTGCCTGTGGGGGCTGGCACCGGACAGCAAGGGGGGCTACACCCAAGCCATGTCCACCGACGGGGTCAATGTCATGAACTACGGCGTCGAACTGGGCAGGCGGACCTGGGAGGCTTTTCTGCCCCAGGTCGGCTGGCGAACAACGGACGTCGACCAGGTCATCTGCCACCAGGTCGGTTCCGCCCACCAGAGCGCCATCCTCAAGTCCCTGGACATCCCGCCTGAAAAAGACTTCACCACCTATGAATACCTGGGCAACATGGGCACCGTCTCCCTGCCGCTGACCGCCGCCATCGCCGACGAACGGGACATCCTGGAAGCGGGCGACAAGGTGGCCTTCCTGGGGATCGGCAGCGGCCTGAACTGCCTGATGCTGGGGATGGATTGGTAGAAATATAAATACAACCCCTCCCAGCCTCCCCTTATCAGGGGAGGAGCACGTCACTTCCCCCCTGACAAGGGGGGATTGAGGGGGGTTAGATTTTTGGAATTGGAATCTCATCGACATGAAACCTGATCTGAAGAAGGAATACCCCTTCAGCGGCAAGTACCTCGATCTGGACAGCCCTGCGACTACGCTCGGGGCAGGCCTGAAGTACCATTACCTGGATGAAGGCAGCGGCCCGCCGGTGGTGATGGTGCACGGCAACCCCTCCTGGTCGTTCTACTACCGCAACCTGGTGCTGGCCCTGCGGGAGCGCTACCGCTGCATCGTTCCGGACCACATCGGCTGCGGCCTGTCCGACAAGCCGGGGGACGACCGTTACGACTACACCCTCCCGCAGCGGGTGGACGACCTGGAACGGCTCCTGGATCGGCTGGATATCAGCGAGAAGATCACCCTGGTGCTGCATGACTGGGGCGGCATGATCGGCATGGCCTATGCGGTGCGCCACCCGGAGCGGATCAGCCGGCTGGTGATCCTGAATACCGGTGCCTTCCACCTGCCCAAGGCCAAGCCTTTCCCGCTCGGCCTCAGAATCTGCCGAGACAGCGCCCTGGGCACCCTGCTGGTGCGGGGCCTGAACGCATTCAGCCGGGGAGCCTCGTATGTGGGCTGCAAGCGCAACCCGATGAAGCCCGGACTGCGCAAGCTGTACCAGCTCCCCTACGACTCCTGGCAGAACCGCATCGCCACCCTGCGCTTCGTGCAGGATATCCCGCTGGCTCCGGGCGACCGCACTTACGACCTGGTCAGCGCCGTCTCCGCCGGCATCGGCCAGTTTGCAAACCTGCCGATGTTGATCTGCTGGGGCGAGCTGGATTTCGTCTTTGACCGCCACTTCCTGGCCGAATGGCAGCGACGCTTCCCCGGTGCGGAGCTGCACCGTTTCCCCGATTGCGGGCACTACATCCTGGAAGATGCCAGGGAAGAGGTCGTAGCGCTGATCTCTGCATTTCTTGACCGGACAACCGTATAAGACAAAGCATTGCGGCAACCGGTACCGGCTGACAATAAGCCATTCTTAATCGCGCTCTATTATCCATTGACGATAATATCCCCTAGAGATAAGATACAACCATGATCAGGACATTCAGATGCAAGGAAACTGAAAAACTTTTTCATGGTCGTTTTTCCACAAAACTGCCGCAGGTTATTCAGCGATCGGCGGCAATCAAACTCAACATACTGAATGCTGCTACTGTTCTTGAGACCTTGCGCGTTCCGCCTTCAAATCACCTGGAGGCATTGCATCATGATCGAGAAGGACATTACAGCATCAGAATCAACAAGCAATGGCGCATCTGCTTCGTGTGGCAAGGAAGCGATGTATATGATGTTGAGATCGTTGATTACCACTGAGAGGTGACATTTATGACAACAAAACGTGATTTCCCTCCTATTCACCCAGGCGAAATCCTGTTATCGGAATTCCTGGAGCCGTTGGGCATCAGTCAGTACCGGCTTGCCAAGGACATTGGTGTGACAGCGCGGCGCATAAATGAAATCGTGCATGGACGGCGTGCAATAACCGCTGACACAGCTCTCCGGCTCGGGCTTTTTTTCAATATGGAAGCACAATTCTGGCTGAATCTGCAGACACATTACGACATGGAAGTTGCACTGGTAACCCTTGAAGATCGCTTGAAAACCGAGGTTCATCCATTACCGTTGGCAGCATAAAGGGAGGCGCTGGTATCAGTCCTGATTAACTGACATTTGTGAATAGATTTATGACAACTTTTATATATCTGTTATGGCCGCCTCTCTCAGGAAGTTCTTGAGAATTATACCTTCTCATTTCACATCATTTCGCCATCCCAGCACGTTGACACTCCCTGGATTTGTGCGTAATATGTCTATATATAAACAGACATTATGGAGTCAGGTATGAACGCCTCAATTATCGATCTGCGTTACAAAACCAGCGACATCCTGGCGGCTCTTGACAAGCGGGAGCATGTCACCATCCTTTATCACGGCAAACCCAGGGGCACCATCATTCCTCTGGAGGAAACCACCCCAAGCGGCAAGGTCTGCCAGCATGAGTTCTTCGGCATGTACGCTAAAGAGACCGAAACGGTTGAAGACGTCATGGAGCGCCTGCGGGGCGGTCGTCATGATCTTTGATACCGATATTTTTATCTGGGTGCAGCGGGGCAACCCCAAGGCCGCTGCCTTGATGGACGGGGCGAAGGACCGATATTTGTCCGTCCAGACCTACATGGAACTGCTCCAGTGCGCCAAAGACAAGCAGCAACAGCGTCTGGTGAAACGCTTCATCTCGGATTTTCGTTTTACCGTCCTGCCGCTGACTGAGAACATCGGTCACCGGGCACTGATCTATGTCGAAGAGTACGGTCTGTCCTCCGGCATGCGGGCCGGCGACGCCATCATTGCAGCAACAGCCACGGAAAACGGCATGCCCTTGTCGACCGGCAATGCCAAACACTTCAAATCGGTCAAAGAGTTGGAATTGAAAGTCTTCAGACCGTAATCCCAATTTCAGATCAGAGATGCACTCAAGGCGGTGAGGATTGAGGCGACGAAGGCATACAAATAGTATGTTGAGGAGCCGAAGACGAACCAACGAAGAGGGCGCTTTGATATAATCCCCATTCCATGGAAGCGACATGCCCCACTCCGAAATCGTCAACATATCACGCCCGTTGAGCGAGATGGCCCTGCTGCAGCCGGAGACGCCCGCCATCATCTTTCCCCAGGAAAAACGCACCCTCACCTTCCAGGAACTGGACAGCGACAGCAGCCTGATTGCAGCCGGACTGGCCCGGATCGGCATCACGCGGGGCACCCGCACGGCACTGCTGGTGCCGCCCTCACCGGAACTGTTCAGCCTGACCTTTGCCCTGTTCAAGGCCGGAGCCGTGCCGGTTTTCATCGATCCGGGCATCGGCGCCCGTAACATGAAGGGCTGCCTGGCCGAAGCCGAGCCGGTCGCTTTCATCGGCATCCCCAAGGCCCACCTGGCCCGGCGCCTGCTGGGGTGGGGCAAAGATACGCTGCGCACGCTGGTCACGGTGGGTGGCGGCCGCATCTGGGGTGGCATCCCCCTGGAGGAGCTGCGCCGGCTCGGTCGGGGCAAAAGCTTTGCCCCGGCTGAAACCAAACGGAACGAGATTGCCGCCATCCTCTTCACCAGCGGCAGCACCGGGCCGCCCAAGGGAGCCATCTACAGCCACGGCAACTTCAGCGCTCAGGTGGACGCCCTGCGGGAGGTTTACGGCATCCAGCCGGGGGAGATCGACCTGCCCACCTTTCCGCTGTTCGCCCTGTTCGCCCCGGCCCTGGGCATGACCGCCGTCATTCCGCGCATGGACTTCACCCGACCGGGTCGGGTCAACCCCCAACGGATCATCTCGGCCGCCCGCGAGCATGGCGCCACCACCATGTTCGGCTCTCCGGCCCTGCTCAACCGGGTCGGCCGCTACGCCGCGCCGCTGGGCCTGAAGCTGCCCGGCCTGAAAAGGGTCATCTCGGCCGGCGCCCCGGTTTCGGCAGCGGTGCTGGAGCGCTTTGCCTCCCTGCTGCCGGACGATGCCGAAATTTTCACCCCCTACGGCGCCACCGAAGCGCTGCCGGTCAGCTCCATCGGCAGCCGCGAGATCCTGGCTGAAACCGGCCCCATGGCCGGCGCAGGGCGCGGGGTCTGCGTCGGCCGGCCGGTCTCCAGCATCAGGGTAGCCATCATCCCGATCAGCGACAGCCCGCTCACTGCCTGGAGTGACGAACTGTCGCTGCCGGCCTGGGAGGTGGGCGAGATCACCGTGTCAGGTCCGCAGGTGACCAGGGCCTACCTGAACCGGCCCGAGGCCACCCGCCTGGCCAAGATACCGGACCCGATCCACGGGATCTGGCACCGCATGGGGGACGTGGGCTACCTGGACAGCAATGGCAGGATCTGGTTCTGCGGACGCAAGGCCCACCGGGTGACTACAGCCACCGAGACACTCTTCACCATTCCGGTGGAAGGGGTCTTCAACACCCATCCCAAGGTTTTCCGCACCGCCCTGGTGGGAGTGGGCAAGCCGGGCAGCCAGCAGCCGGTGCTGTGCGTGGAACTGGAAAGAAAAACCAACAGGGCCGGGCAGGAACAGATCCGACGGGAACTGCTGGAGCTGGGCAGCCGCTATCCCCACACCAGAGAGATCCGCGAGATCCTGTTCCACCCCGCCTTTCCGGTGGATATCCGCCACAACGCCAAGATTTTCCGGGAGAAGCTGGCGGTCTGGGCCAGGGGGAAACTATGAAAAGCGAATTCGATTTCGGGCGGAGGGCAAGGCGGCGAGGAAGAGCCGACGCAGGCGTACAATGCTGTACGTCAAGGAGAGCTCTGACGAGACAACACAGCCATACGCCTGAAGGCGGATTCCCGTGAAGGCACTGGTAACCGGTGGCGGCGGCTTCCTGGGAGGAGCCATCGTGCGCATGCTGCGGGAGCGGGGCGACCAGGTGGTCAGTTTCTCCCGGGGGGCACATCCGCAGCTGACCGCCCTGGGCGTGGAACAGCTGCGCGGTGACTTGGGAGACAAGCAGGCCGTAATCGACGCGGCCCGGGGCTGCGACATCATCTTCCACGTGGCGGCCAAGGCCGGCATCTGGGGCAGCTACGGCGACTTTCACTGGGCCAACGTGACCGGCACCGAAAATGTCCTGGCAGCCTGCCGGGCCAATGGCATCACGAAACTGATTTACACCAGCTCCCCCAGCGTGGTCTTCGACGGCCGGGACGTGGAGGGGGGAGACGAAGGCCTGCCCTACCCGGCCCACTACGAGGCCCACTATCCGGCCACCAAGGCCCTGGCCGAGCAGCTGGTGCTGGCCGCCAACTCAACGCAACTGGCCACGGTCAGCCTGCGCCCCCATCTGATCTGGGGACCGG
>DBMM01000132.1:1099-3921 GCA_002298925.1 Geobacter sp. UBA698 | reverse complement strand
AAACCATGGATTCCTCGACGATCAGTTCTGGAACATTCGAGGTACGTGACGCCTCCAACACCCTCCTGTCCTCAACGGTTACCTACAACAGCTCGACAAACACGGCCACTCTGGATCCGGCAAGCGTGTTTCAGTATTCAACCACCTACACTGCCACCGTCAAGGGCGGCTCATCAGGCGTGAAAGATGCGGCAGGCAATCCCCTGGCCACTGATTTCACCTGGTCATTCACCACCGGGACCGCTCCAGTTGCGGGGAACACTCCCATTCTCATCATTAGCTCCACGGCGAATCCTTTCAGCAGTTACTATGCGGAAATTCTCCGAGCCGAAGGATTCAATTCCTTCGACGTAAGCGATATTACCGCTCTTACATCTGCCGTGCTTAACTCCCATGATATCGCCATTCTCGGAGATGTCGCTTTGACCACCTCACAGGTGAACATGCTGACTGACTGGGTGAATGCCGGCGGCAATCTGATTGCCATGCATCCCGACAAAAAACTTGCCGGACTGCTCGGCCTTACCGATAAGGGAGCGACCCTCTCCAATGCCTATCTCCTCGTCAATGCATCCAGCGGTCCGGGCGTTGGTATTGTCAACCAGAGCATTCAGTTCCACGGCCCTGCCGACCGCTATGCGTTGAGTGGCGCATCGCCCCTGGCAACACTTTATTCCACCGCTACCACGACGGCTTCCGATCCTGCGGTCACTCTGACCAATGTGGGAGCCAGCGGAGGTCAGGCTGCTGCTTTCACGTATGACCTGGCCCGTTCAATCATCTACACCCGCCAGGGTAATCCTGCCTGGGCTGGACAAGATCGTGACGGGATATCACCGATTCGTTCTGATGACCTGTTCTACGGACCAGCAAGTTTCGATCCCCGGCCCGACTGGGTTGATCTAAGCAAGGCTGCGATTCCCCAAGCCGACGAACAACAGCGCCTTCTGGCGAATCTCATCATCCGAATGAACTTTGCCAAAAAACCGCTCCCGCGCTTCTGGTATCTGCCGCGCGGTCTGGCGGCAGCGGTGGTTATGACCGGCGATGACCACGGCAACAACGGCACATCCGGCCGCTTCGACAATTATCTGGCCATGAGCCCTGCAGGCTGTTCGGTTACTAACTGGGAGTGCATTCGCGGCAGTTCGTATATTTACTCTGATACTCCGATCAGTGTTGCCCAGGCAACCGCCTATGACAATGCCGGTTTTGAAATTGGAGCTCATGTTTCAACCAACTGCGCGGACTGGACCCCCGTATCACTGGAAAACTTTTTCGCCAGCGATCTGGATTCATGGATCTCAAAATACTCCAGCCTGCCCCGGCCAACCACCAGCCGCCTGCACTGCGTTGTCTGGAGTGACTACAATACGTTGCCTCTCGTGGAACTGAACCATGGAATCAGGTTTGATACTACGTATTACTACTGGCCGTCGAGCTGGATTCTCGATCGCCCCGGCATGTTTACCGGTTCCGGTATGCCGATGCGGTTTACCGATGCGAACGGCAATCTGATCGATGTTTACCAAGCTGCTACCCAGATGACCGACGAGTCCGGCCAGTCGTATCCCTACACCATTGATACGCTTCTCGATGGGGCATTAGGGGCTGCAGGATACTATGGTGTCTTTACCGTGAACGCCCATAACGATTCGGTCGCGTCGGATGTATCGGATGCGGTTATCAACTCCGCTCTGACGCGTGGTGTTCCCATAGTATCGGCCAGGCAGATGCTTACCTGGCTGGATGGCCGCAATGGTTCGTCATTCAATTCCCTTACCTGGAACGGCACAAGTCTCGGTTTCTCGGTGAACGCCGCTCAGGGGGCGAATGGACTGATGGCCATGTCGCCGGTTCCGTACGGCAGGACAGTGACCGGCATAACAAAAGACGGTAGTTCAATCGCCTTTACCACTTCGGTAATAAAAGGCGTACCGTATGCCCGTTTCGCAGCGGCCACCGGGGACTATCTGATCAGTTACGCGTCCGACATCACGCCGCCAACAGTATCAAGTGTTACTCCGACGGATGCGTCAACCGGCGTGCAAATCAATATTCGTCCCACCGCCGTTTTCAGCGAGGACGTGGATACGGCTACCGTCACTGCAAGCTCGTTCGAATTGCGCGATCCGTCCAATGTCCTCGTGCCTGCGACGATCACCTACAATAGCGTGACAAAGACAGCTACTCTTGCTCCTTCCGCCGCTCTTGCCAATTCCAAAACTTACACGGCCATCATTAAAGGCGGCGCTAGCGGCGTCAAGGATCTGGCCGGCAACTCGCTGGGCTCCGACAAGATTTGGTCATTTACAACTGTCGCGCCATCGAGCGGAGCATATACTATCTGGCCGTCAACGACCGTTCCGGGAACTTTGGACGCCGGACCGGACAGCGCTGTTGAGTTGGGGGTGAAATTCCGCTCGGATATCAACGGCTATATCACTGGCATCCGCTTTTACAAGGCAAGCGCCAACACCGGCACGCATGTCGGCAATCTCTGGTCGAGCAGTGGCGCGCTGCTGGCTTCGGCAGTTTTCACCAACGAAACAGCCTCCGGATGGCAACAAGTCACCTTCTCCAATCCGGTAGCCATAACTGCCAACACGGTGTATGTGGCCTCCTACCATACCACTGCAGGCCACTACAGCGACGATGTCAATTATTTTGCAGGCAAGGGGATGGACAGCTCTCCGCTGCACGCCTTGGCGGATGGCGTATCAGGCGCCAATGGCGTATATGCCTATGGTTCTGGCAGTAACTTCCCCAGCCAGGGATGGAAGAGTTCAAACTACTGGGTTGATGTGATGTTTTACCAGTGA
>DBMM01000132.1:691-1045 GCA_002298925.1 Geobacter sp. UBA698 | reverse complement strand
CCGCCAGAGGGAGGGAACAGCCGGAACTTATGCACGTGCTTTTTATATTGTTGAAATCCCAAACACCCCTGATATGCTTTTAATGTGATCAGGTTATGTCGTTTTTGCAACTATTGGCATTATTGGTCGGGTTATGAAATACCTGTTTTGGACATTACTTTTTTTCAGTTTGTATGCCTATGCGGGATATCCGCTTGTCTTGGCTCTCTTGTCCCGCCTCTTTCCAAAGTCCGTCAAGGTTGGAGATCTCATACCCTTTGTTTCCGTCGTACTAGCCGCCTGTAATGAAGAACGCGCCATCGGAAAACGGCTTGATAACCTTCTGGCACAGGATTATCCGCCGGACCGGTATGA
>DBMM01000132.1:327-566 GCA_002298925.1 Geobacter sp. UBA698 | reverse complement strand
CTGGCGGCAAATTTCTTCGATCCTGCCGTGGGATGTGTCAGTGGAGAACTGATGTTCCTCAATGACGCTGCCAGCGGCATACAGGCTGAGATGGGAGCTTATTGGCGATACGAGAAAGTGATTCGCAAGCTCGAAAGCGCAAGCGGCTCTGTGGTTGGCGCAACCGGCGCCATCTACGCCATACGCAAGGGGCTCTACCGGCCCTTACCCGCCGACACGATCCTCGATGATGTCCTTAC
>DBMM01000132.1:0-182 GCA_002298925.1 Geobacter sp. UBA698 | reverse complement strand
TGCATATTGATGGCGAGTATTGTGCTTGCCGGGCCGGTCTATTGGGTAGCCCAGTTCACCCAGTTGATTTTTTATGTATACGCTCTTGCCGGTTTTCTGGCTCCTGGCTTGCGCAAGCTGCGTATGGTGAATGTCGCCTATTTCTTTCTTGTTATGAACGTGGCGGTGCTCGCCGGTTTCTG
>DBMM01000029.1 GCA_002298925.1 Geobacter sp. UBA698 | reverse complement strand
GTGGAGGCCTTGAACGAGGTGAGCGTCTTGCCGCTGCCGGTGGTGTGCCAGATATAGCCGTTGCCGCGATTCTGGTGGATACATTCAACAATGGCCTTGACCGCATAGATCTGGTACGGGCGCATGATGAGTATTTTTTGCTCGCTTTGCACCAAAACCATGTAGCGGCCAATCAAGCGGCCCAGGGTGCATTTTTCGAGAAAGTCGTCGGCAAATTCGTGCAGGTGAGAGATTTTGTTATTTTTATCGTCGGCGTGCTGGTAAATGGGCAAAAAGCGCTCTTCGGCGTTAAAGCTGAAATGCTGGTTGCGGTTGTTGGCAAAATAGAGGGTATTGCCTTCGT
Source organism: Geobacter sp. UBA698 (assembly GCA_002298925.1). GTDB lineage: Bacteria > Desulfobacterota > Desulfuromonadia > Geobacterales > Pseudopelobacteraceae > Pelotalea. Next base: position 7,709 of record DBMM01000029.1, on the reverse strand, counting down.
TGCTGACGATAAACAACTGCATGAAGCAGAGCAGCGAGTTGGTGTAGCCGTTGCCGGGGTCATTCTTGTAGTCGACGATCTGCTCCATGGCGCGGCGCGGGCTAATTTGCAGCGTTTTCAGCTCTATTTGCACTAGTGGCAGGCCATTGATCAGCAGTATGACGTCGTAGCGTTGAAAACTGTTGTCTGTGTTGATCCGAAGCTGGTTGATGACCTCGAACTCGTTTTTGCACCAGTCGCGGAGATTGACCAAGGTGTATTCCAGCGGGGTGCCGTCCTCGCGGGTGAATTTGCCCTTCTCGCGCAAGGCCTGTGCGGCAGTGAAGACATCGGCGGTGATGATCTCATCGCGCAGGCGAGCGAATTCCGCGTCTGTGAGGTGGACGCGGTTTAATGCTTCAAACTTCTGGCGGAAGTTTTGCTCAAGCGCGGCCTTGTCGCGGATATCGGGGCGGTGGGTGTATTTGAGATCTCTCAGCTTTGTGATCAAGCCTTGTTCGATCTGGTTTTCGGTTGTCATAAGTGTATCCCAGTCTTGCCCTATATTGCGTCAGGAGAAAAGCTTGCTATATGCCGTCGCTTTGCTATCGATATTATTTTGCAGTTACAATTCACTCGCGGCGGAGTGCTATTTCATACCAAAACTTAGCTTAAATAGCCACACGAAACGGTTTCATTAAAGTATTTGCCGCCCTCCCCGTTGCCCGCATGCGCATCTCACTCGAACGCTCCCCCTTGGCTCCTGCAAATACTATCCATCACCTCATAGCCTTTCCTTAATTTGCGTGCAATCAGATGATTCGCCGTATCCAGTGCGTCAGAAAGGCTTTCCCCGTCGAAATGCTGCTCCATTTGTCGGTTCCTCCACCCGATCCTCCCCCACGTCTTCACGAGAATCGGCCCGAACAGTCCGGCCTCAACCGAAATGCGATAGTATCTCCTCCGGTTTAAATCAGGAACGACCCAGACCATTTCCACCATTCCAAACCCTTCCAATGACATCGGCCTTACCCCTACAACTTCACAATCGCAAATGCAGTAACCACTTGACAAATAAACAGAAAGGAGCATAGTTAACCACAACAAATTATTGTCTGGCTCAGCGAGGACACGACCATGAACGAACTGGTTGAATATCTTGACAGTATCGGGCATGCACTCGGATTAGGCGGGATTGAGGGTTTAATCGGGGCTCCTTTCGTTATTTTGGCTTTTCTTATAATACTTGCCAAGTTGCTGAAAGGAAACGCTCGGAATAACGGATACCGGGGTGACTTGGAATGGATGAAGGGGGAATCAGACAAAAAGTTTGACTTGATAACAAATCCTGCCTACAAAAGTTTGCATTGCAATATTTGGCACAAAAAAGGGAAATAGAATCCAGATCACTAAAATAAAATTATTCTATATTTAAACAAGTTACCTAAAAAACTTAATCAATTGATTCAAGAGTGTTGCATTACTGCTGCTTCTTAATAAAATTCGTGTCCGGTGAACCTCCATTGTAAAAATTCAGCATTCTGAACGAACTGTCACCTGTATTATCAGCCCACATTTTGCGTAATCTTTCTGCTGCAACAATCCCATTTCCTTTAGATTCATCAATTATTTTCAGGACCTTAACTTTCTGTTCATTTACATTTTGCATTTCGTTTGCACCATGGTTGCTTTGAATCCCAGCGCCAAGTGTACTTTTGCCCAAATTAGCACTTCCCGAAAGACCATAACCTCGATTGTAAACTGCCTCCATTGACCTCGTAGATTGAATCGCGGCTACAAATGACTCCGCAAATGCCTCCCTGGCTTGGGCATTACTGAAGACGTCGTCTCTAATCTTTCCTCGCTGGACAGCAGCCACCGCAGACTCCTTGCTATACCTCACTCCGGACCTGTCCACGACCGATTCCACCTCGTACTGCCGTACCCCCTTCCCGTCCAGCCCGGTCTTGGCCGTCAGGCTGATCAGCCCGCCATCCCTGAGCCTGCCGGTAACGGTGACCATATCGCCGGTCCGCTCATAGGTCGCCTGCTCGAAGTCGTAGCCACCTATGCTGCCCGAGAAGGAGCGTCGCTCCTCCCTCTCGCCATAGGTCGCGTTGGAACCATGGAAAATGATCATTCCCTTCTCGTCATGGAGATATTCCAAACTGCCCGACTGACCGAACACCCCAACCTGATACTGGGTGCCGGACTTCCTGTCCGTAAAGATGTAACCACCCTTCCGATCCCATGAAACCGCATAGTGCCCGGCGCCGGGAAGACCCCAGGCAGCGGCCGTCTTTCCGTCCAAATCCAGGTTGATTGTGCGCTGGCTGTCCCTGGCCAACTCCATGAACGACTGGCCGTGTTTTCGGGCAAACTGCTCCATGTTATCCAGCTTCGCGTAGCCCAGCAGCCCCTCGCGGGTGCGCATGTACTCCTCGACCTTGTCGATACCCATTCCGGTTACCCTAGAGATGTTTTCCCGGGCGTGGGCCAGTCCTTTCTCGGTCAGGACCCTGGCGCTTCCGATCAGAAGTAGATCATCATCCTTGAGTCTGCCCTGCTTGTACATCTGCAGAGCGCCGATGGTTTCCATGTGCTTCAGGAACGAAGCGGTCTGCACCGTGTCGGCCGGGTCGAAGCCGGCATGCCTGGCCGCCTCGATGATCCCCCGCTGCTGGGCCGCGTCGAGACCATATGCCATGGTCCTGAACGTCTTGTAACTCTCCGGAGTCTTGAAAGCATCCATCATGGCTGCGGCATTGGCCACGTCGAATTCGCCCCAGGTATGCAGGGCCTGGCTCGGCGTCATGCCATGCTGTTTCGCGTATGTTTTGACCGCTTCAATCTGCGCCTCGGTGAAGGCGTACCCCTTTTCCGTACTGAACGATCCCAGCCCGACCATCTCGTTGAAGACGCCGGATGGCGGCACTCCTTTGTCTTTCAAGGCACGGTACGCCTCAAGACCCTTTTCCGGGTTCAAAAACGAGCCGAAGAACTGGCTGCCGGACATCCTGACATCCCGGGCGGAGGCATGCGGGTTTTCACGCAGGTAATCGTTCCTGAACTCGCTCATCCCGCTGTTCCAGGTCACCCTCTTGCCAGCGCCGCTCATCACCGCCATGCCGCCGGTCACCGCCTCGTTTTGCACCCACTCCCGGAATCCGCCCGAATCGGAGATCTTCTGCTGCTGAACCGCTGCGCTCACGGCAGTTGACCCAAAACCGGTTGCCAAGGCATTCCCCCGCGAGCCCCAACCCAGACCAGCTCCGGTCCCGTGGTCAAGCTGATTACCCTGGGATACTGTCCTGCTGTTCCAGTCATAGGAAAGGGCGTTGGCCATGACCGGCACATCCATATTGGTTTCCCGTATTTCTTTGGCAATCCCTTCCGGGGTGCCCATTGATCTGCCGCTGGCACCTCCATGGGAATGGATCGAAGCGGTGATGCTCCCGGCCAAGTGGGCCAAAGCCGACCCGCCGAATCGTATCAGCATCGCGGTCATCACCGTGGCCAACCCAATTCCGGCGGTCCTGATCATGCCGAACATGGCGTAGGCTTTCACTGCCGCATTGGGAAACATCATCATCGAAACCATGCCGTAGTTGTGGCTCCTGATGTAATCGAACAGGTTATAGGCCTGGGAGACCGCAAAGCTGTTCACCACCGCGTCGGTCACGCCCCAGGCGGTAAGCCAGACGAAGAACCCGGTCAGGAGTTGCAAGGCCCTGCCGCTCAACGGTGTAGGAATCAGCAGTACCACGAAGGGAATCAGTCCAACGGCGATGGCCGTTATCACCGCCCTGGCCACCGGCAGCCATTCGCTGGCCATCAGCCCCAGACCGATTCCGGTGGAGACCTGGTTCTTGTTGGCCAGTACCTTGGCGGCCGTGTCCGGATCGGCGTAGAGGATCGCGTCGTTGATCATGTTGGAGAGGACCGACTGGATGATCAGGTAGTTGGGAGTTACGCCGTTGCCGGTGAAGAAGGAGATATGCCGGGACACGATGTTCTGACATGAGGTCATCTCGTTGATGTCGCTCACATCCATCCCGGCATTGGAGCACATCTCCGCCACGCTCGGGTTGAAGTTCAGGTCCACCAGATAGGCGTTGAGGCTGGTCCAGGCGTCCTGACAGGATTGGGTTAGTCCCTGTGGATTGGCCGCATCAAAGAAGACGGTGAAAATGGAAGGACTGTTGGCCTGGGCCAGTTGTGTCCGGATATCAACCGTTGAATTGAGCAGGGTGTCCAGATTGATCTGCGAGCCGGGACGCTGGATCTCGAAGGTCACGCAGTCCCGGATGTAGCGATCCAGAGACGCGGTCATGTAGGCGTTTGGCGTTTTGGCCGAGATATCACCTCCGGTGGCCGACATCAGCAGATCAAACCCGATTCCGCCGGCCGACTCCTTGTAGCTCGGAGTTCCCGGAGCAGCCACCAGATCGATGATCTCGATGATGCTCCTTTCGACCAGGTTGCTGACCCCGGCCAGGGCGACGATTCCGTCCGGCACTCCCTGGACGATCTGGAACCGGTTCAGCACGTCATCCTGGATCGTCAGGTTGCCGGTCGGGACCATCAGCCCCAGGTAGAGGATCACCCCCAGGAAGAAGGGGGTCACCCAGGCCCCTAGGGAGAGCCTGCCCCCCATGAACACCTTCAGGTAGACGAACATCCCGCCGAACAGGACCCCGATCACTGCCATGGAGAAGAACAGTCCCCGGTAATCGTTGGCGCCGAAGATCAGGGCCACCTTCTGGAAGGCGGTGACGATCGGGTCGAAACCGTTGTAGCAGTGGTACTCCATATCCAGGGCAAAGGCATTCGCTGAGGACATGGAACAGAACAGAGCCGTCAGAAACTGCCCCACATGGATATTCCGAATCTTTCGTGATTGATGAAGCAAATAGTCTTCGGCTCTTACATATACGAACATACATTTTCTCCACAAGTACTGGGAATAATCGTTGCCATTTCGCAGTCATTTCACTAACCTGCAGGAAGGAGATTGATCATGACCCGACCGGCAGAAAAGAAATATTCAGATCAAAAACAAACCGCCGACAATGAGCGGCTCATCACCCTATCCCCGAAAGCGACGAAAACCGTTTTTGACTTACTGGAAGAGCCTCCACCGGCTAGTGAACGCCTAAAAATGGCTATTCGTCGCGCAGAGGAAACCCTAAAAAGGAAGTAACCACGTCTTTTCCACGCCGATTGCCGTTTCTCTCCTCCATCTGACCAATTTTTCCCCTATTTTGGTGTAATCACCCGCTTTGCCAAAGACGGCCCAAACAGCCTCGCCAACTGCTCGTAGGCCAGGGTATCGAACTCCTCGTAGCGCTTCGCCATTGATTGCACCGAGCCATACTCGTTGGCCCGGGCCACGTATTCCGCCTTGAGCCGGTTTCCGATCTCGGTGGCGTCGTCGTAGATCTCCTGCAGTCCCCCCATGGCGTCCTCGATCAGGTCGATCCGGCAGGTGTGGGCCGGTTGCCCGGCCTGGGAGGAGGTGTCGCTGCTTGCCAGGGACCTGCCGTAGAGCATCATCGTCCTTACGACTGACAGGAAGTCGTTCAGCATGTTGTAGGCGTAAGCGGTGGCGATGAAGGGGGCGATGGTCTGGATAATCGACCCCTCCTGGTTGGACTTGATCGCCATCTTCAGCACGCTGGCAATGGGCACCGGCGAGGAATTGATGAAGTCGGTCTGGGCCTGGTTCAGGGCATTGTGGGTCCGCATGGCGGTAGCGATGCCGGTCATCATGGTGGCAACGTAATTGACCAGGTTGGCGTTGGCGTCCGAGATCTGCGAGCAGGCGCCGTTTCTGTCCTTGATCCGGAACTGGCCGGTGATGAACTTGCGGATGTCCGAGATGTCGTTGTCGTCGCACGGCTTTACGTACGAGGCCTTGATCCTGCCATCTGGCGCGGCGCTGACCCGGACGTCGCCGATGGTTCCCCGCAGCATGTCGCCGTAGCCGTTGAATCCGTACTTATCCTCCAGGTTGGCCAGGACATAGGGTGAGTTCCCCAGGAAGATCGCCTTCAGGTCGGCCGGACAGTTGGCCACCGATCCGGCCAGGGCGTTGTTGCCCGGCTGATCGTTGTTGGCGCGGTTGCTGTCGGTGATTGCCTTGTAGAGGCTGGACAGACCTGAGGACTGCATGAAATCTGTCTGGATCGCGGAGAGCTTGGCTTCCTTGGCATCGTTATCGGCCAGGGGTTTCATGATCGTGGCCACCATGGCGCGAGACGCCTTGCAGTCGTCCAGTTGCAGGCCGTTCAGGGTATCGGTGATGGCGGTGAAGGACTTGATGATCTTGCTGCACGGCTCGCAGAGGACGTTCAGGGCCAGGTCAAAGGCCACCGAGGGGGCCGAGGCCAGCACGTTCTGGAGCTTCTGGACCAGGTAGTCGAAGTCCATGAAGGATATGCCGCCGTTGAAGAGATCGATCCCTCCGCAGCCGGCCTTGACCTTGGGCAGGGAGACGGTCACCAGCGGATCGACCGATGTTCCCCATCGAGCCGAATAGCTCCCGCCGGTGAAGTAGCCCCGCTGCTGTCCCTGGTAGTACATCGGCCCGCCTCCAGCCGTGGCGCCAACCCAGTCGTCGACGAAGTTGGCTCTCGCTTGCCCGGGGAAGAAAGCAACACAGGCCTGCGTCACCAGCAACATTGAAACGAGTGTCAATCCCTTCATGGTAATTCCTCCTCTTGCGGTCGATCGACGTCGAACGAGCCCCCCTGCTGGAACCCATAGAGGGAGAAGTTCTGGGGAGAATTTTCGCCGGCGAGGAGCCTGATGCCGCGATAGAGCCGCTGCTCGATCTCGGTTAGAGACACGACTCCGGCCGATACCGGGAAAGAGTCCCGGCTGTTGCGATAGATCAGGACCGTCGAGGGCGCCATGGTCACGTTCAGCCGCGAAGCCAGACTGCTCGTGATCCCATAGGCGCGGATCTCCCAGCCGTACTTTTCCCGGAAGTACCTCAGGATGCCGTCCTGCGCCCGGCAGAATTCGCACGCAGGGGAATAGAAGTAGAGGAGCGCATAGTCGTTTTTGGCCGCATGTATGCGGCTTTCCACATCACTGTTCCGCATCCTGGTGTTCGCAACCATCCCCGGCGTTGCCAGGGAATATTCAGGTACCCCGAGTCGCGGGTTTTTCTGTTGCACGTAAGCAGCGACATTCGCATAGGCGAGTGACCTCTTGCTGGCGATCTCCTGCATGATCAGGTATTCGTTTACGCTCTCCTCGGTCAGTTGCATGACCGCCTTCTTCTGGAAATCCATCAGCAGTTCCTGGAAGTCGTCCGGATGCATCCTCCAGAGCTGCTCCCTGGTGAAATCCTTCATGGAGGGCAGGCGGCGGGACTTCTTCTCCGGTTTTGGCTCTTCCTTCTTCTGCTCTTCCCTGGGCTGGTTGTGGTACCACCACCAGCCCTGCTTCACGTCCCGGTAGTAACCGGAATCCAGCTCCGCCGCCATCGTAGAACCGGAGAGGATGCAGACAAGGAGCGGGATCAGCAGCAGAATGCGAACCGGGACAATATCCGGTGTTTTCAGATCAACACGCATGGGAAGCCTTAAGATTTTTTTCATTGTTTTTAATGTGTTACTGATCCTTTGTTATAGTAACGGATTAGTGATCGCTTCAACCTCTTGCTGATCCAGGAAGCCCCAATAGCGGGAGTCAAAACTGTCCTTGTGTTGGCCGCTGAC
>DBMM01000066.1 GCA_002298925.1 Geobacter sp. UBA698 | reverse complement strand
GGATCGACACCGATGCAGTGTCCCCCCACCAGACCCGGCTTGAAGGGGAGGAAGTTCCACTTGGTGCCGGCCGCTTCCAGGACATCGTTGGTATCGATACCCATATGGTCGAAGATGATGGCCAATTCGTTCATCAGGGCGATGTTCAGGTCGCGCTGGGTATTCTCGATCACCTTGGCGGCCTCGGCCACCTTGATGGAGGAGGCCCGATGGACACCGGCCGTGACGACAGATTCATAGACCTGGGCCACTGTCTCCAGTGTAGCGGCATCCTGACCCGAGACCACCTTTTTAATTTTCGTAAAGGTGTGCTCCTTGTCGCCGGGATTGATCCGCTCCGGTGAGTAGCCAACCGTGAAATCCGTGCCGCATTTCAGGCCGGAATGCCGCTCCAGAATGGGCACGCATTCATCCTCGGTCACGCCGGGGTAGACCGTGGATTCGTACACCACGATATCGCCTTTTTTCAGGGCTTGGCCGACAGATTCGGAGGCCTTGAGCATGGGGGTCAGGTCGGGCTGGTTAGCGTCGTCAATCGGGGTGGGAACAGCCACGATATGGAAATCGGCCAGCCTGAGTTCAGCGATGCTGTTTGTAAAGAGGATGTCGGCGGATTGAAGCTCTTCCGAAGTGACTTCACCGGTACGGTCGTGGCCGGCTTTTAGTTCGGCAATGCGTTGCTGATGTATGTCAAAACCGATTGTTTGGCGCACCTTTCCAAAAGCAACGGCGACTGGCAGCCCAACGTAACCCAAACCGATAACTGAAATGATCCTGGCGTGAGGTGTAAGCTGTGAGCAGTAAGGCGAAGTCATAGTATTTTCCTTGTATGAGGTGTCTTGTCATTCAACTGGTCATTTTTTAACATCTCAATGGCAATTACAATCAAGCTTTCAAGCTTCCAAGCTTCCATTACAACCGCGAGGCAGGTTAGCTGGCAGACCTCGAAATTGGCATCAGCAGGAAATCGGTGACAAAGCGGTACTGATTGCTTTTCACCAGCTCCAGTACCCGCTGCATGTCGATATTCATGTAGTCATGGACAATCCGGTTGCGCAGACCAATGGCGGCATTCCAGGCGGTCAGGTCACCGGTTTTTACGACGCCAAGCTCTGCCAGCCCGAGAAAACTATCATAGGCTGACAACGGCACCTGCTTCCCTCCAGCCTTGAGCAGTTGTTTCGCCTTGCCGATTGCGTTTTCCACCAGCACCTGGATGGCATGCAGTACCCCGTTCTGTTCAAGACGGGACAACGTACCTCCAGCAAGGAGAGTCGTACGGGCCTCGTCCAGCAGGGTGGTCTGCTCCTGGGCGATGAGGGCGGTTTCCGTCTGGTACAGGTCAAGCCGCATAGGTCTGCTCCCAGTACTGTTCTTCAAGCTCCCGCCAGGTTCGCTGCAGAAAACGGTACCAGGCCAGGCTGTCCTCCCCCTTGAGCGGGATTCCCTCTTCAGCCACTACCGCCCGCATGGCAAGCCGGGCAGTGGGGAGATCAATCAGGTCGATACTCTGCTCTGAAACAGCAAGTGTTTTTGCCAGGGTGCTACGGAGCTGTTCGGTGGCGGCGAGTTGCTGGACAAAGTCCATTCCACGGCTCCATTGGATGGCAATATCCCAATCGCTGTCAGGACGGGCGGTGCCGGTTGCCCGGCTGCCGATCAGGATAGCCAGTTCCAGATCCGGCATGCCAGCAAAGATTTGTGACAACACAGTGAGGTGAACGGCATGGGGCGTCACTTGGTTTCTCCTGCGCCGTCTGCGCGGCGCTCCCGCTCGGCCAGCTTCAGATCCTCATCGGTCATCATGTTGATCAGCTGCTCGAAGCTGGTCTTGAGTTGCCACCCCAGCTGGCGCCTGGCCTTGGATGGATCACCCAGCAGCAGGTCAACCTCGGCCGGGCGGAAGTATTTGGGGTCGATCCGGATCACGATCTTACCGGTTGTGGTGTCGATACCCTTTTCATCAGTGCCGCTGCCCTGCCACTCCAGCGGCATGCCCAGGCGGGCAAAGACCTTCTCAGCAAAGGTGCGCACGGCATAGGTCTCGCCGGTGGCGATGACGAAGTCGTCAGCCTGCTCCTGCTGCAGCATCAGCCACATGGCCTCCACATAATCGCCGGCAAAGCCCCAGTCGCGCTTGGCATCCAGGTTGCCCAGATAGAGGCAGCTCTGCATGCCCAGCTTGATGCGGGCCGCGGCGCGGGTGATCTTGCGGGTGACGAAGGTCTCGCCCCGGCGGGGGGACTCGTGGTTGAAGAGGATGCCGTTGCAGGCATACATGCCGTAGCTCTCGCGGTAGTTCTGGGTGATGTAGAAGGCGTAGGCCTTGGCGCAGGCATAGGGGGAGCGGGGGTAGAAGGGGGTGGTCTCCTTCTGGGGGGTCTCGACCACCTTGCCGTACAGCTCGGAGGAGGAGGCCTGATAGAAGCTGGTCTTCAGGCCGGTCTCGCGGATCCCTTCCAGGATGCGCACGGCACCCAGGGCATCCACCTCGCCGGTGTATTCCGGAACATCGAAGGAAACCCGAACATGACTCTGGGCCCCCAGGTTGTAGATCTCGTCCGGCTGGATGTTGCGCAGCAGCATGTTGATCGAGCTGGCATCGTTCAGGTCGCCGTAGTGCAGGAACATCCGCACGTCCTTCTCATGGGGGTCACGGTAGATATGGTTGATGCGGCCGGTATTGAAGGAGGAGGAACGGCGGATCATGCCGTGAACTTGGTAGCCTTTTTCAAGCAGCAGCTCCGCCAGGTAGGAACCGTCCTGGCCGGTGATGCCGGTGATCAGTGCTTTTTTCATGTAGCTGCTCCCCGGGATAATGATCGGATCCGCAAAAACATAATATATAGCACAGCTTTATGAAAAAGTCCTTGAAAATGTGCGCATCTTAAGCTGAACGCTGATCTCAGGCGGTTTTACGGTCCAGACTCCGGTACTGGATCGCCTCGGCAATATGCTGCTCCCTGATGGCTTCACTCCCTTCCAGATCGGCAATGGTACGGGCCACCTTGAGGATGCGGTTGTAGGTGCGGGCCGAAAAGCCCAGCCGGTCGGTGACCAGCTCCAGCATACGATTGCCGGCCGGATCCAGTTCGCAGTATTTTTTGATGAAGCGGGGCGTCATCTGGGCGTTGCAGTGGATTTTGGTGCCGTGGTAGCGTTCCAGCTGGATTTCCCGCGAACGCTCCACCCGCCGGGCGATGTCGGCGGAGCTCTCGGCCTCGCCCCGGTCGGCCAGGTCGCGGTATTTGACCGCCGGTACCTCGATGTGGATGTCGATGCGGTCCAACAGTGGTCCGGAGATGCGCGAGCGGTAGCGGTGAATCGAGATGGGGGTGCAGCTGCAGGGGTGGATCGGGTCGGCCAGGTAGCCGCAGGGGCAGGGGTGTGTACACCTTTCTCTACTATTCCCATTCAAGACGGCACTCGTTCTCAATCCATCTTCCCCTTGAAAAACAGCAGCTTCCCGGTTATCCCGAATTTCCAATCACAGTCGGTGAACACATCCGCAAGAAAAGAATGGATCTTGGCCTCCTCCAGGGAGAGGTAGCCGATATCATCGGCGTCACCGTGTCTTCAGTCTGGAACTGGGAGCACGGAGTCGAGCCGGAACTGCACTATAATCCAAGAATTATCAAATTTCTAGGATATATACCGTTCGACTGTCCGGATGACACTATAGGAAGGCTTGCGTGGTACAAGAGATCAATGGGGATGAACCTGGATCATCTAGGTGAAGCGATGGGCCGTGACCCGGAACAACTGTCAGATTGGTTGAGTGGCCGGCACTACCCATTCAGGAAGAACCGGGAGAAGATCGAACGGTTTCTGGAAATACAGGAAACTTTCCTTCTTGCAGAGAAGAAATAGTGGATATTTTCTTCCACGGTGCCGTTTGAACTGCGTGACATGACAGACGCCAACAATCGAACTTTCTTCTCACGTCATCGCGAACAAGGTTGAGGCCATTCCATCCACTTATGTTGAAAGCGCAGACGATCCGGTGGGCATGGATAAGGTTGACCGGCACAATCCGGACTCGGCATTGAGGAAACGTCCCATACTATGACTTCAGATTATGGAAGGGCTGTCTCGGGAAAGAGAGCGCGGCGGAACAGATCGTGCCTGACCAGTTGAGTCAGAACTATTGCCGTTTGGTACCCTGGAAGTTTTTACCAGTGTTCGCTACCACCGAGCAGAGTAACGTCTTGTGTCTGGTTGTGCCCCCATCGACTGGTAGCGCAGGTTCTGGCCTGCTCTCTACTCTACCTCTCTTGACTTAACAGCAGCTTCAAACTTTAACCACAATCTTACCTTGTTGTTGGTTGGATTCCATGTACTTGTGGGCTTCGACAATACTTTCCAGAGGGAAAGTGCGGTCGATGATGGGTTTCAATTCTCCCGTTTTAAGCCCGCTGTAGATGAATTGTTTGCCTCGAGCAAGGCTTTCGGCATTTTTCACAATTTCAAAGAGTGTATAGCCCCGCACCGTCAAGCCCTTGGCTAGCGCTGCAAACAAGGGGAATGTGGTTGGCTCCGCTGATAACGCTCCATATTCAAAGATGGTCGCACCGGGAGCCGACGCCCCGGCCAGCTCTCCCAGTAATGGCCCGGCAACGGGATCAAAGACCATGTTGACACCTTTTCCTGCTGTAAGAGACATCACGCTTTCGACCAGATCCTGTTCATTAGTGACAACGACGTGATCTGCTCCGGCACCCATAAGAAATGATTTCTTATCGGCACCGCGCGTAATGGCAATGGCAGTCGCCCCGACTGATTTTACGATCTGGATCGCGGCCAAGCCCACGCTGCTGCTCGCCGCGGTAATCAAGACGGTGTCATCTCTCTGCAAATGACCAAATTCAATGAGCGCCCCGAAAGCCGTCAGATACTGCATCCAGATGGCAGTTCCTTCGACAGGGGAGAGATTCTCAGGATAATGGGCGACAGCATAGGCCGGAACAACGGCACTTTCTCCGTAGACGCCATAAGTGCCAATTGAAAAGGAAGGGATCGTACTCACTCGGTCTCCGATTTGTAATCCGGTAGTGCCGGGCCCAATAGCATCTATGATGCCTGCTGCTTCATAGCCGAGTCGCGAAGGGAACACCGGATTTTCCAGATAGTGCCCCTGCCGGAACATGACTTCTGCGCGATTTAAGCCGATGGCTTCAACTTTGAGACGAACCTCGTTCACCCCGGGCTCAACGAGTGGTAACTCCTCGATTTTGAGCACCTCGGCTCCTCCTGTTTCGTAAAAGCGAACAATTTTTGGCATTGCTTTCTCCTCCCCGATTTTATGTAGCTGAAATTACGCTTTCGACTTCCCTCAACAGCCGGATGTTCTGGTATCACCTCTCTCGCCGCGATCCGGCTCTCAACTTCAGAACCAGTCCGTTGACTGAAACCGTTTCATGGAGTTCTCGGAATTGAATACCTTTTCTCCTGTTACTCATACACCCACGTGCCTATCCCCGTAGTCCGTAATGGAGTTCTTTATGTAGAGTATACACTGTCATCAGAAAATGTCAGGTCTCCCCTCCACCACCGTTCTCAGCTCTGTCTACCCTCCACTCTATCCAATTTCTTTGGTACTGATTGACGGCAGATGACATCAGTTGCCTCCATAACTATGCAGACCCGAGAGGAAAAGATTGACCCCAAGGTAGCAGAATATGGTTGAAGCAAAGCCGACTATGGAAAGCCACGCGGCTTTTCGTCCGGCCCAACCTCGCGTGATCCGGGCGTGCAGGAAGGCGGCATACACGAACCAGACGATCAACGACCAGGTTTCCTTCGGGTCCCAGCTCCAGTAGGTACCCCAGGCATAGTTGGCCCAGGCGGCGCCGGTGACGATCCCCAGCGTCAACAGGGGAAATCCGACCATGATCGCCCGGTAGTTGAGGTCATCGAGAACCCTGTCCGGCGGAAACATGGCCAGAATCCCGGCCAACTTACCCTTGCCGGCTACACTGGCCCGGGTTTTGATCAGGTACATGATGGCCACGCCACAGGCCACGGCAAATGCGGCGTACCCGAGAAAGCAGGTGATGACATGGTACGTGAGCCAGTTGCTTTGCAACGCCGGAACCAGCGGCTGAATGCCACTGTCCAGGCTGAGTTGTCCCCAGGCCATGCCCAGCAGGGCGAAGGGGATGACGAACGCGCCGATGACGCGGTAGCGGTACTTGAAATCGATGAAGGCGAAGGCGAGGACAATAGTCCAGGAAAAGAACACCACCGATTCGTAGAGGTTCGACAGCGGGGCGTGCCCCATCCCCACGTCATAGGATTCTTTCCATCGAAGCAGGATGGCGACGGTCTGCGCCAGGAGTCCGCCATAAGCGGTATAACTGCCTGCAACTCCGGCATGCTCATTCCGGGACGCCAGATGAATGAAAAAGCAGAGCATGGAAACCAGATAAGCAAACGTGGTGATGTTGAACAGCAGCGAACTGGTCACGGTTTTTCCTCCTCAATACTGTGATGGCGCACTTCTACACCAACCTCATCGAGGTTGGTGTAGCGCCAGACTTGGGGCAGTCATTTGCACGAACAGACGATCAGGGGGATAGTGAACAGCAGCAGCTTTCAGGGGGGACAAAGATGGCGAGATAGACTTTGGGTAAGGTTCTTGCGGGGTATGGCTGGAATACCTGTGACGGGTCTGAATATATAGTCAATCCGGAGGCGCATGGCGGCTCCAGGGCATCTTCCCAGCAATCTTCATGGTCACAACAGTCGCCTAACCCATCGTAGGGGCAATCATTCGGGAACCCATTACTGTCACTGTCATGTCTACAATCATCATGCAGCAGATGACAGGCACACTCTGCCTTCATCTCTCCTGATTTCAGGTCATGGGCAATCGAGATGAGCGGCGCCAAAAGGACCATCACCAGAAGGAGAAGGGCAGTCAGTTGTTGATGTGCAAGGCTCATTACGTCTCCACATTAGCAGTGGCGCTTACCTTCACTGCTGTATTTCGTGGGCGCACTCGGGCCAGAAACCGGTCCATGTAGTAATAGACCACCGGCGTGATGTAGAGGGTCAGCAACTGCGACGTCAGCAACCCGCCCACCACCGCCAGACCCAACGGTTGCCGCGACTCCCCGCCGGCGCCCAGTCCCAGGGCAATCGGCAGGGTTCCCATCAGGGCCGCCATGGTGGTCATCATGATCGGCCTGAAACGGACGATCGCTCCTTCATAAATGGCGTCCAGCGGTCGCATGCCGGCCTCCCGCTCTGCCTCTAGGGCAAAGTCGATCATCATGATGGCGTTCTTCTTGACGATGCCGATCAGCATGATTATCCCGACAAAACCGTAAATATTCAGATCGCACTTGAAGATCATCAGGGTAATCAGCGCCCCGAACCCGGCGGCCGGGAGGCCGGACAGGATCGTGATCGGGTGGATGTAGCTTTCATAGAGCACGCCGAGTACGATGTAGATGACAAAGATGGCCATTGCCAGCAGTACCCATAACCCGCTGAATGAGGACTTGAAGGCCTGGGCGGTCCCCTGGAAACTGGTGCTAATGGACGCGGGGAGCGCCGTGTCGGCCAGCTTGTCAACCAGTTTCATTGCGTCACCCAGGGCGACGCCGGGGCGGAGATTGAACGAGATCGTCACTGCGGGAAGCTGACCCAGATGATTGACCGCCAGCGGACCGATGGTTCTGGAGATGGTGGCGATGGTTTCCAATGGCACCAGTTGCCCGGTTTTGGCATGGATGTAGAGCATGCCAAGCGCTGCCGGGTCCCCCTGGTAGAGCGGGTCAAGTTCGAGGATGACCTGGTACTGGTTGGTGGGGGCGAAGATGGAGGAAACCTGGCGCGAACCATAGGCATAGGCCAGGGCGTCTTCCACCTGCAGTACGGTGAGACCCAGGGCCGCCACCTTGTCACGGTTGATCTCTACATGTACCTGGGGATTACTTATCTGCAGGTCGCTGGTCACGTCCATAAGCTCCGGGATCTCCCGCAACCTGGTCTCGAAATCGGCAGCAGAGCGGTACAGTTCGTCCGTATCCTGACCTTGCAGGGTGAACTGGTACTGGCTTTTGGAACTGGTCCCGCCGATCTGTATCGAAGGGACGTTTTTCAGGAAGGTGCGGATTCCCGTTACCTTTGCCAGTTTGGGGCGTAGTTCCTGGATAATCTCATCCGCCGATAGATTACGCTCATTGCGTGGTTTGAGCCGCATGAAAAAACTGCCGGCATTGCTGCCACGGCCTCCACCGATGGATGACATGAAACCATCGATATTGGGGTCCGTGGCGATGATGGCGGCCACCGCTTCCTGGTGCAGTTTCATGTCGGCAAAGGAGGTCCCCTGGGCGGTCTCGGTATCGGCGTTGATTCGGCCGGTGTCTTCGGTCGGCAGAAATCCCATGGGAATCACGGTGAACAGCCATACCGTCAGGAGCGTGATCAGCAGCGTCACCACCATGGTCGTCAGCCGATAGCGCAGCACCTGTTTCAGGGAGCGTTCGTAGAGATGGAGCATCCCGTCGAAAAACCGCTCCATGGCCATGAACAGGCGGCCGTGCTGCTCAGTGGCCGGCGGTTTCAGAAAGCGGCTGCAGAGCATGGGGGTCAGGGTCACGGAGACGAAGCAGGAGACCAGAATCGCCACGCTGATGGTGATGGCGAATTCGTGCAGCAGGCGCCCCAGAATCCCCCCCATGAACAGGACCGGGATAAAGACCGCCACCAGCGAAATGGTCATGGAAAGAATGGTGAAGCCGATCTCCCGGGAGCCTTTGAATGCGGCCTCCATGGCGTTCTCCCCTTTTTCCATGTGCCGGACGATATTCTCCAGCATGACAATGGCGTCGTCCACCACGAAACCAACTGCCAGGGTCAGGGCCATCATGGAGATGTTGTTGAGCGAGAACCCCAGAAGCTGCATGACGGTGAAGGTGCCGACGATGGACATGGGCACTGCAAGTGAGGGGATGATCGTGGCTGACAGGTTGCGCAGAAAGAGAAAGATCACCATGATGACCAGGCCGATGGTCAGAACCAGGGTGAACTTGACGTCATGCATGGATTCACGGATCAGGATCGAACGGTCATAGAGCACGTTCAGCTCCACCGAGGCCGGCATCTGGCTGCGGAAGGTCGGCAGCAGCTTTCTGACGTTGTCCACCACATCGATGGTGTTGGTGCCCGGCTGGCGCTGGACGGTCAGGACAATGGCGCGGGTGTTATTGTACCAGCCTGCCGTTTTGGTATTCTCCACACTGTCGATCACCCGCCCGAGCTCTTCCAGGCGAACCGGTGAACCGTCCCGATAGGCCACCACCATCTGCCGGTAGGCAGAAGCCCGGAACAACTGCCCGTTGGCTTCGATGGTAAATGCCTGTTTGGCGCCATCCAGAACCCCGGTGGGGAGATTGACGTTGGTCTCGTCAATGGCGGTGGCCACTTCGTCGATGCCGATCTGGCGGGATGCCAGCGACTTCGGATCGAGCTGGGCCCGCACGGCATATTTCTGCGATCCATGCACGTTAACCTGTGCCACGCCGCTGATGGTGGAGATGCGGCGGGCGATGAGGGTCTGGGCATATTCGTCAACCGTCGAGAGCGGCAGGGTAGGGGAGCTGAGCGCCAGGTAGAGGACCGGCTGGTCCGCCGGATTGACCTTGCGAAAGGAGGGGGGTGTCGGCATGTCTTTCGGCAATGAGCGGATGGCCAGCGAAATGGCCGCCTGGACATCCTGGGCCGCTGCATCGATGTCGCGGTCCAGGGTGAACTGCAGGGTTATCCGGGTCGTGCCGATACCGTTGGTCGAGGTCATGGAATCGACGCCGGCAATAGTCGACAACTGGTTCTCCAGCGGGGTCGCCACCGCCGACGCCATGGTATCCGGATTGGCGCCAGGGAGGTTGGCGTTTACCTGGATGGTCGGAAAATCTACGTTGGGCAGGTCGTTTACCGGCAGCCGCTGATAGGATACCACCCCGAAAATGAAGATGGCGATCATGATCAGGGAGGTCATGATCGGTCTGCGGATGAAGATATCCGCGATGTTCATTCCTGCTTCCCCTTAGCGGTCTGCTTGTCTTTCGTTATCACGGAGGCTCCGGGTGTCAGGCGCAATTGGCCATCTACCACCACGGTTTCGCCCGCTGCCAACCCTCTTTCGATGACCGTCTCCTCGCCTGCCGCCGCAGATATTACCGAACGCATCTCCACCTTGCTATCCGGCTTCACCACATAGACAAACTCTCCTTGCTGGCTGGTCTGGATAGCCTGGGTCGGGACGACCACAGCATTTTGCCGGGAGGCGAGGGTGAGCACCACGTCGGTAAACTGGCCCGGCCAGAGTTTGTGCGACGTGTTGGCAAAAACCCCTTTGAGCTTGATCGTGCCCGTGGCCGGATTCACGGCATTATCCAGAAAACTGATCGTCCCGACCTCGGTGCTGCCCGGTTCATTGGGAACTATGGCCTCTATCTTCAACTGACCGGCAGCCATGGCCCGCTTTACTTCCGCAAGTCGTTTTTCCGGCAGGGAAAAAGTGGCGTAGATCGGGCTGAGCTGGTTAACGGTCACGATTGGCAGGTCGTTCGCCTTCACCAGGTTGCCGGGTTGCATTGCGATGGTGCCGGTCCGGCCAGTGATGGGCGACCGGATGGAACAATATCCGAGCTGAATTTTGGCGTTCTTGATGGCAGCACGATCTGCAGCCAAGGTGGCGGCCAGAGCCTCGGCATTTGAGCGCAGTAGCTCATATTGGTCGTGGGTAACGATTCCTTCCTTAATCAACCCCGCATAACGCTGCGCCTGTTCTCGGGCGAATTGAGCCTGAGCCTGATCCTTGGCCAGGGCGGCCTCGTATTGGCTCACTGTTGCCTGGAACGGCTCCGGATCGATGCTGATCAGCAAGGATCCCTTCTCCACATCGCTCCCTTCTTTGAAATGGATCCGTGCAATCTGGCCGCTCACTTGCGACTTGATGGCAACGCTGGTGAAAGCCTCGATGGTGCCAATGGCCTTAACCTGAACCGGCACATCTTTCAGCAGTACCTGCGCCATCTTGACCGGCACCGGCGGCTTTGCTTTGGGCTTCTCCTTGTGGGCCGTACAGGATGCACAGAAAAGCACTACAACGGAAATTGTCAGGATTATTGATGCGTGCTTCATGGTTTCTACTTTCTTGATAAATGTCTTGACCTCAAACCGTAATTCTAACCCATCCCTCACTACAGTGCATTGTGAAATGTCATAAGGAGATCACGATGCCGAACCCAATCAAACCAAGAAACGAGGCATACCTTTCGCGCCTGGCAGAAGCAAGCCGTTTTGCAGGAGACAGCCGTTGACTCATATCAGGAAAGGGGGTAGGCCTAAACATATTTCTGGTGTAACTGGCCGTTGACCTTCTGCATGCTATTAACTCTCTTGTCAAAGGGATTCCTTGCATGAGTCCCGCATCACAACCGAGAGGGTGGCTATTATCAAAATATCACCGCAACAGACGAGGATGAGACGGTAGTACGGAATCAGGTTCTACTCGTAATCAAGGGGGTAAGGATGTGCGCCCAACGTCGGCAGCTTGCTCCGGCATCGGGTGCACAGTAGCGCTACTGTAGCAACGGTTTGGGGGTAGTAGCGGAATTGGGCGGCAGAATCGGGTACGTAACATGCGGCTGCGTACCGGTAAGGGTGTTCAGGAACGCGACGATTTTTTCGTCTTCTCCGGGACTGAGACTGATGCCGAGTTGCGCTGAACCCATGATCTTGACCGCTTCATCCAGCGTCCAGACCTTGCCGGAGTGGAAATAGGGTGCAGTCAGGACTATGTTACGCAATGATGGCGCTTTGTAGACATATTTATCGACCTCTGTGTTGGTGACCGTGAAGCGGCCCAGATCTGCCGCCGGGCGAACCTCGGCCGCCGGATTTTCCTTGACCCCGAAGGGGAAGTAGCCTGCTCCACCGATGTTGACGCCATTGTGACAGGTAGCACACCCTTTGTCCATGAACAGGCGCAATCCTTCACGCTCGGTAGCGGTCAAGGCTTTCTGGTCGCCCTTCAAGTACTTGTCGAAACGGGCATCCGGGGTGATGAGGGTTGCTTCAAACACTTCGATGGCTCGGGCCACGTTATCGAATGTCACGGGGTCCTGATCACCGGGGAAGGCCTTCTTGAACAACGGCAGGTAACCAGGGATGCTCTTGAGGGTTGCTACTACCCGTTCCGGCTTATTGTTCATCTCCACCGAGGCTTGCACGGGCCCTTTGGCCTGGGCCTCAAGGTCCTTGGCTCGCCCGTCCCAGAACTGGGCCACGTTGAAGACGGCATTCAGCACGGTCGGGGCATTGCGCGGGCCTTTCTGCCAGCCATGTCCGGTAGAGGTCTCCTGGAGGTCCACTCCGCCCAGACCAATGTTATGGCAGGTGCTGCAACTGATCAGATTTGAGGCAGAGAGGCGTGGGTCGAAGAAGAGCATCTTGCCCAGTTCCAATTTGGCCGGGGTTGCAGGGTTCTTTGCCAGGACCGGGGGCCGGGTCGGCACCGGCTTGAACAAAGCCTGGGCCTGCTTCAGGGTGGTTTCCCCCCAGGCCGCGGTGGTAACCAGCAGCGTCAGGAGACAACTAACAACCAGTGATTTCATAACGATTCTCCTTGTGTGATGTGGCAGCCGCCACTCTCGATGGCAGTGTTTTTGCCGGTGGTGTGACCTGGATGACACGGGCATTCCGGAAAGGCCCAGCGCCCCGCCGAACTTCGTCGCGGCGATAGGCATGATATTCTTCAACAGGTGAACACCCGGGTTAGTGCCGGACCATTTGGACGAATTTTATTCTGTTGAACAGTTTAAACAACTCGAAATAGCCGGTTATTTGAAGCGGGATTTGGCCGAGTCGATGGCCTCCCCCATGGCGGTCCATGCCATATCGATACCCAATTTCAGATCTTCCCAGGCGCTTTCTCCGGCATGTTGCAGCTCCTCGATCTTCTGCCGGGTGGCAATCTGCTTCGCCTTCAGTGATTCAATCTGCTCGTTGTACTCGTTCTTGACTTCTGCCGTGACTTCGCCTGCCTTGGCGGTCAGCGTGTCGATCTCGGCATTCCACTCCTCCAGTTTTACCTGCATCTTGTGGATGTACTCATCTCTGCTGCTCATGGATTGTCTCCTTTACGTGGGGTTCGTTACGCCACAGCAACCAGTCCCGTCAGGTTTGGCTAATCGCCGCCAACCGCCAGGGATTGTTGCCGACTGGTCGGGTAAATGTCCAGTACTCCTCGAACTTAACCGGTTCTGTTTTGCTGCCGACAACGACCGCTCCGGTTGCATCATCGGTGGTATAATCGAGCAGGTTGGCATAAATCGAGGCCGTGATATAATCTTGTCCCGCCTCTTGCCACACCTCGGTAACCTCGACATTCCTGACAGCAATATTCTCAAGCCTGTTGACCTGCTTATCCCGCAGTAACCGGTCTAGGTCTGTCTGGAATATCCGCTTCATTTCATCGGTCAGGAGTCCTGCTACCGAAGACAAATCCCGGTTCATCCAGGCCCCCTGGATTTTGAAGAAGTTGTCCAGTGCCAAGTCATTGAAGCGGTTTTCAACAAAAGAGGGATCCATGTGACGGATCTGGGCCAGACCCGTCTCCACTGCCATCGCTACCGGCTGACTGCTCTGCTCTGTACTGGTGATGGGGATTACCGTCCCGCCCGAAAATTCTCCTCCTTGAGCGTAAGCAAGGGACGAGTTCTCCGACCGCTTATTCTTAATATAGCGGTAGATGAAATAGCCGATCCCGACCAGGAGCAGGATTTCAAACAGGCCGATGCCGCCGCCTTTGCCGCCACCCATGCCGCCACCGGCTCCGGCAAAGCTGCTGAACAGCATGCTTCCCAGCATACCCCCCATGAGTCCGCCGGCCATGCTCCTCATAAAACCCCCGCCTGGCTGTTGGAATGGAGCGGGGGCTGACGCAGCGGCCTGCTGCCGAGACTGGCCCGGTTGGGAAGATGGGCTGGCCGGCCGAGAATAGCTGCGCGAGCCACCGCTGCCCATGGAGCGGCTCCCGCCGGCCCTGGCGTGGGCAACCGGCTCCAAAACGGTAATACTCAGAAACATGAGTGCTGCCAGCACCATACCTACCTTGAACGCTTGTTTTTTCATGTTATGGTGACTCCTTTGTCCCTGCTGGTTCAAACGGTTAATTCATGCACAATTTGCGTCGCTTGAAACTCCACATATCAATTGCCTCTCTCATGATCTCGGAGATGCTTTTTGCTGTGGATTTAGTCAGCTTTTCCAGTGCCCTCTTTTCGTCATCAGTTATGCGCAGTGAAATAACATTCTGCACCTGCTCGGCTCTGGTTTGTTTCTTTTTGAATGATTTCGGTTCCCTGGAAACATGATTTCTGTTGTATGGCATGGCTTTCTCCTGTGTGGCCTGTTGGAGTTCTCGATCTTCTGCCGGGTGGCAGCCGGCTCCGCCTTCAGGAAGTGAATCATAGTGCTACTCCGGCGGCCATCATGATCTGCTTGATCTTGTCGGTGGCTTCGGTAGAGAGTTCCTGCGCCTGTGAATATTTTTTGCGGTACTCAAGCAGGGCCATCGGGTTTTTGTCAGTGACAAAGCTCCTGATAGAATCGAATGATTCCGCATGAGCCTTATAGGCGGCACTCAAGCCGGTCTTGCCATCGTTGAGAAGAGTCTTCATCACGGGGGTCAATGCTTCAGGAACCGACTTTTGGGCCAGGGTTTCACCAGCCAGCAGGCATTCAGCCTTTGCTTTGTCAATAATGGACGACAGGTTGAGGGAAACCTCTCCCCCTTTGATGACATTTTTCAGTTCATCTCCCGCGAGTTTGACCGCCTTATCCGCAAGATTCTCGGCGTTCAAAATATCTTTCTGGAAAGCCCGCAGCAGCTCTTTATCGGCAGGGGAGAGCGTGATTGCCGGGAGCTTTTGTTGCGGTTCCGGCGCTTTTTCGGTTGAGCAGCCGCAGAGCGCCATAATTGCACAAATGAGAGCACTCACTGCCAGATGTTTCATGATGCGAATCCTCCGATGTCATTGAGCGCTCGTGGCCATACAGGAGGAGTCAACTCCAACCCGCAACAGAAACCCCATCTAATCGAACAGTTCCGACAGCCATGACTTCTTCCGCGGGTAGCCACCAGGGCGGTTGTGATCATCATGGCTGTCGTGCCGCTTGTGGTCGTAACCGTAGGACCCCTGGCCGGAAGCGGGATACGCCGGTGATGATTCTACCGGAGCCTGCCAGACCTGCTGGCCGGATGAACGCTCAATGATTTTGTCCAGTTCGCCTCGGTCCAGCCAGACGCCGCGACATACGGGACAGTAATCGATTTCTACCCCCTGACGATCGGCCATTTTCAGTTCCACAGTGGTGCAAACGGGGCATTTCATGGTGTTACCTCCTTATGAGTGATTTTGTTGGTGGCGTGGTTGTCAATCGTCGGATTTCTGCCAGTTCCCGACTGAGTTGTTGCTGTTCCTGGCGCAATTCCATGAGGCGTTGCTGATGCCGGATCAACGTCTTGATCCGATCCAGAATTCGGTGCGTGATTCCCGGTTCGTGAGCCTCCGCACCGTTCCGGTAACGTCCTCTACCCGGCGCATGTTCCTGCCAGGTTCTGCCCATAGTCATCATTGGTTCTCCTGTTCCTCATGATTTGCCCTAGTATCGGGCGCAGCTGCCGGCAGGAGTATGGTGAAGTTGCTCCTCACCCCCGGATCGCTGGCTACCAGAATCCGGCCGCCGTGGGCTTCGATGATGGCTTTGACGATACTCAACCCCAGGCCGCTGCCGTCGTTACTCCGGACTGCGGCCGCCCGATAAAACCGTTCAAAGATCCGCTCCCGGTCGGCGGTGCTGATGCCGATGCCGGTGTCATCGACCTCAATAGCCACTTGTTCGTTTCCGTGGGGTGCTGCATTGATGCGCACCTCGCCCCCGGGTCGGTTGTAGCGGATGGCATTCGCCACCAGGTTCAGGAGCGCCTCTTCCAGGGAGGACCGTACTCCCCGGACTTGCAGCGTGTTGTCAACCGCCACCGTTACCCGAACCTCATGCCGGGTCGCCAGCGGCGCCGTCAGCCGCACGGCATGGTCGGCCAGGTCCCGGACGCGGACCGGAGCAAAACACGTGGAGGCCATCAGGCCGGCATCCAACTTGGCCAGAGAAAGGAGGTCATTGACCAGCAGGGTAATATTCCGGGTCTCCGTCCTGATGGTGCGCAGGGCCTCGCCATACTCATCAGTGCTGCGCTCCTTATGGAGGGTGACGTCGCACTGGGTCCTGATGATCGCCAGAGGGGTCTTCAGTTCATGGGAAGCGTCGGCCACCAGCCGCTTCTGGCTCTCGAAGACGTGCCCCAAGCGGTCAAGCATGTCATTGAACGACCGGGCAATGCCGGCCAGTTCCCGGACCGTAGTCCCGGTGTCGATCCGCTCGTCCAGGTTTTTGTGGGTAATCGTCTCGATGGTTGCGGAAAACCGCCCCAGCGGCGTCAGTGACTTCCGGACGATCCACCATGACATGAGGCTGAGCAGAAGGATGCCCAGTGGCAGGGCCGCCAGCAGGAACTGTCTGAAGGTGTCGATCATGGCGAGACCGCCGGTGAGACTCTCGGCCAAGGTGACTTCGAACAGGTCGCCAAAAGCCTGGTATTGGTACTGGAGCACCCGGACCGGTTCGCCGGCCGGGCCGTGGGAGGTGAAAAACCGTTCTCCCGTAGCCCCGACGCCGGAGAGCGTGACATTCGGTATAAAAGCAAAATCGTCGTCGGCCAGGGATGGCGATGCGGCGAGGATCATCTGGTCCTTCATGACCCGGTAGTAGTGACCAGACCGGGGGATGACGTACTCCCCGGCGATGATCTCGGACAGCTCCAACTCCACCCGGCCGTGCTCCTCGTGCATCAGGCCGGTAAAGATCTGGGCCTTGGCGTGCAGGGTGCGGTCCACCGAGGAGACGACGATCTGCCGGAGTTCGCCGTAAAAAAACAGCCCCAGCGCCAGCAGGATGCCGGCAGCGCCGGTTATCTGCCAGAAGAGGAGGCGGCCGGTCAGGGAACGGGGAAACAGGGTCATGATTCTCCTTTGAGAAGATACCCGGCCCCTCGCACCGTCTGGATGAGGGGCAACGGGAACCCTTTGTCGATCTTGGTGCGAAGGTAACTGATATAGACGTCGATGACGTTGCTGTCCCAATCATAGTCGGTTTCGTAAATATGTTCGATCAGTTCGGTCCGGCTGACAACCCGACCGACGTTGAGCGCCAGATAGACAAGAATGGCGTATTCCCGGGCTGAGAGCGAGATATCAATCCCGGCCCGACTGACGATCCGGGCATTGGTATCGATGGCGAGATCACCAACCGTGAGGAGCGGGGAAGGTTTACCTCGGCTCCTTCGGATGAGGGCACGCAGTCGGGCGATGAGTTCGTCCAGATCAAAAGGCTTGGCCAGGTAGTCGTCGGCCCCGAGGTTCAGCCCCCTGATCCGGTCCTCCACCTCGCCCCGGGCGGTTATGATGAGGACAGGCATGTCGTTGCCCTGCTCGCGCAGGGAGGCGAGGATGGTGAGACCATCCACCTCCGGCAGCATCAGGTCCAGCAGCACCGCGTCATAGGGATAGTTCTCCACCTGGAACTGTCCCTCGGCGCCGTCATGGGCCAGGTCTACCGTAAAGCCGTTTTCTTCCAGACCCTGCTTCAGGAGTAAGGCCAGCCGTCGTTCGTCTTCTATGATCAGTATCTTCATCGTCTTTTTACATCTCCCCCGACATCTTGCCACAGCCAAGCGTGAAGCTGACTGAACCCACCGGCATACTGGTGGCGTGGCTGCGGCACAATATCAGTCATCATCGTCATGCCGAGTCCCTTGATGTATCTCGCTCTTGCCGAGCTGGACCGATTTCCCGACGAAAGGAATGTCCAGATGCCGGGCGGCTGTGTCGTAGGTGGTGACGAGAGTCGCGGCCCAGGTCCCGAGCAGCACGAGTGCGATCACGGCAGAAACGGGTCTCGACGAGGATATCCCCTCCCCTTCTGCCGCAGCCTTCCTCCCGGTCAGCATGCTGAGGACGATATTCTCTTTATGCGCCATCGTATGAAACAGGACGCCGAGGAGATGCCCGCCGACCAGGGCCAGCAGGGAGTACGACAAGAACTTGTGCAGATCTTCGTACAGCTCTCCGCCGCCCGGTATCAGCAGGCCAGTTATGCCAATTCCGGCCAGGAGAGCGAGCATGGCGAAGATCGCGTAACTCGCCGCCGGGTTGTGCCCCACGTGCCGTTGCGCCGAACGGGTCATCATGGCGGTCAGATAGGCGAGCATCTCTGTGGGACTGAACAGAAACGAGCGGAACCGGGCATACCTGGTACCGGTAAAACCCCAGATCACGCGGAACAGCAGCAGGGGGAGCAGCGCCAGGCCGAGCAGCATGTGGCCGTCGAAGGCCAGGCTGTGCTCGGGAGCACCAAGGGCCAGCACGAACGCGGCGCCACAACCCGCCACCAGCAGCCAGTGAAACAGGCGGGTCGGCAAATCCCAGACAAGAAGGCGGTTCATCTTGTGGCTCCGGTACCGGGACGAACCTGACACCGTAATTCTCTGATCACGGCGAGCTTACTTCTTCGCACGCTTCACCTCAACCTTGCACGCCGTGAACGTCTTGCCGGTGTTGTTCCCCTCCACCTCCACATATGACCCCGCCACCGCAGTGCCGTACTCTTCCTTGATCCTGGTTTCTTTGGTCACCAGGATCTCGCGACCGTTCACGACCCAGGTACCGAGCCGTTCCGGGGGAATCTTCTGCACGGTCCCATAGAACTTGCTCTCGGACTTCCCTGCCCCGCGCTGCTCGCACGACTCGTCTCCCTCGCGCCCGCTGGCGAGCGCCGGTCCGGCGGTCAACACTACCATGATCCCCAGGGCCAGCAGCGCGGCAGCCGCTCTGATTCCGTATGCTCTCCCACTCTTCTCCTGCGCCTGCGATGGTGCCATGATGTCCTCCCGGTCTGACGTGATAGGGGATTCGGGTGTGGAATCCCTGGTGATGAGACCACAGTACCATGGCAATAGTTAACGGTTCGTTAAAGCCGAAAGAATATTTTCGGGTGCTCGTGATTTTGTCAGTGCGCTGCCGTTACGCGGGCATCATCCTGGACCGACCGTAAAAAACCTGCAATTTAATCATCTCTTAATAGTTTATTTGCTAGGCTTAAGTCATCCCAATAGATATTACAATCCCTGGACATCGGTATTCACTGGTGTAACGACTTGAGGTAACGACACTCCATGAGCAGAAAGAACTATCACATTTTCATCATCGTCACGCTCACGCTACTGATCACCTATCTGCATTTTGACACTATGCTGCAGTTTTCACCGCGCGTTGTTCTTGATGAGCTGTACTATCTGCCGCTGCTTCTGGGGGTGCTTTGTTTCGGCCTGAAAGGCGCGATTATAACCTGGCTGTTCGTGTCGACAGCCTATCTGCCCTTCTTTTTCGGCGCCTGGACCACGACCGTTCCGGAAGTAATGGACCGAGTTCTGCATCTCGTGTTTACCGGGGTCTTTGCTTTCGTCGCGTTCTTTCTTGCGGAACGTGAACGAAAAAAACACCAGCAGGCAGAACAGGAACGCTATCTCGCCGGTATTGGTCAGGCTGCGACCGTTATCGTCCATGACCTGAAGAATCCTCTTATCTCCATTCTGGGATTTGCCCGGCGGATTCGGGAGGGAAAGGGTGATTTTTCTCAGGCGGCGCTGATAATAGAGGATTCCGCGCAGAATATGCAGCGGATTGTCAATTCCGTGCTGGATTTTGCCAAGCCGCTCCTCTTGGATCTTACAAACGTCGATATCAGGGAGATCATCAGTCGGGCCAGTGAATCGTGTCGGACCAAAGCCGACGCCAGAAGTGTCTCCCTGACGCTGGATCTCCCCTCCACCCCTGTAACCACAGCACTTGACAGTTCCCACCTTGAGCGGGCGCTGACTAATCTGATCGATAATGCCATTGATGCCTCACCGCGTGGGGCAATAGTAACCATAACCGCCGCCATTGAAAGAAATGCTATACAAATCAACATCAATGACCAAGGCTCGGGAATGGATAGCGATACCCTGGCAAACATTTTCATGCCGTTTTACACGACGAAAACTGAAGGGAATGGTCTGGGTATGCCTATTTCAAGGAAAGTTATCGAGGCGCATGCCGGTACGCTTGGTATCAACAGCAAGCAGGGAGTGGGATCGGAGGCGGTAATACGGTTGCCTTATAAAAAGAAAATGATAAGAGATGAACACGAGTCTACATCAACGGCGGGCTCACCACGTTTTGGCTATGATTCCCTCCCTCTGGGGCCGGTAGGCTCTGGGCAAGGTCCCTCACAAGCTCGTAGTCAACCCTAACTGTTCTTCTACACTTGTTCCAAACACGGTCCGAATCGGACAACGTATGGGAGAAGTTATCCAACTCCTTCACCAATTCGTAGGTTGACGCGGTCATTTCCATTCTCATTCAACCTCTCATGGCGACCATTGGAGCTTGTACGGAGATTATATTATGTCGCCATTCTGTCCAGACTCCGATACTTGTCGCCTCGGAGAGGTGCTGCTCGCGGATGTGCTCGCTTCCTTCCAGATCGGCGATGGTCCGGGCCACCTTGAGGATGCGGGGTGAAGGAGCGGTGGAGAGGCCGAGGCGGTCGGTGACCAGTTCCAGCATCCGGTTGCCGGCGGCGTCCAGTCCGCAGTGCTTTCGGAGATGGCGGGCGTTCATCTGGGCGTTGCAGTGGAGGCTGGTCCCCTTGAACCGCTCCACCTGGATGTCGCGGGAGCGTTCCACCCGTCGGGCAATTGACGCAGAGCTATCGGCTTCGGACCGGTCGGCCAGGTCGCGATAGCGGACAGCAGGGACCTCAATGTGGATGTCGATCCGGTCGAGGAGCAGGCCGGAAATCCGGGAGCGATATTGGAAAAGTGAACACACCGTCCGTGTGTAACAGCCTGTTCTTTAAGGGCTATCTAGCAAATCCAGGGGTGTGTTAACCTTTCTCTACGATTCTTATATAAAACGGCACTCGTTCTCAATCGAAATTCCCCTCGAAAAGCTGCCACTACCCGGCTATCCAACCAATCCCGTAACCATCGGTGACCACATCCGCAAACGGCGCATGGACCTCGGTCTTCTCCAGAGAGAAGTCGCGGAAATCATCGGCGTTACTGAATCTTCAGTCTGGAATTGGGAGCACGGAGTTGAACCAGAACAGCACTATAACCCCAATATAATCAAATTTCTAGGGTATATTCCGTTCGACTGTCCGGATAACACTGTGGGTAGGCTTGCGTGGTATAAGAGAGCAATGGGGATGAACCTGGATCAACTGGGAGAAAAAATGGGACGCGATCCGGAGCAACTATCAGATTGGTTGAGTGGCCGACATAACCCGTTCAGAAAGAACCGGGAGAGAATAGAACTGTTCCTGGAAAACCAGAAAACCTTCCTTATGCCAGAGAAAGTAATGTGATTATTTTCCTCCTCGAAGGGAAACATTCAATGCCATGACTTCCAGCACGAACTGCTTTCAGAAATCATCATTGACCTTTACCGGCCTGCGAACCCGCTTGGGTAGCAGGGCCAGTTTATCATCAATGTGCCTGCCGAAGGTGTAACGAGTTGAATTCTCCTCGTCGCTGAAAAGCTTCACGCCGACTATATTCGCAACCTCGAACACCAGACCGATCTCACACTTCGGATCGCCACGCTCGATCTTCTGCAAGGTCCTTCTGGAAATCCCCGCCCGTCCGGACAGCTCTTCCTCGGTCATCTTGCGTTCTTTTCTGCCAAGCCGGATGAGCTTGCCCAACAGCTCAACGGCATCCCGGGTCTGATGGAGATATGTGCGGTTCACAGGGGAGGCCATAAATCACAAAATGGATACTATCGTAGTTATAAAAGTATTTATCGATTACGATAGTATCCAAATTATGGTAATTGCGTCAACCGCTTTACATCCGACCGGTCATTTTCACTCTGCCGTCACCCGCCCACCTGCTCAAAACTAGACATTCTTACCCATTTCGTATGCCTGAGCCAGCGTCGGGCTTTTCTTTATGTCTCCCTTGTTCCAAGCACCAGTCCCATAGATGGCACCCTTCTCCTTGGCTCCAGTAAGACAGGCGGTAAATCCTCTGAATGATTCGAGAGTCCGTTCCAGCAGATTTTTATTGCCAACTGCCGCAGTCATGATGAAGTACATCTCCTTGTTACTGACTGCGGTGTAACGGGCATAGGTCCGGTCGATAACGGTCTTCATCTGAGCATTCATGGTGTAGAAATAGACCGGCGTTGCCATGACGATCACGTCGGCACTGATCATCTTATCGAGGATCTCAGCCATGTCGTCCTTCTGGACGCATTTTCCGCCATTACCCTGACAGGCATCACAGGCCGTGCAGTAGTTGATGTGTCTGTCCTGCAAGCATATCTTTTCCGTCTGGTGCCCTGCTTCGGTGGCACCACAAATAAACTGATCGCACAATAGTTCAGAGTTCCCACCTTTTCGGGGGCTTGCTGCTATCACCACTATCTTTTTTCCCATTGATGTACACCTTTCTAACTCTAGGAGTCCCCCGGCTTTGCCAGGGGATGCTTACCAGCAGATCATTTTCATTCGGCTTTTAGTGACGCCATGTCAATGCTGAAGCGGTATTTCACGTCCGACTTAATCAGCCGCTCATAGGCTTCGTTGACTTTCTGAATGGGAATAACCTCCACATCGGCGGTGATGTTGTGCTGACCGCAGAAGTCGAGCATCTCCTGTGTTTCGGCAATCCCGCCGATGACTGACCCGGAGAGACTCCGGCGACCGATCAGCAGGGCAAAGGCGGAGATGGGAATCGGTTTCTCCGGTGCGCCGACCAGAGTCAGGTTGCCGTCGCGGCTAAGCATGCCCAGGTAAGCATTGATGTCATGATCTGCGGAAATGGTGTCGAGGATGAAGTTGAATGTCCCGGAATGCTGCAGCATCTCTGCCGGGTTGGTAGAGATGATGACCTCATCCGCTCCCAGGCGCAGGGCATCTTCCTTCTTGCCGGGCGAGGTCGTGAAGACCACCACCTTGGCACCGAATGCCTTGGCGAACTTGACCCCCATGTGGCCGAGCCCGCCGAGACCGACTACGCCGACCTTCTTGCCGTTGAGATCGCCCCAGCGCTTGAGCGGGGAGTAGGTCGTGATCCCGGCACAGAGCAGCGGGGCGACTCCGGCCAGATTCAGATTGGCCGGAACATGCAGCACGAAACGCTCGTCAACAACGATGCTCTCGGAATAGCCGCCGTAGGTGACCGGCGCAGTGCCGTGCCTGTCAGGTGAGTTGAAGGTGAGTGTCTGGTTCGGGCAGAGTTGCTCAAGCCCGTCCGTACAGTTGGGGCAGGTATGGTCCGAATCCACCAGACAGCCAACTCCTGCCAAATCCCCCGGCTTGAACTTGGTAACCGCAGTACCAACACTGGTGACCCGGCCGACGATCTCGTGACCGGGAACTATCGGGTAGACTGTGGGCATGATACTGCTCCACTCATTACGCACCGAGTGGAGATCGGAGTGGCAGATGCCGCAGAAGAGAATCTCGATCTGCACGTCGCGGTCGGTGGCATCACGACGGGGGATGATGTCAGAGGCTAGCGGTGAGGTGGCACTGGCTGCGGAATAGGCTTTTGCTTTATACATGATATGAATCCTCCTTGGAGTCTTTAGACTAACGTCCTGTCATCTGTTCCAGTTTTTCAGGGTATCTGTTTCCTTGAACAGTGATCCGGTTGGCGGCGGTCTCGATTTTATAGAGGTCGTCGGTTGTAAGATCAACGGCAACGGCACCTATATTCTCTTCCAAGCGTTCCAGCCGGGTCGTTCCCGGAATCGGTACAATCCATGTTTTCTGGGCAAGCAGCCAGGCCAGTGCTACCTGTGCCGGGGTGGCATTCTTTTCTGTTGCGATCGAGCCGAGCAGGTCGACCAACCCTTGATTTGCCTTGATAGCATCAGGCGCAAAGCGGGGAAGCACACTGCGAAAGTCATTGCTTTCAAACGTTGCATCACCGCCGATCTTGCCGGTAAGGAAGCCTTTCCCCAGCGGGCTGTAGGGGACCAGACCTATCCCTAGCTCCTCCAGCGTCTGCAGCAGCCCTTCTTCCGGCCGTCTGAACCAGAGTGAATACTCATTCTGGACACAGGCTACCGCTTGCACGGCATGGGCACGGCGTACAGTCTGGATTCCGGCTTCGGAAAGGCCAAAGTATTTTACCTTCCCCTCCTGAATCAGATCCTTGACTGCCCCGGCTACGTCCTCAATCGGAACATCCGGATCGACCCGGTGCTGGTAGAACAGGTCAATAACATCGGTCCTCAGCCGCTTGAGGGATGCTTCGGCAACCTCCTTAATGTGCTCAGGCCGGCTGTTAAGCACCGGACCGCCTCCGGCTGTCGAACGCGGGTCAACGCTGGTGTCAAAGCCAAACTTGGTGGCAATCACCACCTGATCCCGTACCGGAGCAAGCGCTTCGCCGACAAGCTCTTCGTTGGTGAAGGGGCCATAGACCTCTGCCGTGTCGAAGAAAGTGATTCCGCGGTCGACAGCGGTCCTGAGCATGGTAATCATTTCCTGGGTGTCTTTGGGAGGGCCGTATCCGAAGCTCATCCCCATGCAGCCGAAACCGAGTGCTGATACTTCAAGGCCATTTTTCCCCAATAATCGCTTTTGCATAGTTCTCTCCTTTTCAGCATGGTGATGATCGTATCCTACACCCCGGTATTCAGAAGACGATAGACCGATCCTGCTGAATTATTGCCTGATCCTGCTAATGACTGAAAAAGTATTGTCTCGACGGGATGGGTTGGGTAGTATTCAATCAGGAGGCAGACATGGAACACACAGATTTAACAAGGAATGTTGCTGTAGGCTTTGGTGGAGAGATTGAGGTGCTGGCCAGTGCTATTGCCCGATGGACTGAACAGGGGGAGTTGCACACTACTGCCATCCCCGGTCTGTCACTCTTTCGCCGAGACGAACCTACGGAGCCGATCAGTGGTGTCTATGAGCCGAGCATCTGCCTGGCCGTTCAGGGCTCAAAACGGGTTCTGCTTGGGGATGATACATATGTCTATGATGCGCAGCACTACCTTCTCACATCGGTCCATCTGCCTATAATTGTACAGATAATAGAGGCATCACCTGAAAAGCCGTATCTGGGGCTCAGGCTGAAATTCGACCTGCGCGAGGTTTCTCAACTGATGGTCGACAGTAATCTGCCGCAACCACGCCAGCAGCAGTCAAACCGCGGCATGGCAACTGGAGAAGTGACGCATCAGTTGCTGAATGCCTTTATCCGCCTGATCGATCTGCTTGCGGATGAAAAAGACATTCCGATCCTGGCGCCGGTCATCCAACGGGAAATCATTTATCGGTTATTGGTTGGAGATCAAGGTGAACGGTTACGTCAGATCGCAACGGCCGGGAGCCAGAGTCAGCAAATTGCCAAGGCAATCGGTTGGTTGAAGAGCAATTATTTCCAGGCGATAAGCATGGATGACCTTGCTGCACAGGCCAACATGAGTACTTCAACGTTCCATCATCATTTCCGGTCCTTGACAGCCCTCAGTCCGCTGCAATTTCAAAAACAGTTGCGACTGCAGGAAGCCAGGCGGCTCATGCTGGCTGAACGCATGGATGCCGCCAATGCTGCGTTTCAGGTCGGCTACGAGAGCCCTTCTCAATTTAACCGTGAGTACAGCCGCCTGTTTGGGGCACCACCATTACGTGATGTCACAAGTTTGCGTCAAATGGGGGTAGGTGACCGGGGATAGCAGAAACATGGGTGGTGAGGGACTCAGGATGCCTTGCGATCCAGGCTCCGGTACTGGATTGCCTCAGCCAGGTGCTGTTCCCTGACATAATCAGAACCTTCAAGATCAGCAATAGTGCGAGCGACCTTCAGTATCCGGGTATATGCCCTGGCAGAGAAGCCAATCCGTTCCGTTTGTGCTGCTTATACGACGCATCACGGTGCCATCACTAATCCCGTACCCAGTGGCAGGTATATCCTCCAGGGTTCTTCTCCAGGTAGTCCTGATGATTTTCCTCGGCGCGCCACCAGGGGCCTGCCGGAGTAATCTCGGTGACGACCGGGCGTTTCCATTTGCCGCTGGCATCCACCTCGGCCTTGACCTTCATGGCGACCCGCTGCTGCTCTTCGTCATGGTAGAAGATGGCGCTCCGGTAGCTGGAACCGGTATCGTTTCCCTGGCGGTTTAGGGTGGTTGGATCGTGCATCCGGAAAAAGAAGCGGAGCAGGGCTTCATAGCTGGTTTTGGTCGGGTCAAATTCGATCCGTACCGCTTCGGCATGTCCCTCATGATTGCGGTAGGTGGCGTTCGGGACCTTCCCGCCGGTATAGCCCACCTCCGTGGCGATTACTCCCGGCTGTTTGCGTAGCAGGTCTTGCATCCCCCAGAAACAGCCGCCGGCCAGGGTTGCAAACTGCTTCACCGGAGCGGCCGCTGCCTTCCGTCCGAAGATGGGGAGCCAGGTGCCGTAGCCGGCCTTTTCCAGCTCATCCACCGGGATGAAGCTGAGCGATGCGGAGTTGATGCAGTAGCGCAAGCCGCCTTTATCCCGCGGTCCGTCGGTAAAGATATGCCCCAGGTGGGAATCGGCCTCGGCTGAGCGGACCTCTGTCCTGGTCATGCCGAAGGTGTTGTCCTTATGCTCTTTCACATGGTCCGGGGCGACCGGCTTGGTAAAGCTCGGCCAGCCGGTGCCGGAATCGAACTTGTCCCGGGAGGAGAAGAGCGGCTCACCGCTGACGATGTCGACGTAGAGCCCTTCGCGGTGCTCGTTCCAGTAGGCGTTGTCGAATGGGGGCTCGGTTCCTTCCTGCCGGGTGACGCGGTACTGCAGCGGCGTCAGGCGCTGTTTCAATTCTTCGTTCGAAAATTTCTGTCCTGTCATGGTCGTTTCCTTTCCGGCAGCCTGAACCGCGAGATGCGGTCGAGCAGCCATTGCCAGCACCAAAAATCCAACCAGAATTCCTGCTATCGCCAAGGCTCTCTTTTTCATCTTTGTCCTCCGGTGCAATCATGATAGTTATGTTTGACTTCATCCTACACACGCTGCACCATGTGTTCTGTAAGCCTCATTACACAATTGTACCGCAGCGGCATATGTGATGGCGAGCCGCATAATGTGAAGGGAAGCAGTAACATGGAGCATGAAAAGCTATGGTATCTTCGGCGGCTGGACATCTTTAGCGGTTTGAGCGACGAAGAGTATGGGGTGATCGATCGGGATTCCCAGTCTCTCTACCTGCGCAAACGGCAGTTACTTCCATTCCGCGGGACGGCGCAGCAGGCGGTCTATTTTGTCAAGAAGGGGAGCATCAAGCTGGTGCGGACCTCGGCGCAAGGGCATGATTTCATCATCGATATCCTCGGGCCGTCCACGCTCTTCGGAGAACTTGAGGGGGGACTCGATGCCGACGGCAGCGAAGTGATTGCCGAGGCGCTGGAGGAGACTCTCCTCTGCATGATGCGCCGCGAAAATTTTGACCGGCTCATGGCGCTGGTCCCGGCCTTGGGGACACGGATCACCAAGCTGAGCGGCCTGCGCCTCCGGAAGATCCAGAACCGACTGGTGGATATGCTGTATTCCTCCGTCGAGGCGCGGCTGGCGAAGACGTTTCTCGCTCTGGCGAACGAATTCGGCGTCACCGGTCGGGACGGTCTGCTCATCAATCTGCGGCTTACTCATAATGATTATGCCGGTCTAATAGCCTCGACCCGGGAGACCGTATCCACCGGGCTCAACGCGCTCTGCCGCAGAGGGATTATCGACATCCAAGACCACCGCGTGCTGCTGAAGGACCAGGAGCAAATCACACGTCTTGCTGGGCGCGAGGTTCCCGCCGAAATCCGGAGGGCCGTTTGAAAGGGGTAAGGGATAGGAATTTGCTTTTTTGACTGGTTGGAAAATACATCCAGTGCCGGGTTGACGGGACCCGGAGCAACCGTCAGACTGGTTAAGTGGAAAGCTTTATCCGCTCAGAAAGAACCGGGAGAAGATCTAGAGAATTCTGGAAAGCCATGACACTTTCCTTCAGTCAGAGGAAGATTTTTAAGGTTTCTGCTTTCCTTCAAGGATGTGTAGTTGCTTAACTTGAGATTAATCACCTCATGGCTATTAGATATTCACTTCGTATTACCTCGTAATGATTGCAATGGGTGCGTATTTTCCAAGGGATTACCCCGGAAAGTGAAATGCTCCACTGTGGCGTCAGGATCTTACACTTTCCTTCCAGCAGAGATCGGACATTATCCAACCCTCTTCCCTTATACGGGCCATTGATCGTTCCGCCAAGCCATAGCTCTTCGGGGGCTGCAGATGTTGACCACGAGAACGGATCGGCAAACAGGAATGATGCCCGTTGGTTGCTTGCCACCCTGTTCATTTCAAACAGGTGGGCAAGCGGATAACTGACGCGATCAAGCAGGTTCATTGAGGCAATCTGGCCGAAAGTATCGCCGGCGAATGGTACTCTCAGTGCATCGGCAATCACAAATTCTACATTGTCTGAACGCCAGGTATCAGGCAGTTCAATACAAAATGATTCACGCAGGTTTCCTTCCAAGGGGAGGGAGAACTTTAACTGCCGTTCCCGGGCCAAGCGACGGGCAGTTTTGATAAAACCATGTGACAGGTCGCATCCGACAGCCAGACTACTTCTGGCAGCCATTTCGAAGGTAAGCCTCCCGACTGAACACCCCGCATCAAATGATACTGCCGGATTAAGGGCGCAAAGAAACTCAGCCCATTGTGAATTCGCCACACCGAAATCTGCAACACCTAGCAGATCTCCATAATGGCTCCACAGATATCGGTCAGTCATCTCTGCTTCTTCATAGCGCCATTGTCCACCCGACGGCCCATTATCGGGATCAGGAATTAAGTGGGCGATGCCATCACGAATCGGGAAGCGTCTATTGCATTTTTTGCAAGACAGGGTTCCTGTTATGATGTCACCGTCTTCTTCGCAATGTGCAGAAAGGCTGAGTTGGTGCTCTTTCGGAAGGCAGGCAGGGCAAATAATATGGGGGAGCAGTATTCTTTTCATGCTGAGATATGTTCCTAGTCAGGGACTACCACTTTTATCATCTTTGCGCCGTGCTGCCTTGACACCCTTCGCAAACAAACCAAGCATCGATGTTTTGCGATGCTGAACATCCGCTTGCTCAAACTCGGAGATCGGTTTGCCTGTTGTCACCTTCAATGAAGTACTTTTCTGCATCCCCAATACCTGGCTGGGATAAATGCTGCGGTAGCCGACAATCAGGAAGCTGACCATACAGGCGACCGCCGCATGTGGCGCAATGCCAGCTCCGAACAGCTCTATGGCCAACACCGATGCGGCAATCGGAGTGTTTGCAGCTCCGGCTAGAACAGCGACCATTCCTATGGCAGAAAACGTTGCCACCAGAGGTTCATGGAACAGGTAGGCAAACAGGTTACCGGCTGCAGTGCCGATGAAGAATATGGGAGTGACAACTCCGCCACTTCCTCCGCAGCCGAGCGTGATGGCGGTGGTAATCGCCTTCATGAACGGAGCCCCGACCGGTAGCACCACACCATTCAGACTTGCTTCAATCGAGTCGAGACCCAAACCGAGATAGCTGGTCGAAGTCGTCTTGCCAATAGCAACCAGAAGTACCCCACCCAGGAGAGCTTTTGTTGCTCCAGGCCAGGAAAGCCTTGCAAACTGCCGCTGGCTTAGCTGCATGATTTCGATAAAAATCAGCGCAATCAGGCCGCACCAGACACCAAGCAGAATCATTTCCGCAAAGCTCCAACTGGTGGCAAGCGGAATGATCTTGGCAGCCAGGTGCGGGTAGTTAACGCCCAGTTGTGTTGCCACATGGAATCCGATGATCCCGGCAACAAACGACGGAAACAGTACATCGTACATCATCTGTCCCAGGACCAGCACCTCTACACCAAACAGCGCTCCCGCAATCGGAGTACCGAATACCGTTGCGAAACCTGCGCTGATCCCGCAGATAACCAGTTTGCGTCGATCCACACCTTCAAGTCTCAGCAACCTGCCGAATGCCGAAGCAAGACCAGCACCGATTTGAGCGCACGGACCTTCCTTGCCGGCAGAGCCGCCACCAGCCAGAGTAATAACCGTGGCAACCAGCTTTATCGGCACAACCATCAGCGGAATATCGCCCATCCGTTTGTGGACCGCTTCAATGACCTTTTCTGTGCCATGACCGGCGGCATCGGGAGCGAGCCAGGTAACTAGGGTGCTGCATATAACCAGTATCACCGGGAGTAGCAGGTAGAAGTCAGGAATCCGTGAAAACTGTCCTGACGCCCATGCCAAGGTCTGCAGGAATGCAGCGGTGCCGCAGCCGACCAGCACTCCGACAACGGAGGCATAGCAGGTCCATTTTATGACACTGGCCAGGAGCGTAACCTGTTCAATTATTTTTCTTTGCATTTACGACCTGTTTTCGAGCACAAAAAAGCCCCCACCCTGTTGGCATGCAACTCAAGGATGGGGGCTTCAGTGAGACTATTTCTACTGCAGCACGAATTCGTCACGTCGGTTCTTTGCCCAGGCAGCTTCGTCATGACCCGCATCAGCCGGTTTTTCCTTGCCATAGCTAATAGTGGCAACACGGTCTTCGGCAACACCCAGGGTGGTCAGGTACTTGGCCGCAGCTTTGGCTCTCTTTTCGCCGAGCGCGAGGTTGTATTCTTCCGAGCCCCGTTCGTCACAGTTCCCTTCGATGGTGATCTTAGCCGTCGGATTCTTTTTCAGGAGCTCGGCATTCTTGGTCAGGCTGGTACGGGATTTTTCAGATAGATTTGTTGAGTCGAAATCAAAATATATTTTTTCCAGAGTAGCTTTGAGGCTTTCAGTTCCTGACGTTTTAGCAGAACTGGCGCTGCTGGTGGCATTCTTGGTTGCCTGTTGGTTTCCAGCCGGGATTATTTGCTTGTCTTTAGCTGAATCAGGCTTTGTCACTTGCTGTGCAGCAGGTTTGGCCGCTGCTGTCTGTGCTGCTGAGACAGTCGGCTTCAACTGCTCATCACTTTTCACCACTTCCTTGCTGGCGCAGCCGCCAGACACCATAACTGCCACTGCTCCGGCAACCCAAAATCCGACTACCTGACGCTTCATGTTGATCTCCTTTTCAGTATGAATATGATACATCTGCTTATGTGTCTCAGCTAAAATGCGTTTACTTTGTGGTTGCCATCGTATATTTTGACGACACGATTGGTGTCAGCAATTATTTGCATTGCAAACTATTTTGTCAACATCTATTTCATGACTATCAGGAGTTTTCATGGGGAACCGGGCTGGAACAAGGCTGGAAATCATCGATAATCTCAGGCGGGTTTTTCAGGCGATCAACGAGTATTCGAAGAATGCCGAAAAAGTCACCGGGTTGACCGGGCCGCAACTCTGGGCGATCAAGTTGCTTGCCGATACATCACCACTCAGGGTTTCCGACCTGGCTCGGCAAATGTATCTTCATCCGGCAACGGTAGTGGGTATTGTTGACCGTCTTGAACTGAAAGGTCTGGTTGCCAGGAACAGGTCAACTCAGGATCGTCGTTCGATAGAACTTACCCTTACCGAAAACGGACAGAAAGTTGCGGCGAAATCTCCCGAAGTTGCGCAGGGAATGCTTATCAAAGGCCTTGATCGATTAAATCAGGAGGAGTTTACGCATATAGAAGAAGGCATGAAGCTGATGGTTCGCCTACTCGGCGCAGAAAATATCAAGCCGCAGCCGATGCATGGGAAATAATGATTTTTACCGGGTTGGAGAGTAATACGCTATGAAGTCTGCTATTGATATTTTCAGTCCTGAAGGATTACAAGCCATATCCCGTTATGTAATGCCGGAAACGGTATTCGTATTCAACCTAGACAGCCTGGCCTCCGCTTCAGGTTCAAACTCCTCACCTACCGATATCAACGAGGCAACACGATCAATCTTGGAAAAACTTTCGCATCTGGGCAAGGTAGCTGCCATTACCCGCAATCCAAGTGTGAATGCCGTAGATATTCTAGGTTTTGAGCCGTTATTCAGTCTGGATTCCTCACAGATGGCGAATGAAGGATCAGTCTTTGCAAAAGCGCTTCAGTCGAACGGAATATACAGAGCGGTGTTGTTTGGCGATGGCATTGCCGATGCTGCTCTTATTGCGACTAAGGGTTTCGATATTCTGGGAATTCATACCGGAGACCCCGCAGAATCTACGACACGATACTATCTGAACAGGCATACAGCATTACTGGGTCTGCTCAATTCGATTGCTGGCATATTAGAAACAGACCGCCTTGTGGCTCATGATACTTAAATCAAAAATGCTTCAGCGATGTATTATTCTAATATGCGTTCTGCATCTTATTTACGGAACGACAACGTTGGCAGCCGCTTCGCGAGTGAATGTCTTGAATGGCATCGATGTACTGGCCGCCAGAAAATTTGATGTGCTGCAGGGCAAAAGAGTCGGGCTCATTACAAATCAGACCGGTCGCTCCAGTGATGGCAGAAGCACCATTGATGTTATCAAGAATGCTCAGGGAGTTCGCCTCGTAGCTTTGTTCAGTCCAGAACATGGCATACGAGGAGTTGATGATGAGAAGTATGCGTCTGGTGTTGATATCACCACCGGCTTGCCAATCTATTCCCTTTACGGAGCTTCCTGCCGTCCGCTGCCGGAAATGTTGTTTGGCATCGACGTGCTGGTATTTGACATCCAGGATATTGGTACCCGCTTCTATACCTACATTGGCACGCTTTCGCTTGCCATGCAGGCCGCACGTCAAGCTGGAATCGAGTTTATCGTCCTGGATCGGCCAAACCCGATTGGTGGAATTGATGTTGGCGGAGCCATACCGAGGACATTGCTAGATCCCAAAACCAACGGATGCGGTTCTCTCACGTCAATTCATCCGATACCTACTCGTCATGGCATGACGGTCGGCGAACTTGCTAAACTGTTCAACTCCGAGTTTGGAATCGGCTGTAGCCTGAAGGTAATTGCAATGCAGGGGTGGCGCAGGGATATGTATTTTGATGAGACAGGCCAGAACTGGATTAATCCGTCTCCGAACATGACCAGCCTGACAGCGGCGATCCTTTATCCCGGGCTCGGAATGCTGGAATCAACGAATCTATCCGTCGGTCGCGGCACCGATCAGCCATTTCTGGTTTATGGTGCTCCGTGGGTGAATAATAATGCGGTCATTGCAAATCTTGCTACACGCGGCATAAAAGGACTTGTTTTTACCCCCTGTAAATTCACCCCGGTCGCACCTCACCCGTATGCCGGAAAGGTCTGTTATGGTGTTCAAGTGACTTTAACTAAACGGAATGAGATGGACCCGATTTTGGCTGGAATGCAGCTCCTACAGGCATTTTCGGAAACAAACTCGAAAACTTTCCACGCTTACGATGGGTTTGCCGCTGAGGTAGGAGATAACGAGATCTGGCATCAGTTAACGGGGAGACTAAAAACACCTGAAGAGACGGTAATTCGTTGGCGTGGTGATTTGGAAGTATTTAGAAAAACTAGAGATAAATACTTGCTTTATTTGTAAGTATGAGATCGTCCTTGTCACTTCACAATTGATTCTAGCGTCATATTTTGAGTGTATAATTTCAAAAGCGGAGGTATTTTCAATGAAATTCGAAGATTTTGCTGCCAAGAAAATGCTCGAAACCACCCATGGGCCAGATCACCTGACAGATCGGGAAAAGCAGTTGATTGGCCTTGCAGTTACCGTGACTCGCGGTTGTATAGCCTGCAGTGGTGGGCGTATCCGTCGTGCTCTTGAAAGTGGCATCCCACAGGAAGCGATAATCCAGGCAGTTGATGTCGCATCTGCAGTGAATGCCGGAGTAACGACTTCAATAGCTTTGCAAGGCATTGAAAAAGAAGGGCTTAACTTGGCATGTACTAGTGGAGCCTGCACGGTTTAGGCTTTTCTGCATTCCTGGTCAATCTGTTCACCTATGGTCAGAAGAGAGCTTACGGTCAAGGTCGGCTCAATTCCCCATGGATCGAATAACGCCTCTGGTGAACGCTTGACCCACGCAGCCCGCATTCCTGATGATAACGCCCCTATTACGTCGAACGGATTGCTTGAGATGAGCCATGCATCTGCACCGGTTGCTGCGGCTCTTCTCAAAAAATGGCAATAGACTCCAGGATTTGGCTTAAAAGTTTTGACTTCATCTACGCTCACAACCCCGAGAAAATAGTCCCTAATGCCGGCATGTGTCAGTAAGGTTTCCACTGCATTGGCACTACCGTTTGAGAATGCGAACATTCTAAATCCTGATTTCTTTGCCCGCTCCAACCCTTCTTTTGCATCATCGAATGCGGGCAAGACTTTATACGCGTCCAACAATTCTTGTTTGTCTTTTTCACTCATAGAGACTTTAAAATATGAAGACGTATAATCGAGAGCGTCGCTGGTGCATCTGGCGAAGTTTTCGTAATTCTGCATCAATCCTCGCCGGAATGAATATTCTAACTGCTTTTCACGCCAGGTGCGAGAAAACTCAGGTGCTTTATTACCCACATGTTTTTCCAATGCCACTACGACACCATGAGTATCGATGAGGGTTCCATAAACATCAAATGCGAGCGTAATCGTCATATGGCACCTAATTGGAAAGCTTCACACTCTGTCTGAGTGTAACAGCCTGTTATTTAAGGACTACCTGGCAAATTCAGGGGTGTGTTAACCTTTCTCTACGATTCTTATGTAAAACGGCACTCGTTCTCAATCGAAATTCCCCTCGAAAAACAACCACTCCCCGGCTATCCCACCAATCCCGTGACCATCGGTGACCACATCCGCAAACGACGAATGGACCTCGGTCTCCTCCAGAGAGAAGTAGCGGAGATCATCGGCGTCACCGAGTCCTCTATCTGGAATTGGGAACACGGAGTTGAGCCAGAACTGCAATATAATCCAAAGATTATCAAATTTCTAGGCTATATTCCGTTCGACTGTCCGGATGACACAGTGGGGAGGCTTGGATGGTATAAGCGGGCAATGGGAATGAACCTGGATCATCTGGGTGAGGCAATGGGCCGTGATCCCGAACAACTATCAGATTGGTTGAGTGGAAGACATAATCCGTTCAGAAAGAACCGGGAGAAGATTGAACTGTTTCTGGAAGGTCAGCAAATGTTCTTCTCTTAAGCTGATATTCTGATGGTTCACCTCTTATGATGAATACTGCAGGTCCCGCTGTCACATTGATTTCGTTTTGGCAGATATGGTCGAACACGGGCAAACAGCCAGTAGCCGATGCGAGCTAACCGGTTTACCGCCGGTAATTGGATGATGCGCCCCATGAGACCATAGATTGTCGAGGATGGGAATGCCTGCCAGATGGCACAGAATGAGTCGACCCCTTTGAAAACCAGTCCATCCTGATCAATGGCATGCAACTGGTGCATGAAATCAACGAGCGAGATCTGATACGGTGCCGGGTTGAAATCGGGACTGCTTATGTCTACTGCCACCAGCTTATCATCATGGTCTTTCTTCAAGTAGTGTTCAATCTCGGTTGCACAGACAATGCATGAGCCGTCATAAAACACTCTGAGTGGGAACCGAGGCGCTTTCATTCAAATAAGGGGGCGCACTTCGGTAACTGAGAACCAGGCCGCGTGGGTTACGGCAGCGCCGGTACCTGGGCCAACGGTAACATCGGCGTTTTCTTTGATTTTTGCCAGCATGGGCCCGGACTCTTCTGTCTTTACCAGTTCCAAAGCCAGACGGACACCACTGAAGCCTGGATCTGAAGCTTTGAAAAGGAATGAGGCCTGCGGGTTATCGGAAATATTACGGTAAGTTCTCCCATTGGTCATTCCCCATACCAAGGTCAGTTCATCTACAACGTGCGGGCGTGCGTAGACAGCAGTATTGACAGCACCATCCTTAGATG
Organism: Geobacter sp. UBA698; assembly: GCA_002298925.1. Taxonomy (GTDB): domain Bacteria; phylum Desulfobacterota; class Desulfuromonadia; order Geobacterales; family Pseudopelobacteraceae; genus Pelotalea. The sequence continues at coordinate 10,124 of DBMM01000066.1, read as the reverse complement.
CTGTGGCCATGACCCCCAGGCCTTGCTTCTGGAACAGTTTGTTCAAGTTCATATAATCTCCTTGAAGACAATCTTCTGTTTATTCCGAAGCGATCGGAATCAGAATCTCATTGCGGCGCAGAAACCAGAGGGTAAAGGGAGGATTGTAGCGGGCCCACACCGGTTCACCGCTGATCTCGAATCCGTTTTCCCGAATCCAGTTTTCCAGTCGTTGCTTGTTCTCAAGGTAGTTCTTCTCGCTCCAGGTTCCGGAATATCGAACTACTGCCATACGTCTAGCCGGTACCTGCCGCAGCCTGATGTTTGGATCATCGGGAATCGGCAGGTTTTCCATAGTATATAAAGCCGGCATCATAAAGCTTACCGCCCACTTTCCCTGTACACTCTGCTGACTGACCGGAGCGGTCATGGATATTTTCTCCCCCGTCTTTTCCTGCGAAACAGGAGCCGTCATAGCAATCTTTCCACGTGATTTGTTGTCACCGGAGATGTATCGAAAAAGTGGTCTGAAAGCCTTGTTGCCGGCGCCTTCCAGGTCTCCGTCAACAATGATCTCCGCCAAGATCTGGGGCGGGTACTCGCGCAGCTCGAAAATATCGTCTGTTTTCAGAACCGTGTAGGGGGCTTCTTCGGTTGCCATGGCAAAGGTCACTCCTGAAAACAGCAGTAATAGTATGGCAGTGATCAGTCTGATCAGTTTCATTTCCTGCTCCTTGCGTGTCTACGTAAAAGTGCAGGCGGTCTCATTAGGCTGCTGGTTCAGAATGAGTTTTCAATAAAGACTTCTGTCAGCGGCAGCTTGCCCGTCCGGGGGAACGATTCCTGCGAGCGACTGCCCACCGCAATCATCATGCTGACGACATGGTCGTCTGGCAGATTGATCAGCTTCCCAACGGCATCGAAATCAAATCCGTCCATGGGACAGGAGTGCCACCCCTGTTCCTGAGCCAGCAGCATGATGCTCATGGCGAGCAGTCCACATGAGCGCATTGCTTCGTCCCGTTGTACCTGCGGTTTGTCTCGGTAATAGCTATCGATGGCAGGAATGAGCATATCCTGATACATCTGCGGTGCACCGGCCCAATAGCGTGCCGGCTCTTTGGACCAGGCGTTCAGGTCGGCGCAAAGGACAAAAAGGAGGGATGCATCAGTTACCTTATCCTGATTCCAGGCCACTTCACGAATCTTCTGCCGCAAAGCAGGGTCTTTGACATTCACAATGCGCCAGTTCTGGATATTGAAAGCTGTTGGCGACTGTATAGCCTTTTCCAGCAGGTCAGTTACCTGCTGTTCGCTGATTGAAAATGCCGGGTCGAACATTTTCTCAGCACGTCTTTCCTGTATTGCAGTTGAAACATTCATGGTTATTCTCCTTTAAATTGTAGCGGAATACTTTGAAGCTCTTGGCATCTTCTATGAGACTTTGTGCTGAAGAACTACATCATGCATTTCCGAAGTCAGTGTTTCAATCCGCTGACTCAACTCTTTCACGATTTCGGTCAATTGCGTATTTTGCTGGAGCAACTCCATTATCTGCTCGGATTGCTGTGCAGCCAATGCTTGACGCTGCTCAGCAGCCAATGCAAGGGCCTCCCTGTGTTGAGCGTCGGCATCTGCATGGGCCTTATCACGGTCAGCCTGCCGAGTCTGCGCAAGCAGGATGAGAGGCGCCGCGTAGGCAGCCTGGAGACTGAAGGCAAGATTGAGCAAGATAAACGGGTAAACATCGAATTTGGTATATCCGGCAACGTTTAGCCCGATCCAGATGGCAACGATAACCGTCTGCGCAACAAGAAAAACCGGTGTCCCAAAGAAACGGGCAAAGCCTTCGGCCTTCAGGGCAAACCAGTCATTTCCGAAGACAGTGCCAAGATGAACATGAGGGAGATGAAATCGGAAGTAATCATTCGGTACATCTGAGACCGGGACGGGAGCCGGTATTTTTGATTCTGCTTTCATATCATCTCCTCAATGGTTCGAATTCTTTTGCGAAAGCTACAATATTTCATGATGTTTTCTTCTCGCGGTCTTTGATGAGTACAAACAGCAGGTAGGATACAACACCAAGATTTATAACAAGTACGGTGATTCTCGGCCATGTGACTTTAATGGCCACCTCATAAATCTCGACTGGAATGTACATACCACCGGTGAGGACGGCAAACCACTCGGCCCAGGTTTTTCTAAGCCACAGTCCAGCTGCTTCTATCATCCGCACAAAACAAAGTACATTGCCGCAGCAAGAGCCATGCTCCAGAGTTTGGTATCGTCTATATGTTCCATCAGGTCGAGAAAGATTCGCGGATAATGGCTGGCAGGATTGAGGTGGAGGTGTTTTACCAGATGCATGGCGGCTTCATTGATATCCTTGTGGATGTAGGTCAGTAACTCGAAACCCACAAGGAGAACCAGTAGCCCCTTTGCTCCTTCAAAGAGTGCAACAACGTGCAGTCCGCGTGCGTGTGACTGCTTGTTCAGCTGCATTTGGACTTTGGGGCGGTTTTTTTTCATTCGCTTGTCTGCATCAATTCACTCCGCAGACCCAACTATTTTAAATGATATACGTTCATCGTGTTATCGCCGGTCACCGGTAAACCGTAACAACATAAGAAAAAGGTTTATGAAATCAAGATACAGTGTCAATGCCCCCAGAATAGCTGGCTTTCTTCCATCAGTTCCCTGAGCTGCCATTGCTTTGATTTTCCAGGTGTCATATGCAGTAAGACCTGTGAAAACAATCACGCCGATACCTGATATGACCCACGAGACTGCACTGCTGCCAACGAAGATGTTGACGACCGAGGCGATTACCACACCTATCAACCCCATGAACAGAAAACTGCCCCACGACGTGAGGTCACGTTTGGTCATAAATCCAAAGAGGCTCATGGCCCCAAACATCCCGGCAGTAGTAACAAATGTGGAAGTAACAGAACTGGCGGTATAGGCCAGTGCAACGCTAGAAAGAGTTAGTCCATTAAGCGCGGAATATGCAATGAATACAAAAGTCGCAGTTGAAGCACTCATCTTGTTGATCGCACCTACAAGAGTGAACACCAGAGCCAGTTCTCCGATCATTATGCCGTAAAAGACAAGCCTGTTTCCAAATACGGCATTGAGTATCGCCGGTGAGGAGAGTGTGATGAGCGAGACAAAAGCTGTAATCGCCAATCCTGCCCCCATCCAAGCATATACTTGCCGGATAAGAGCGTTTTGTCTTACAACTACCTGTGTTGCGGTGCGTGGTTGTGTGGTACTAAATTCATTCATAAAAAGCTCCTGTTTTCAATCTTTCTTGAAGCACGATCACATCAGATCTCAGAAGTAAAATTGACTGCTGATAGACGCCTTGGGAAATATCCTTTTCCTAGCTTGCCATATACGGCCAGTGTACCACTTTCAGCAATCCATTAGGTGATTGTTTCGGCTACTCAAATAACAGCGCCAAAGAACTTGCCGACTCCGGCAGTTAGTCCCATTGCGAGCACGCCCCAGAATGCAACACGAATAGCACCCTTAACAATGGGAGCCCCACCGGCGTATGCTGCGGTAGCCCCCAATATGGCTAGAGTAATCAGCGCGGTCGCAAATGAAACTTCAGTAACCAACGCTTTAGGAGCGAGTAATACAGCCAGAATTGGAACAATGGCACCTGCAACAAAAGCAATTGCAGATGCGAGTGCTGCTTGAAGTGGTCGTGCCCGTAACGTTTCTGTAATGCCGAGTTCGTCTCGGGCATGTGCTCCAAGAGCGTCACCGGACATCAGCATTTCTGCCACTTGGCGTGCCAAAGGTTGGTCGAGACCTCGTCTCACATATATTGAAGTAAGTTCATTTAGTTCGTGTTCCGGTTGAAGTTCAAGTTCAAGCTTTTCTTTGGCAATGTCAGCATGTTCAGTATCTGCCTGCGATTGAACCGAGACATACTCGCCGGCAGCCATTGACATTGCTCCTGCGACAAGACCGGCTATGCCGGTAAGCAGAATGCTATTTTGTGATGCTCCAGAAACTGCAACTCCAACGACAAGGCTGGCAACCGAAATTGTTCCGTCGTTAGCGCCAAGAACAGCTGCTCGAAGCCAACCAATTCTTTCTGACCTGTGGGATTCACTGTGAATTTGTAGCACTAACTGAATCTCCTTGAGGTCCAACTTACTACTGGACGGTTACTACAGACTGCCGATACATCCTCATCAATCAACCCAATAATCTAGACAATATCTTCATCCCTGAATCGCTTGAAAAGCAAAGCGCCAAGAATAAGGCAATAAACAAGGACATTTATGAAAGGATAAAGAGAGCCAATTCCATGGTTTGATTCGCTCTCAATCAACGAAGATGCCAACTGCTGAACTCCTAATAGCTTCGGCCACAAAACATACACAACTTTCCACCATGTAATGTCTGACTGTGGGCCGGTGCCAGGTTGTTGCATCATTACCTGTGCTATCTGACTGTGGCTGGCAGCAGCTATGCCATCAGCTACAAAGCCGACGGAACCAACGCCAAGAACACAAAGAAAAGCGACAATGTCGGACATCAGGACCGATAAAAGAAGTACGGCAATAACCACAAAGAGCAGGTTGATAGAGCAGAGCATCGAAGCAACAAGGTACCCCGGCATGAAAACCTTCAAATTGATGGAGGTTATCAAGAAGACAATACTATGCAAGATGAACATAAAAAGTGTCGATAAGGCCCATAATCCAAGAATTTTGCCCATTACATACTGCCACCGAGCTATCGGTTTTGACAAAATGCACGATTGCATACCCTCATTTCGGTCTCGCCTGAATATGCGCATCGAAAGCAAAGCTGCTATGACCATCACACCAGCACCAATTACGTGGAAGGTCGCTTTCGATAATGTTCTGACAATGGTTCCGGCATCAAGAATCTGTCCGTTCACCATGTAATTACCTTGATAACAGCCACGAACAAGAAATACACAGAGTGCGCAGAATACGAACATGACGACGAAACTTCTCTGCTGCACTTCGTCGATAAGCGTATATTTCGTGATCCTTGTAATGGGGGGTAGTGATTTTGAAGTTCCCATGTCAACCTTTCACCAATCGAACAAACACATCTTCCAACGTCTCCCCGTCTTTGACAATGGAGGAAATTGTGTCTTTTACCAAAAGCTTGCCTCGGTTGATGATAGCTGCGGTATCACAGATTTTTTCAACTTCCGACAACAGGTGTGAATTTAAGAAGATAGTCATGCCTTGACCTTTAAGCGACTCCAGGAGCAGGCGTATTTCCCTAATACCAATGGGATCTAAACCAGAGGTGGGCTCATCAAGTATTAACAGTTTTGGATTTCCCATGAGTGCGGCGCCTAATCCGAACCGTTGGACCATGCCCTTGGAATATGTGCTAACCTTTGTATTTTCCCTGCCTTGCATTCCAATCAGCTCGACAATGCGCCTGCAGTGATCTGCAGCCTCAGACCGGTTCATATCCAATAACTCAGCACAGCGCAGAAGGTATTGCCACCCAGAAAGAGACGGTTGAATATGGTTGTTTTCAGCAAGATAACCGACTGATTGTCGGCATTCTGCTAGGGTACTTGGGATGCCGTTTAATGATAAGCTACCCGATGTCGGTCGTGTAAAATCGAGCAGCATTTTAACGATTGTCGTCTTCCCTGCACCATTGGGTCCAAGCAGAGCAAAACACTCACCCGTCTTGACAGAGAAAGATACATCGTCAACAGCCGTAAGCGATTCATATCGTTTGGTAACGTTTTTCAATTCAATCATATAATGGACTCTTATGAATTCTCAGAAAACTCTCCATCTGCAAGGTATTCATGATTAGTCTGGGCGTTGTTCTATATCAGCTGTTCGTTCGGAGCAGAAATCGCGGGAATGGTAACAGACAATAAGTACGCTGACTAATAACCCAGTTCCTGGCATGCTTCAGAGTAGACCTCCCCAACCTTTGGACACTCCACGGCACATGTTTCACACTCTCCCGGACAGGGTTCGATATGAACAAGGATATGGCTGTGAGCGAGGTACTGTTCAATGTCTGCCGTGATTTGATGGGAAAGGGTATGTCCGTCCTCGACCGTCATTTTTTTCGGAACTACTAGATGCATGTCGATATGCCTGATATGGCCTGACTTGCGGGTGCGAAGCTTGTGGTATTCGATAATCCTGTCGGAGTATTTCTCCATCACTTCATGAATCAGCCCCTCTTCATCGTCAGGCAGTTTTACGTCCAGGATATGGAAGAAGGCTGCCTTGGTTAAATCCCAGGCAGCCTTTATAATCATGAGCGCAACGACTATGGCAATAATAGGGTCGAGCATGGCGATGCCGGTAAATTTGATTGCAACTAAACCGCCAAGCACGCCAACCGACGTATAAACATCGGTCCTGAGATGCATGGCGTCAGCTTCCAATGCAACAGAATCAGTCTTTATCGCCACATTGAGCAGATAACGGGAGACAAAGTAGTTGGCTACTGCTGATACAAGCATGACTAATGCGCCCAGCCCAAGGCTTTCAACCGCAATAGTTCCCGAGCGTAGTTTGTGTATCGCCTCCCAGATGATATAGAAGGCAGCACCGAAGATAAGCACCGCTTCAATAGTTCCTGCTACGTTCTCAATTTTTCCATGTCCAAAGCGGTGTTCGTCATCAGCAGGTTTTCCTGATTCCCGGACAGAAAACCAGGCGATAATTGCCGCTACAAGGTCAATTCCGGAATGAACCGCTTCGGAGATAACGCTGACCGACTGCATCATGATGCCGACAATCAGTTTTAGGACGATCAGTATGGAATTCGAGGTAATGGAAAATACAGCAGCCTTGCTTTTTGCTCGTTGTACTTCAGGTGATTGGATCATTGCGATACTCCGGCGGCGGTCATAATTAGTTTCAGCTTTTCCGTGGCGCCCTTGAGCAATTCCTGAGCCTCGGTATTCTTCTTCCGGTACTCCAGTAGCGTCATTGGATTTTTGTCCGTGACAAAGTTTCTGATGGCATCGAACGATGCAGCGTATGTTTTGTAAGCGGCGATCAAGCCCGTTTTCGCTTCATCCAGGAGCTTCCTAGCTTCGGGTGGCAGGGCTTCCGGAATTGCCTTCTTAGCCAGAGATTCCCCAGCCCGTAGGCTCTCAGACTTTGCTCTGTCGATGATGGAGGGGAGGTTGACGGATATCTCGCCCCCTTTCAGGACGCTTTTCAGTTCATCTAGCGCCAGTTGAATAGCCTTGTCTGTGAGGTTTTCAATGCTCAAGACCTCTTTCTGAAATGCCATCAGCTTTTCTTTGTCGGAAGGAGAGAGCGTGATAGCGGGGATCTGTTGCTGTGGTGCCGGCGCTTTTTCGGTTGAGCAGCCACATAGTGCCATAACTCCAATTATGAGAGCAACCAATACGATATTTTTCAAAATGTATCCTCCAGTAATAGTTCGTCTCAAGGGGTATTTTTCTCTTTTTTCCTACTAAACATCTTAAACAACTCGAACCAGACAATGCTCGATATGCCGGCAGACACACATATGACAACGTCGACCGGATGGATCACTGAGAACCTGAATACTTCTCGAAAAATAGGAATATTAAGCGCCATCCCGAGGAAGATTACTGCACCACCTGTTACCCACCAGAGAGCTGCATTCGGAGCCCCTAATATCCTCACAATTGTGCTGGTCCAGGAACGGTTGGTCATCATCAGGCCAAGGTTGGCGATTATCAGGGTAGTAAATGCCAGAGTTCGGGCCTCAAGTTCTCCATGCCCTCGGACAAGACTGACGCCAAACACAATCAGAAGTACAACCAGGACACTCAGCCCCTGAAGTGTGCTTAACAACAAGACGCGCTTGCTGAACAACGGTTCCTTTGGATCGCGGGGTGGCCTTTGCATCGCATCCATCTCCGCCGGTTCAACCTCGTACACTATTGAACAGGCAGGATCTATGATCAGATGGAGGAATGCGATATGGATCGGCATGAACAGCAGCGGCCACTTGAAAAGCACCGGAATGAGGGACATCCCGGCAATCGGAATATGTATGGCCAGAAGATAGGCCATGGCCTTCTTCAGATTGTCGAAGATACGCCGACCCATTTTCACGGCCCGAACGATGGAGGCAAAGTCATCGTCCAAGAGCACGAGATCGGACGCCTCGCGTGCTACGTCTGTCCCTCTGCCACCCATAGCTATACCGATATGAGCTGATTTAAGAGCCGGTGCATCGTTCACCCCGTCTCCGGTCATGGCAACAACCTCGCCGTTGCTCTTCAAGGCTTTCACCAGGCGGAGCTTCTGTTCCGGTACAACTCTGGCGAAGATGTTGACTGTTCTGATCCTCTCCTGTAGATCCACTTCACTCATGCTCTCCAGTTCAGGACCGGTTATGACTTCATCCGGTTGGACAAGCCCGATCTGCCGAGCAATACTGCGCGCCGTGCCGGGATAGTCACCGGTGATCATCACCATTCTGATGCCGGCCCGGTAGCAATCCTGGAGTGCTGCAGCCACGGTTGGTCTGACCGGATCGGCCAATCCCACAAGCCCTAAAAACTCGAAGGTGAAGTCGTGTTGTTCACCTGGCAGACCAGGTTCACTGAAGTATGAGCGCGCTACTCCCAGTACCCGCAGTCCGTCATCAGCCATCCGGGTCACCGCCGTCATCATCTCCCTATGTTGGCTGTCACTGAAATGGCAGAGGTCGGCAACCGCTTCCGGTGCGCCTTTGGCGGCAATAACATACTCATTACCTTCCGGAGCCCTCCAGACATGAGACATGGCAAGAAGTTCAGGAGATAACGGGTATTCCTTTCCAAGGCGCCAATCACCGTGGAGATGCTCGGTATGGGCGAGATACTCTTCGCCAAAATCCTTGATGGCCCGCTCCATAGGATCATAAGGGTCGCGCTGGCTTGCGAGAATGCTGAATTCCACCAGATCGTGAAATGTATCAGGGGGCGGGTCATTGCGAAAGTCACCAATTTTGTACAAACTCCCATCGGTGTTGAGCGCAGTGACCGTCATCCGGTTCAATGTCAGGGTACCTGTCTTGTCCACGCACAGGACGGTCGCCGAACCGAGTGTTTCCACTACCGGTGCGCTGCGGGCAAGTACCTGAGTCCGGGAAAGTCGCCATGCCCCCAAGGCCAGAAAGATTGTCAGGACCACCGGAAGCTCATTCGGCATAACCGCCATGGCTAGGGTGAGTCCCGCCAGTACCCCATCGAGCCAGGCACCTCGGGTGATACCGTACACCAGAATAAGCAGTGCACAGAGCACGAGGACTGCCGTGGCAAGAATTTTTACCAGACGACCGGTTTCACGTTGCAGCAGGGTTTCTTCGCTGGTCACTGCTTGTAGGGCCTTGCCAATTTTGCCGATGGCGCTCTGTTGTCCGGTAGCAATTACGCGGGCAATTCCCTGTCCACGCACAACCAAAGTTCCCGAAAAAACAAATGGGAGATCATCTCCCCCTGGTTGCACTACAGGTGAAGTAGCATCGCCAGGCAACTTGCGTACCGCAATGGATTCGCCTGTCAGGAGCGATTCGTCTGTAGATAGACTGGTGCAGTCCAGCACCAGAGCATCAGCAGGAACCCTATCGCCTTCTGCAAGAACAATGATGTCACCTCGAACCACGTCTCGACCAGCAATCCGCTGCTGGGCTCCGTCGCGAATAACAAGGGCTCTTGGGCTGGAGAGATCACGGAGGGCCTCCAGTGCCCGCTCTGTTTTCCGCTCCTGGTAAAGAGTGATCCCCATGACGAAAAAGACAAATGCCAGAAGCATCATCGCTTCCTGCATGTCCCCCACCAGCAGATAGATTACGCCACAAGCCACCAACAGCAGGAACATCGGCTCACGCATTACGTCGAGGGCTATCTGAAAGTTTCCACGTTGCTTTGAAGACGGAAGTTCGTTGGGACCTTCTTCCCCGAGAATTCTGGCGGCTTCCTGTGAGGTTAGTCCAACATGTTCATGTATTTCAGGATTTCGAGCCACAACTGCACCTTTTTACGGAGAGAGGGGATATCCCCTCTCTCCGAGACTGATATCAGTCGAACAACTCTGACAGCCAGGACTTCTTTTTGTAGGGACCATTATGACTATAACTATGATCATCATGATGTTTTCCAT
>DBMM01000033.1:13414-24734 GCA_002298925.1 Geobacter sp. UBA698 | reverse complement strand
CACTCCCGGGCGCCGGCGCTGTTGTAGCAGACGTGACCGTCGGGAACCGGGACGTTGAATCTTCTTAAAATTGCTTTGGCCTGATACTCATGGACGTTCATACTCTCTCCTTGATAAGATTTTGCACGACGATCCTGCTGTTACAGTACAACCTCAAGGTATTCTGCCGTCTTTGAACGTTTGAGCCGCTCGATTTCCCCTTGATCAACAGCCACGAACTTCTCGTCAGGCGTGACCTTGAAGAGCGGCTGACCCTTCTGGACGATGGTTCCTTCTCCCCCCTGGATGATGATCTTGTCGACCGTGCCGGAGAAGGGAGCAAAGACCTTGTTGAACATCTTCATGACCTCGATGATGTACAACGGCTGCCCCTTTTCAAAGTGCATTCCTTCAGAGACGAAATGCGGCATGCCGGGGGCTTCCTGGCCATAGTACATGCCGCCGCAGACGGCCACTATTTCGTCGGCCTTGGTTGCCGGAGGCGGCACCAGCACCTTTTTCATGCGGGCCTGCAATTCGGGGTCTGTCAGATATTCGGGGATGGTGATTTCCAGATCCTCTTCGACGCGCAGATCCCAGAACTTGACGTTCTCGCCCACCATAAACAGCATGCCGAGCAGTTCCAGGCCGGCCTCGTAGCCGATATGGGCGGAACGGATCTGTGACCAGGTCTCCTGGTCGAACCCGCCCTGCGGCTCTTCCTGCTGCAGGATGTCGTTGAGCTCGAAGTACTCGTCCCGGGCAAGTCCGAAATCCTCGCGAAGAGCACGGTAGAATTCGAGGGATTCCTGCAGCAGATCGTTGTCGTGACTCCAGATGATGTCCGCGGCAGGTTTGTGGGGACGGTGGGACATGTGCAGGATTTCGTAGGTCTCGTTGAGGACGCCCAGGGGATTCCTCAGCCAGACCACCTTGCCGTTGTCGAAGCGGAAGTTTTTGGTGTTCATGCTCAGCCAGCCGGAGAGCAGGTGCGGATCGGCCAGAAGCCGCTCCATGGGGCGGGTAATCAGCGTGCCCTTGCGGTCGAGCGTGTCCGACATGATCCTGGCTGCCTGGGCATTGCCGGGAAAGCATGCTTCCATGCGCTTGGCATACTGTTTCTTCATCTGTCCGAAGGCATGAACCGGATCGAGCTTATTGGCCTCTTCCTTGAGCAATCCCACCAGTGTCAGATAGGGAACCACAAAGCGGGTGGTCGGTTTGGCGTTTACGTTGCGGCCGAGGAACCAGTTCACCAGGCCGAAGTGGAATTCCAGATTGGTCGCCAGGTTAGTGCCGTTGATGGTGGTGCTGCGAATGACCTCGGAGAGACGTTCATAGCTGTCCAGGCGGTCATTGCCCGTGGTGAGCAGCAGGGCGATATTGGAGTCATAGGCGCCGGCCACGTTGTATTTCATGAACTGGCCGGTGTCGGGATTGAGCATGCTGATGCCCTGGTCGTCGCGGACCTCACCCGGGATCGGTTTCGACCAGTAGCGGATCACGCCGCCGGCATTGGGCGAGAGGGAGGCATCGGTTGCGTTCAGACGCGCCTCGACCGAGGAATTGAAGCGTACGATCCGTTCCGGACGGGGCAGACGTTTTTTGTGGCGTGCCAGCAGGGCCATGGCCTCCACCAGGGATTCCACAATGAAGAAGTCGTCTTTGTCCTGCGGGTTGGTAAACTTGAGGCTGTAGCAGAGCTCGGTCACGCGGTGCTCGACCTGGATCCTGGTGTTCACTTCCATGAAAAAGTGATGGTCCCGGTCGACGATGCACTCGAAGGTGGAAACCGAATCAAGGCCGACCGCTTTGCCGAAACGCTCGGACTCTGCCTCCATGCGCTTAAGCACGTTCAGGTCGCTCTGCAGCGCCTTGGCTTCGGCTGTTTTGCCGTCTGCCTCTGCCTTGGCAATGGCCGCCAGCAGCCCCTCCTGGGTGACGGAAACCTCCAGCAGCTTCTGCTCGTGCATCTGGAGTGAACAGTCGCGGCCGCCAAGGGCGATGCACCAGTCGCCGTTGCCCAGTAACTGGATTTCGTTATGGCGGGTCTGCTCGATGTTCAGCTCCACCAGGATGTTCTTGTTGTCGCCGATGCCGTTTGCCTTGACTTCGTTGAGGATTTCACGGACTAGTCCCGGCGCTTCCGCCGCGGCCTGGGCGATCGTCTTGTCATCGAGGGTCGCTGCGGTGAGCAACGCTGCGCCGAGGATGCGCTGCCCTTTTCCGCCGCCGCCGCCGATGGCCTTGAGACGGACCCGGCTGCGGGGATATTTCTTGAACATGGCGACCACTTCTTCCTGGACCTGGGCGCACAGCTCCTCCACCGAAAACAGGTCGATCCCCCTGGCATAGGCGGCATACAGGATGTGGTCTGCCAGGTCCTCAAGGGAGAGCGAGCTGTCCTGAAGCACGTTGGGATCACAGGCCAGGCCGTCCGCTGCCGCCAGTGTCAGCAGCTTCTGCCGGTCGGGATGTTTTTTCACCAGGGTGCGGGCGGTGACGTTGTTGATGCCGGGGGTCACACTGACATTGACGTTGAGGGCGGTGCGCTTGGCCTCGTCCTTCTTGCCGGCGCCGGCCTGGGTGGCCGAACAGGGGCCGATGAAGATCAGGCCTGCCGCTTCGAGGGCGGCCACAAACTCGTCATCCTCGGCCATGAAGCCGTAACCGGCGAAGATCGAGTCGTAGCCGTTCTCCTTGGCGATCTGGATGATCTGGTTGATGCGCTCGACGCGCTCTTCCTTGCTGGCACCGGTATAATCGGGTACGCGGTGGACGCGCCGGGAATCGGTCAGTGTGCGCAGTTCGGGAGCCAGTGCCCGGGGGTAGACGATCGAGTCTTTTTCGGAGAGCAGGATTCCGTAATGGGTAATCCCCATCTCGGTGTAGACGTCCATGGCTTCCTTACGGATGGGGCCGCGACAGACGATCAGCGGTTTCAGGTCCTCGCAGGCGAATGAGCTGACCCACGGCGATGGTGATGCGGCCAGACGGCGGTTCCTGTGGATCAAGGGGTTGTTCATGTAGTAATCAGGCATTGGTCTCTATCTCCAATCGGTTGGAACTTGGGTGTTCGGGCTGAAGGCTGAAGGTAATAAGCTTTCCCTGACAGTCTTCAGCCTTTAGCCAATCAACCTAGTTTGATTTTTGAATCAATAGAACTCGCGCTGTACGGCCTGCATCGGTGATGCCTTGTAATGCCTGAGGAAGAAATTCATGTTTTCACCGAGAACCTTGCGTAGGTCGGTGGGCATTACCAGAGAGGAGATCGAGCCCAGACTGAGAGCCTCTTTGGGGTTCATCAGCTCCTTTTCGTACTTCATGTTGAGTAGCGCCTCTTGGCTCTTCAGCCACTCGGCTGCCTCCCTTTCGGCATCCATCTTTGCCGCATCTTCCTTGACCCCGGCCTCCAGACGCTGCTGGAGGCCCTGTTTAATGCGGGCATTGACGGAGGTGCGCAGCTTGCGGAGTTCGTCCTTGTAGACGAACTCCTTTCCGGCTGGCCCCATGACCGCCAGGCGGGTGGTCGGCAGGGCCAGGACCAGGTTGGCGCCGGTCGGGTAGTTGTTGTAGGAGGCATAGGCCCCGCCGTAAGCGTTGCGCAGGATCAGCAGGATGCGGGGCGTTCTGATGTCGACGATGGAGTCGAGCATGGCCCGTCCGGCCTGGACGATGCCGCGGGCTTCCTGCTCGCGGCCGGGCAGGAAGCCGGTGGTGTCTTCCATGAAGATCATCGGGATGTTGTAGATGTTGCAGAAGCGGTTGAAGCGGGCAACCTTGAAGGCGGCATCACAGTCGATCTGGCCTGAATCCACGGCGCTGTTGTTGGCTACAAAGCCGACCACGTTTCCACCCAGGCGGCCGAAAGCGGTGATGACGTTTCTGGCCCGGTTGCGCTGCAGCTCAAAAAAATCACCATGGTCGCAGATCTGCTGGATGATGATCGAAACATCAAAGGGGGTGTTGAAACCGGTGGGGGAGTTGAAGGCCTTTTTGAGCAGGGTGTTGATCTCCCAGGTCTTCCGGTCGAGCGGGTCGCTGGTTTCCTGAAAGGGGGCCATGACCCCATTGTTGCTGGGGAGGTAATTCAGCAACTGGAGGGTGGTTCGCAGGGCGGCGACTTCATCGCCGACGGTCAGGTCTGCCACGCCTGATCTGCCATGGACATTGGGGCCGCCCAGTTCCTCCGGCGTGATGTCCTCGCCCAGTACCGACTTGACCACGCCCGGACCGGTGAGTCCAAAAAAGGTGTCTTCGGGCTGGATCACAAAACTTCCCTGGCGGGGGAGGTAGCTGCCGCCGCCGGCATTATAGCCGAACATGCACATGATGCTGGGAACTACTCCGCTGATCTTGCGCAGAGCGGTGAAGGCCTCGGCATAGCCGTCCAGGCCGCCCACTCCGGCCGGGACGAATGCGCCGGCGCTGTCGTTCATGCCGATGACCGGGATGCCGTTCTCTCCGGCCATCTGGAACAGAAGCGCCAGTTTCCTGCCGTTGGTGGCATCCATGGAACCGGCCCGCACGGTAAAGTCATGCCCGTAGAGAGCCACATCCCGGCCATGAATATTCAGAATCCCGGTGACCAGCGAGGCGCCGTCCAGATTCTTGCCCCAGTTCTGGAACAGGATGTTCGGTTCCTCTTCCGTCAGGACCTTGATCCGCTCCCAGACGGTCATCCGTTTCTTGAAGTGCTGTTTCTCGATCTGATCGATACTGACCGACTTGATCGGGCGCTGTATCAGGTCGTAACCTTCCTGCATCGCCTCTTCGTAACCCCCCCTGGCGCGGGAGATCTCGCCGGGGATGTTGAATTCGATCTTAGTGGCTGGTTTGAGCGGGTTTTTCAGAGCAGGTAAAACCGCTGTCTTGGACATCTGCGCCATCCTTTCGTTGCATGGAGTAGTTCAGCAAGCTTTCAGCAAGTCGTGGAGACCTGCATTTTACGAATGTTGCGACCTGAAGCATTCTGTGTCGGCAAACGGAGAAGGAATACGCGGGATGCCCGTTGACCTGTCTATTTTATAACCACTGCCAGAACCTTTACCTCCTCGGATTCAGATGAAAGCAGGCGGTGCTTGAGGGTGGAATCAAAGTAGACTCCGTCACCCTCGTTCAGAAGGATGTGCTGATCGTCGAGCAGCAGTTCGGCATTGCCTTTCATGACGAAGAGGAACTCTTCTCCGTCGTGGCAGTAGGTGCTGGTATCCATGGCCTTCTTGTTCAGCGTAAGGATAAAGGGCTCCATCTTCTTGTTTTTCTTGTGATTGGACAGGGATTCATAGAAGTAGCCATGGTTGGCCCCATCCTGGGAAATGACCCGGGGAATCATGGTGCGCTCGTGGGAGCGAATAACCTCGAAACGGCATTCATCCTCGGACTCTGCAAAGAAAACCCCGATCTTGACATCAAAAAATTTGGCAATCTTTGAAAGTGTGGCGATGGGAGGTGAAACATTGTCATTTTCAATTTGGGAAATAAGGGCAGTTGAAAAGCCCGTTTCATGGGCTACATCCTGAAGCGTCAGTTTTCTCGCTTTGCGGAGTTCCTTGATTTTGGTTCCGATATTGTATTCTGACATGCCTGCAGCTACCTCGTGTGTCTCATTGGTTGTAACGGCGCACTTCGCGCGGGAGCGGCAGGGCCTGCAAAGTGCGCCATAGCGTCCAAACATGTTTTTAAAGTGCAATGTTTACTACCTATAAAATATTTTATTTCAGCTAAATGTCAACCAATAATTTTAACTATGGTAAAAAATTTCATTTTTAATAAAATATGTGGGATCTTATCTGAAGAGGTTATCGCTGCCGGGAAGGGGGATGAACGGACGGGTAGGGTCGCTTGAAACGACCGTCGCGATGGGGGGAGATATTAAAAAAAAGGCCGGGATTTCCCGGCCCTTGAACATGGCTCGGATGTCAGAGCATCAGCTGATCTGGACTTTGATCTGCTTCGGTTTGGTTTCTTCCTTTTTGGGGAGGGTGATCGTGAGAACACCTCTTTCGCAGGTTGCGCTGACATTGTCCTGCTGAATGGTGGCTGGCAGGCTGAAGCTGCGCTGGAAGGAACCGAAGTAGCGCTCGATGCGGTGGTAATTTTCCTTTTTGACCTCACCCTCGTGTTTTCGTTCGCCCTTCAGTATCAGGGTGTTATCCTCAATGCGCACATCGATGTCCTTCTGGTCCACATCAGGCAGTTCCGCCTTGATGACGATCGACTCCTCGGTTTCGAAGATGTCCACCGCTGGTTGCCAGATGCCCTCCTTGATGTCCTCTCCGGCCAGGTCATGGTTCCAGGAGAGGTTCAATAGCCTGTTCATCTGCTCCTGCATGCCGCGCAGTTCCCTCAAGGGATTGTATTTGACAAGTGCCATGGTCTTGTTCTCCTTTGCTTGCGAATTGGGACTCATTTTACCCATCTAAAAACATAATGTCTAATTTCCGGTTGTCAAGGGGGCTATTCGTCGCCTTTCAGCACAGGCTGTTTCTGCAGCCGTTTGTAATAGAAATTCTGGCCGTAGAGCACGGCAATCGGGTTGTGGCCGGTGACCCGGTCCTTGACGACCAGCGTGGTGACCGGTGCCTTTGAATGTTTGTTGAAGAGCATGTCGTGACCGACGCAGAGGCCGACGATGATGTTCATGTCGGTACCCAGCCGGTTGCAGATCTCGGCCTGGGCGATGGGGTTGCAGGCCGGCTCAAAGGTGCCGGGCCTGACCTTGTCGCTTTCCGCCAGCCCCAGCTGCAGCTTGTCGATGCTGCCGGCCTTGCAGCAGACGCTGAGCGGTTCCAGTTCTTGGGCGCGCAGTATGGCCGAGAGCCGCTCCGACTCGTCCAGCAGGCCGATGCAGGTGGCGATGCCGATCTTCTTGTAGCCCATCAGTCTGGCAAAGGCGATGGTGTCCTCCACCCGCGTCCAGCGGGCATTGACGGCATCGCTGCCCGGCACCGGCTGGTAGCAGAGCCCCTCCACCCGGGCCGCCACGAAGGCGATGCGGGCATCCTCGCTGTCGCCGTGGTAGTCGTTCAGGGATGCCGCCACCACATCGTCATAGCTGCTGGAGGGGCAGTTTCCGGGCCGGGGGGGTGCGGTCAGCGGGTCGTCGCTCCAGCAGTTGGTTGTTCCGCGGCTCTGCCAGACCGCGCTGCACTTCGAGCAGGATACGGGGGTTTCGTCGGACATGGGTGCTCCTTTCGTTTGATAAATAACGCCACGGTCGCTGCTGACTGTCAGGCCACCATGGTCATGAATATGTTGCGAACCTCGCGGTCGATTTCCCCGAACCCGGTGTTCAGGGATGCAATCAGGCTGTCGATGTCGCTGACGGTCAGCATGGGGGCCTGCTGCCGCAGTATCTGCCAGGCGGTTTCTTCCGTCTGTCCCAGGGGACCGGTCCGGGCGATGTTGCTGCCGTTGTGGGCCATGCAGACATGGTCCGCCAGGGTGACTATCGCGGTCAGCAGCGGGTCCTCCGTCGCCGAGGACGGGGTGTGGTGATGGGAGATGATGTCGCAGTAGGCCGGCGGGAAGTTCCAGCGCTGGGCCAGGCAGAGACCGATTTCGCTGTGGCTGGTGCCGAAGCATTTTTGTTCGGCCTGGTAGGTGCTGCCGCCGCTTTCGCTGATGCCGGCCAGCATGGCGCTGTACTCCTGCTGCTGGTAATGCCCCAGGAACATCTTGCCGATGTCGTGGATAATGCCGGTCAGGTAGGCCTTTTCGGAGTCCAGGTAGCCGGCCATGGCGGCCAGACGGCGGGAAACGGCGCCGACACTGAAGGAGTGAATCCAGAATGCTTTTGTGTCAAAGGGCTGCTCCTTTTCCCGAAAGGCGTTGATAAAGTAACTGGTCAGGATCAGGTCCCGTACACTCCTGAAGCCCAGAAAGAGCAGGGCGCGCTTGACCGAGGTGATCTCGCTGCTGGGGCGGTAGAGCGGAGAGTTCACCAGGCGGATGACCCGTGCCGCCAGCACCGGGTCGGACAGCAGCAGGTCGGCGATCTCATCCGGTTCGCCCTCCTGGCTGTCCAGCATGGAGATGACCCGTGTGACGATGGTCGGGATGAGCGGCAGTTCGCTGATATCCCTCACCAGTCTGCGGGCCTTGATCATCATGGCTGCTTTTTCCACTGTAAGCTTCCTTCATGTAATTTCAGTTCAACTGCAGGGGGGCGGCGGTGAGTTGCCATTATACCCCGTGAAGTCCGGGGTACCCATGATACGTTTTGTAAAAAGAAAACTTCCCACAACTTTCCTAACTGCCGGTAGTAGTTTTATTGTCGCCCCTTCCAACTCGCCAGCCATATAACTCTTTCCCAGGGAGATTTATAGGCATTTCATTCGGATCTGTCAAACTCACGCCGGTCCTCGGACCGTCGGGTTGCGCCTTGCTAACCCGATGTATCAGGCTGCTCCAGCAGTTCCAGAAACTCCTCCTCGCTCAGTACCGTTACCCCCAACTCGCGGGCCTTGGTCAGTTTGCTGCCGGCATCGGCACCAGCTACGACATATCCTGTCTTTTTAGATACCGAGCCTACCGCACCGCCCCCTTCGTTCTCCACTAGCCGCTGCGCCTCTTCTCGGGTGAAGCGGGTCAGTGTGCCGGTAAAGACGAAGCTCTTGCCGGTGAACCGGCCGCCGACCTTCTTCTGTTCCACGGTGGGGGTGACGCCGGCCGCCAGCATGCGGCGGATAACGGCGATGTTGTCCTGGTTGTCGAAAAAGGTGCGGATGCTTTCGGCCACGGTTGCGCCGACGTCGCGGATGCTGACGAGCTCCTCCATGGTGGCCTGTTCAAGGTGCTCCAGGCTCCCAAAGGCCTGGGCCAGCGCCTTGGCGGTGCGTTCCCCCACATGGCGGATGCCGAGGGCGAAGATGAAGCGTCCCAGTTCCTGCTGTTTGCTCTTGTCTATGGCCGCCAGCAGTTTAGCGGCCAGCTTGTCGCCCATGCGCTCGAAGCGCATGAAGTCATCTTTCGACAGGCGGTAGATGTCGGCCACGCTTGTTACCAGGCCCAGGGAGAGCAGCTGCTCGACGAACTTTTCCCCCAGCCCCTCGATGTCCATGGCGTTGCGCGAGGCAAAATGCAGGATCGACTGGCGGATCTGGGGCGGGCAGGAGAGCCCCATGCAGCGCACAGCCACCTCGTCCGCGATCCGGACGATGGCGGAGCCGCATTCCGGGCAGCGTTCCGGCGGAGGTAGCGGCCGTTCGGCGCCGCTGCGCTTTTCCGTCAGCACCCGCACCACGGCCGGAATCACGTCGCCGGCCCGCTCCACCAGCACCGTATCGCCGATGCGGATGTCCTTGAGGGCGATTTCGTCCCAGTTGTGCAGGGTGGCGCGGGAGACGGTCACCCCCGAGATCTCCACCGGCCGCAGCTGTGCCACCGGGGTGATCACGCCGGTGCGTCCGACCGACAGCAGGATGTCCTCCAGCACGGTTTCCGCCTGGCGCGGCGGGAATTTGCAGGCCACGGCCCAGCGGGGCGAACGGCTCTTCTCACCCAGTTCGCGCTGCAGGTGGAAGGCGTCGACCTTGATGACCGTGCCGTCGATCTCGTAGGGAAGCGATTCACGCTGCAGCAGCATCTGGCGGTAATATTCGATTGCTTCGTCAATGTTGTTTGCCCGGCGGACCAGCGGGTTGACCGGCAGTCCCCAGGCGCTGATGCTGTCGAAGAAGGCCTGCTGGCAGTCGAACTCGGCTCCCTCGACCAGGCCGGGGGCATAGCAGAAGATGGAGAGCGGCCGCCGGGCGGTGATGCGCGGGTCCAGCTGGCGCAATGAGCCGGCCGCGGCGTTACGCGGGTTGACAAAGGGGGGCTCACCGTTTTCCTCTTTCTCGCGGTTGATCTGCTGGAACGACTCCAGTGACAGAAAAACCTCGCCGCGCACCTCCAGCAGCCGAGGCACGTTGCTGCCGGTCAGGCGCAGCGGCAGCGAGCGGATGGTGCGTACATTTTCGGTGACGTCTTCGCCGGTCAGGCCGTCGCCGCGGGTGGCGGCCGATGTCAACACTCCTTCGCTGTAGATCAGCTCCACTGCCAGGCCGTCCATCTTCGGTTCGCAGAGATAGGTGATGCCCTGTTCCGCCGGCAGGCCGAGGATCTTCTTCAGGCGCTGGTCAAAATCGGCAATTTCAGACTCATTAACGGCATTTTCCAGGGAGAGCATGGGCAGGCGGTGGGCCAGGGGGGCGAACTTGGCCAGGGGCGCACCTCCCACCCGTTGGGTGGGAGACGAGCTGGTCACCAGTTCGGGGAACTGCCGCTCCAGCTGCTGCAGTTCCCGGAAAAGGGCGTCATATTCCGCATCGGAAATGACCGGAGCGTCCTGCAGGTAGTACAGCCGGTTGTGCTGCTCCAGCAGGCGGCGGAGCTCTTCGGCCCGGCTGCGGGCGATCTCTTCGGGAGTGGCGGGGTCAAGCAGTGACAGTTGCATGGGAACCTTCAGGTGATGTGATTGACTTCGCGGCAGACTACAGTATTATGCAGTGAAATTCAATTATGGAACAGTCATGAACCAATCAGAACTGGATAGACTGCAGAGCTGGTTCGACAGCTATGTGCAGACATTTTACGATACCGATGACGATGGTTTGCGCAATATCCGGCTGAAGGTCGAGCATACCGGCCAGGTGTGCCGGGTCATGGAGCTTCTGGCCGCGGGGGAGGGGCTGTCGCCCGATGATGCCCGCATCGCCGCTGCAGCGGCCCTGCTGCACGATGTGGGACGATTCCCCCAGTACCGCCGCTGGCGCACCTTTCGGGACAGTGACTCGGATAATCATGCCCGCCTCTCGGTGGAGGTGCTGCGGGAACAGCGGCTGCTGGAGCGCCTGGAAGTGGGTGAGCGCCTGCTGATCGAAGAGGCGGTCCGTTTTCATAATCTGCTGGAACTGCCAGCACGGCTGAAGTCGCCGACCGCGCTGTTTCTCAAGCTGCTGCGCGATGCCGACAAGCTGGATATCTGGCGGGTGTTTCTCGATTACTTTCAGAAGCCGCCCGAAGAGCGCGCTTCGGCGGCCAGCCTCGGTTTTCCGGATCGCCCTGAAATCTCGCCGGAATGCGTTGCCACCCTGGCCGCCGGCAGGGTCATTCGACTGGATACCGTTAAAACCCTCAACGACTTCAAGCTGCTGCAAATATCATGGGTCTATGACCTGAATTTTCCCAGCTCCTGCCGGCTGCTGGCGGAACGCGGCCATATCCAGCGCCTGGCGGCAACCATTCAGCCTGGTGAAGCCTTGGCCCCGCTGCTGGAAAAGGTCATGGCCGAGGTGAAAGGCCGCGCGGCAGGGCAGTTGCCAGAGGGGATTTAATTCCATTTCCATATCAAAGC
>DBMM01000033.1:8828-13389 GCA_002298925.1 Geobacter sp. UBA698 | reverse complement strand
CTCTGATCTGAAACTGGAATAAGGCAGCTCTCGCCTTGACAGCATCCATTTCGGTTCCATTATTTATATGTGCATGGTGTCAAATTCCGGAAGCAGGAGCATGTATGACACACGACGACTGCAGGGTGCCGATTGAAAAGCTTAGCTGGAGTTGCGATCCGGACGGTTTCGATTTTGAAACCACCGCCGATCTGCCGGATCTGGACGACGCCATCGGGCAGAAGCGGGCGCTACGTTCCATAGAGTTCGGCCTGGGGGTGGAGGCGACCGGCTTTAATCTGTATGTTGCCGGAGAAACCGGTACCAGCCGTAATTCCACCATCCGCAGTATCCTCAACAAGCGGGCCAGAAACGAGCCCAGACCCCACGACTGGGTCTATGTCAACAACTTCAAGGACAGCGACTCGGCCATTTCCCTGTCGCTGCCGGCCGGGAAGGGGCGGGAGCTGGCCGCCGACATGAAGGAGCTGGTGGAGGCTTTCCGGAACGATATCCCCAAGGCCCTGGAGAGCAAGGAGTACGAGAGCCGGCGAACCGAAATTCTGGAGAAGTACCAGGCCATCAATAATGAGCTGTTTCAGGCCCTGGAGAAGGAAACCGAGGGGGTGGGCTTTGCCCTGCAGCGTACGGTGTCGGGCCTGGTGATTGTTCCCCAGAAGGAGGGGCGCAACTATACCCAGGAAGAGTACGATTCCCTGGCCGAAGGTGAACGTGAAAAGCTGGACCGGATCGGCCGGGAACTGACCGAAAAACTCAACGATGTGCTGCGCCAGGTGCGTGACAGTGAAAAAGCCACCAAGGAGGCCCTGCTGCAGGCTGACCGCGATCTGGGCATGTCCTGCCTGGGGCATCGCCTGGATCCGCTCAAGGAGAAGTACTCCGGCCTGGACAAGGTCATCCGCTATCTGGAGTCCGTCCAGGAAGATATCCTGCTCAATCTGGAGGACTTCAAGCCCCAGGGGCCCCAGCCGCAGATCCCCGGCATCAGGATGCCCCGCCAGGAGCCGACCTTTGAGCGTTACGAGATAAATGTCCTGGTGGATAACGCCGAGTCCCAGGGGGCGCCGGTCGTGTTCGAACCCAACCCCACCTATAACAACCTCTTTGGTCGCATCGAGCATGTCATGCAGTATGGCGGCGTGGCGGTGACCGATTTCACCATGATCCGTTCCGGGGCACTGCATCGCGCCAATGGCGGTTATCTGGTGGTGGATGCCCGTGAAGTGCTGATCAACCCTTTTGTGTGGGACTCCCTCAAACGCTGTATCCGCACCGGCGTGATCCGCATCGAGGATGTGCTGGAGCAGTACCGATTCATGACCATGGTCACGCTCAAGCCTGAGCCGGTGCAGCTGCAGGCCAAAATCATCATGATCGGCACCCCCTGGATCTACTATCTGCTGTTTTCGCTGGATCCGGACTATCGCAAGTTCTTCAAGGTCAAGGCCGAGTTCGACAGCCGCCTGGCCCGCACTCCCGAGGTCATGCGGGATTACGCCCTGTTCGTGGCGACCCACTGCCGCTGTGAGAAGTTGCTGCATTTCGACCGCAGCGGCATGGCCCGCCTGCTGGAGTATACCAGCCGCATGGTGGAGGATCAGCACAAGTTCTCGGCCCAGTTCATGGAGATTGCCGACTTCATTCGTGAAGCAAGCTTCTGGGCCAGCAAGGACGGTCGGACCGTGGTGTCCGGGGCGGATGTGCTGCGCGCCGGCGAAGAAAAGCTCTACCGTGTCAACCGTATCGAGGAGCGGCTGCATGAGCTCTACGAAGAAGGCACCATCATGGTGGATACGGCTGGCGACGTGGTCGGCCAGATCAACGGTCTCTCGGTGATCGGCCTGGGGGATCATACCTTTGGCCGACCATCCCGCATCACCGCCAGGGTCTATACCGGCCAAGCCGGCATGGTCAACATCGAGCGCGAGGTGAAGCTCTCCGGCCCGATTCACGATAAGGGCGTACTGATCCTGACCGGCTACCTGGGGGGGGTCTTTGCCATTGACCAGCCCCTGTCCCTGTCGGCCTCGATCTGTTTCGAACAGTCCTATGACGGCATCGAGGGAGACAGCGCCTCGTCCGCCGAGTTGTACACGCTGTTGTCGGCCCTGTCCGGCGTACCGATCAAACAGGGCATTGCCGTCACCGGCAGTGTCAACCAGCGCGGGATAATACAGCCCATCGGCGGGGTCAATTACAAGATCGAGGGTTTCTATGCGGTCTGCAAGTCCCAGGGGTTGAACGGACAGCAGGGGGTCATGATTCCCAAAAGCAACGAGCGCCATCTGATGCTGAACGACGAGGTGATCACAGCGGTCAGGGAGGGGCGCTTCCATATCTGGAGTGTGGAGACCATCGAACAGGGCATCGAGATCCTGACCGGCATGGCTGCCGGAACGCGGGGCCGCAATCGCAAGTTTCCCAAGGGGACCATCTACCAGCTGGTGGATGAGGGGCTGCGTACCATCGGTGAAAAATTGAAGCAGGCTGAAAAGTTGAAGCGGAAGCCTCGGAAAAAACTTTTGCCGTCGGATAAAAAATAACGTTGTGAGGTGATTATGGGAGTGGAATGGAGGGAGTCGCTGGCAATCGGCGTCGATGAGATCGATAATCAGCACAAGGAGTTGCTGTTACGCTTTGACGGCCTGTTGAGGGCCTGCAGGGAGGGCAGGGGGATCGGAGAGCTTAAGGGGCTGCTTGGTTTTCTGGACGAGTATGTGGTTGAGCATTTCAGGGATGAAGAACGGCTGCAACAGCTGCACAGATATCCCGGGCTGGCCGAGCACAGGCGGCTGCACGCATCGTTCATAGCCAGGGTGAAGGCGCTTAAGGACGAGATCAGTGCTGATGGCGTTGCCGTGCATAATGTGATCGAAACCAACAACCTGCTGCTCAATTGGCTGGTCAATCACATCTCCGTGGTTGACAGGGAATTGGGAAAGTTTCTGCAGGCCGCCGCCCTTCGGCATTAAACGGCAGAGAGGGCGTTTTTGTCGAAACGCCCTCTCGCTGGATACCGTCTGCAGCCGATAGGCCAGGAAACCTTATTTGCAATCCTCTCGCCACAGGCAGGCATCCTGTCCGCAGCTGTCTGCATTTCCGGTTTCGAAGCAGGCATCGTTTTTCTCGGCAGCCTGGATGGCTCGTATCAGGTCTGCCTTCTTCATTTTGCCCGTCTTGATGTCGAGCTGTTTGGCGATTTCCTTGATTTCATCGAGTTTCATATCGGTATTTCTCCTTGATTGTGTTGTGATCAGGTCGTGAAACAATTGCAAGATAATAGCAGTTATTAATAGGATTTCAAGTGGGGGCGGTATAAAAAATGGCAGGCCGGTCGGCCTGCCATTTTTTATTGTTTGTGCGCTACGCGATCTATACGCGAATTCCGGTGATTTTGAAGAGCGCATCGCGGTATTTTTCGGCGGTCTTTTCGATGATTTCGGCCGGCAAGGGGGGCGCCGGAGCGGTCTTGCCCCAGTCGAGGGTTTCCAAATAGTCCCTGAGGAACTGCTTGTCGAAGCTGGGCTGTGCTCCGCCCGGAGCGTACTGTTCTTTCGGCCAGAAACGGCTCGAGTCGGGGGTCATGCACTCGTCGATGATGATCAGCTCGCCATCGAACACGCCGAATTCGAATTTGGTGTCGGCAATGATGATGCCTTTTTGGTCGGCCAGGTCACGGGCACGACTGTAAATCCGGAGAGTGAAGTCACGGGCCTGTTCGGCCAGTTCGCGTCCGCACAGGTCGGCCATGGTCTCGAAGGAGACGTTCTCATCGTGGGTGCCCAGCTCGGCCTTGGTGGAGGGGGTGAAGATCGGCTCGGGCAGGCGATCGGATTCCTTCAGCCCGGCCGGTAGCTGGATGCCGCAGATGGCACCGCTGGCCTTGTAGTCTTTCCAGCCCGAACCGGAGACATAGCCGCGTACGATGCACTCGGCCGGCAGCGGTTTGGCTTTCTTGACCCACATGGAGCGGCCCTTGAGTATGTCGGCATAGGGCTGGCACTCGGCCGGAAAATCAGCCACATCCGTGGAGATGATGTGGTTCTTGACAATGTCCTCCATCTGGCGGAACCAGTAGGCGGATATCTGGGTCAGGACAAAACCCTTGTCAGGAATCGGCTCATTCATGATGACGTCGAAAGCCGAGATGCGGTCCGAAGTAACCAGCAGCAGGGTTTCTCCCAGGTCGTAGATATCACGGACCTTGCCGCGGGCCATCAGCTTCAGGCCGGGAAAATCAGTCTGCATAACGGGTTGTGACATGTCGAGTTCTCCTTTTTCCTTATGGTCGGTTCAGACCCAGCATAGTCTATTTGTCGACGAGTAACGCCTGATTGATCTCGATTTTGGCTTTGCCCCGCAGTTCCTTTACCCAGGCGGTGAGGGTTTCTTCCTGCTTTTTGGGCAGCATGGCCTTTTTGATCTGATCCTTGGTCTTGTCAAAGTCGGCCCGCGGGGACTCCGTACGGGTTTTCAGGCGGATGGCATACCAGCGGTTGCCAACCTTGAAGGGGGTTGCGGCTGCAGGGGCGGCGGCAGTCAGCTTGAAGGCCGCTTCCAT
>DBMM01000033.1:0-8789 GCA_002298925.1 Geobacter sp. UBA698 | reverse complement strand
GCTTCTTCAGCCTTCTTTTTGGCAAGTTCCACTGCTTTGGCAGCTTTTGCTTTCTGCTCCACATCGGCCTTTATTTCGGACAGCGGCGGTACAAAGGCGGCCTTGCGTTCTTTGGCCTTGAGAATGTAGATGCCCTTGGTGGTTTCGACGGGACCGCCCAGTTCACCCTGCTTGAGTTCCAGGGCCTTCTTGATTACTGCGGCTTCACCCGTCAGTGCCTGGGGCGGCGCGGCTGCTGAAAAGAGAGGAGTTTCCTGGACCTTCAGGTTCAGTTGGCTGGCAATCAGGCTGAGATCGCCGGACTTGACGTTTTTGTAGAGGGTGTCGGCGGCCAGTTCAAAAGCCTGCTTGGCGGCTTTCTGTCTGAGGGCTTCGCTCCTGACCTTTTCCTTGACATCCTTCAGTGGCAGGATGCCGTCCTTGTTCTGCCAGCGGTCGATGTTCTTCTGGTAGAAGGTCTGCAGTTCATCCTCGCTGAGCGACAGTTTGCCGGCCAGGCTGGAAGGGTCCAGCAGGATGTAGGCGAGGGCCGCTTTTTCGGCGGTCTTGAACTCGTTCGGATTCTTTTGCAGGTAGTCGTTCAGCTCCGCTTCGCTCGGTTTTATCTCGCCGATCACGTCGGTCGGTGCATAGGCCACATATTCAAGTTCGATCTTGTCATGCTCTTTCTTGTACTGGGTCAGGGCTTCGTCGTCGCTGATGGTGACCTTGTCCTTGATGGACTGGCGGACCTTCTGCAACGTCAGGTCGCTCTTCTGTCCCTCCTCGAATTCCTTGGCCGTCATGCGGTTGCTCTTGAGCAGCTGCTGGTAGAGATCAAAGCTGAAGGCGCCGTCCTTCTGGAACATGGGCATGGCGGCGATGGCTGCGGAGACTTCGTCCATGCCGACCTTGATCCCCATGTTCCTGGCTTCCTTCATGATCACCTGGTTGTCGATCAGGTTGTCAAGGGCGACCTTTTTCAGCCCCAACATCTTCTCCATTTCGGCCGGGATGCTCTGGCCGTATATCTGCTGGTAGATGCCTCTGATGCGCTGATAGGCACCCTGGTATTCCTCCAGGGTGATCTTGGTGCCATTCACTTTGGCGGCATAGCCGAGTGAGCGTCCCGCTCCGTCACTGCCCTTGCCCCACACTAGGAACATGGTGCCGACAAAAGACAGGACGATAATGGCGAAAACTACCTTGATGACAATCGATTGTTTCTTCTGGCGGATCAACTCCAGCATGGGCAGGATGCTCCTTGGTCAGTTTGGTTTGTGCAGTGGTTCTCAATGCCGCTTGAGCGGTCAATTAAATGCGAAATACTACTATACGTCCCTGGTGATTGCAAGCTGTTGTTTCTGCCATCCGGCGCGGCTTCCATCCCGGTTTACATTCAGCCGCAACCTGTGCTACCGTGCTGCCGCACTGTATTGTCAACACCAGCGAGGGGACCCGGATGGAGCTCAGTTTTTCCCGGCCGAATGCCGAAATTGATCAGCTTATCAACAAACTTTTTGAGCTTTCCGGCGGTATACACCACCCTGCGATCATCCGCGAGATGGTGCTGTCTTCGCTCAAGTTGGGTCAGGATATCGACTATCTGGCCGATCTTAAGCTGGTCAACCGGACCCTGCGTGAAATGCGCTATACCGCCAAGGTTTTTGGGCCCTACCGCCACAGGAAGAAGGTGACCGTTTTCGGCTCGGCCCGCACTTCGCCCCAGGAGGAGATGTACCTCAAGTGCGTCAATTTCAGCCGGCTGCTGGTGGAGAAAGGGTACATGATCATCACAGGCGGCGGACCAGGCATCATGCAGGCCGGCAACGAGGGCGCCGGCAGCGAAAACTCCTTTGCCGTCAATATCCGCCTCCCCTTCGAGCAGGCGCCCAACCCGATCATGTTCCGCAATCCGCGGCTGATCACCTACAAGTATTTTTTCAACCGCAAGGTGGCCTTTGTCAAGGAGTCCGATGCCGTGGCGGTTTTTCCGGGCGGCTTCGGCACCCTGGATGAGGCCATGGAAGTTTTCACTCTGGTCCAGACCGGCAAAACCTCGCCCCGACCCCTGATTCTGATCGACGATCAGGATGGCTACTGGGAACAGTTCTTTGATTTTGTCAAGGAGAGTATGCTGGTCAAGGGTTTCATTTCGGGTGAGGATTTCTCGATTTTCACCATCACCAAGGACGAACGGGAAGCGGCCGAGGTGATCGAGACCTTTTACCACGTTTACCATTCTCTGCGCTTCATTGAAAACAGGCTGGTTATCCGTCTTAACAAACGGCTGACGCTCGAGCAGGTGGCCACCCTGCAGGAAGAGTTCCCGGAACTGGTCAAGGAGGGAGACCAGATCACCTGTTGCGGGCAGTTCCCCGAAGAAACGGATGAGCCGGACCTGGCCGAACTGCCGCGCATCACCATGCTCTTTGATCACCACCATTACGGGCTGCTGCTGGCTTTTATCCATCGGATAAACACGTTTTAGGTCGCTGCCTCCTGTTCGTTTCCGTTCAGGGAGAGACCCGCTGCAATGGGCTCTGCCGCCTCATAGATTTTGACTTTCATCACCCCCCTGTGCTATAAATAAACATTTTCCCATTTGCCGTTTTACTAAAAACAGATTTCATACAGAGTTTCAGGAGGTACATACCATGTTCAAAGGAAGTATCGTCGCAATTGTGACACCATTCACCAACGGATCGGTTGACGAAAAGAAACTGCGTGAACTGGTTGATTTTCAGATCGAAAACGGCACCGACGCCATCGTCGCCTGCGGCACCACCGGCGAGTCATCCACCCTGGATTACGAAGAGCATATGGATGTGATCCGGATCGTCTTTGAGGAGGCGGCTAAACGCGTTCCGGTGATTGCCGGCACCGGCTCAAACTCCACTGCCGAGGCCATCGAACTGACCCGCAAGGCCAAGGAGCTGGGCGTTGAGGGTGTTTTGCTGGTGACCCCCTACTACAACAAACCGACCCAGGAAGGTCTTTATCGTCATTACACCGCCATCGCCGATGCCGTTGACATCCCCCAGATCCTCTACAACGTACCCGGCCGTACCGGCGTCAATCTGCTGCCGGAAACCGTTGCCCGCCTGGCACCCCACAAGAACATCGTGGCCATCAAGGAAGCCACCGGTTCCCTGCAGCAGGCCTCCGAGATTCTGGCCCTGTGCGGCGACCAGATCGATGTCTTCTCCGGCGACGATTTCATTACCTTCCCGATGATGGCCTGCGGCGCCAAGGGTATTATCTCGGTGCTGGCCAACATCATGCCCAAGGCCGTGGCTGACCTGACCGACGCCTTCTTTGCCGGCGATCTGGCCAAGGCGCGCCAACTGCATCTGGATACCCTCAAGATCAGCAACGCCATGTTCATCGAGAGCAACCCGGTGCCGGTCAAGACCGCCCTGGGGCTAATGGGCAAATGCAGCGACGAAGTGCGACTGCCGCTGGCTCCGCTGGGTGAGGCCAACAAGGCCAAGCTGGCTGCCATCATGAAGGAATACAAGCTGATTTAGGCTGAAGGCTGAGGGGTAAAAAGTCTGCCAGCCTGTATAAGGTTATTCAATTTAATGCGAAAGACTGTGGTTGGAGGGTTTTCCTTCAGCCTTCAGTCTTCAGCCTGACGAGGTATTATTTATGATCAAGATAGCCGTCTGCGGCGCCGCCGGCCGCATGGGACAACGCATCATCAATTCAGTGATCGAGGCCGAGGGGGTGCAGCTTTCAGGTGCGCTGGAACGGCCAGGCCACCCCATGGCCGGCCAGGATGTGGGACTGGTGGCCGGTTGCGGCGCCCTGGGAATTACCATCTCCGACGACCTGAACGCCGTCATTGCTGGTTGTGATGTGATGATCGATTTCACCGCCCCCAAGGTATCTCTCAAAAACCTGGAAGCGTGTGGTCTGCAGAAGAAGTCCATCGTGATCGGCTCCACTGGATTCACTCCCGAGGAACGCGCCCTGGCGGTTGAGCTGGCCAGGGATATTCCGGTAGTGCTGGCCCCCAACATGTCGGTCGGGGTCAATGTCTGCTTCAAGGTTTTGAAGGATGTGGCCAAGACGCTGGGTGACGATTTCGACGTGGAGATCGTCGAACTGCACCATAACAAGAAGAAAGACTCACCCTCAGGAACTGCCGTGCGCATGGGCGAGGTCGTGGCCGAGGCCCTGGGGCGGGACTACAACAAGGTGGCCAACTACCACCGCGAAGGGATCTGCGGCGAGCGCACCAAGGAAGAGATCGGCATGCAGACTGTGCGCGGCGGCGACATCGTCGGCGAGCACACCGTCTACTTCATCGGCATGGGCGAGCGCATCGAGATATCGCACCGCGCCATGACCCGCGACATGTTCTCCCGCGGTTCGGTCCGGGCCGCCAAGTGGGTGGTTTCCCAGACGCCGGGCCTGTACGATATGCAGGATGTGCTGGGCTTGAGGTAGGCAACCTTCAATACCGTAGGCTGCTCGGCGCAATGAAAGACAGAGTCTGAATCCATCTGCGCTTCAGGAAAATGGTATTTCAATGAACACTGCCACCATATCCGCACGGCACAGCATTACGTTCAGGATGACTGTTGCGGTCTGCAGTCTGCTGCTGATTTTTCAGATTGTTCTGGCAATATTCGGTTTTTATTATTTCAAGCAGGAATTCAAAAAAACCATCTCGTCCCAGCAGTTTTCCCTGCTGAACGTGGTCGTCAAGAATATCGACCAGAAACTGATCGCTTCAAGCAAGATCATCGTCGATGTTGCCCGGGCTGTTCCGGCGGACGCACTCAAGGACAGCGACGAGGCCCAGCGTTTTCTGGACAACCGGCCCGGGACCCTGAATAACTTCGACAACGGCATCTACCTGTTCTCAACGGATGGGCGGATTATCGCCGAATCCCCCTTTCGGCCCAACCGCCGTGGCCGTGACATTT
Source organism: Geobacter sp. UBA698 (assembly GCA_002298925.1). Classification (GTDB taxonomy): domain Bacteria; phylum Desulfobacterota; class Desulfuromonadia; order Geobacterales; family Pseudopelobacteraceae; genus Pelotalea. Next base: position 3,873 of record DBMM01000033.1, on the reverse strand, counting down.
CCTTCCGGGATTATTACAAACGGATCATGGCCACCGGAGAGCCCGGTATCTCGGCCCCCTTCATTTCGACCCACAATCCTGGTGCCCCCACCATCATGTTTACGGCTCCGGTACGGGACAAAAACGGGAAAATGATCGCAATTTTAGGCGGCAGCCTGAATCTGCTGTCCGACAATTTCCTGGGTGACCTGTCCCGGGTTCAGATCGCTAAAACCGGTTATATCTTTATTACCGCCAGTGACCGTACCCTGATCATGCATCCTGACAAGACAAGGATCATGAGCATAGCGGACAAATCAGGGGTAAACAAATTGTTTGACCGGGCTCTGGAGGGGTTTGAGGGCACCGATGAAACCGTAAACACAAGGGGCCACCGGCAACTGACTTCATTCAAGCGTCTAGGGGTGGTTGACTGGATAGCCGGAGTTAATTATCCCTTAGCAGAAGCCTATGCACCGCTCTGGAATATCCAGAAATATTTTCTGGCACTCATTGTCATCGGGACGCTGTTTTCCGTAATTGCCATCAGGATGTTGATGAGCCGTTTTACCGACTCCCTGGTGCGCTTTGCCGCCCATGTCAAACAGATTTCGTCCAAACAGGGAGAAGAGCGTCTTTTTGCTACCGACTCCAATGACGAGGTCGGAATTCTTGCTCGAACATTCAACGAGATGATCCAGAATGTGGACCAGAAGAACGATATCCTGCTCCATGTCAGCACGCATGACGCGTTGACCGGCCTGTACAACCGCTCTTATTTCGACAGCGAACTGGAACGTCTGGGACGGGGGCGCCTGATGCCCATCTCGATTGTTGTCGCGGACATCGATGACCTCAAGGAATGCAACGACACTGCCGGCCACGGCGCCGGAGACGCCCTGATCAAATCCGCGGCCAGGCTGCTGCTGGAAACGTTCCGTGCCGAGGATATCGTTGCCCGCATCGGTGGCGACGAGTTCGGGATTCTCTTGCCAGGGCTGGATCAAAGAAACGCTGAAATGGCCGTGGAGCGTGTCAAAATCGCTCTGGCCGAGATGAAGTCGCTGGAGGGCGGCTGTCAGCTGTCCATCTCGCTTGGCTGTGCTGCCAGCGAGACTTCACAGGGGCTGGAAGAGGCGTTCCAAAAAGCCGACAAGCAGATGTACCAGGATAAAATGGCCCGCAAGCAGAAGGCTGCCATGATGTAGACAAAGCAGGGCTTTGTTGAACCATTAATAAACGGAGGAGGAATTTGTGGCAAAGATCAACGATAATTACCTGAAACTGAAAGCTGGTTACCTGTTTCCCGAAATCGGCCGTCGCGTACGCGCCTTCGCCGAGGCCAACCCGACTGCTAAGGTCATCCGCCTGGGCATCGGCGACGTGACCCGTCCGCTGGCACCGGCCGTGCTCAAGGCCTTTCACGATGCCGTGGACGACCTGGCCACCACCGTCAAGTTCGCCGGCTACGGCCCGGAACAGGGGTACGACTGGCTGATCAACGCCATCATTGAGAAGTCCTACAAGCCGCTGGGCGTGTCGCTGAAGACCGAGGAGATGTTCATCTCCGACGGCTCCAAGTGCGACTGCGCCAACATCCTCGATATCTTCGCCCTGGACAACGTGGTGGCCATTGGCGACCCGGTCTACCCGGTCTACAACGACACCAACGTCATGATCGGCCGCACCGGCGAGGCCGACGACAAGGGCTATTACAAAGGCATCGTCTACCTGCCCTGCAACGAGGCCAACGGTTTCATCCCGGCCCTGCCGACTGAAAAAGTTGACATCATCTATCTCTGCTTTCCCAACAACCCGACCGGTGTTGTGGCCAGCAAGGCCGAGCTGAAGAAATGGGTCGATTACGCCAATGCCAACGACTGCGTGATCTTCTTTGATGCCGCCTATGAGGCCTTCATCACCGACCCGTCCATCCCCCATTCCATCTACGAGATCGAAGGGGCCAAGCAGTGCGCTATCGAGTTCCGCTCCTTCTCCAAGACCGCTGGCTTCACCGGCGTGCGCTGCGGCCTGGTGGTCGTGCCGGAAGAGGTCATGGGCACCACCGCGACTGGCGAGCGCTACAGCTTCAACAAGCTCTGGCTGCGCCGCACCACCACCAAGTTCAACGGTGCCTCCTACCCGGTCCAGCGCGCCGCCGCCGCGGTCTACTCCGAGGAGGGCTGGGCTCAGACCAAAGAGGTCATCGACTACTACATGGAGAACGCCCGCATAATCCGTGAAGGGCTGAATGAGGCCGGCTGCACGGTCTTCGGCGGCGTCAACGCCCCCTACATCTGGCTCAAGACCACGGCCGGCCTGACCAGCTGGGACTTCTTCGACAAACTCTTGAACGAATGCAACGTGGTCGGCACCCCCGGCTCCGGCTTCGGCCCCAGCGGGGAAGGGTACTTCCGCTTGTCGGCCTTCGGCCATCGCGAGAATGTGATCGAGGCGGTGGAGAGGATAAAGAAGAATTTGAAGTAAGTGTCAAAATGAAAGGCGGCCGAGGAGGCCGCCTTTTGTATAGTTTATACGGTTTGTTTGTTTGAATATTTAAATAATATTTATAGAATTAGGTATGTTATGAATACACTAGATGTCATAAAAGAATTGTTAGATGAATTGCCTGAGATAGAATCAATATCTTTTACAGGTTATCCAAAGCAGACTCTTGTACAAGACACTTTGGATTTGTCTGAAGATGATAAAATATTAGTATCATCGGCTTTAAAGATTAGAAGTAATTTGGGACTCCCTTTCTGGGACTCTTTAATGCTTTCATGTTTTGATAAGGAAAATATTTCAACAAATATTTTAACAAGAGCTTTAATTCATAACAAAAATGTTGAAATTTTAAAAACTAACGAAGTAAGTAAAGTTGAAAATTATATAAAATCTAAACCTGATGAAAATACTTCTCTCAATTCGTCAGTTACATTGCGTAGTGGCATAACGATGCACCTGTTTTTGGTTGATTTCCATATTCGACCTTCAATAAATAATTTAGAAATAGTGTCTAGTGTGCTGAACGTTTTAGAATTACATGGATATATATTAAATAGTGGTGAGTCTTACCATTTTATTAGTAACTCCTTGTATGATGAAAATGAATTACTTAATCTTCTTGCGAAATCTTTACTATTTTCACCAATAGTAGACAGGGCTTGGATCGCTCATCAATTGCTCGAACGTTCATGCTCATTAAGGGTAAGCGAGAAGCATGGCTTGCTTCCAAATCTAATAAAAAGGGTGTGATTGGCGAGTCCATGAAATGTATAGAAAATTGGAATAACAGGTTAAATCCTGAGCGTTTTAGAGGCACTACAGCAAAGGATATTCCACCCAACTGGAACCCTTTTGATAGTGATTATGCGCGGATAGTTATGTCTGCTCCTTTCAGGCGATTGCAAGACAAAGCCCAGGTTTTTCCACTAGAACCAAATGATTTTGTGAGAACGAGACTAACTCACTCAATTGAAGTATCAAGTGTAGCTCGTAGCTTGGGTGTACGTGTTGAAAATTGGCTAAAAGAGAATCAACATATTGGTCAAGATAAAATTGGGCATATCCCTTCTATACTTGCAACTGCCAGTTTGGCACACGATATTGGAAATCCGCCCTTTGGTCATTTTGGTGAAAAGTGCATTCAAACTTTTTTTAGGGATAATGAATCAAAACTTACTTTTTTGAGTGATGAAGAGAAATCTGATTTGTTTTATTTTGATGGGAATGTACAGAGTTTAAGATTGCTTTTAAGGCTCGGCTTGGCATCAGATGAATATTCTTACAACCTAACTTTTCCGACACTCGCAACCACAGTAAAATATCCAAAAGATTCTATCAATGGAAATAAGGGTGATAAATCAAGTACTCAACTTTCGCAGTTGCATA
>DBMM01000053.1:610-28670 GCA_002298925.1 Geobacter sp. UBA698 | reverse complement strand
CTTTGCGGGTGGTCATGACTTTATAATGCCTGTAAGTATAATAGTTTTTGTTTTGTGTATATTTTATGCTGTTAGTTGTAGGTAATTTGCTTTCAGTTGAGAGTCGCAGTGATTCCGGTGGGATGGCCCGCTCGGTGGAAGAGTTCCGGCGATGCGGGTTTTGATTGTTAGGTTTAAATAATGTTGGAAGGTCTCCCGCTACATCAGATTCTGCTCAATGACATAGCGGGTCAGGTCGGCGTTGCACTTCATCTGCATTTTCTGCAAGATGCGGGTTCGGTAGGTGTTGACCGTTTTTATTCCGACCATCAGTTCCGCGGCAATCTTCTTGGGGGGGGCTCCGCCTGCAATCATGCGCATCACCTGGAATTCACGATCTGAAAGACGCTCATGGAGTGGACCGTCGCTGCCGGAGTCGAGACGGTTAGCCAGTAACTCCGCCATGGCGGCACTGACGTACTTCTTCCCCATGGCGATTTTCTGCAGCGCCTCGAGCAGTACCCGTGATGAGCACCCCTTAGTCAGGTAACCGGCCGCCCCGGATCTCAGGGCCCGCAACGCATACTGCTCCTCGGGATGCATGCTCAGGATGAGCACCGGCATCTTTGGCCTGATGGATTTGATGTCGGACAGAATGTCCAGTCCGCTACGTCCGGGGAGGGTTATGTCGAGGATGATCAGGTCATATTCCTCTTTCCGAATTTTGGCAAGTAGCTCAGCACCGTCGCCCGTTTCATCGACTACGCACATATTCACGCTTTTGTCGATGATCTGTTTGAGCCCCTCGCGAAATATCATGTGGTCGTCGGCAATGATGATTCTTGTTGATTTGGTCATATCTTGTCTCCAGTGAGATCGATGGGGATATGGGCCATGACGACAGTCCCTCCCTCCTGCAGGCTGCGGACGGTAACCCTGCCACCCAACGCATTGGCCCGCTCCCGCATGCCGGTAATGCCGAGCGAGCTGTTGTTGCGTACCCGCTCCGGGGCTACTCCGCAGCCGTTGTCCTCAACTACCAGAACGATCCGCCGGCCTCGTTCCGCCAGTGAAACTTTGACACTGGTGGCACCCGAGTGCCGCATCACGTTGGTCAGGGCTTCCTGGAAGATGCGGAAAATTGCGGTTGCCACATCTTTACCAATCTCGGTTTCCAACGGGAGGAGGTCCGAGGTGCAGTCGATGCCCGTATTCTTTCGGAACTCGTCCGCCTGCCATTCGATTGCCTCGGAAAGCCCTAGTTCGTCGAGAATTGCGGGCCTGAGCTGGGCGGATATCCTCTGGACGCTCTTGATGGCGCCGGCAAGCATTTTTTCCATTTCCGCAATCTTGTCAACCAGGTGCCGATGGTCGTGGTAATCATCCGCCAGGGATGTGACGCCAAGCTGCACGGTCGCCAGGACCTGCCCCAGCTCGTCGTGGATCTCGCGGCTGATGGCTGTCCGCTCTTCCTCCCTGGCTCGTTGCAAGTGGACAGAGAGCGCGCGCATCCGCTCCCGAGAGATGCGCAGTTCATCCTCGGCTGTTTTCCGTTCGGTGACGTCATGCACTATGACCAGCAGCGACACTGAACCGTTTCTGTTCCGCAGTGGCGTTTCGAAGGTCTCGTAGATTTTTCCGGTTTTTTCGGAATGATATTCCCTGGTGACGCTCTTTCCCGACAAGACATCGTCCATTTGGCAGTTGGGGCAGGAATGAAACCGGCCCTGAAAGTAGTCATGGCAGAATTGACCTTCAATGTGACCGAACTCCTTAATCAGGGATGAATTGAGGTACTCGATTTCATGGTCACGGTTAACGATACAGACGCCGGCAGGCAGTGCATCGAGTATGGCTTTGAGTTTGTTTTGTTCAGTTTGCAGCTCTTCTTCTACGCGCCTTCGTTCTGTCAGATGGTGATCGATTGGCCGGAAAACGAGCATGACAAGTACCGGAAAAAGGAGCGCCAGCAGCATAATCGAGTCGAGAATATGGTGAAGAGGGTCATTGAGCAGGGAGAATTGGCTGAGCACGACCATCACCAGCGCTTCCGAAGCCAAGGTGCAGATGATGACGGCTGCCACGATGAGAACGGGAGAATAGTAGAGACGGTTGAGGGCGGAGGCTGATTTTGCAGGCAATGCGGTGTTCGAGAAATTCTCCTCGTTCGGCATGGGATGCATCCTTGGGGAGCGGTCGATTTTGCTGGTTATATCGGAACACAACTTCGGCAATTATGCAGGCTTAGGCCCCACTGCAGTCTTGTGGCGAGATGGCCAGGTTGGTTTGAGCGGGAACAGATTAGAGGGGCTCCCGCCACCTCAAGAACCCGTGAATCCTTGCAATGTCGCTGGGAAGCCTCCTCCGGACGTTGGGTGTGGTGCTGTCCTGCAACTACTGTTTAATGGAATAACTTTTACTTATTGGCCTCCGACCACGAGTGATGACTTTTCTCTGCTTCTCCGGTCATTTTCCTGGCTTGGGTTACTATATCCCGAATTTTTTTCGGGTTCATTCCAGCTATTCTCTCAAGCCCTTTTTCTCCTGCCCCGGCAACCTTGGCAATAGTGTCATAACTAGCCTCTACTAAGCGCCGCGATAGGACTTCACCAATTCCTTTAAGTTGTTGCAGTTCTTTCATTTGTTCTTTCATGGTATCCTCCCTCGATTTTTCTTAGTTGAATTGTAGAACAGAAAGGAAAATTATCAAGTTTTGATGCCGGTGGACAATCTGCACTACCGCAACGGTTTTTCGCTGCTTCAGAGTTTCGGAATCCGGATTCGGCTGATCATCAATGAACCAGAGATCGCGTAGAGCAGCACCAGAGGATGAAGCCCGAAGCCGGCAATAGTGAGTTCTCCGTACCAGAGCCTTTCGCGCAACGCACCGTTCAATGCTGCCAGGACCAATAGGCAGACGAGCAGCAGCGAAGTCGGGATGGGCGTTCCCTCAAAATACTTCACCTTGTCACCCCCCTCTGAAAGCGCTTCAGTGGTGATATTGTAGCGGGCGAGGCGCGACACACCGCAAACGACGAAGAAGGCCAGCACAATCCGATCGTACAGACCTTGCATACCGCAACCGTACGCAATCATGGCCGGAGCCACCCCGAATGAAATGACATCAGCCAATGAATCGAGTTCACGACCCATTGCCGATGACTTTTGACGCCACCGTGCAATCCGTCCATCGAGGATGTCGAACACGAAGGCGGCGAAGACGAGGCCGCATGCGATGTAGACGTGCTGAACGGCGCTCGTTTCCAAATAGGTCATCGTCGAGAACAGAGCGCCTGTGCCACAGGCAGCATTGGCGAGTGTGAACCAGTCAGCGAGATGGAATTCTCTAATCATTGTGAATTTTTTAGGCTTGCCAGGTGAAGACATAATTGACGGTTCTCCTCAAGGTGTTGTTTCCGAAAGCACTGCATCACTGTTAGGCGCCATGCCGAGAAAACGCCAGAAGAATGGCGAGTAGTGCCACAATTGCAAACACAACGGTCGTTGCGCTTAGCCAGAGTATGCGTACCCGATTATTTTCAATGCACTTGATAAGTTGCGCGTTTTGGTCAGCGAGCGCCTTAATGAGTTCGGAAGATTCAAGCATTTGGCCGCGCAAGTCGGACACAGCAGCCTCCAATGCGATGGCACGGGCTTCTATTGCGGCTACGGTTTGATGTTCTGACGGAGCGGCTGTCTGCACGCTCAAATCATAAACCTTTGGCGGAGAGGGCTTCCTGGCAACCGCGCTCCATAATTTCCTGGCGCCATCAACAACCTTGGGTGCGTTGCTGATGACCTCAGACCATGGAACTCTTTGTAGTACAGCGAGCCAACCGATTGGCATGAAAATGCCTCCTGATGAGATTTATGGTGTTGTTATGCTTTTATTCGCTTTGCAATTTCTTGCTGCTAAAACAGACGGATGGGTTGGAAATGGTATTGTGTTTCCGAATTTCTCCAGATCGCATACGGGGATCTCCATAAATGTTGTGTCAGTAATTGGCCAGGATGAAGGTCTGCCTTTACCGTTTTGGAACAGGCTGTTCCATGCCCGATGGTGTCAGGTGTGGCTGGTCACCCGGCGGTTCCGCCTTCGGCTGCTTCATTCCCGCAGGTGTTGCTTTCGGTTGATCACCCGGCGCAGCCGGAATAGGCTGTTTCATGCCCGGTGACGTAGGTGTCGGTTGGTCTCCCAATGGTAACGGTTTGGGCTGCTTCATGCTGGGCGGCGAGGGATCTGTCTGATCGCCACCAAGATGTCCTTTTATTTCTGACTGCAATTCCAGTGGTGCCGCCTTTTGCTCTGCTTTTGCAGCAGCTATGGACCTGACCCGGTTCGTGGGGATTGTGGCATGCAGCTTTGTTTTACCCTGTTTCCTGAATCCCTTCTGTGTCTTGAGAGTGTGAATTGAAATAACGTCGCCGCTCTTCGTACTGCCGCTGATGCGAGAAGGGATTCGAGCGGGATTATCAGTGAACGTGACCACTCCCTGGTCGTCGGTCCAGGTATAGATCTCGGCATCTGCAACAACCGCGATGCACAGCATCAGTAAAGAATAAATCATGAGTTGTTTCATGGAGATCCTCCATCCGTGAGGTTTTCTGCGAAATACCCGACCATGCTGCGTACCGAGGCAAAAAACATTGTACCGGCGGCAGCGTCGGCAACAACCACCCCGGAATTCTCCCTCGTGAGGGGGAATGATGGTTTGGTGGTCTGGTTTAGATACCGGTTTTCCATTGGTCTTGTGGGTCTTGTCGGTCTTATTGGTTTTTAACAAAAAAAGCGCAATGAATGCGCTTTAAAGGTACGTGATGACCGCCGTAATGTCAAACGGTGCGGTCAAAAGCCAGGTAAACCCGCCCTGATCCGCGTTGAAAAATCTGCGGCGCTGCCGATTGCGTTGGCCTTGTTGTTGATGTGGCTGCGCTTCTTCAACTCGGCGAGCGGCAGGCTCCGGTCGAGTACGCCCTGTTCATACATGAATTCATCGACATAACCGTTGATGATGATCCTCCAGTCCCATTTTTTCCGGGGATTATAGGGTGCCGTATGGCCGCGAATGTTGGGGGTGCAGTTGTTGGTGAGAGCGTTATACCATTCGGGCTGCTCCTTCAGTCTGTTAACCTCCCGCAGGTAGTCAAGTAATGCTTTGCGTATGACTTCTTTCGATGCCTTGAGGCGGAAGAGGTAGACGTCCTCATGGCGAAAGTTGCTGCGCAGGCGCACCACATCCCGTTCATTGGCAACCACGTAGGTAAGCTCATACTGTTTGAAGAACCCCTTGAACGCCGAATACTCCTGACCCATGCGCTTGCGCGTCTCGATGGAAAAGCAGAGGTATCGGCCGTCCTCGAACCCGAAGCTCATCATTGTATGTGCGATCGTCGGTGAGCCCCAGTAAACAAGATAGTTGTCGACGCTCTGGAGCTTTTTAAGGTCGAATGTCGCGTCATAGTGCCAGACCGTGTAGTCCGTTTCGGTCCGATAGTCCACATTGCGGATATTGTGAATCGCGACATGATCTCCGTCGATGACGACAGACGGGAGGACGGCAACATCGGGCTGCCAGTCCCGGTTGTTCGAGGGAGGAATGTTAAGCCACCAGACGAGCAGGAGCGCGAAGATGACTAAATAACCAATGACTGCAAGACTGTGCGGATGTCCCATGAAGAATGCCGCCAGGGACCCAATGGCGAACAGGATCGCGGCAACCGGACGAATGCCTGCCGGAAGGTTCGAATAGAAGATCGCCATACTGCCCCAGCAGGCCATGCAGGCCAAGACGAACCATCCCAGCATGAATCCGCCCACCTTCAACACTCTTTCCAGCAGTGATTGATGATCTGTTGGTCCATTATTCACACCTTTATGCCCCCTCAGTCAGACCAACTCCCTGGCCTTCAGCTCGGCCTTGAGCCAGGCATACACCACCGGCGCAGCCACCATCCCCGCCATTCCGAAGACCGCTTCCATCATCAGCATCGCGCAGAGCAGTTCCCAGGCGCTGGCCTTGACCTCTCCGCCGACAATGCGTGCATTGGTGAAGTACTCCAGCTTGTGAATCAGGACCAGGAACACCAGAGAAGCCGCACCAACGCCCGTCGACAGGCCCAGACTGATCAGGACGATGGTGGCATTGGAGATCAGGTTGCCGACCACCGGCAGCAGTCCGGCCACGAAGGTCAAAAGGATCAGAAGCGTCACCATCGGCAGGTGCACCCCCCACAGCGGCAGGATCACCGCCAGGTAGAGCGCGGTCAGGAGCGTATTGAGGGCCGAGATCTTGACCTGGGCGAAGACCACCTTTTCAAAGGCGTTCGCCAGTGCCAGCAGCCGGGCATGCAGGCCTGACGACAGTGGCGGCCAGGTTTCAACCTCCAGGAAATGGTGCAGAACGGCCATGCCGCCGACCACCATACCCAGCAGCACATGGGCGAAAGTCTTGGCGCCGGATATCCCGACCGAGGAGATGTTCTTGCCATGCTCGCGCAGCACCACGGCCAACTGTTCGCGCAGCTCCTCGACCGTATCCGGCAGGGCCGCGGCCAGGTCGGACGGCAAGGTCCGTTTCAGATTGTCCAGGGTTTCGGCCACGGCCGCCAGCAGGGATGCCATGCCGTGATGGCCCCACAGAAACGACCAGAGCACGAGGCAGATGCCGAACACCAGCAGCATGACGATCAGGATGATTCCGGCCAGGGCGACCTTGTGAGCCAGTACACCCCAGCGCTCCGGCAGCCGCCGGGCCAGCTTCACTGTCAGGACATGCACGGCCAGGCCGGCAAATACCGCCGGCAAGAGGTGGTAGTGCAGCACGACCGGAACAGCCAGGGCTGCCAGCAGATAACTCATCACAATTGGATTCGGCATGATCTGTCCTATTGGTTCTCTATATGTTGATACTGCTGCGACCCGCGCTTCAGGACCTGCTCCCGGTTCTTTAGCAAAGCCGCTGAACAGGTGCTATCATATAAGTACGTCATGACCATTGCCATGTCAAACGGTTACACTGGATTGTGAGGGGATCGTCCGGCCCCGCGCTGAAAGCCTGCTGCAAGCTGAATTAAGATTAAAACTGCACGCCGGATGATCCGGAACTACACGTTTTCTCTGGCAGGCAAGATGAAGTCGTGGACCATGCCCAGTATTGCGCTACACTATACAGCAGGTGCAGTTTTCAATAGAGCGACAGCAGCAAACCGGCAGGAGGTGACACCATGCAGGATACCCCTTTAGCCCTTGAAGAACACCCCCGCATCCGGGAAATGACCATCGATGATTTTCCGGAGGTCTTCCACATCGGCGAAGAGGTTTTCACCGTGGAGTACTCCCAGAGTCTCTACCGCACCTGGGACGAGTACGAAATCACCACCCTTTTCAATTCTGACTCCGAGCTTTGCCTGGTGGCGGAGGCTGGCGAACAAATTCTTGGTTTTGCGCTGGGAACCACGGTCAAGAAGCATAACTCTCCCTGGAAGTACGGCTACCTGGTCTGGCTGGGGGTACGTCCGGATATTCAGAAGGGACGCGTGGGGAGCAGGCTGTTTAACGAAATCAAGCGCCGCTTGATCGAGCAGGGGGTGCGGATGATCATCATCGATACCTCCGCCGACAACCTGCCCGCGGTGAACTTCTTCAAGAAACAGGGATTCGGCGACATCCAGGAGCACGTCTACATGTCCCTCAACCTTACCCGAAAAGCCCATAAAAAAACGGTGAAAAAGCCATGAGCGGGCAACTGGACAGGGTTTGGGATCTGATCGATCCCGCCCGGCTGCGTCGGACGCTGCTTGATATGATGGATATCTACTCCCCTTCCGGCAAGGAAGAGGATATCCAGCTCTACCTGGAAGATCTGCTGAGCCGGGCCGGATTCGTCGTCGAGCGTCAAATTGTGGAGGGGGATGAGGAACGCTACAACCTGCGCGTCACCATGGGGAGTGGCGATCCGCAACTCTACCTGGTGGGGCACGTGGATACGGTTCCGGCCTGGGATCTGGAGGAATTCGGAGCCAGGGAGGAGGAAGGCGTCATCCACGGGTTGGGGAGCGCCGACATGAAGGGGGGCTGCGCCGCCATGCTGGAGGCCTGGCTGGCCCTGGCCGAGGCGTTTCCGGCAGCAGAGCGGCCAGCGGTGGGACTGTTGCTGGTGGTGGGGGAGGAGGAAAACGGTGACGGCAGCGCCGCCTTTCTGGAAAAGATTCGCCCTCCCTGGGTCGTGGTGGGGGAACCCACCGGGCTTTCAGCCTGTTTCGCCCATTACGGCTACCTGGAGGCGGACTTTGTCACCCGCGGCCTCCGCAGTCACTCCTCCATGCCCGAGCTGGGACATAACGCGGTGGAATCCATGCTGCGGCTGCTGTTGCTGCTGGGGAAAAAGCCGCTCTTCGACCGGGAACGCTCGGAAATCGTTTATTCCATCCGCGAGCTGAGCTCCTCCCGGGCGGGGTTCGTGGTGCCGGACCGCTGCGAGGCCTGGATAGACCTGCACCTGCCCCCAGGCATGAAACCTGTCGCGGTCCAGGAGGAGATCCATCGCTTCCTGGCCGAGGGAAAACAGCTGATTCCTGAGCTGGATGTGGAGGTCAGTTTCGACTTTGCCTCCCCGGGTTACGACCTGGGGGACGACACCCGGCCAGCCCGGATCATCACTGAGATCTGGCCCAGGCTGGGGCTGCTGCCGAAGCTGGACGCCTTCCGTTCCCATTCCGACGGCAATCTCTTCTTCGCGGCCGGCTGCAGGCCGCTCATTCTCGGCCCCGGCTACCTGGAAACGGCCCACACACCGGACGAACAGGTCGTCTTCGCGGAGGTGGTGACGGCGGCCCGTATCTATGCTGCCCTCTGCCTGGGGATGGGAGTGACAGAAGTGGAATCGTCGGGGTAGAGAAAGTGTCTAGTGTCAGATTCGATCTGCCTGCTTCCCAGCTGCAGGCTGCCGGTCGACAATCACCAGGGCGATGCCCCCCAGGATTGCAGTGGAAGCGATCAACAGGCGGACCGTGACGGCTTCGCCCAGTAAGACAATACCGCCAACAGCCGCGATGACCGGCACACTCAACTGCACGGTGGCTGCAGTCGTCGCCTTCAGCCCGCGTAAGGCCGTGTACCAGATCGCATAGCCGACACCCGAGGCCAGGGCGCCGGATAAAATAGCGTACCAGAAACCGGAACTGTTCAGCACGGTCCAGGGGATTGTGATCACGCTCAGTGCCGCAGTCACGGGCACGGCCCGCAGGAAATTGCCGGTTGTAACGCTGGTCGGGTCGCCGGCCCCTTTTCCGCGCAGGGAATAGACCCCCCAGGCGACGCCGGCGCCCAGCATCAGAACGGAACCAGCCAAGGGCGGCGCCGAGAGACCGGGAAGCAACAGGCCGGCCAGTCCACTGAAGGCACAGACCAGTCCCGCCGATTTCCGCATTCCCAGGCGTTCGCCACTCCATATTCCGTAGCCGATCATCGTAGCCTGCACCGCGCCAAACAGCAGTAGTGCGCCGGTCGCTGCCGGCAGACTGATGTAGGCATAGGAGAATCCGGCCGCATAGACAAAAAGAGCCAGCGCGGACGGCCAGCTTCCTGCGGTGCGGTGGCTGCCGGTCCGCAGCTGCATGATCAGCCAGAGGGTCAGCGCACCGGAGAAAATGCGAATGGTGGTGAAACTGGCCGCGTCGATGCCGGTCTGTTTCAGCGCCAGCCGGCAGAGCAGAGAATTGCCCGCGAAGGCGATCATGGCCAGCAAGGTCAGTAAAAATGTGAGCGCACGCGACATCAATAAGCTCCGACTACATAATGCTTGGCAGTGACTTAAGGTACGTTGTGGCTGCAGTAATGTCAAACTGTTACAGGGTCGGGAGGGAGGGTCAAGCCGGGCCGGTGCGTTATGTTCAGAAATACTTTGCAGGAGTAGTGTCCGGTTAGGTCTGTTGCTTCCAATTAGTTCCCCCTCCCCTTGCTGGAGGGGGTTAGGGGGAGGGGGAAATTGCCACATTTGACTCAGATGGCAACTTCACCCACCCCCCAGCCCCCTCCCGTCGAGGGAGGGGGAGCTAACAGCAAAATCAAATTGGACCTAGCTGACTTTGCAGCGGAATCAGGGCTCAGGTGGGACTGAAACGGTCAATTATCCAGCGGGCAATACTGCGCCGGGAGGGGAGGGTGGGGAGTCGGTCCACGGGGAACCAGCGGGCGTCGTCAATCTCATCGGCTGCTATCCGGATTTCGCCTCCGGCATAGTCCGCCACGAATCCGGACATGAGCGAGGAGGGGAAGGGCCAGTTCTGGCTGCCGACATAGCGCAGGTTCTGGATCTCGATGCCGGTTTCTTCGCGCACCTCGCGTACGGCGCATTCTTCCAGCGATTCACCCGGATCGACAAAGCCGGACGGGATACTGTATCTGCCGTCCGTCCATTCCGGTTTGTGTATCAGCAGTACCTCAGGGCCGCGCCTGACCAGCACGATGGCGCAGGGGTGGCTGGCGGGGAACTGCTTCATCCGGCAGATCCGGCAGCGTCGGCCCCAGCCGTCGGAGTACCATTCCGTATCGCCTCCGCAGCTTGAACAGAACCGGCTCCGTTTCTCCCAGAGCAGCATCTGCTGCGCCAGGCCGCAGACGCTGATGGTGGCATCATCCGCCCGTGGTGTGGTGGTGCTGAACGGTTCCGCCACAAATGGCGCTTGGATGGTTTTATGATCTTCGATGGTGAAGACCCTTACCGGTTTGTTTTTCCACAGGCCGACCCAGAGCGGCTCGCTGGCTGGCCGAAGCCACAGGGGGAGATCGCCTTCGGGCAGAGATAGCTGGCCTGACTCCATCCTCAGGAGCACGCTGTTGCCCTTCAGGGCTACCCAGTATCCGGGGTCAGTCGGCTGCGCGGCGCGCGGGGAGCTCATTTTAAACAGATTGCCGACGCTGGCGTAGTTGTATGCCAGGTTCACCGTTTCCGGGTAATTGCCTGTGGTCATGTTGCTCTCGATTCTACCACTGAATGCCCGGCTACTTCCGGCAGACCGGCAGCAGCACCGTAAACTGGGCGCCTTCGCCGGGGGTGCTGCAGGCGTGGATATCTCCGCCCAGGCGCTTGACGATGTTGTAGGTCAGGGCCAGTCCGAGGCCGACCCCCTTGCCGACCTCCTTGGTGGTGAAAAACGGGTCCCAGATCCGGTCGATGTTGTCCTTGGAGATGCCGCAGCCGGTGTCGCGGATGGTGACCGAAATCATGCCGTTGCTGGGGCCGGCAGTGGCCAGTTCGACCTGTCCCTCGCCCGTGATGGCCTGATGGGCATTGATCAGCAGGTTCATGCAGACCTGGCGCAGGGCCGAGGGGTCGCCATGGACGCAGGGCAGTCCCTCCTGCAGGCTGGTGGTGACCTTTATGTGGCGGTAGTTGGGCTGGTGGCTGATCAGTTCGAGGATCTCCAGCAGGATTGCGTTCATGTCCACATTGACCGAGAGGCCATCGGACTTTCGGCCGAAGCTGAGCAGGTGATCGATGATCCCCTTGCAGCGATAGGATTCGCGCACGATGACCTTAAGATAGTGGGGAAAGGCATCCAGCCTGGCATCTTCCTTCAGTTCCGGCGCGTCGCGGAAACGTCGCAGCAGGGCCTCGGCACAGCCGGCCACCGAGGTCAGCGGGTTGTTGATCTCGTGGGCGATGCCGGTGGCCAGCACGCCGATGCTCGACATCTTCTCGGCCTGAATCAGGTGCATCTCCTGCAGCCGTTTTTCGGAGATGTCCCTGAAAAAGACCAGCGCCCGGTTTTTTTCGCCGAGAGCGTCCTTGATGGGCGTGGCGGTGATGTCCAGGTAGAGGGGCGTCTGGTCCTCCCGCAGGGAGATCATTGACGTCTCCACCCGATCTCCCTGCAGCGCCCGTTCCACCGGGCATTCAGAGGGGAGGCTCGGCTTGTCGGCATGAAAGATGTTGCTGCACTCTTTTCCGGGCAGGATCTGGCCGGGGAACAGCCGGGGGCTGATCTGGTTGTGGTGCTGGATGCGCCCTTCGTGATCGTAGACCGTGATGCCGTCGCTGATCGAATTGAAAATGGCCTGCAATTCGTTGCTCTTGTTGCGCAGTTCCACCTCGACCCGCTTGCGTTCGGTAATGTCCTGGGTCGTGCCGTAGAGCTTGACGACCCTGCCGGCATTGTTGATTTGGGGTTCAACTATGGTGTAGACCCAGCGCGAGCTGCCGTCGGCAAACAGCAGGCGATGTTCGATCTCGTAGCTTCTGCCGAGCTGGGTGCCGAGGCGCATCTGTTCCATGACGTTTTCGCGGTCGTCGGGGTGGACCACCTCGGCAAAGGAATCCTGGGATGCCTCCTCGCGGCTGAGATGCATGATGCGCAGCAGTTCGTCGGAGGCCTGTACCTCCGCGGTCAACGGGTCGAAGCTCCAGGAGCCCACATGGGTCATGGACTGGGCCTTGGTCAGATTGTATTTGCTCTCCGACAGGGCCTTTTCGGCCAGTTTCTTCTCGGTGATGTCCATCAGCACGGCCAGGCACTCTTCCCCTGATTCGGTGACCATGGCCTCGATCCGGACATACACAGTCTGCCTGACGCGCTGGGCCAGTCCCAGTCGGCAGGTCTCCTTGCCGTGGCTGCGGAAAACCGTATCGAGATAGTCGACGAATACGTAACGATCCTCGTCGGCCACGAAGTCCTCGAAATGCCGGCCCAATATGAGGGCGCGCTCGATACCCAGCAGGCGTTCGCCGAACAGGTTGACCGACTGGATGGCGCCTTCACGATTGAAAGTGAAATAACCTACCGGGGCGAAATCGTACAGCAGGGCGAGCTTGTTCCGGGACGCCTCCAGCTCCTCCTGGAAACGGCGCAATTCCTTGATCTTCGTCTCCAATTCGAGGTGGTGATCATGATTTTCAGTGGGATGGTTCAAGGTCTGGTCACCGCAGGGTCTTCTTGTGGTTCATTCCGAGGGCGTCGGCGGTCCGGATTGTCTGCCGTCAGCCGGCGTGCGGTTTGCCGATTTCATCGAGGCCGAGGCTGCCGTGGCCACCTTCAACATTGGGCGCATCATCGAGCAGATGGGCGGCACACAGGTTTTTGGAACTGTTGGCCAAGGCGCCGCAGGTTCTGCATTGAACCGTGGGCTTGTCCGAAAAGATCTTGATGCAATCTTCCAGTCCCTTTCTTTTGAGGGCACACATATGCATCTGGTGGTTTTCGCTGTCGCAACTCATGTAGTACTCCTTTTCTTGTGGTAATAATCACTTCCCCATGGTCACCAATGGCTGCGCCCGCCAGGGTCGAAAGCCGGCTGGCTGCCGCCGCCGGCGCCACGGGTATAATAATCATGGTAATCGTAGTTTTCCTCGGCCTTGGCTTCCCGCAGCCGTTTTCTGTCAAGGGGATGGGCCTGGTCGGCATAGATGTCGCGCAGCAGGTCTTCCACCACCAAGCTCAAGTCATCGACGGTTTTCACTACCTCCACCTTGTCGCAGTATGAACCGTAGGTTTCCATCAGGCAGTCGCCGCGATTCCAGGTTTCACGTTCTTCCGGGGTAAGCCAGAGCATGAAGCGGGCTTTTTCGCGGAGCTCGTCCAGCACCCAGTCGTTGGCTTCGTCGTAGTTGTTTCGTGCGTCTCCCAGGATGATAAAGGCCGGTCTGCCCCGCAGGTTTTCCAGATACCTTTTCTTGAAGTTCAGAAATACCTGGCCGTAGCTGCTGTTTTCATCCAGATCGACGATGTCCCCCTTGTCGATGGATTCCATCAGGTCGTTGACCGGCATATTGGCCAGCATTTCGGTGATTTCCGCCACCTCCCGGTTGAAGATGAAGCTGCGCACATCCAGCAGCTGGTTGTGGAGGGTATGCAGCAGCAGCAGCATGAAGCGGGAGGCATGGCTGACCGAAAAGCTGACGTCACACAGCACCACCAGCCGCGGTTTCTGCCTCCGTTTGCGGCGCAGGGCCACCTGGAACGGAACCATGTCGTTGCGGTAGTTTTTCTGGATGGTCCTGATGACGTGCAGTTTTCCGCGGTTCTGGTCGTTCTTCATCCGGCGCATGTCTTTGCGCAGGCGCAGCATCATGCGGGAAACCACGTCCTGCATGGCAGCCTGTTCTTCCGGGGTAAAGGTGATGCTCTGGCCGCTGCCGCTGCTCTTGTTCAGTTCGATCGTGAGCGGATTCTGGGTGTAGCGGCGTGTCGGCCGGGGAGCCTTGGCCTTCCCGCGGTAGCCCTTCATCTGCACGACAATTTCATTGCCGTCAGTATCGTCGGGGTCGATCTCGGTCAGGCTTTTCAGGTCCTGCAGATCTTCAGGATTGATGTCGCTGTCAAGTTTCAGCAGAGGGCCCGGTTCGTGGTCGTCGCCCGGCAGCTGGTCCAGGTAGTTGAATTCCCCCTCCATGCTGATGATGGCGGCGTCCATAAGATCGGAAATATCCAGATCCCGGTTTTCGGTTTTGAAACGGCTGAAGAAACGGTTAAAGACCTCATTGAAGACCGGAAAATCATTGACGTTCTTGACCAGTGTCAGACGCAGCAGCTGCCGGGACGACCGGCGTCCCTCCATGCCGGCCAGCGCCAGGGCCTGGACCGCATCCAGGCTCTCGCCGGGCGAGACGCGGATGCCGCTTTTGCGCAGTTCGGCAACGAAGCGGGCGATGATCCGTTCCATGATCAGCTCAATTCCTGGATAGCCAGGTCCGTTACTTTCTGCAGGTCTGTCTGGTGTTTGGCAATCACACCCACCGTATTGGCGACCACCTCCGGTGTAAGCTGGGTCGCTTTCAGGATCGAAAGCACCTGGGCCCAGTCCAGGGTCTCGGAAACACTGGGCGGCTTGCGCAGGTTCAGTTCGCGGGCCTTGCGCAGGAATTCCACCATCCGGTGCGCCAGCTCCTCGCAGAGATCGGGGAATTTGACCCGCACTATGGCTACTTCCCGTTCCAGCTCCGGATAACCGATATAGAGGTACAGGCAGCGCCGGCGCAAAGCGTCGGAGATCATGCGCGTTCCGTTGCTGGTCAGGATGGTCAGCGGCTTGCGTTTGGCCTCGATTACACCCAGTTCGGGGATCGAGACCTGAAAGTCGCTCAGGCACTCCAACAGCAGCGCTTCAAACTCGTCGTCGGAACGGTCGATCTCATCGATCAGCAGCAGGGAGCGCTTTTCGGACAGGAAGCTGCGCAGAATCGGCCGCTGTACCAGGAAATTTTTTGAGAAAAACAGGCTTTCTTCGGCGGAAAGGCGCTCGACGGCTTCCCGCAGGTCAGCCGAAACGGACAGGTAGTTGTCCAGCTGGGTGCGCAGCAATTGGGTATAGAGCAGCTGCTTGCCGTACTCCCAGTCATAGAGCGCCTTGCCCTCGTCGATCCCCTCGTAGCACTGCAGTCGCACCAGGGGGAAATCCAGGGCTGAGGAAAGGGCCTTGGCCAGACCGGTCTTCCCTACGCCGGGAGGGCCTTCGATCAGGATCGGCTTTTCCATGTGGAGAGCCAGGAAAACGGCGGTGGCAATGGCATCGTCGGCGATGTAGCCACCTGACTGGAGAAAATCCTTAACCCCTTGTTCGCTAATCATGATGGCCTCGTCTCGTTTGATTTGAACTTGTTCGGCATGATCATTCATTTGCAATCTTTGCGCCCTTGCGGGTAGTTCGGGTTGTGTTTTTTTAGCTGCAGCACGGTTACTCAACTAAATATGCCGCTGGCACCCGGTGAGGGGTGTCTTCCCTTCGGGGCCAGCGGCATAATCTTCCACAGGTACAGAATGAATCAGCTGAAAATTACAGGCACTGTTTGAAGATGCCGATCATGTCCTGCAGACCGGTATCGGTCGGGTTGCCCTCGGTGCAGATGTCGTTCACGGAGAAGCGTGACAGACCTTCGATGTCTTTTTCGAGCAGACCGAGATCCTTGAAGGTCTTGGTGATGCCCAGGTCGGCTTTCAGTTCCAGGCAGGCATCGATGAATGCTTGACCGGCCTGCATATCGGACATTCCGCATACGTTGATACCGGCAGCCTGAGCCATCATCTTGAAGCGCTCCGGGCAGGCCGGCAGGTTGAACTTCATGACCGGACCGAGGCCGATGGCGTTGCAGAGACCGTGGGGAGCATCGTACATGCCGCCCAGAGCATGGGCCATGCTGTGAATGAGGCCGAGACCGGCGCTGTTGAAGCTGTAGGCAGCCGCCATTTCGGCCCAGACCATTGCTTCGACGGCCTTGTCGTTGTTTCTGTTCATTGATGATTGACGCAGGTTGCCGAAGATCAGCGAGATTGCGTTCAGACCAGGGCCGTATGCTGACATAACACCCAGGCGGGAAGTGATGGCCTCAACGCCGTGAGCAAGTGCATCCATACCGGTATAGGCAGCGAGGTCGCCAGGCATGCACTGATGGATCAGCGGGTCATTGACGGATTTGCTGGGTGTACAGTTGGGATCGAACAGGGCCATCTTGTACTTCTTGTCGGTGTGGTTGATGATCGAGAAGCAGGAAATTTCCGAACCGGTGCCCGATGTGGTGTTGATGGCCAACTGGGGAATCGTGTTGGCCTTGGTTGCCTTGAAAGCGCCTTCAAAGCTGCGAACATCCTGGCCGTCGTGGCTGTGAACGAGTTTGATGGCCTTGCAGGCGTCATGGGAGCTGCCGCCGCCGAGGCTGATGATGCCGTCAAATTTGCCGGCTGCCAATGCCTTCGCGCCTGCCATGACTTCAAAGTCTTTGGGGTTGGGAGTTACCTTGTCAAATACTTCCGAGTTAACGCCGGCAGCTTTCAGCACGCCCTGGATTGTCTCGACAATACCAGTACCCTTGAGGCCGGTGGTTACGATCAGCGCATTGGTCATGCCCAGCGTCTTGGCGTCATTGCCAACCATTGTATGTGCACCCCAACCGACATTTACGGAAGGATAGGCGTGCATCATCTTGATCGGGTATTCCAGTCTTTCGTTCTTCAGGGTCCGTTTTACGTCTTTGTTGTGAGACATGGGTACTACCTCCTTTGTGTGGTGTTGCTGCTTGGAATGTGGTGCTGCAAATGAGTGTTTTCAGGTGTTGCATTTACTTAATCCGGCTTGTTTGTGCGGTCACCTCCAATAACTTCGTTTTATGTGCAATTGCAGTTGCTGCCGAAAATTCATTTATTGCTGTCTGTTGTTCCGGGATGACTGTTATGTCTCTACTCTTAGCAAAGAGGATGCCAATATTAAAAACATAATAATATCAGCTAATTGTGTGTGGTATGCCGTATTTGCTGTTGCGGTGGTGGCTGGCGGGCGGTGCATAATGAAACAATTTTCTATAATAGCGCCTACAAATGATGATTTTTGGGTATAGAGATAATCCACACTGGGGAGATATCCCACAGCGCTCGTTGGACGGAATGGGAATTGAAGGGAAATTATGTCGAAGTTGGGTGAACGGCGGATTATTCTTAAAAAAGTATTTGAAGTCGTAAGTTCACAGGGAACTTTTCTGAATTGTTGTATTTTTTATGACGAAAGCTTTTGCTCGACAGGGCAAACCGGTTGATTTGGAGAGTAAATTCAAGCGCTGTTGTGCCGTATGATGTCCTCGGCGCTCGCTGTATCTCTATTTTATTCAGTGCTGTTCTGTCAGATTATTGCAGATAGCCTCCCCTCCCTTGACGGGAGGGGATCGAGGGGTGGGTGAAATTGCCGTTAGTCTCAAATAGGGCAAATTACCCCACCCCCTAACCCCCTCCCGCAGGGGGAGGGGGGACTTTAAGGCAACAGCAAAGACCAAACCGGACACTGCTGGCTTTTTTTAGTTTTGTCGTACCTTGGGCGGAAAAGCTGAGTAGATGGCCCGGCGCTGCTCGCAGCGGTCGTCCGCTGCCCAGGGGCTGCCGCAGCTGCTCCAGGCGCGCCCCATGCAGCCGCCGGCGCAGACGGCCGCACCGGGGCAGTCGCGGCAGTGGTCCAGGGCAGCGCTACGGCGGCGGCTGATTTCCAGCAGGGGAGCCCACAAACGGGCGCCCTCCTGCAGTGCGGCTTCCAGTCCTTTTTCATACACCCCGTGGACAGCGTATTCGTCGCTGTGGCACAGCAGGCAGGGGTATAGTCGGTCGTCAGTCGTGAGGTAGGGGTGTTCGGCAAAGGTACAGCAGCTGCTGCGAGGTGAGTCGTCTTGGCGCCACTGCAGGGCAGCCATGTTGCCGAAGGCATCGTAGCGTGTCCGGAAGTCATGGTCGCTGTCGTAGCGCCTGATCAGCCGGAGGTACTGGTCGCTGTCGGGGGGAGCGATGCCGCTGCATTCCGCTGCCCGGCCCCCCTTCACCAGGGTGCCGGCGACGACGGCTGCCAGGCCGAGTTTTTCCGCCAGCTGCAGCAGGTCGGGGAATTCCTCCAGATTATGCTGCATCTCGGTGAAGTTGATGGTGATGCGATCGGCCAGTCCCCCCTGTACCAGCCGGTCGATCGCCTGCATGGTTGCCGCAAAAGCCCCGCTGCCGCGCACCCGGTCGTGGCTGGCAGCGGTTGCCCCGTCGAGGCTGATCTGGATGGAAAAACCCGGCAGGCCGGAACGACGCAGCTGTTTTACCTGTTGTTCCGTAAAGAGCATGGCGTTGGTTTGCAGGGTGATGGCGCTGAGGCCGATGGTGCCGGCGAACTGCATGGCCCGCAGCCAGCCGGGGTGAAGCAGTGGCTCCCCTCCGGTAAAACGGATATGTTCCCCTCCCAGGGCGGAAAACTGCTCGATCAGCTGCAGCAGTGACCATTCCGGGACGTCGGGCGAATTTGGTTGCTGACCGGCGGCCACCCAGCAGTGGCAGCAGGTCAGGTTGCAGCGTTCGGTGATGGCCAGGGTAAGTGTCGTGGGTGGACGGATGTCCGTCTGTGCGGATTCGATGCTGGCTGGATTGGCGCTCAGGGGCATAATGGCCTCGCGATGCGGTATTCCAATTCCAAATCAAAGCGCTATCATCGTTGGCTCGTCTTCGGTTCCTTAACGTACTATCTGTACGCCTTCGTCACCGAAATCCTCGCCGCCTTGATTTCATCTTTGATTTGAAACCGGAATTTAGGTAGCGGTTGGTGTGGCGCTGGGTTCTGTACGTATGTTCTGCAACCTCGATGCCAGTTGGCCGGTGAGGGGCACCGAGCGGGAGCCGGTCACGATCTGTCTTCGGGGTGTGTGAGAGGTGAAGGGTGAAGGGTGTGGGTAAAAAATCTACAGTGTGGAGAAAATATACAGCAGGGGAGGCTGCTGTCGGAAACAGGCTCCGGATCGTGCTGCTGCGGTATCTGGAGGGATGTTTCCGGGCCAGGCTCTGTCTGTGATGGTTGGTGTAGCGGGTCGGAGGGGGAGGATGTGGGGAGAAAATCTACAATTGTTGGTCGTTTGCGGTTCAGCCGCCGATGGAGGCCATGCTGAAGGCCTGGTGGTGGCATTCGGATGGATTCATCAGGTGGCCGCTTGGTTTGACGGCGATGATCGAGTTCAGGGCCTGTGTCAGCAGCAGGTCGGTTTCGGTCTGCAGGGCCGGCTTGAGGTCGACGCAGCTGTCGGCGAAAAGGCACCCTTTGGCCTGTCCGGTCGAGGTGACCCGGATGCGGTTGCACTGTGAGCAGAAATGCTCCGAGACCGGCGTGATGATGCCGACACTGCCGTCTGCGCCGGAAATGCGGTAGTTGCGGGCCGGGCCGGCCATTCGGGTCTGCTCCAGCGGCAGCAGGGTGAAGTAGCGTTCGATGCGCTCCAGAATTTCGCTGCCCGGAACGACCAGGCGCTGCCAGTCCGGCTCGCGAATGGCCGGCATGTATTCGATGAAGCGGACGGTGCCGGCTGTGTCCGCCGCCAGGCGGGCAAAATCGGCGATCTCGTGGTCGTTGATGCCGCGCATGACCACCATGTTGAGCTTTACCGGCAGGCCGCAGGACCTGGCCGTCGCGATGCCGCTCAGCACGCGCTCCAGGTTGCCGCAGCGGGTGATGCGGGCAAAGGTGCCGGCATCCAGGGAGTCGAGGCTGACATTCAGCCGCTGCACCCCGGCATCGCGCAGGTCGGCGGCCAGTTCGTTCAGCAATACGCCGTTGGTGGTGAGTACCAGCTGGTTGAGTCCCGGGATGGCGGAAAGCTGCCGCAGGAAATCGATGATACCTTTGCGGACCAGTGGTTCGCCGCCGGTGATGCGGATCTTTTCGATGCCGATGGCAACGGCGCTGCGGGCTATGCGGTAGAGCTCTTCATAGCTGAGGATTGTGTCATGACCGATGTTGGCAACACCCTGGGGCGGCATGCAGTAACTGCAGCGCAGGTTGCAGCGGTCGGTAACTGACAGTCTCAGGTAGTTGATTGTTCTGCCCTGGGGGTCGATGGGTGCCATGCCTGTCTCCTTCAGGTTTCCAGGCCGTAACGTTCCAGCTTGGTGTAAAGGGTCTTGCGGTCGATCTCGAGCAGCTTGGCGGCCTTGCTCTTGTTCTGCTCGACCATTTCCAGAACCTTGAGGATGTGGTCGCGTTCGACAACCCACAGCGGTATTGCGGCCGTGCTGCTCTGTTCGGCCGTGCTGGTGCTGGTAACGGTGCCGGAAACGGTACCGCTACCGCTACCGGCAGGGAGAACATAGCTCGACCTGGGGGGGGAGAACGGGAACAGGTCCGGTGTGATGACCGGTTCGGTGGCCAGGATGCAGGCGCGGCGGATGGTGTTGCGCAGTTCCCGTACATTGCCCGGCCACTGGTAGGACATCAGCGCGGCCAGGGCCTCCTGGCTGACGTCCCATTCACGGGTGTCATTTTCACGGCACTGTTTGATGAAGTACCAGGTCAGGGGGGCGATATCCTCAAGCCTCTGGCGCAGCGGGGGCAGGGGGATCGGCAGCAGGTTGATGCGATGGTAGAGATCCTCACGGAACTCGTTGCGGTTGACGCATTCCTGCAGGTCCTTGTTGGAGGCAAAGACGAAGCGCACATTGACGCGGATGTCGTGACTTCCTCCCATGCGCCGGAAGGTGCTGGTTTCCAGGATGCGGAGCAGTTTGACCTGGACGTTGAGCGGCATCTCCGAGACCTCGTCCATGAAGAGGGTGCCGGTGTCCGCCAGCTCGAAGAGACCGGCGCGTCCTTTGTTGGCCCCGGTGAAGGCCCCCTGCATGTGGCCGAACAGTTCGCTCTCGGCGGTGTTGGCGTCCAGGCGTCCGCAGTTGACGGTCACAAAGGGTTTGTTGACCCGCGGGCTGGCATCGTGCACGGCCCGGGCGATGAGTTCCTTGCCGGTTCCGCTTTCCCCGGTGATCAGGACGTGCTCGTCGGTTCCTCCCCAGCGCTGGACTGTGTCAAGCACCTTCATGATGGCGCTGCTTTTCCCGATTATGCGGTCGCTGCTGTGCCGGTTGACCTCCATCCGCAGGTTGATGTTCTCAAGCCGCAGCAGGTTCTTTTCATGGGCCTTGTCAATCACCAGTTCCAGTTCGTCAAGCTTGATCGGCTTGGTCAGGTAGTCGTAGGCGCCGTTCTGGATGCATTCCACGGCGGTCTCGATGGTGCCGTGACCGGTAAACATGATGATTTCCGGCACCTTCGATTCCTGGCGCATCAGTTTCAGTACTTCGACCCCGTCGAGTCCGGGCATGCGCACGTCCAGCAGCACCACGTTGAATATTTCCTCGCGGTATAACCCCAGCCCCTCCTCGCCGCTGGCCGCCACGGTGACTTTGTAGCCGGATCGGGTAAGTTCTATCTGCAGCAGTTCGCGCAGCGATGTATCGTCTTCGACGATCAAAACCTTGGTGTCTTTGCGGTCTATTTCTGGCATACCGGAATCCTGACCGTAAATGTAGTTCCCTTGTCGATTGTGCTCTCCACGCTGATCTCTCCTCCGTGCCGTTTGACGATATTGTAAGTGACGGCCAGTCCGAGTCCCAGGCCTTCTCCGGGATCCTTGGTTGTGAAAAACGGATCCCAGATTTGATCGATGGTTTCCTTTGAAATGCCGCAGCCGCTGTCGCTGATCCTGACCGAAACCGTATTCCCGTCGTTATGCCGGCTGCTGATTTCAATTGATCCGCTGCCGGTGATGGCCTGGTGTGCGTTCAGGAGCAGGTTCATGAACACTTGGCGCAGACCGCCCGGGTCTCCGATGACCGTCGGCAGGTCGTCCTGCAGGTCGGTGCGAATCTCGATCTTGTCATAGCGGGATTTGTGTCGCACCAGTTCCAATATTTCATGCAGGATCTGGTTGATGTCGACACTGCCGGTCGAACCGTCGGATTTGCGGCTGAAGGAGAGCAGGCAGTCGATGATCCCCTTGCAGCGGTATGATTCGCGGATGATGACCTGCAGGTACCTGGAAAAATCCTCCAGGCGGGGATCCCTGGTCAGAGACTCCTCGTCCCGGAAGCGCCGCAGCAGGGCCTCGGCGTAACCGGCCACCGACGTGAGCGGGTTGTTGATCTCGTGGGCTACGCCGGCGGCCAGCACACCGATGCTGGACATTTTTTCGGTCTGCATCAGTTGAAATTCGTGCCTGCGCTTTTCGGTCACATCCCGCAGGAAGACCAGTGCCCGGCTGCGGCCGGCATGCACATCTTCGATGGGTGTCGCGGTCACATCGAAATAACGTATTTTACCGCTATTGGTGTGGGATGTCATCGATATTTCCACCCGTTCCCCAGCCAGGGCGCGCTCGACCGGGCAGTGTCCGGGGGAGGAAGCGGTCTCGGGATGGAACAGGTCTCGACAGTGGCGGCCGGCCAGGGTCTCCTGGGGGAACATGCTCGGACAGACATGATTGCGGTGTTGTACCAGGCCGTTGTGGTCGTAGACTACCACTCCATCAGCAATGGAATCGAACACGGCCTGCAGTTCGTAGCTCTTGCTGCGCAGGCCGAGATTGGCCGCCTCCAGCTCGTGGATCTTCTGTTTTACCTCGGCATAGAAGCCGATCTTGGAGCTGTCCAGCCCCAGCAGTCGTTCCAGGGTGCTCTCGTCGATCCTGGTGCGTACGGCCGGCTTGTCCATCAGTAAGCCCTTTCCAGGATGCGCAGGAGATCACCCTCATCGGCTTCGCGGGGGGAGGTGACGATGCAGATGTCATTGAGTGCCCGTCGGGCCAGTTCGGGCAGATCCTGGCGCTGCACGCCGATGCTGCGCAGACTGCTGGGGGCGCCGCTGGCCTCCAGGAGTGAATCAAGGGTCTCCTGGATCTTTTCTCCGGCGGCGCTGATGTCGCCGTTGGCCCGGTGTCCAAGGCCCCAGGCCAGTTCCTGGAGTTTGTCGGTGACCACCGGTATGTCGTAGCGGATCACCTCGGGGAGCAGGATGGCATTGATGCTGCCGTGGTTGGCGTCGTACAGGCCGCCGATGGGGTGCGCCAGGGCATGGACGATGCCGAGCAGCGAATTGGAAAAAGCCATGCCGGCATGCAGGCTGGCGCGGGACAGGTTTTCCAGGTCTGAGGGGCGGCGCTGGTGTACCGCTGCCGAAAGGCTGCTGGTCAGCAGACGCAGCGCCTTGATGGCGTGAACGTCGGTGAGGGTCGTGGAGGCCACCGAAAAAAAGGCCTCCATGGCATGGCTGAGGGCGTCGGTCGCCGTGGTGCCGACGAATTCGTCCGGCAGGGTGGCCAGTGTGTCCGGGTCGGTCAGGCTGATGTCCGGAGCGACGCAACGGCTCATGATGGTTATCTTGCAGCGACGCTGGGTGTCGTTGATGATCGCAAACTGGGAGACGTCCGAGCCGGTGCCGCAGGTGGTCGGACAGAGTACCAGCGGCGGCAGCGGACGGGTAATCTTGTCGTGCCCCTCAAAGTCCTGGATTCTGCCGCCATTGGCGACCAGGATGGCGATGGCCTTGGCCGCATCCATGGCGCTGCCGCCCCCCAGGCCGACGATCACGTCGGCCCCGTGGCTGATGTACTCTTTGAAGCCGTCATGGA
The DNA here is from genome assembly GCA_002298925.1 of Geobacter sp. UBA698. Lineage (GTDB taxonomy): Bacteria > Desulfobacterota > Desulfuromonadia > Geobacterales > Pseudopelobacteraceae > Pelotalea. The sequence goes on along the minus strand of DBMM01000053.1, from coordinate 4,803 downwards.
CCTCATGATCCTTGGGATTGGGAGTGACATTGTCGTAATAGATGAATTCCAGGCCGGCTTCCAGCAGGCTGCGCATGGCAACGTCGACCCAGCCTGCATCAAAGAGGCCCTTGTCGCTGACCAGAAAGATCTTCCTGCCGCCCAGCCTGCGAGCGCAGGGACCCACCTGGTTGAGCATGCCCCGGCCGAAGATGATCTCGGGTACCTCGAATTTGCAGTTGTGCATCATGCTGTTGCTGTTGTGGTCTTCCATGGAACGGCATCCTCGGTGTTATGAATCAGTCGGGTAGGGTCGCGGGCATATAAAAAATAATGCAATGCCCGTGCCTATTAGAACCAGGTTCTAATGTATTGTCCACTTTTATTAATTGGGCAGGCAAATTTTTTTTGGAAAGAGACCTTACCGCACGTACCCTTTCGTTGTGTGACAAAACTCCACGCTGTAGAACTCCTCCCCATTCTTAAAAAGTATAAAAATAACCGATAGTTATGGTTGTTGTCCGTTTTGGCTACACCCCGGTGGTCGCTGGTTCATGTGTCGTGATATTTTGTAAGTGCCTTAAAAATAAAGAAAATACCACTGTTTTATTTTTGGCACTGTGGTTGCAAGGGGTGATTTGGTAAGCGGATGTCAGCAGGCGGCAGCCTGTCTGGATCGCTTCCGGCCTCCGGATCGTTCTTTATCAATAAAGATGGTGTCGGCAGTACCAGCTTTAAGTATTAAACATAACCAGTGAAAGGAGGTAGGGTTTCGGCAGCGACACAATCAGGTTCACACTGCAGGCGGGAGGTCGCAATGTCGCTACCCGTCTTGTTTTGTAACCAAGGCTGTATGTAGAACATTGTTTATTGAATGCGGCTGATCGCCGGAATGCACTCCGGCGCAAAGAACGAAGATGTACTGGGGCCGCGGGAAATCCTGTGGCTAACTAACTTGAGAACGGAGGTACACATGTTGAAAAAAGCGAGTCTAGGAGCAGTAGTGATTATGGCGGCACTAGCCGTGGATCATCCTGCCGATGCGGCCTTTACCATCGGCGGCGAAAACGGCTGGCAATTGAGTACGGATGGTATCGTGGACGTGTTTTCGACCTACGCTTCAACCAGCCCGCTGCCGGGTGGTGCCCGCTCCCTGAGCCTGCTGAGTGTTGGCGGAACCGAGAACTCCTACGATCAGCGCTTCGGCGTCGGCGTCGGCCTGCTGCCGTCGGTGATCGCCTTCAATGTCAAGGCCCCCACCACCAACGGCGTGGACTCGGCCGTACGGGTCGGCATCTATCCCAACATCCAGAACAAAGCTGCATCGGGTGGTGCCAATCGATTCGACACTTCGCCCAACATCGATTTCCGCGAGTTTTTTGTTACCATCAAGGGCGCCTACGGCGAACTGCTGGCCGGTCGTGCCCTCAACCTGTACCAGGGCAAGAACATTTTGAACGACATGACCCTGCTGACATCCGGCACCATTCCGGGCAATGCCTTCCGGGGCGGCACGACCCTGGGGCACATCGGCTACGGTTACCTCTATACCAACTTCGGGCCCCAGATCCGTTACACCACGCCTGACCTGGCTGGTGTAAAAGTGGCCCTGGAAGTTGCCGAACCGTACAAGATCAGTGCCGATACCGGCAAGACCAACTCGCCCCGTGTCGAGGCGGAAGTTTCCTACGCTACGGTCTTCAGCGGCGGCGGATCCCTGCAGGCCTGGATATCCGGTCTGTATCAGACTGCTCCTCGCAGTGATGCAGCCGCCGCCCGTCCGGGCAAGGACAACGAGTCCATCGGCGGCGCCTACGGCGCCAGCGTCGGCTTCAGCGGTCTGAACCTGCTGGCTTCCGGCTACGGCGGCAAGGGCCTGGGCATGGTCAGCGCCCAGGACGGCGACTTCCTCGGGTCCACCTCCACCGATGCCAACGGCAAGGAAAGGCTGCACTGGGGTTACCTGCTCCAGGCCACCTACCAGCTGACGCCAGCCTGGAAGCTGGGCGCCAACTATGGGCAGTCCCGCCAGGAGTTAAACGACAACGAGCCGGCCGGCCCCAGCGTAATGAAAAACCAGGAATCGGCTGTTTTGGCGGTTACCTACAACCTGAACAAGTTCACCCAGTTCGTGGGTGAGTACATCTATGCCCAGAACACCTGGCAGGACGGCGCCAAGCAGCACTCCAACCAGTTTGCGCTCGGGACCATGTTCTACTGGTAATCGTTGGACACACTTTGAAAAAGGAGACATGCCATGCCTAAATATGTAATCGAGCGTGAACTTCCAGGAGCAGGGCAATTGCCGGCTGAAACATTACAGGCAATTTCGCAGAAATCCTGCAGTGTCCTTTCGGACCTCGGTCCGCAGATTCAGTGGGTGCAGAGCTATGTCACCGACGACAAGATCTACTGCATCTACATCGCTCCCAACAAGGAGATCGTGTTGGAACACGCCAGACAGGGCGGTTTTCCGGCCAACAACGTTGCCGAAGTACATGCCATCATCGATCCGACCACCGCTGAATAATATCGATTCAGCTGTGATTAATTAACCGTTCAAAGGAGAGCACAAATGACGTTAGCACTACTGTTATTGATCTGTATGATGTGGGTTCCGGTTGGTCTGCTGTTTCTGGGATTCGGCGAAGCCAAGAGCACCGGTTTCGTTACCGCGGTTGTGGGCGTTCTCGTCGTCATCGGCGCCCTGCTCCAGACAGCCCTTTTCAAAGACCCTTTCACCGGCGGTCTGCTGTTCGTCTTCGGCGTGCTGTATCTGCAGACCGCCCATGTCCTGCTGGCCGGTATTGAAGACATGCGTACCGTCGGAAACGGCGCCGTGGTAGTAGGTGTAATCTGCGCCATGTATGCTATCCTTTATTTCACCGGCGGCGGCGTCAAGCCTGACGGCAAGACCCTGATCGACGTGGTTCCCTACCTGGGATTCATGTGTACTACGTTTGTTGTGATTTGTTTCACCGTTACCGGCGTGACCTACGGCAAGATAAACGCCAAGGTGGCAGCCTACATGTTTCTGACGCTGAGCGTGACCTGTTTGTTCGTGCCTGCCATCGGTCTGATGGGCTATGGAAAACTGCCGTTCTGACGGGAGCCTGATTCAGTGGTAAATCAGTAACGACGGAATATGAACGATCGAATTTTTAATCAGAATATTCCGGCATTCCAAATTACTCATCGGAGGGATCCATGAAAAAGAACGTAATTTTTATACTGGTCGCATTTGCTGCAGCCAGCGTGCTGCCGGTGTTTGCGCAACAAACCAGTCAGGAAAAGGTCATCTGCGAACTTGCTGCAAAAAATTGTCTGAACCAGGTTGAAATACTTCAGAAGAGGATCAAGAAACTGGATGCCGATATCAAAAAAGGTACCAAGACGTATTCCCCGGAAGAGCTGAAAAAGCTCGAGAAGAAGTTGCAGGAAACCAGGGAACTTCTGGACAAGCTGGAAGGTTCGTCAGCCGCTAAATAGGGCAGCATGGCAGGTCTTTAGAGAGAGGGGGCAATGGGCCCCCTCTCTTGCATTAACTCAAAATGGACGATCCGCTGGCAGAGCCAGTTTGAAATAAACCCCTATGTAACAATCGTGCACAACCAGGAAGCCGGGAGAAATCATGCAATCACTTTCATTGAAGATGACGTATCGGCTGGTTGGCTGTCTGCTCCTGGCGTGCAGTCTGATCAGCGCCGACAGAGCCTGGTCGGCCGAACGGCGTGAGCTGTGGCAGAGCCGGGATCAGTTCGTTGCGCTGGAACCCATGGAGCGGGGGGCAGAGGGACCTAATCAACATCCCGCTGAGGTTGCGCCGGAAATGCTTTCCGCATTGCTTGGTGCGATCGATGTGCGCAGCGAAGGGGCCAGCGGCAGTGAAGCGCTCTTTACTCAGGCAGCGCTGGAGGCTCTGGTCCCTCAATTGCAGCTGGCCCTCCGTACGGCAACTGCCAAGGAAGACGTTACGTTTGCCGTGATCGGGCTCCATAAAGCACTTTTTGGTCTGGCAAAGAGCCCCAAGGTGACCACCGGCCGGATGTTCCGCCGTGATGGGCATCTGAATCTGATCGTCGGCCTGGTGCAAAAAGATTTTAACGAACGGGAAGACCGCCGTCTGGCCCCCTTTATTCCCGGCAGCAGGAAGCAGGCACCGTCCGGGGGGGGGCAGCTCCTGCCCCATGGCGGCCAGGATACATTTACCTTGA
>DBMM01000053.1:0-500 GCA_002298925.1 Geobacter sp. UBA698 | reverse complement strand
GAACTGAAGAATAAAGGGCTGATCTCCGAAGAAGAATACCGGGGCAAACGGAAGCAGATCCTGGACGGTCTCTAGTGTCGTCTCTCGACTCCAGGCGATCCGGTTGAAAAGTGAATCATTGGAGCCGATTCCTGAAAAATAGTTTACCTGTTTTTGTTTCAGGACAGTTCCTGACTTGCTTTTCAGATTTAGTGTTTTATTTTAAAGGGACACTATTTTCGGTATTCAACAGGGGGAGATGCCATGATCGAACGTACGAAACTCTATATCGATGGACAGTGGCTGACGCCGCAGGGGCGCGACCGCATCGAGGTGGTCAGCCCTGCCGACGGGCAGCGACTCGGCCGGATTCCGGCGGCTACGGCGGATGACGCCGGTCAGGCAGTCGCTGCCGCCCGGCGGGCTTTTGAACCGTGGAGCCGCACCAGCGTAGCGGAACGGGCGGAGTTTCTGGCGAGAATTCATGCCGGACTGGCCGCACGCAGCGAGGAGATTGCCGC
>DBMM01000077.1:4927-25905 GCA_002298925.1 Geobacter sp. UBA698 | reverse complement strand
TTCTTGGTTCTGGTTCTGACTACCAGGTCAGCTTCTACCGGAAAGAGACAGGCCGCGACGACACTGGTCCGGCCGCGGGAGTCGACTTCCACGGAACAGACCCGGCAGCCGCCGTACGGCTCCAGTTTCATGTGGTGACAAAGGGTCGGGATGGATATGCCGACACTCTGGGCGGCTTCCAGGATGGTTGCGCCGGCCGCTGCTTTCACTTCTCTGCCGTCTATCTGGATCAGTATCTCGCTCATGGTTGTTTGCTCTTTCTGACGATAGTCCGTGCTTCTTCAGGAATGGGAGCCGGAATCGGCTCGCCGGATATCTTCCTCACCGCACCAAATTTGGCCGGGCAGGCCTCAAGGCAGGAGCCGCACTTGGTGCATTTCTCCTGGATGACTATATGCACCAGGTTTTTGCCGCCGTCGATGGCCTCGGCCGGACATTTCCTGGCGCAGTTGGTACAGGCCTGGCATTTCTCCGGATCGATGTAGTAGGAGATCAGCTCCTTGCAGGTGTAGGCCGGGCACTTGCCGTGATTGATGTGGGCCTCGTATTCGCTTCGGAAGTGACGCAGGGTGCTCAGGACCGGATTGGGGGCGCCCTTGCCCAGGGCGCACAGTGCCGAGCTGCTGGCAACTTCGGCCAGCTCTTCCAGCAGTTCCAGGTCACCCTCCCTCCCCTTGCCCTGGGTGATTCTGGTCAGGATCTTGAGCATCTGCTTGACCCCTTCACGGCAGGGGACGCATTTGCCGCAGGATTCGTCGGCCAGGAAGTTCAGGAAGTAGCGGGCGAAGTCCACCATGCAGGTCTCTTCATCCAGGACGATCATCCCGCCGGAACCCATCATCGAGCCGGCCTTGGTGAGTTGATCGAAGTCGACTTCCATGTCCAGCAGGGATTCGGGCATGCAGCCGCCGGCCGGACCACCGGTCTGTACGGCTTTGAACTGCTTGTTGCCGGGGATGCCCCCCCCCACCTTGTAGACGATGTCCCGCAGGGTCACGCCCATGGGGACTTCCACCAGACCGGTGTTGTTGACCTTGCCGACCAGCGAGAAGATCTTGGTGCCTTTGCTTCCCTCGGTGCCGATGGAGGTGAAGGCGGCGGCCCCTTTGTTGATGACCAGGGGGATATTGGCCCAGGTCTCGACGTTGTTGATGTTGGTGGGCTTGCCCCACAGTCCCCTGACGGCCGGATAGGGCGGCCTGGCCTTGGGTTCGCCGACTTTGCCCTCCAGCGAGTGGATCAGGGCGGTTTCCTCGCCGCAGACGAAGGCGCCGGCGCCCATATGGACCTTGATGGTGAAGTCGTATCCGGAGCCGAGGATGTTTTTCCCCAGCAGGCCGAATTCCTCGGCCTTTTTGATGGCGAAGGTGACGTTTTCCACTGCCAAGGGATATTCCTGGCGGACGTAGATATAGCCTTCGTGGGCACCGATGGCATAGGCGCCGATCAGCAGTCCTTCCAGTACGCAGAACGGGTTGCCTTCCATCAGGGAGCGGTCCATGTAGGCGCCCGGGTCGCCTTCGTCGCAGTTGACGATGACGTATTTTGTATCACCCGGTGCGTTGCGGCACGCTTCCCATTTGATGCCGGCCGGGAAGCCCCCGCCTCCCCGCCCTCTCAGGCTGGCGGCCTTAACTTCGGTGATCACCTCTTCCGGAGTCATTGTGGACAATACTTTGTCCAGGGCCTGATAGCCGCCCACGGCCAGGTAGTCCTCCAGGTTTTTGGGGTCGATTTTGGTATTGGGACCCAGCACCAGACGTTGCTGGTTCTTGTAAAAGGGGATCTCGTCTTCATGGGTGATCTTCTCACCACTGGTCGGGTCGACATACACCAGACGCTCGACTACCTTTTTCGCCAGCAGGGTCTCGCTGACGATTTCGGGAATGTCTTGCGGCTTTACCTGGAGATAACAGATCCCCTCGGGATACAGGACCATGATCGGCCCTTTCTCGCAGAAGCCATGGCAACCGGTTTTGCGGATATGGACCCGGTCCTGTAAGCCGTGCTTTTCGATCTCCTGTTCCAGGGCGGCAGCAACCTGTCGGCAGTGGGTGGCCTGACAGGCGGAACCGGAACAGAGCGTGATGCAAGGCTTGTTCGGATCCCGTGACGACAAGATATCCTTCCGTATTTCTTCCAGTTCGGCAGAGCTGTTTATCCTTGGCATATATATTACCCTTACTCGTAGTTTTTCAAGGTAGCTTCGATCTGGGACGGCACGATGTTACCGTGATATTCGCCATCGACGACCATGACCGGTCCGAGTGCACAGCACCCCAGACAGTTGACGGTTTCCAGGGTGAATTTCAGATCAACGTCGGTTTCACCCGGCTTGATGCCGATCTGTTCCTGAACTATGTCCAGGACCCGCTGGGCTCCGCGTACATGGCAGGCGGTACCCATGCAGATGTGCACTTCGTGCCGCCCCCGGGGAACCAGACTGAAGGACTTATAGAATGTGGTGATGTGCTGGATCTTGCTCATGGGTACGGCCAGTTTCTCGCTGACCCTGTCCAGCACTTCCCTGGGAAGCCAGTGGTTTTCACTCTGGATCTCAAGCAGTATCTGAATGAGTGAGCTGGCCTCGCTGCCGTGTTTATCAATTATCTGATCTATCGTGTTGTTATCCATGTCTGTCCCATTCACTCATATTCTTTTGCATCAAACCCCTCCAAGCCTCCCCTTGTCAGGGGAGGCTTACCGGCTTCCCCCCTGATAAGGGGGGATCGAGGGGGGGTTAGAGTTACTTCAGGCGATGGCGTACTGTTTATGACTCGTGTCGTAGCGGACCAGACCCTGCCGGGCGGTACTGTTGAGGTACCGGGCGACATCCGACGCTTCCAGATGCAGTATCTCGGATATTTCCCTGGTCGAAAGCGGTTTTTCCCCCAGGAGCGTGGTGATCTGACTGATTGCCAGTTTGTCGGCCACCAGTTCGCTGATCAATTTGTTGACTTCGTCACTGCTGAAGTACTGGTTATATTCTTCTTCCGTTTTAAAGCGGACTCGCAGGCGCTCCCGTTCCACCAGCTTCAGGAAGGGGAGGATTTTTTTGACGGCCTGGAATTTGAGCTTCAAGCCGTCTTTACTGATGCCTTCCGCGACGCCGATCGGCCCCAGCTCTTTCAGTTTTCTGCCGAAATCGTTCATGACCTCGGCGTAGCGCATCCCTTCCGAGCCGGCAATCCATTCGAGCCGCAAGCGCTGAGGATTGATTCCGACCTGTTCGAGTACTTTCCGGGAGAGATGCATCATGCTGAGTGCATCGTAATTCCCTTCGGTGACATAATGACATTCACCAAGCCAGCACCCGCCGATAAATACCCCGTCGGCTCCATTTGCAAAGGCCCTCAGGACAAAGGCCATATCGACCCTGCCGGAACACATCACGCGAATAATCTTTGTTTCAGTTGTATATTGTAGTCTGGAAACTCCAGCCAGGTCCGCCGCAGCGTACGCTCACCATGTACACAAGAAACCGATTACTCTTGGTTTATGCTCAAGTTCTGAACTCATTGTGTCAACTCCTTTCCAAGCCGATCTCAACGGCTTTGCTCATTTATTGAACTGCATGGGAACGTAACCTTCTACTTCTTGCACCCTGATCCACAATCCGCTGCCCCCGGGCAGTGGGGCCGCTCGTCATCCGGAACCGAAGCATCGATCTGTGAGAAGATCTCGTCATCGGTATAGTGCTTCAACTTGATGGCCTGGGTCGGGCACTTGGCGTTGCAGAGGCCGTCCCCCTTGCAGAGGACCGGGTTTACCGTGGCTTTTTTACCGCGGGGCGTATCCTTAAACTCAATGGCACCATAGGCACAGCAGGTAATACATGCACCGCACGACACGCAATCTTCCTCTTCCACTTCGCAGACTGCACCTGAGGCGGTGACGGTATCCTTGGAGAGCAGGTTTATCGCCCGACCGGCAGCGCCGTAAGCCTGGCTGATCGTCTCCGTTATATGTTTCGGATAGTGCGCCAGTCCGCACAGGAAGACTCCATCGGCAGCAAAATCAACCGGCCGGAGTTTGACATGGGCTTCCTGGAAGAAGCCGTCAGGGCTCGTGGCGGTCTTGAACAGTTTGGCAATCCCCTGGGTTGACGGCGAAGGAATAATCGCCGCCGCCAGGACAAGCAGATCGGCATCGATGGCAAGTTTCTGCCCCAGGATGGGGTCCGTTACCGTGACCCTGATTATCGGCTGGCCCCCTTCCGTGGCCGCTTCCACCAGCGGCTTGTCGGTCGCTTCATAACGGATAAACTTTATATCTTTGCTTGAGGCTTCGCGGTAGTAGTCTTCTTTCAGACCATAGGTCCGCATATCCCGGAACAGGATGTAGATATCCATTTCGGGGTTCATTTCCCTCATTTTCAAGGCGTTCTTGATGGACTGGTTGCAGCAGACCCGGCTGCAGTAGTTCCTATCCGCCTGCCGGCAGCCGACGCATTGGATCATTACCAGGCTCTGGGAGTTGACGACCTTCTCATCCCGTCTGACAATGTGATCCTCAAGCTCCAGCGAGGTCAGTACCTTGTCATCTGTCCCGTACAGATATTCCGTCGGTTTGTATTCTTCAGCGCCGGTGGCAATAATGGCGGCTCCGTGGTCAATGACTTTAACCTGGCCTTCGGTCTTGACCGTGGTGGTAAAGTTCCCGACATAACCTGAAGCTTCCGTGATGATTGCATCCAGGTAGACATGAATTGAAGGATGACGGTAGACCTTACTGACCAGGTCGACCAGATAGGGCTGAACATCAAAGCCGTCAATGGTGTAGTGGATTCTGCGCGCCATGCCCCCCAGGTCGCTGCTTTTTTCGAGCAGGTAGACTTCAAAGCCGATATTGGCCATGCTCAGGGCGCTGGTCATGCCGGCCAGGCCGCCGCCGATCACCAGCACCGCCGGGTTGACCGGCAGCTGGAATTCCTCCAGCGGTTCCAGATGGGCAGCACGCGCCACTGACATCCGGATGATGTCCTTGGCCTTTTGGGTGGCGCCTTCCTTGTCTTTGGAGTGGACCCAGGAACAATGCTCGCGGATATTGGCGAATTCGAAGAAGTACTGGTTGAGGCCGGCCTCGCGGCAAGTGTCCCGGAAGAGCGGCTCGTGGGTTCTTGGTGTGCAGGCGGCCAGCACCACCCGGTTCAGGTTGTGTTTGACGATGGCGTCCGCGATCAGCTGGGCGTTTTCCGTGGAACAGGCAAACAGGTTCTCCTCGGAGTAGACCACGCCCGGCAGGGTGGCGGCGTAGGCGGCGACGGAGGGGGTGTCGACCACCCTACCGATGTTGGCGCCGCACAGGCAGGTGACGACCCCGATGCGGATGTCTTCTTCCGAGACGTCCTTCTCCTCGGGGTATTCCCGCTCCCGGGACAGGTCTCCGCGCCGGTAGGAGAGCAGTTCGCTGCAGAGGGCGTTGGCGCCGCTGGCGGCCACGACCGATTCCGGGATGTCAACAGGTCCGATGAAGGCGCCGCTGACAAAGATGCCGGGACGGCTGGTTTCAATGGCATTGGACGGTTTGGTTTTGCAGAAGCCATGCTCGTTCAGCTCGATGCCGAAGGTGGTGGCCAGTCCCTGGACGTCGGAGGGGGGATTCAGGCCGACCGAAAGGACGACCATGTCGAATTCTTCTTCTTTTACGCCCTCATCGGGTGTCGAGTAGCGGATGGTTACGTTTTTGCTGTCCGGGATTTCTTTGCCGACCGAGACGTAGCTCCGGATGAATCTGACGTCGGGGAGTTTTTCAGCCCGCTGGTAGAAGCGCTCGAAGTCCTTACCGAAGGCACGGATGTCGTTATGGAATATGGTGGCTTCCATGCCGGCGTCATGGTCTTTGGTCAGTATGACCTGTTTCTGGGTGTAGGCGCAGCAGACGGCCGAACAGTAGCTGTTGCCGCCGGGGGTGACCTGGCGGGAGCCGACGCACTGGATCCAGGCGATTTTCTCGGGGTGTTTCTTGTCGGAGGGACGTCTGATGGTCCCCTCGTAGGGACCGGTGGAGCAGAGGATCCGCTCGTAGTCGAGACTGGTGACCACGTTCTCCATTACGCCGTAACCGAAGTCGGTCCTGAGTTTGGGATCAAAGGTCTCAAAGCCGGGGGAGAGCACGATTGCCCCGACCTCGACCTCGATTTCCTCTTCTTCCTGATGCAGGTCGATGGCTCTGGGTTTGCAGACTCCTTCGCAGATGGCGCAGGAGCCGTCTTTGAGGTAGAGACAGGTCTTGGGATCGATATAGGGGATCAGCGGCAACGCCTGGGAGAAATAGATGTGGATGGCTTTGTTGGTGGACAGGTTCTGATTGTATTGGTCAGGCACCTTGACCGGACAGTATTCCGCGCAGATATTGCAGCCGGTGCATTTGCTCTCGACAACGTAGCGCGGTTTCTTGACCAGGGTTACCTTGAAGTTGCCCGGTTTGCCTTTGACGGCGCCAACTTCGGTGTAGGTCATGATGCTGATGTTGGGATGCCGGCTGCATTCATTGAACTTGGGGGATTCAATGCACATGGAGCAGTCATTGGAGGGAAAGGTCTTGTCCAGCTGCGACATCTTGCCGCCAATGGCCGGGGATTTATCGATCAGATAAACCTTGAAACCGGAATTGGCAAGATCAAGGGAGGCCTGAATACCGCTGATCCCTCCACCGACTACCAATACATCTATCAGGTTCTTTTGTGCTAGTTCATTTTCCACTGTAGCGCGTCCTTTTAGGGGTATTCGGTTCCCTGACCCAGATTATCTGGATAAGTGCGTTAACGATATGTTTTCTGCAAATAATGAAGAAAATAATTCCCGTCTGACTAGATCGCTTCCTGAATGATCTCGGTGATGTCCTTGATTTCGAGTACTTCGCTATCCTCCAGGGACAAGCGCGTGTCTTCAAAATTGGTGATGCAGTAGGGACAGGATGTTACCAGTACCTCGGCGCCAACGTCGATGGCCTGATTCACTCTGAGACCGGAGAAGCGCTCCTCCTTTAGAGTCTCAACCCAGATCCTGCCGCCACCACCACCGCAGCAGAGACTATCGGCACGGGTATCGGCCATCTCGACCAGTTCCAGGCCGGATACACTCTTCAAAACCTCCCGGGGCTGGTCGAATATGCCATTATGCCGCCCGGCGTAACAGGGATCATGGTAGGTGACTTTTTTAGGGTATTCCTTGGTGAGCTTGAGCCGGCCATCAGTGATCAGCTCGTGCAGATATTCGGAAACATGAACCACGTCAAAGTGCACCATGAATTCAGGATACTCGTTCTTGAAGGTATGGTAGCTGTGTGGTGAGGAAACAAGGATCTTCTTCACGCCGGCATCGATGAAGGCCCTGATGTTTTCTTTGGCCAGACGCTTGAACAGCTCCTCGTTGCCGGTCTTGCGGATGCTTTCGCCGCAGCAGCTCTCTTTGGATCCGAGTATCCCGAATTTTACGCCGGCCTTGTTGAGTATGTCTACCGTGGCAGCGGCTACTTTCTTCAGGCGGGGAGCATAGCTCAGGTAGCAGCAGGAGAAGTATAATACTTCCATCCCTTCGGTAAACGGTTTCACCCCAAGTCCTTCGGCCCAGTCAGCACGCTTCTTGCGCTCTTCGTTGAAGGGATTGCCTTCGCCCATCAGGCCGACACTCACGGTGCGCAGCGGAGCGATGGGACCGGGGAAGATATCGTTTTCAGTGGCGATCCTGCGCAGGGCAACTCCGGATTCGATCTGTTTCACGCCACGCGGGCAGTACTGGGGACACCGGCCGCAGGTGGAACAACGCCACAGATCTTCACTTTCGATGTCCGTCAGGCCGAAGGTGGCCTCGCGGATCAGCTTGCGCATGCTGAAGTCTCTTACCCGGTTCCATGGGCAGACCGTATCGCACAGGCCGCATTGATAGCAGAACTTGAAGGCATCTCCGCCTTGCTCTTTTATGACCTCAATTATCTCTTTGAAGGGGGCGACAGTTTCCACTTTTGATAATCCTCTTCTTTCGCCTTAAGGTTTTAGCCCTTCTTTGACAGGCGGGCGACAGTATCCATAACCTTCTGCAAACCGTGCCTGTTTACCAGTGACTCCAGGCCAATCTCCATCTCGCCCAACTGAGGCTCTTCCTCCCGCTCCTCTTCGCGCTCTTCGTAGGTCAGGGCTTTTGCCAGGCACCACTTGACACACATGGGTTCTTCCTCGCCATCACACATGTCGCATTTAAGGGGAAGACCGGAGTCGGGCTCCTTGAACAGATCCCTGGCCGGACAGGAAGCCCGGCAGGTGTCGCACTCGTTATATTCCTTGCCATCGATCACATACTTGTTTCTGCCCGTGCATTCGGCGGGGGTATACTCACCGGCGTACACTGGCAAATATATGTCCTTGATCGGATCACGGATCAGCCGAATCCGGGATCTTTCCGGATTATTGCTGCTATATTTCGGGCTGGCGTGAAAGGCGGAGCAGATCAACTCGCAGGCACGGCAACCATTGCATTTGTCGACATCGATCTTGATCACCTTGACTTTCTTCATAGCCTTACTCATAGCTCAAGATCCCTCTCTTTTCCAAGTCTTCGCTGATGTAATCCATACCCAATTCATGAAGCGATTCTTTCGTGGGAACACCCTGCTCATTCCATCCCTTGAATTTGTAGTACGCATCCAAGAGTTGCTCTTCAAGTTCGGGAAACCTTTTCCTCCAATGATCTTCAGGCGGCTTCTCATCTTCTCTTTTCAAGCCCCTTCTGACATTGATGGCCCTGATCAGGTTCCGGTTCCTCTTGTAGATCGTCGCCAGTCCGTCTTCATCGATTTCCATGCCGGTCGCTGCCGAGATGAATTTTGGATAGTTATGTATGTGATAGGGAGGTTTCAGAGGAAATGACGAGAGACCGGCGCACATGCCGAGAGCGTCATCGATGTAGTGCATTTTCTCCTGCCAGTCCACGATGTCAACGGACATGTCAACGGTAGGATAATACGGATTCGAGTTTTCCCCGCGCATTTCCCAGTCCAGGAGATATTGCTTGAACTTTTCGTCAGGGACGTGGACCCAATCTTTTACAAATTCTTCTCGCTCCTCCATGGTGGGGAACGGCGCCTGGGGAAACTGTCCTTCGATCTGGGTGATATTCAACTTCTCACCGGTACAGTACATCAGGAAATAAATGGGGTTCAGCATGCCGAGCTTGAGTGGCAACTGCTCATGTTTCTTGATGTTGTTATGGGCGTATGCTTCCGCGCCATTGCCGATATGCTGGGCCGCCCAATGAGTGCCGTCGGCCAGGATATTGCCGATCCCTTCGCGCCGAACGATTCTGTCAAGCAACCAGTAGAATTTACCCTCGTTGTCGTCCGGGCAGCCTTCGAAATCCTTGTCGGTCAAGATACCGGCTTCTCGAAGCTCAAAGGCAAATGCCATGATTTGCGGTGTGGAGAATCCGTCAACCCCATACTCTGTTGCCCGCTGTGCGATCCTGAAACCAAAATCCAGGTCATCCACAAAGGCCGCCATGTTATAGGTAAGCTTTGAGAAGCACTTCATCATGTAGGTGGACATTCCCGGCAGGGAAATTATTGCTCCGCATTTCATCGGACAGTTATAGCAACTGATCAGGCGCGTCCGCGCATTTTCCTGGGTCTCCGTCCACTTCTCTTCGATTTCCTTGGTCCAGAATTCTTTTCTCCGCGTACGGGAGTTGCCCCAGGAGAAATTTTCAGTATGCCATTTTTCATCGGTGTGCAGCATTTCCTGCGGCGACCCAAGTCCGGCCAAAATCGGCATGACACCTGGAACCGGCTTTTCTTCCCGGTCACTGATGTACTTCAGGACATCATTACAAAGCTCCATATATTCAGCCGGTTTGGCGATATTGACGTCTTTTGTGCCACGAACAGCTATCGCCTTTAACCCTTTATCACCCATTACGGCGCCTATTCCCAGGCGGCTGGCGCTTGAACGGCCCTGTTCAATGGAGGCCGTAAAGACCCTGTTTTCACCCGCCAGGCCGATTGCGGCAACCTGGACATTGGGATCTTTCAATTCCTTCCTGATGAGCTCCTGGGTCTCAACTGCGCCCTTACCCCTCAGATGAGAGGCATCACGTATTTCGACCTTGTCATTATGGATGTACACGTAAACCAGCTCGGGAGATTTGCCGCGAAAAACGACTTTATCATAACCGGCATATTTCAGTTCCGGAGCCCAAAATCCACCCATCATCGAATACGCCATTAACTTTGTTTGCGGAGAAATGGTGGAAATAATGGTCCGATTACAGCCGGGAGCGGGTGTACCGACCAAAAGGCCGGTACCGAATATCAACAGATTTTCAGGAGCAAACGGTTCAACCTCAGGGGGAACCCTGTCCCACAGTATCTTGGCATTAGTTCCCAGCCCCCCCAGATAAAGTTTGCTCAAACCTGGATCAGTGGGCACTCTTTCAATGCTTCCTCGGGTCAGATCAATCTCTAAATTAAACCCTGCCTCTGCGTATCCCATCTTTTCACTCCTTTATTGAATCGATACCGTAAAACATTGGTCAAAAATTAATACTTGTTTTACCAGAGGCCTCAACCAGGCCTTTTAACCGACCTGCAACACTCAGCCCTATTAAGTAAAAAGGTACTATATTACTTATTTTCTTGTCAAGAAAAAAAAATCGCGTTTTATACCGGCAAGAATTGCAAAAACAGGGCGTTCAAATTGGAAAATATCAGCAAATCTCTTTGGTAAGAAGCAGTCTTTGCGAAGGGTTGAACCCGCGCCTGGACAGAAAATTCCTCAGAGCAAAATTTCCGTATTCAACCTTTGTCCGGACCGACTCGACCTGAAGAGAAGATAGATTGATCATCAACTGGGAGAGCAGCGCGTGACCGACACCGGTACCGGCATAGGCGGGATGTACGCCTATCGTGTCGATCACAGCCGCTTTAGCTACTTTACCGAATTCGCCGTAGTCAACACGTGCCATGATGAAGCCGGTGACGACTCCGTTGTCCTCTGCAACCATCGAAACGCGGATGCCTGATTCATCCAGCATCTCTCTAAACTTGGTGGCAAAATATGCCGAACGGTCGAGGCCGGTAAGCTTCGCGTCTATCCGATCAATGGAAGCTATATCTTCGCCCTTGAGGGATCGCACCAAAACACGGTCTCTGGACAATTTTTCATAATAATTGCCGCCCTCCTCACCATGAACCCGCCACTGTCCATCCATTTTGACTGGCGCCACCTCGGCAACGGCCTCACTCAATGGCGAGGTATCGCGCTCTATGATCTGGCCGGAAGCCAGAATAAAATCGTTTGATGCGAAAAACTTGATCAAGGTGAGGTTTGACCAGGAAATTTCAGTTTGGAGTGTGCTGATACTCTTGTTCTTCATCCGCCGCTCAATGCCGGACAGTATCATTTTACCAATGCCTTTGCCTTGGTAGGCGGGATCGACACCAATGGTATCAAGTACCGCTATCGCACTATTTACCCCGAACTCTCCTTCCAGTATCCTGGCAAAACCGTAGCCCGCCAGCCTTTGACCATCAAGAGCAGCACAGGTAATAAAACTGTCGGGAATGGCGGTTGCCACTGCAAGGCGTTTTTCCAGAAAAGCTCTGCGCGGTGTGCCAGCCAGACTGCTCTCGATTTCTGAAACCTGGTTTATGTCTTCCGGGTAAAGTGAACGAAAAGTAATTTCTGACATATTGTCTCCTTTATGCGCCCCATAATTACATAGTGATTGCTGAGTGCGGAACCGGATCATTTTGCACTGTCACAAACTTCAGCTAAAAACCAAACGCCATTTAAGTAAACGAGTACCATTATACTGTTTTGCTTGTCAAGAAAAAAGAAAAGCCCTTGATATAATCAAGAGCTTCATCTTTTTACTCGCTATATTTAATAATTTCAGTCAAATCGATATGTTACATAATTTTGCATCCATGCAGCAAGTACCACCACCGTGATCAAAATTTTCAAATCCTGTATCATTCTACAAAATATTTTTTAGCTTTCTCTAGTGCATGGGATGAAAGCGATGATTCCGGAGACCAAAAGCTGACCTTGGCCGACAGGAGCATCGGTCCTGACCGGGAATCACCCCTTCTTAGACATGCGGGCAAACGAATCCAGCACCTTCTGCATGCCGTGCTTGTCTACCAACGCTTGCAAACCAATCTCCATCTCCCCCAAACTCGGTGTTTCATCCCGATACTCTACCCGCTCTTCGTAGGTCAGGGCACCGGGGCGGCAGACCTGCACGCACATGGGTTCAGAAAGGGGAGGTATATCCTCGCACATGTCGCATTTCAGAGGGAGACCGGAATCGGGCTCCTTGAACAAATCACGGGCGGGGCAGGAGGTTGGACAGAAGCTGCACTCGGAGTACTGCTTGCCGTCAATCTTGAAAGAGTGACGGCCGGTACATTCGGCGGAAGTATACTCACCGGCACGTACCGGTACATAGACGTCATTCAGCATGTCCGTTACCACCCGGATCCGGGAACGGGACGGGTTAAAGCTGCTGTACTTCGGGGTGGCGTGAAATCCGGAGCAGGCCACCTCACAGGCACGGCAACCGATGCATTTGTCAAGATCAACTTTTATTTCTTTAACTATTTTCTTTTTTAACTGATCGCTCATCGTGACACCTCCATGACGTTAGTTCTACACATTTCCCGCCGAAGTTTCTCTGGAGGAAGTGCCATCGTCGGCTGTCAAGATCCTCCGCTGTATGAAGTCTTCGCTCACGTAATCCAAACCCAATTCCCCCAAGGTATCTCTGGTGGGAATACCGTCATTAGTCCAGCCCTTAAAGTCATAGTAGGCATCCAGATGCTTTTGCTCCATTTCGGGATCCCTTTTCTTCCAATGGTCTTCGGGCGGCTTCTCCACGTCCCTTCTCAAGCCTCTTCTTATATTGAGGGCTCTGACAAGATTCCGGTTCCTTCTGGAAATTTCCAGTAGTCCGTCCGGATCAAGATCCACTCCGGTCGCAAGAGAGATGAACTTAGGCAGGTTGAAGAGGTGATAGGGTGGCGATCCGCCAAACTGCCCCCTGAATGACGACAACCAGGCGCAGGTCCCGAGGGCGTCATCGACGTAATGCATGGCCTCGTTCCAATCGCAGACATTGACGGACGCCTCAATGGGCATATGCTGGCGCGGTTCCCATTCCAGATACCATTTTTTAAACCTCTCCGGTGCTGCATCCCAATTTTCGACAAACTTTTTTCTTTTTTCAGCATCGGCGATGGGTGCCTGGGGGAAGGACCCTTCAATCTGGGTGATGTTCATCTTCTCGCCGGTACAATACATCAGGAAGAACGGGTAATTTATGACACCCAGTTTGAGGGGCACCTGCTCAACTTTTTTCGTGGTGTTGTGATCAAAAGCTTCGGCGCCATTGCCGATCTGGCGGGCCGCCGAGTAAACGCCATTGGCCAGCACATCCCCTATCCCCTCCCGCCGGACCACTTTTTCCAGGAGATAGAAAAAACGCGCCGCACCGTCGGATGGAAACTCCGGTAGTTCCTTGTCCGTCAGGATTCCGGCTTCATAAAGTTCAACGGCAAAGGCCAGAACCTGCGGTGTCGAGAATCCGTCCAGTCCATAGGCGCTGGTCAGGCCGAGGATATCGTAATTAAAATCTATCTCTTCAAAAGCGGCCATGGAATAGGTAAGTTTGTTAAAACATTTCAAAAAATACTTTTGCCGGCCGGGGTAGGAAATAGAATAATGGCAATCCTTCGGGCAGTTATAGCAGCCATTGTCCCTGGTCCGCACCTGTTTCCATTTCGCCACCCACTTCTCTTCACGCTCTTTGTTCCAATAGCCCTGACGCCGCGTGCGCGCATTGCCCCAGGCAAAGTTGTCAACATGGAAGCTTTCATTGTGATCGTGCGCCATCGGGTCGCCGCAGTTTTTATTGTCATAAATTTCCTGATACTTTTTGTTGCACATCTCCCACAGCTCGGCGGGCTGGGCAACATTGATATCCTTTGTCCCGCGAACGGCAATCGCCTTCAGGCGTTTGGATCCCATGACCGCGCCGACCCCATGGCGGGAGGCGCTGGAGTTGGCATGTTCGATGGTTGCCATATTGACCAGGTTTTCTCCAGCCAGGCCGATGGCGGCGACCTGAATTTTCTGGTCCTTCAACTCCTGCTGAATAAGCGCCGCAGTCTCCTGACACCCTTTCCCCTGGAGATGAGCGGCATCGCGTAGTTCCACGTTATCGTTATGTATGTACAGATAAACCAGGCCGGCGGCTTTGCCGCGAACAACGATCTTGTCGTAACCGGCATGTTTCAGCTCCGGCCCAAACCAGCCCCCCATCAGTGAATTTACATACAAGTTCGTCAGGGGAGAAAAAGTACTGACAGAGGTGCGATTTGCGCCGGGAATGGGGGTGCCGTGCAAAAGTCCGGTACTGAAGATAAGAATATTTTCGGGAGAAAGCGGTTCAACCTCAGGAGAAACACTGTCCCACAGTATCTTTGCGGCAGTGCCCTGCCCTCCCAGATGAAGTTCGGTCAACTTTTGGTCGGTTGCGACCCTCTTGACGCTGCCACTGGAAAGATCGACTTCCAGATTAAAACCGGTTTCGGCGTACCTCATAAGATCCCCCTCCGCATCAGCTCCTCACTTACGCAACCCAGGCCCAGTCCATCCAACGTGTCCCTGGCAGGAATACCATCATTGTTCCAGCCCCTGAATTCATAATAGGCATCAAGCAGCTGCTCCAGCTCAGCTGCCTGGATCTCCAGAAACTCTTGCGCTGCCAGCTCCTCGATTCTTCTCAAACCCCTGCGAGCATTGATGGCTCTGATTAGATTCCGGTTTCTTGCGGTTATCTCCAGAAGTCCGTCCGTATCCAGTTCTATCCCGGTCGCCAGCGAGATCAGCTGAGGCAGGTTATTGCCATGATAGGGAGCTCTTCCGCCAAATTGCCCTCTGAACGACGACAGAAGCGGGCAGATCCCGAGGGCCTCATCGACGTAATGCATGGCCTCGTTCCAGTCGGCAATGTTGACGGCCGCCTCAATGGAGAGCTGTTGCCCCGGCTCCCATTCAAGGAACCACTGCTTGAATTTTTCCGGAGCCGCATCCCATTTCTTTACGAACGCTTCACGCGTCTTCCTGTCGGGAACCGGAATCTGGGGGAAAGACCCTTCAAGCTGGGTGATGCTCATCTTCCCGCCGGTGGCATACATCAGGAAATAGGGATAACCGGGCATTTCCTGCTTGAGGGGCACCTGCTCAATTTTCTGGGCGGAATGATCGTACGATTCGGCCCCCTTGCCGATCTGACGGGCAGCCAGATAGACACCATTGGCCAACGCATCCCCAACCCCTTCCCGCCTGGCAATTTTATCAAGCAGGTAGGAAAATCTGCCCTTGAAGTCGGCGGGGAAACCGGGCAGATCCTCGTCAGTCAAAATGCCGGCTCCGTAAAGTTCAAGCGCGAATGCAATCACCTGCGGCATGGCGAATTCATCCAGTCCGTAATCCTGCAAGGCGGCAAGCAGGTCATAGTCAAATTCAAGCTGTTCATAGGCCGCCATCGCATAGGCCAGCTTGCTGTAACTTTTCAGAAAATAGATGCGGCTGCCCGGCAAATAAACCGCCTGATGGCAATCCTTGGTACAGTTGTAGCAACCGGTCCCTCGCAGCCGCCTGCTTTTATCAACAACCGTTTCATGCACCTCTTCCGTTTCCTGGCTGTAATTTTCCCACTGATAGTGAATCTCCTCCCGTTCAACGGACACCGCCCACTCTTCTTTAAGCTCTTCGCTCCAGAAACCTTTGGCACGCCGGTTCGCGTTGCCCCAGGGAAGATTGTTGACGTGCCAGGCATCGTCATCTTCGCGCACCAAGATATCCCCACAATGGAGGTTATCATAAATTTGCTGATAATGGCGGTTGCATAGCTCGAAAAGCTCCGCAGGCTGAGCAACCTTGATGTCCTTGGTGCCACGAACAGCAATCGCCTTTACCAGTTTATCTCCCATGATCACGCCTACCCCGCGGCTGGCGCTGCTGTTGGCGTGTTCGATGGAAGCCTGATAGACCCTGTTTTCTCCGGCCAGACCGATGGCAGCCACCTGGATTTTCTGGTCTTTCAATTCCTGCCGAATCAGCACCGCAGTTTCGAGAGAGCTTTTCCCTTGAAGATGGGCTGCATCGCGAATTTCAACCTTGTCATTGTGTATCCAGATATAAACAAGACTGCTGGCTTTACCGCGAATGACGATCCGGTCGTAGCCGGCCTGTTTCAGTTCCGGCCCCCAAAAACCTCCCAGTCCCGAATTCACATAACGGTTCGACTGGGGGCTGATACTGCTGACACTGGTACGGTTGGCGCCGGGAACAGGCGTGGCAGCCAATAAACCGGCGCTGAATACAAGCAGGTTATCGGGAGAGAACGGTTCGACTTCGGGAGGGACCCGGTCCCAGAGCATCTTTGCGGCAGCCCCCTCCCCTCCCAGATATAGCCCGACAGTTTCCGGGTCAGATGCAATTTTATCAATACTTCCGCGAGTCAGATTGATTTCTAAATTGAACCCTGTCTCTGAGTACCTCATTTTTTACCCCTTGACTGAATCAATAGAGCTATTAGCACCTTAGAAGTCATTCCTTCAATTTTCGGGCAGAAATAAATTTGTTATTACACTCAACCTGTTTACCCCGGCTGGGCATCCACCAAAAATGCAAAACACAAGAGCTAAATTTCATTCAATGAAATATTATTTCATTATGTAAATAAGCTAGCGCACTAAAAAATATTTGTCAAGAAGATTCCTGAACCAAAACAAACGACGTTCTGGGGTTTTTTTACTTTTTTGAGGAGTGAAAGACTTCTTTTCCGTGCGCGAACCGGAAAATCGTTTCTACGGATAATTGAAGAGCAGCTGGGGTCTGCCTTACTGCCTGTAACCCAGATCGGCGGAAATGGCTGCCGCACAGCCCAGCATCTTCGCGACCACTTCCTTTACTCTGGCATCGTTGTTGGAAGACATCGGCAATGCCGCCCCCACAGCGGCAACCACTTCCATATTGGAATTCCTGACCGGGGCCCCCACTCCCCAGACACCCTCGATCGCCTCGCCAAACTCGACCACATAGCCCTGATTCCTGATCTCCTGCAGCCTGTTTAGATAGTTTTTTGTATTTACGATACTTTTGTCCGTAAAGGCTTTGAGGGGCGAGCGGCCAAGCAGCCGTTGCACCTCACCGCCTTCCAAAAACGCCATGAGTGTCATTCCGAGCATGCCGAAATTAGGCGGGTCGCGCCTGAGACCGATGTCGGCGGCGATACGAACCGGACCGGCGCACTCGACCTTGTCGAGGTAAACCAGCATATCGTCCATGATGGTACCGACCAGGACGGTGGTTTGCAATTCATCCCTGAGGCTGGTCAGGTGCGGCTTTGCGATTCCCTTGAGACTGACCGAACCGAGTGCCGCCGCACCGAGCGACAGGAACACCGAGCCCAACCGGTAGCGCCCTTCGACCGGATCGAGTACGACGTACTTGCAATGCTGCAGCGTCGAAAGAATTCTGAAGGTAGTCGGCTTTGAAAGCCCGGTCTCCCGGGTTATCTCATCCAGCGAGAATTTGTTTTTATCTCGCGAGAAGACATTCAAGACGTCAATTGCTCTTGTAATGGCACGAATGGAGTATTTGCCGGAATCTTCTTCCGCCGGTGGAGTCGCACGTCGCGTTGTCATCTTTCGCCTCGATTCAGATTGTTCAAAACCAGCTCCCGTCAGCTTCCATTTCGCTCAGTGTGCCTGCCAATATACCCGGCCACATCGAATTTCCGCCGGCATCCCTTGTCGTTCATATAGCGGATCTTGCCGAACAGCGGCCGCTCGCCCCAGGCCCGGTCATGGACCCCGCCGATGCTCCAGGCGATGCCGGCATAGCCGTTGGGATCGCGGCCGTCCAGCTGGTAGCGGTCGTTGAGCCGGATGGCAATCTCCATGGCCTCTTCCGGCGACTCGCTCCACTCCAGGATCTTTTTGGCCCAGTACATGCGCAGGTAGCCATGCATCCGGCCGGTAGTCACCATCTCCCGCTGGGCCGCGTTCCAGAGCGGATCATGGGTAGCGGCCCGCTCGAACTGCTCCCGGGAGTACAGGTATTCCCGCCGGTCGTGACGATGCTCAGCAATCGTCCGCAGCGCCCAATCCGGGAATCCGGCCACCCGGTCATAGTCAGAGTTGTACCAGCAGAAATTATCCGCAAGCTCCCGCCGCACGATCAGTTCTTCCAGAAAGGCATCACTCGAGACGGTTCCTCCCGCGGCCCGGGCGGCTTCCAGCGCCACCCGCTGCGCGGAAAGCTGGCCGAAATGCAGATAGGGCGACAATCCGGACTGGCCCTCCCGGCAGGGATCGTTGCGCCGGGCCTCATAGCTGTCCAGGCCGTTTTCGATGAACTCCAGCAGCAGCTCGCAGCCGGCCGCTTCACCCGGCGTGAGCCGGCTGACTTCCGCCACGCTGCGGTCAAGCTGCAGACTGTTAAGCAGGTCATCGGGATCAAAGGGTTCGGCAGCTGACGGCCAGTCATGGGGATGACATCTGGCGGGCGGGAAGTCGACCAGAAACTCCGGCAGCAGTCGCCGGATTTTTGGGCGCAGGGTATAGGCACCGTATTCCTGCTTGGTCGAAGCGATACGGCAGGGCACGATGTTGTGGGCGTCCACCTCGTGAAACGCCACTTCGGAGCGCAGAGCCGCCTGTTCCCGCCAGGTGCGCTTGATGCGCAGCGGATCAAAGTCGGTCACAACCGCACTGACGCGCTTTTCCCGGATAAAGCGACAGACCTGCTCAACCGGCTCGCCCCGCAGCAGGAAAAAGGGGATATTGAGCGCTGCCAGTCGCTGTGACAGCTGCTGCAGGCCGCGCAGCATGAAGCCGTACTGCCGTAGGGTTGCGTCCAGAAAAGCCGGCGCCAGGGTAAAAACAACCGCCAGGGGTGTTTGCAGCTCAAGAGCGAGCTGCTGGGCATACAGCAGGGCCCAGTTGTCGGCCACCCGCTGGTCGCGGCTCATCCAGTAAACCACCGCTCCGGTCTTCGCTTCAATCCCGTTGAGCTGGTGGATGCGTCGCGGATCCACCTTCATCAGTGCTTTACCCGCGGGTCAAGGGCGTCGCGGATGCCTTCACCCAGCAGGTTATAGGCCAGCACCGTCACCAGGATGGCCAGACCGGGAAACAGGGACAGCCACCAGGCAAATTCGATGTAATCCTTGCCAGAGGTGAGGATGTTGCCCCAACTGGGGGTGGGGGGCTGGACGCCGATGCCGAGAAAGGACAAGGCCGATTCGGTCAGGATGGCACCGGCCACGCCCAGGCTGGCCGATACCAGTACCGGCGACATGGCATTGGGCAGGATATGACGGAAGATGATGCGGCGGTCGGAACAGCCGATGCAGCGGGCAGCGGTGATGTAATCCATCTCGCGGATGGAGAGCGTCTCGGCCCGCACCAGCCGGGCCACTCCCATCCAGCCGGTCAGGCCGATCACCATCATGATGTACCAGATGGAAGGCTCCAGAAAGGTAATCACCGCCAGAATTAGGAAGAAGGCCGGAAAGCAGAGCATGATGTCCACCAGCCGCATCAGGACCGTATCGATGACCCCGCTGTAGTAACCGGAGACAAGCCCCACCACGGTGCCGATGGATACGGCGATGCCCACGGCCACGAAACCGACCTTAAGCGAAATACGGGCACCATACAGCACGCGGCTGAAGACATCCCGCCCCAGCTCATCGGTGCCGAACCAGTGCTGCCATGAGGGGGGCGACAGCACCTGCCAGGCATTGATGGCATTGGGGTCGCTGGGAGCGACCAGAGGCGCCAGCAGCGAAACGACAAACAGCAGCGCCACGACGCAGCCCCCGGCCAGGGCCAGACGGTTGCGCTTGAGATTCTGCCAGAAGACAACGTAGAAATATGAGGATTTATAACCGGCCATGAAATATCTTACGCCCCCTGTCGTATGCGGGGATCGGCCAGGGCATAGCTGATGTCCGCGATCAGGTTGCCGATCAGGGTCAGGAAGGCGCCGATCACCAGGATGCCCATCACCACCGGATAGTCACGGGACATGACCCCCTGGTAGAAGAGCTGGCCCATGCCGGGGATGGCGTAGATGGTCTCGAAGATGACACTGCCGCCGATCAGGCCGGGAATCGAGAAGCCGGCCAGGGTAATCAACGGCAGCAGAGCATTGCGCAGGGCATGCTTGTAGATCACCACCCGCTCGGAAAGTCCCTTGGCACGGGCAGTAGTGATGTAATCCTGGCCGATCACATTCAGCATGGAGGAACGCATGTAGCGCGACAGGCCGGCCAGGCTGCCGAAGGAAGCCACCATGACCGGCATGATCAGATGTTTGGCCAGGTCCCACAGGTAGCGAACGGTTCCGTAGCTGTCGCTCCCCAGGGTATGCAGGCCCGAGATCGGCAGCCAGTTGAACTTGACGCCCAGAAAGTACATCAGCAGCAGCGCCAGCCAGAAGGTGGGTACGGCAAAACCGAGGAACACGAAGACCGTAATCCCCTTGTCCAGCCAGCTGTCACGGTGGGTGGCGGCCAGAATGCCGATCGGAATGGCCAGGCCGAATTCCAGCAGCAGGGCGATGACGTTCAGGGAAATGGTCACCGGCAGACGTTCCTTGATCTTGTCCCTGACCGGGCGACCATCGGAGGAAAAGGAGCGTCCCAGATCAAGACGGACCAGCTTGCCGACCCAGTTGAAATACTGGGTGTGCAGCGGCTGATCGAGGCCGTAGAATTTCTTCAGCCGATCACGGGCTTCCTTGCCGACCTTGGGATTCATGGCCATCTGCATCTCCACCGGCTCGCCGGGTGCCAGATGGATCACGGCAAAGGTAATCAGGGTTATGCCGATCATCAGCGGGATCAGCATAATGAGGCGTTTTACAAGATACGTTGTCATGATGTTATTCCAATTTCAGATCAGAG
>DBMM01000077.1:0-4907 GCA_002298925.1 Geobacter sp. UBA698 | reverse complement strand
CTTTGATATGGAAATGGAATTAGGTCCGTCATCAGTGTGTCATCTCCCATGCCCTGCGCAACGCCGATAGTGTACGGGCTTGTATTCCAATAGCATGATTACCCTTCTTTTCCCATTGTGAAATGCAAGCAGACGAGATCCCCAGACGGTCGGCAAAAACAGCCTGGGTCTCGTTCATGGATGTCCGCCAGGCGTGGATGATACTGCCGGTAATCGCATCTGGAAAGTGAGCAATTTCAGGTAATTTATTACTTTTAGTTGATGTGGCTGTCGATGTTTTTTTATGCACCTTTTTCGGTGGAGAAACTGTTATTTCACCAGCTTTTACGGAAGTCTTCGGTTTGACAGTCTCTTTTGATGTTTTCACCTGGCTGACGACCGGTGCTTCAACAGCTGCAATACCCGTTTCAGCCATATCGATCCCGAACACATCGCTAAGACCGGTTGCGGCGATCCTTCGGCGAGATGTACCGGATTTGGCGGCACCCGTAACAGCTACCGAGACATCAACCAGTTCCTCATGATTTACCCCGCGCAACAGGAACAGCATCTCCGGGGGAGTGATCCAGACGCGCACCCACGCCATACAGCACCGCCGCCACATGCTTGCACATGCCGGCCCAGTCCGGGCAGTCGCAGTCGAATTTCATTTCGCCCGGCAACGGGAAAAGTCCGTCTTTACGGTGCGCAACCACCTCCATTACACCACGGTCGAGCCTCCCGCGCAGCAGATCGATCAACGATCCGATCCGGCCGGTGCAGGCCGACTTAACGGCATCCCATTTCTTTTTCACCAGCGGTGAGATGGTGATGGAGACGTTATACAAGACCGATCCGCTGACAATGGCCTTGATGACACCGTCCTGGATCTCCAGATGGCAGACCGAACCGTTTCTGACGTAGGTGCGACCACGTGGCAGGCGGTTGGCATAATCGCTGAAAGACTCCATATGGTCGCACCACCCCTTGCCCCAGAAGGAATCGGCGATCTTGCGCCCGGACAGCTGCACCGGCTGCACATTCAACCTCTTCTTTTTCATCTTTTCAAGTTGCTTCTGCGCCTTGGCCCGCCGCTCGGCTACCGGCACATAGGGTGCAAATCCGTAGTAACTCATGGGAGAAGTGACCTCCTGATTATGGTGTAAAATCAACGCAGCCCGGATTCATGTTGGTTCTAAATTTGTGCTTCGTAAAAAGTGACGCCCACACTACGAATATGCTCAATAACTTCCAGGTTGCTTATCTGCGTGAAAATTGAAAGATCTATCGTGTAGGGCAGGAGCAGGTCATCCAGTTCATCCAAAATTTTGTAGAGGATATTGATCGTCAAGTCGGCTCCACCACACAACGTTAAATCGATATCTGATCCGTTTTTATAATTCCCTTTTGCACGAGAGCCATAGAGAATGGCCTTTTCAACTTGCGGGTAATTGGCAAATACGTCACAGATCTGCTGAATGGTTTTTTCTTTCAGTCCGAATAGAAGTGTCATACATTTTCTTTTTGCAATGATAGCAGTGTGTTATGAAGCTTTTCAAACTCAAAATAATATTTTTTAGATATATCGAAAGCTATCTGTCTGGCAATGTCTTCATTGCCTGTCAGCATGTTCCGTTGTTGACTTCCATCCCTGGTGTCCAATAAGCACCCGCCCCTACCTCACGGATTCCGTCCGATACATATGGCATGCCAGGCGCAGACGTGCGGTTTTGCGCTAACCGGCGCCCAGTTTTTTAGCGCGTCCGGTTGGGCGCGTTGTTCGACCGTCCTCTTTTCGGGATGGCATCTCATTTACTAATCGCAATTCCAAACGACATCCCAGAGCATGTGCGTATTTTTCTAGTGTCGCAATTGAAGGAGAATGTTTCCCACGCCCTGATTCGAGACGGGCAACAGCGGACTGTGTTGTCCCGATACGCTCTGCAATCTCAGCCTGAGTAACACCTGCAGCGGTGCGAGCTTTGAGAAATTCGTCGATGAATTGAAACTCTTCATCAAGTCGATCGTATTCAGCATTTACATCCGCGCGCTCAAGGGCGCGAGCTTTAAGTTCTTTGTGAGTTAGCATTTTTATACTCCTTCATTCTCCGTCGTGCTGTTTCAAGTTCTCTTGGAGGTGTCTTGTCAGTTTTCTTGGTAAATTGGTGTAATATCAAGATCTTTCCACCAACCATTGTAAAGTAGAAAACCCGCGCTATTCCTTCTGCAGATTTCAGGCGCAATTCAAACAATCCTTCACCCATGGCGCGGGTATGAGGCATACCGAGGTCTGGACCATATACCTCCATCCTGTCTGTGTAACGTAGATAGCGGCCAAGAAAACCTGCCGGCATAGCAAGGATTTCTTCTTGTACTGAATCGTTGTAATAGGTGATTGTCCAAATCATGGTTGCAGTATAGCGTATTTGATATAATAGGACTATATAATTATCTGTGGTTTTGTCCAACGGCTCGGCCGGTGAACCACAGTCGGCATATCCTTTCTCTGAAAGCCCCGATAGCCGCGCTGTTCATGGGCACGCCATAGTATCTCATGTGACCTGCAACGACTGATCGTAAATATGCTACCTGTTCCGGAGCAGAATAGCCCCAGAGGAACGCTGCTTGTTATTTTGCTAATTGTTTCAATTGAAAAATAACAAGCAGCGTCCCGTAAAGCCCTGTAAAATAAGAGAGCGGCCTGACATTTTGCCCTCTCGTAATTGCATGGATGTACTGGTCAGACAGTTTCCACACCAAACATTGTCCATGATTTCTTTTTTTGCTCTTTCAGGGATCTGATCCCAGCGCCTCTTTGCATTGGCAGCAAGTTTTGGAAATGGCAAGACGGTTGCTTTTTTAGTGAAATGTCGCTCAAAAAGATCCTTGGCCCTGAGAAAACCTTCCTCGCTCATACCGACCGATTTTGCCTTGCCCACTGGGTTTGATATGTAACCCTTTTCATGGAGCCTGTTCAGCGTATCCCAGTCAAAACCCTTCCATGCCCGTGAACCAAATCCTTCATGCCGTTCATGGGTCACCAGGTAAAGAAGCGCCAAGGTGTAATCGTCTATCTTGTCTTCATCGAAGTCCATATGACCTCCATTGAACGGCTACGCCGTTGACCCATCCGGGCAGCCTTTCCGTCCGGTCGGCGTCCAACGGTGTTGTTGGGAATCGTATTTTCAGATTATTATTCCACTTATCAAGGGCAGACCACTCGAAACTCCCGATCACTTAATGTTATTAGTTGCAAAGTTAACGATATTATCGGAGACATCCTCTATCACTTTCAGCAATTCTGTATCGTCCTTGTCATTCTTCTCGGAAGCTATGACGTTTCCGGTACTCTCATCGATTAGCTGAATGTTGTATCCAATTATGTACTTTACCTTGATACCGCCCTTCCACTTGTGGCCAAAATACGAGATGCTGTATTTCACCTTAAACCTGTTTTTGTTACCGTTCTTTGTTAGAGCTTTGTTCGCTAGATCACCAACCACATCGTTAAGGATAGACTTGGACACGTTAATTACATTTACCCCTTCCGGCAAGCCGTCAGAAATAGCGGCATCAGATACCCCTACGACCTCGACGGAATAGTTTTTTCTGTAATTTTCCATAACGACCTTGTTGTTTCCGCTGCATCCAATCAGCATTACAAAAAGCGTCAAGATAGCCAATCCTCTTAATAAACGCATAGTCGCCCCTTTAATTTTTTTTATCTTCTAAATGTTGGTTTTAGTCATGGACTTAGTCCAACGGTAATGAGGCTTACCGCCGGTTTTTTTGGGCGGTCGTGTCGATGGTTGGTCATGTGATTAATTACATTCTAGTCTAAGCCCTTTATGTCGGAGGCACGGATTACCTTTTTACCGGACAATTTTCTACATCCATCTTCGATTAATCGAATGAAGTCTCGTGCGTCTGAAAAATAGTTTTTGAATGCAATCCTAACGTCATCTGAAGTGTCCGCTCGAACTAGAACTAAATCACTACCTGTGTTTTCCTGCTCAAGCTCAAACAGAGCACGCAAGGCGTCAGTTGCATCTCTATAGGTTTTAATCTCCAAGCCGTTTTTTTCTGAAAAGACCAATATTACGTTACGATTAGCACTTACAGCACTATCAGCAGCGTTAAGCCCCCGTAACAACTTCATAAGCCCTAATTCTTCATCAAGGTGTAAAAACTGCGCAACTATATCCTCACTGTGCACTTCTGGAAGTGGTCCAATGGAATCTTCGAAGGCACGTGCAAGAATTTCACTGGCCAAAGCCATCGCTTCTTCGTATCGCCTATCTCCTTGTTGGAATTTTGGCTGACTTTCCGTGATGAATCCAATCACCTCAACCGCTGTCGCCCAAGCATGTTGGACGATCGTACGATACTGAATTTCAACAAAAAGTCCCTTGTATGGTTTCCCTGCATTTGAGTTGACATCGTATATATAGACATCGTGAATTCCGCGGTATCCTGTCGGCTTTGGATTCTTAATGTAGTCGTATTTGTCAACTTCGTTCCGACGTTTATGTTTAAAATTAGCTTTGTGAACTTGACGACGGAATATGTAAAGTTGATCTAAATCTTCAAAGATCAATCGACATCCGGCAATATCATCCATGCGTGCAAGTTCCATTTGCGGGAAACGACGGAGTTTGTCGAAAATCGTACTTTTCCGCTTATGACGCTGAGCGACTACGATTTTTTTCCCTCGTGTTCTCATTCGTAGGATAGCTTGAAAAGTGTTAAGTACCGCCCTGTGAGCTGCTCGCCAAGTATCCACCACCTGTAAATCATCGTAATTGGCTGTTCCAGAGCGAATATTGACCCCAGCGCGATTGACACGTCCTCTAGATCCGCCGGGGAATGATGGTTCTTCTGATTTCTTCAATGCGAATCACCTCAAATAGTCATGACCACCCGCAAAG